>CACZUR010000042.1 GCA_902784435.1 uncultured Bacteroidia bacterium | reverse complement strand
GCTCCAGGGGCTTCGTGCCAAGCCCCGCTACATTCAGGATGAAGAATGGGCCGAATTGGAACGGATGCTCCGAAATTCATCAGACTTCAGGCCCGAATCGCTCCGGGAAACGCATCACGATCTGACAAAGGGCGATATCCGCACCTATATTCTCTCGCACCTGCAGTTCTCCGTATCGGAGCAGGCCATCCTGCTGGGAATCTCCCCTGCCTCCGTTACCAAAGCGCGCCAGCGGCTCAAGGCAAAACTGTTATGACCGAACAGGAATATAACCTCCTACACGGGTGCTGGTGAAACAGGGATGCAGCGGGATTACTTCAGATACTTTTCCTTCATCTTTTGCTGCTCCGCGGCGGTAAAGCCCAGGGCCTTCTCCAGGTAGGCGGGAAGGGAGCCGTACTGTGCATCAATCATCTCCAGCGTGCGCTCGAAGTTCTCTACGCTCACGCCCACCATCGCGCGGATAAAAGCCAGCTCCGGCTCGCCGCCGCCTTTCTGGACGACCTGGGCCGACAAAGCCTCAACGGCCTTTTCGTACGAGACATTGGACAGGGCAAAATCTTCCACGATGGTCTCGCGGCCGGCCCCCAGCGCAGCCAGGACGAAGGCCGATCCCCATCCGCAGCGGTCCTTGCCCTGGGAGCAGTGCCAGAGGGCGCCGCCTTTGGCCTCCAGGACGCCGCGGAGGAATTCGCCGTAGCGCTTCTGCGAGGTGGTGTCCGTCACGATGGCGGGATAGAGCTTCTGCGCCATTTCCTGGGCTCCCGGATGGAAAGCATAAGAGCCCAGTGCCTCCAGAAGGCTGGCCGATTGCACGGTGGTGCTGTCGGCCCGGCCGGAAGCAAAGGCCGCCAGAAAGGCCTGCGGGAGGGTGGAAAGCCAGGTGTTCGTGACACCCTCCATTTCCCGGTCCGGTTTGCGGCTGCGCTCCAGCTCGAAGCGGAAATCGAAGACATCGGTCAGGGCAAAACGCTCTTGCAGGAGGGCGACGTCGGCATCGGAAGCCTTGGAGAGCTCTCCGGAGCGGACCAGGACGCCCTCTCGGATGGTCCGGCCGTCCTGCATCACAAGCCCGCCCAGTTCGCGGGCGTTTTCTATCCCGTCAAAGACAAGGGTCCTGTCCTTGGGTGCGGTCGAACAGGCCGACAAGACCATGACAGGAAGCAAGATTCGCGTTAAATAGTTCATAGGCTCATTTACTATTGTCCCTCAAAGATAATCATTATTCTACTGACTTTCACAAAAGAAGTGCTATCTTTGCGGCCATGAAAAAACTTGTCATTCTGGATTTTGACGGAACCCTGGCCGATACCCGGGCGCTCATTATCCGCACCAACCAGGAAGCCATGCGGCGCATGGGCTACCCCATCCAAGACGAAGAAACCATTGCCGCCACCATCGGCCTCATCCTGGAGGATGGGCTGCTGCAAATGTATCCGGACCTGCCCAAAGAAACCCTGCCGGAGTGGGTAAAGACCTACCGGGAAATCTTTGAGGAGCTACGCACGCAGATTATTCCGGAGGTGTTCCCAGAGGTAAAAGAAACGCTGGCGGCACTGTATGGGAAAGGGTGCATGCTCAGCGTGGCATCGTCCCGAAAATCCAACTCCCTGCACGGCTTCCTGGAGAGCATGGGCCTGAGCCGATACATCACCTATGTGCTTGGGGCCGATGACGTTACACACGCTAAACCCCATCCGGAACCAGTGCTCAAAACCTTGCAGGAACTGGGCATTCCGGCAAGCGAGGCGCTGGTGGTAGGCGACATGCCCGTGGACATCCAAATGGGCCTTGGCGCCGGCGCCCGGACCTGCGGAGTCACCTACGGCAACTCCAGCCGCTTGGCCCTGGAAGCGGCCGGCGCAAACCATGTGATAGACCGGTTCGGCGAATTGCTTTCCCTGGTATAACCCCGCCTTATTTTTCGTCGCGGACCAGGTGAACGTCGCACTGCGGGAACGGGATGGAGATGCCGTTGGCGTTCAGGGCATCGTAAATCACTTCCTTGGCGCGGTCGATATAGCCGATTCTTTCCGCAACCAGCACATGCTGCTTGACGGCAATATTCACTGAACTGTCCGCCATGTCCGCCACGACCACCTTAATTCCATACTGCGGCTCCACGATATCCCGGCCGTAATGGTCTTTGGTCTGCACCTGCTTCATGGCCTCCTGGAGCACCTCGCGCACTTTCTTGACATCGGTCCCGTAGGCCACGCCCGTAACAATCTTGGTGAACTCGTAGGAGTTGTTGCGGGTGAGGTTGTTGAAGTTCTTGCCAAAGAGGGAAGCGTTGAGGAAGGACATTTCCGTGCCCTCCAGGGTTTCCACCACCACGCACTGGTAGTTGATGGCCACCACGCGTCCGCGCACGCCCCCTACCCGCAGGCGGCCGCCCATGAGCTGGATACCGTAAATGAAGTTGTTCAGGATATCCTTGAGGGCCAGACCGATACCGGCCGACAAACCGCCGGCCACCAGGCTCAGGGAGCCGGTTGGAATGCGTAAAACAGCCACCACGGCCACCACATAGGACATCCAGATGAACACGCTGATGATGCTGTTGCCCAGGGACAGGTTAATCTCGTTGTCGCGGATGGTGGTACGCTTGTGCTTGCGCATGAAGGCGGCGTAACGGACATATTGCCACATGGCATGAATGCCCCGGTTTATGTAGCGAAGTGTAACGTACAGGACAAGAAGGCCGATAATGGCCCGGCCCGAAATCCGGAGCGTTTCCACGCCGTCTTTGTCCACCAGCTGGACGAAGGGGATGTTGAAGATTTTGTCGTACAGGTCGTTGAAGTCGAAGATGCTCAGGGACATGTGCACGCACAGCGGCAGGGAGATCAGCAGCAGGGCCGGAACAAGCACCTTCCGGATAAAGTCGTAGAACCAGGTGGCGCCGAACAGGAGACTCTCGCGGTCCTCGCCGCCCACATAGGTGATACGGTTGCGCATGGCATCCACGCGTTTATCCAGCCACCGCTCCTTGTATCGGCCCAGCAGGTCTATCAGACAGAGGATGGTGAGCAAGACGGCCAGCTGGAAATACCACCACACCAGGATGAGCAGCGCCACAAAGGTGTAGCCCAGGAACGAGAACACAAACGACACCAGATAGATGGCCAGCGAAGCCCAGCCCAGGATACTGTCTATGGGGGTGGCTTTTCCGCTTTCCCGGATACAGAAGAACAGCTGACGCAGCACCACAAAAGCCAGGATGGGCGGGAACAGGAACGTCATCAGCCGGTCCGGGACGAAGATGATACGGCAGACGATGATGATGATGGCGGTAATGAAGGTGGGGATATAGAGCCTGAGGCTGGGATGGATTTGCTCCCGCTTTACGCGCAGCAGCAGGGAGCCGGTAATGGCCAGCAGCAGCCACAGGAAGGTATTGATGTGCCGGGCGCCCAGCTCGATGTACTCGTTCCCGTTCACGCCAAAGCCCAGTAACAGGAAGTAGATAACCGTTCCCACCAGCA
>CACZUR010000041.1 GCA_902784435.1 uncultured Bacteroidia bacterium | reverse complement strand
GCAGGCCGATGCCCTGGCCCGCGGACCGCTCATCCCGCAGGAGCAGATCACCCCCGACGCTCCCCATCCCGTCTTTTACTGCTCGACCCAAATGGACAATAACGGCACCCTTTTCGCCCTTCGCGACGGGTTCACGTATGCGCCGGAGCTAGTGGCCATCCGGGACGGAAACGTGCAGCACATCGCCTATGTAAACGGGCTGGACACCTCGCTTGCGTATGACCCCAATCTGAATCGGCTCTACATCATGGAAGCGCGTCTGCATCCGCGCTGGAAGCTGGCCGGAGAGTGCGTCGTGGCGTATTACGACATCAATACCAACAAGCTGCACGACCTTGCCACCGGGCACCATTACCAGAACCCGCAACCCTCGGGAGACGGCGCGCGCATTGCCGTGGCGGAATACATGCCCAGCGGGGAGAATTACGTGGTGCAGTTATCGGCCCAAGACGGCTCCGTGGTGGCCCGGACGCGCGTGCCGGATGGCTTCCAGCCCACGGAATTCGGCTGGATTGGAGATACGCTGTACACATCGGCCATCTCGGTGGGCGGCTACGGCATTTACCAGGTGACGCCCCAGTGGCGGGAAATCCTGGCGCCGAGCGTCCAGAAGGTGACCAACATGGGCAGCGATGAGGACTACCTGGAATGGGTATCGGACCCCACCGGCACCAACGAATTTTATCGCTTTTATCCATCGACCGGGAAGCTTCTGCAGCTCACCAGCAGCCGTTATGGCGTGGTAGACGTGATTACGGCCGATAAGGATATGATCGCGACCACCACCACCCTCAACGGCGAGCACCTTTTCCGCACGCCGCTGGATTCCCTGAAGCCGCGGGAGGTGAATTTTGCGACCGTTGCTCCCTATTTCCTTGCCGATACTATCACGGCACAGGAGCGGGCGCTGGGCCCGGGACCGGACTTGTCGCAGGCCGTTCCGCTGAGCGCCCCCAAACGCTATTACAAATGGGGCAACCTGCTGCGGCTGCACTCCTGGCTGCCGCTGTATGTGAACTACGATGCCGTGAAGGAGGGTTCCATGGACTTTACCTACAAAACGGCTTCTATCGGCCTTACGGGCTTTTTCCAAAATTCCATGGGGACGATATACGGCATGGCGGCCTATAGCCTCCACCGCAGCCCGGACAACCCGGCCAACTGGCGGAACTCCTTGCACGCCAAGCTGGTATACACGGGTCAGTATCCGGTCTTTGAGGCTTCGCTGGACCTGGGAGACCGGGCCGCCCGGCACCATTTCCTGAACCACTATGCCGATGGCGCCCGGCAGGAACTGAGCACGGGGTATTTCCTTCGGGAAGCACCGCTGGTGGAGGCAACCTTCCGGGTCTATGTGCCTCTTTCCTGGCACAAATTCGGGGTGAATTACGGCGTTATCCCCCAGGTGCGGTATACCCTTACCAACAACTGGCTCTCTACCGAGCCCATTTTGTGGGAGGCTCCGGACCGGTTCAAAGGCCTTCCCGCCCATTATAAACTGGCCGGCGTGGGGAGCGACGCTTCCGTGCTCATGCAGCGCTTCAGTGCATCGGCCCGTGGCTATGTTACCTTGCCCCGGGAGGAGAATCAAGTCTTTCCCCGCTGGGGCATTGGCCTGGAGGCGGGCGGTTCCTTCCGTCCTTCGCTGGATAAGGTGTTCATGCCCAGTATCTTTGGCTATCTGTACGGGTATTTGCCCGGCTTCTCCCGCACGCAGGGTCTCCGCCTCACCGCCATGGTGCAGCAGCAGCTCACCCCGGGCACCGGGCTGTATTTCGGGGAGCTGGGAGCCAATGTGCTCCCGCGCGGTTTTGAAAGTGATGCCCTTCAGGCGGTGGCCCAGGCCAGTCCCTTCCAGTTTAAGCTGACGGCCGACTATGCCATCCCCATCTATGTGGGCGACTGGTACATCCCCGGTGTGGCCCACATCCGCAACTTTGTGCTCACCCCGCACGGGGACTACATGGGCCTGTCCGGCGGCAACCTCTGGAGCGCCGGCGCGGACCTTACGGCAGAACTGTCCAAGCTCATCCTGCCCTTCAACTCTTCCCTGGGTGTCTCCTTCAGCTACCTGGGCGGCTCTTTCTACGCCAACACCGGCCAGGAGCGTCCCTGGTCCGTGGAGCTCATCTTCGGCATGGATTTCTAGGGCCTGCGCTTTTATAGTGTTTGAGAGCCAGGGAGGCGTAGCAGTAACGACGGGTATGCTTAGTGGGAATCAGGGCGTAGTGGAAGTGCTTTTCGGAGGCGTGCTCCTCCAGGGCCGACAGGTCCCCGTAACCGGGGGCGGCCCATACCACCCCGCGGTTGTAGGCGGTGGCGGCCAGGCGCACCTGATCATAAACCGGCAGCGTTTCCAGGCCGTCCTGCGTGTGTTCTCCCTTCTTGTTCTCAGAGCCGTAGGAAGAGTAAAGCAGTCTTAAAAACACACCCACATAAATCACCTGCCACTCCTCCTTCTGCAGCCGGGAGATGCGGATGCGGCGGGCCGTAACTGTATCGTCGGTGTCGAACCACAGGTCATACTTCCGGGCCAGGCCGCTGCGCATCCAGGCTTTTTCCATAGCCTCCACAAAGGACGGCTTCATCTGAAATATGCCGATGGAGAAGTCCGGCCCGCCGCCGGTGGTGATGTAGGTGCCGTAATTGGCTGTCGTTTCCATCAGATCCTGAAGGCGGGAATAACGCTCCATCTCCGGCCAGACCACAGCTTCGGCTATCTGGGGATCCACGTCGAAGGAACGCCAGACATCATACCAGGCAGCGCCCCCGGAAGAGGGCGCTGTCAGTATAGTCCAAGCCAGTATTAGAACTTGTAGGTGCAAAGAATCAGTTGGTATTTACCGTCCTCGGTTGTGGCGGCATTGAGCCACTGGATTTTGTCCGGATAGGCCTTCCAGGCGTGCGGCTGGAAGATTTCATCACCTTCCGGCAGGGCGATGTAACCGCCTTCGCCGTTGAAGGTCACGGTACGCTGGCCGTCCCGGGAAGTCCAGGTGCCACCGGTAGCGGCAGCGCCTTTCTTCATCTCGCTCAGTTCCTTGATGCGCTTGTCGGACAGCAGGGTCCAGGAACCGCCGCTGAACTGATAGACTTCTCCGGCATCGTTGGAAGCAAAGATGTACTTGCCGGCGGCAATATCGTCAAAGTGGGAAGCGCCGAACACGGAAAACTCCGGGAACCACGCATGACCGCCGCCACCCGGCACCTTAGACAGGGACAGCTCCCGAACTACTTCCTCCGCATACATGGGGGGATAGTCCGACGGGAACTCGCTGTAGGCCTCGGCCAGGATATCGCCGGCCGATATGACGACATTCAGCGGCATGCGCCACAGGGCGCATTCGGGGATTAGTTCGTCGGCCACGGCCTGACGGTTGAGCTTGATGAGGGACGACATATTCTCCTTCATCTGGTTGAAGCGCTTCTGGACGTCGGCGGCCCATGCCTGGGCGGCACGGTCGCGGTAGGTCTTGATGAGCTCCAAAGCCTGCAGATAGAGGGGATTGTAAACGGAAGGATCGTCGGTGGCGTAAATCTTCTCCTTGAGGGCCAGCAGTTTCTTGCGGTCGGAGGCGGAGAACTTGGCGTCGGCCTGGGAATCCGCAACAGAGAGCAGTTTCTGGGTCTCCATGAAATAGGCGCTGAGCTTCTGCTCCATCTCCATGATGGGCCTGGCTTTTTCCATCGACTGCATCAGATTGCCCATTCCACCACCCATGGAGCCCATTCCGTTGGACTTCATGGCCGCATCCATAGTCTCTTTCTGAATGCGTTTCTCGAAGGCTTCCGCTTCTTTCTTGAAAGAAGGGTTCTTGGCCGATTCGGCCTGCTGATAAGCCTTGACCTTCTTGTTCAGGGCCGCCATCTCGGGGCATTCCTTGTCAGGATTGGCGGAGTTCATCTGGGCGCGGGAAGCGCTCTTGAATTCGGCGGCGGAAACGCCGCAGTATTTCTGGATATCGGCGGCATTGCGGTCATAAACGGCATCCAGGGCCGACACACTCCGGTTGGCAGTCATGGCCATCATCTCTTGTTCCGACATACCCTGATACTGCGCGGCCTGTTTCTCCAGGTCTTCCACATTCAAATCTCCCAGCAAAGCCTTCTGCATCTTTTCCTCCAGGCGCTTCCGCTCTGCTTCCGGAAGGTTTTCATCCTGCAGTTCGTCTATTTCGGCCGGGGTGAGGCCGAAGAGGTCGGACAGCATCTTGTTGCTCTTTTCCCGGTACATGAGGGTTTGCTCATCCTCGCAGGTGGTGTCTTCGTTCAGTTCCTCGGCCCGGAGGGTAACGGCCTTGATGGCTTTGTAGTAGGCAATCTGGGCTTCTTCCGTAGGATGGGCCAGTTCGGAGGCCGACGGCACAGCCGGGAATTCGTTCATGAGCGGGATGGGGAATTTGGCCGATGAAGGGGTAACAGGGCCGTCCCAGCCGAAGGTGCTGGCGCGCTTGGCGGGCAGCGCCTGCTCGCCGGTAACGGCGGCAGGAGCGTCGGAATCGGGCATCGCCGACAGGGGCTGCTCTTCTTTCGAAGACACGCCAAAGGGATTGCCGATATTACCGCCAGCGGCTTTCTCGGCCTTTTCTTTCAGTTTGTTAAGGAAGCCCTGGGCCTGCGCCGGGGCGCACAACAGCGACAGTGCTGCAATGGCAATGAACAGTTTTTTCATGGTTTATTTCTTTACAAATTCCACTCTGCGGTTCTTGGCACGGCCTTCGTCAGTGCTGTTGGAGGCGATGGGTTCGTGCGAGCCCTTGCCCACGGGAGTGAGGCGGGATTCGGCAATTCCCTGCTCTACCAGGGCGGCCACAATGGCTTCGGCGCGTTTCTGGGACAGAGGATCGTTCACCTTGTCAGAGCCCGTGGCGTCGCAGTGGCCCTGCACCTCGAAGGAGAGGTTGGGGCTCTCCTGCATCAGTTTGGCAATACGGTTGATTTCCACCATGGATTCGGGCTTGAGGTCTGCCTTGCCCACCTCGAAGGTTATGGCGTAGGTGATAATCTTGCCGTCGGAAGCCAAGCGGTCATACAGCGGAACGGCGCCCTTGGCAACGCGGACGTTCTTGATGAAGAAGCGGTCCTTATCGTCACAGTTGGAGACGGAACGGAGAAGCATGCGGGTGGGCTGCGCCACGTTGGGCAGATTCACCATCCTGACACCATTCACATAATATTTGAAGGCGCGTTTGTTGAAAGACGCTGCGACGTGGAGCCAGCTGTCGGGCACTACAAGCTTCTGAACGTTATCTCCCGGAGTTGTTCCGTGGCGAAGGTCTCCGCCCGGAGTATAATAAGAATAATCCAAAGTGGTAGCTCCTTCATTCTCAGACAATTCGTTGAACGCCGGATTGAGGGCGACAAAAACGCAATAGTCGGAGAATTCATCCGAACGTAACACAAGATCTATATGGTCGTTGTTACTGGAGCCTCCGGTGGGGTTGGACCAGACATCGAATTCCACGGTGAACTCCTGGGGCAGATAGTTCTCCTCCTTCATCAGCGGAGCGATGTCCGAGAACCAGCCGGAGAGTTTGATGGCCTGATTGCCGTCAATGGTCATTACTTCGCACTCCTCTCCGCCAAGAAAATCCCAGTGAGAAGGGAACTCGCCCAGTTTCTCCCCCTCAACCGGATCTTCGAAGAAAATCTCGTCACCCGGCACAAAGTCGGTCTTGGCGTACTCGGAGGTTACCTGCTTCTTGGGAGCGGCAGCGCCTTCCGCACCCGGTTTCTTGGCGCCGCAATCCGTGCAGAACTTACCGGTGTTTCCGGTTTTGCCACATTCCTCACAGGTCCAGGCGGCGGTGGCGGGAGCTTCGGCTTCCGAAGCGTCTTTGGCCTTCTCCTTATTCTTCTGGTCTTTTCCCACTTTGCCGTCCAGGACGTTGTTCACGCCCTTTTCCACTTTTTGGCCGATATTCTGCTCGGCGGCATTCTTGGCTCTTTCGCCCAGGTTTTTCAGGAAATTCTGGGCATCGGCAGTCCCGCAAACCATGGCAAGGACGGCGACAGAAAGCAATAACTTTTTCATATCAGATGATTTTGTTTTCAATGGTTAACACAAAATTCATATTTCTCCACAAAAAAAACACCACCCTAAAGGGGGGAAATGAGCCTTTAACGCCCCTCCAATGGGTTAATTCCATCCTTTTTGACTATTTTTGTAGTATGAAACGTTCGCTCCTGATCTTGCTTCTTGCAGTCCTCGCCATGCCCCGGGCCGGCGCTTATAATGACCATCGCGGCCACAATCTGGACTCGTTGGAGCGAGCCGTGGCGCGCTGGACGCCGGACGCCATAGACAAGGCTTCCCTGGAAGATTTGCTGGATATTAACCGGGCATACCGGAACCTGATGCTGGGCTATCACGTGATGAACGGAGACAAGTGCATCTTCCACGGACACGGCCGGCTATTCGCAAAAAATGATTGACGATTACTATTCGGCCCTGTACGGCTCCATCGGCAATCTCTATAATATGATGGATTCCATCCCCCAGGCCATGGACTACTATGAAAAGGCCGGCGCCATCTTCGAAAAATACGGCTGGAACGAAAGCAACAGCGTCCTCCATTACAACATGGGCGAAACCTGGGTGGACGAGGGGGAACTGGACAAAGCCAAGGCCGAGTACGACAAAGCTATGGCCTTTGCCCAGGCTTCGGGGGACAGCCTGATGATTGTGGACGTATGGAAGGGCTACGGCCGCCTGTATGCCGAACAGGGGAAAACCTGGAAATCGCTTCCCTATTTACGCAAGGCCGATGCCTACTACGCCGCCCATCCGGATTATGCGCCGAATTTCCGTACGGAAAACCTGAACTATATGCAGGAGGTGCTCACCCGCCAGAAACGGCAGCTGGGCTGCCTGGCCGGCGCCTTGGCGGCCGTTATCCTGATCGTTCTCGGAATCATTTTCGGCCTCCGGAAGAATCGCCCGGCCTCTTCTGAAAAGGCTGCCGTATCGGCCGAAGCTCCGGAACTGACGGCCCGCGAAAAGGAAATCCTGGACCTTCTGTCCAAAGGCTACACCACCACTCAGATTGCCGAAGCCCTCTCCCTGAGCAAGGAAACCATCCGCTGGTACAGGAAAAAACTGCTTGAGAAATTCGACGTCTCCAACAGTCCGGAACTTGTCTCCTGCGCTAAAGAGATGGGGCTCATCTGAGTAGCCCGACGGCCGCGGTCCAGTGCACAAATATGGCAGCTGGGGCGCAATCGCGGGACTGTTCATAGGGATGATATACCCGCCGGTGGGGATGATACTCGGCTCCCTGCTGGGCGCTTTCGTGGCCGAATTCCTCTTTGCCGGCAAGGACGCCGGGGCGTCCCCTTGTCCGTGTGCTCCTCTTCGGCATGGATTTCTCTTGTACGGTCCCGCTGTGGGCGCACTTTCCCGGCAAAACGTAGCATCGGCGGACCTTTCGGCCCGCTGTGGGCGCATTTTCCCGGCAAAACGTAGCACCGGCGGACCTTTCGGCCCGCCAGCGGCGCATTTTGGGCCCAAACCGTGCCGCCAGCGGTCCCTTCGTGTTGCTGTGGGATTAACCAGACCACACCCACGTGCGGTTAGGTGGTAAAATTTTGACCAGCTACCCCCAAAATCGCCCGTTTTTGCGCTTGGGTGGTTAAAATAAAGCCAGCTAACCGCAGTGTC
>CACZUR010000040.1 GCA_902784435.1 uncultured Bacteroidia bacterium | reverse complement strand
GTTAAGCTCACCATCGCCGATGGTACTGACCCACCAGTTGGGAGAGTAGGTAGCTGCGGTTCTTCGAGAGCCCCGAGTCGTCTGACCCGGGGCTCTTTTGTTTTAGAATACCTTTCGGTTGTTGTAGGCCTTCAGGGCGCCGCGGATGAGCATCAGGGCGCGCTGGAGGTCTTCTTTTTTGAGGACGTAGGCCAGTCGCACCTGGTTACGGCCCAGGTCCGGATTGCGGTAGAAGCCGGCGGCGGGCGCCATCATGACGGTTTCACCGTCCAGGCGGAAGTCCGTGAGGCACCATCGGCAGAAATCCTCCGCATCGGCCACGGGAAGGCTGGCTACCGTGTAAAAAGCACCGTGGGGCATGGGCGAATACACGCCCGGAATACTGTTCAGGCCCTTGATGAAGAAATCCCGCCGGGCCTTGTATTCCTCGTAGCAGGCCTTGGCATAGTCTTCCACGCCTTCAATGGAGGCGTTGGCCACAATCTGGCCCAGCAGGGGCGGGGAGAGACGGGCCTGGCAATACTTCATCACGGTGTCGTGCACCATGCGGTTGCGCGTGACCAGCATGCCGATGCGGATGCCGCATTCCGAGTAACGCTTGCTCACGGAGTCTACCAGGATTACGTTCTGGGGCAGTCCCAGCGACATGGCGCTCAGGATGGGCTCGTCCGTGTATACGAATTCGCGGTATACTTCGTCGGCAATGAGATAGAGGTCGTATTTGACCACCAGTTCCTTGATTTTCTGCAGTTCCTCCGGGGAATAGACATAGCCCGTGGGGTTGTTGGGGTTGCACAGCAGGATGGCCCGCGTGCGGGGGGTGATGGCTTCCTCGAAGGCTTCCACAGGCGGAAGCTTGAAGCCGTCCTCTATATAAGAGGTAACGGTGGTTACTTTGATACCGGCCGTGACGGCGAAGGAAATGTAGTTGGCATAGCCGGGCTCTACCATGATCATTTCGTCGCCGGGATTCATGCAGGCCAGGAAAGCGAAAAGGATGGCCTCCGAACCGCCGCTGGTGATGATGATGTTCTCTTCGGTGATGTCCGTGATGCCGAACCTGGCATAATAGCTCACCAGTTTTTTCCGAAGGTCGATATAACCCTCCGAAGGGCTGTATTCCAGCGTTTTACGCGTAATGGTCTTGAGAGCGTCCAGGCCCTGCTGCGGCGTGGGAAGGTCTGGCTGGCCGATGTTCAGGTGATAGACTTTCACGCCCGAAAGATTGGCTTCGTTGGCCAGCGGGGCGAGTTTCCGGATAGGGGAGGACGGCATTTCCAGGCCGCGGTGCGAAATCTGAGGCATATTCTATAGCATTCCCAGCATGCGGCTGCGCACCAAGAGGGACGCTCCGAACGGGGCAGCCTGTTGTTTGAGTTGTGTCAGTTTGATGGAGGTGTCCCGGTTGGCGATGTTCAGGACGTGCCGCTTGATGGCGGTGCGGATGGGCAGCATGAGGTAATCGCCGGCCGCCACGGCCACTTTTCCGCCGATGACCACCAGCTCCGGGTTAAAGATATTGATGAGGCCCGCCAGGCCCTTGCCCAGGTTGGTGCCCAGTTTTTCTACCATTTCGATGGCCAGGATGTCCTCGCTGCGGATGGCGGTGAAGATATCGTTCAGGGACACCTTGCCCTCGGCCTTGTATTTGGCGGCCAGGGAAGAGGCGCGGCCGCTGCCCAGTTTTTCCCCGATCATGCGCACCAGGGCCGACCCCGAGGCGCCCGTCTCCAGGCAGCCCAGCTTGCCGCATCGGCACATGACACTGTTGTCCAGCAGCGGGAAGTGGCCGAATTCCCCGGAATAACCGGAGGTGCCGTAATACAGGTGCCCGTCCAGGATCATGCCCATGCCCAGGCCCCAGCTCACGTTCACGAAGAGCATGTTCTTTTCCTTGAGGCCGTCGCCCAGGTATTCTCCGTAGGTCATGGCGCGGGAGTCGTTTTCCAGCACCACGCGCACGCCCAGGTCCTCTTCCAGGATGGCGGCGATGGAGCGTTTCTCGTCGAAGGAATAGCTGTTGCTATAGCCGGTGACGGGGTTCACGCGGCCGGGGATGCTCACGCCCAGGCCCATTACTTTGTTCCAGTCCAGGTTTTGCAGGTTCACGTATTCGCGGATGGTGTGTGCTACGCGGTGCACGGCTTCCTCGTTGGCTTCCATCTTGAACGGAATGCCGTCCTGGAAGTACAGGAGGCCGCCTTTGAAGTCCGTGATGGCTATGCTGGCATGGGAATTCCGGAGGTCGATGCCGATGAAATAGCCGGCCTCGGGGTTGAGCCCGTAGATGGAAGGTCTGCGGCCGCCGGAAGTGCCGGACTTGCCCATGTCAATCATGAAACCCTCGTCCATGAGCTCACCGATGAGTTTGGTGGCTGTGGGAACCGATGCGCCGATGGCTTCGCTCAGGGCGGCGATGCTGTGTTCCCCGCGCTCGATGCAAAGATAGAGGATGTTCTTCTTCAGCAGCGAGTTTTTATTATCTTTCTTATCAAGGAAGGTGGTTCTCATAAAGCCTAATTTTGATAATGTGCAAATTTATAAAAAATTTTTGAATTTTTTGGCCTTTCGTGAAAAATATTTAAATAAATCATTTGTGAAAAAATGCGTATATTTGCGTGATGTTTGTGAAGTTTAGAAACTGGTGGCGGGAATTCCGCCTGTCCGTGAGGATGAAGATGACACTGTCCCTGAGTGCCATCATCATCGTGCTCCTGATGTCCAGCATCATCTCTTATCTGGAATATCGGCACATGTCCAACTATGTGTCCGGGCTCATTGCGGGCAACATCCGCAACATCCATCAGACGCAGGACCTGGTAGACGCCGTAGACAATTACAACCTGCAAATCCTGGCGGTCATTGGGGATGAGAGCCTGTCCACCCTGCCGGACTTCGACCGAAATGCCTTCCTCAGCCACACGGATTCCCTGAAAGAGTCCCTGGGCACGGGGCGGAGCCTTCCGCTGGCCGATTCCGTGGTATATGCCTATTCGGCCTACATGCTGGCCTCGCTGGAACTGGAAGACGTGATAGAATCCAGCTTCATCAACACGCGGGACTGGTACTTCAACCGCCTGCAGCCGCTTTTCGGCCGCATGAGGGGGTACCTGGACAAACTCAGCATTGCCATGTACAGGGAACTGGAAGACAATTCCCGGGACTTCGACAGCGGCTTTTTCCGCAGCATCATCCCCAGTGCCGTGGCCATTTCCGTGGGCATCCTGCTGGTGCTCCTGCTGCTGTTCTACCTGCTGGCCTATTATGTAAAACCGCTGTACGGCATGCTGGCGGCCCTCCGGGATTACCTGGGGTACCGGCGCCGCTACACCTATACCTTCGACGGCAACGACCAGCTCAGTGACCTGAACGGTGCCATCACGGATCTCACGGAAGAAAACCGTACCCTGCGCAGGCGCATTTCCGACTTAAAGGAGAAGCAATGAACCTGAAAGTGATCACGCGGAATGTGGGCATCGCCCTGCTGGCCAGTGCCCTGTTCATGCTGCTGTCTGTCTTCGTTTCGCTCGCAGACGGCGGCGACAGCGCCCTGGCTCCGCTCCTGATCAGTTTCACCATTACTTTCATGACGGGCATCTTCCCCTTCATCTTTGTGCGGAAGTCGGCCCAGATTTCGCTGAAGGACGGCTACATGATCATTTTCCTTTCGTGGCTGCTGTCCTTCGTCTTCGGCGCCCTGCCCTACGCGCTGTGGGGAGGCCCTTTCACGGTTATAAATGCCTGGTTTGAAAGCGTTTCCGGTTTTACAACCACGGGTGCTACCATCCTGGAAGAGATAGAATCCCTGCCCCGGAGCCTGGTTTTCTGGCGTTCGTCCACCCACTTTATCGGCGGCCTGGGTGTGGTGGTGTTCCTGCTCCTCATCATCCCCAACGCATCGCCCGTCCGCCTGCGGCTGGCCAATATGGAGCTCTCCTCCATTTCGCGGGACGACTACCGCAGCCGTGCCAACAAGACGGTATACATTTTTGCATGGGTGTACCTGGGGCTGTGTGCATCGGCCTTTGTGTGCTATCTGCTGGCGGGCATGCCCCTGTTCGACGCGGTGTGCCATGCCTTCAGCGTCTGCGCGGACGGCGGTTTCTCGTCCCGGACCCTGAGCATCGGCGCGTTCCAGTCGCCGGCCATCTCCATCATCACCATCGTGTTCATGTTCCTGGCCTCCCTGCACTTCGGCCTCATTTTCATGACCCTGGTGGGAAGGACGCTCCGGCCCATGCGCAATCCCGTCATCCGCTTCTATACCCTTTCGCTGGTGGCCATGTCCATCATCACGTCTATATCGCTCAAACTGCAGGGCGTGGACGCTTCCTGGGGGAAGGCGTTCCTGGACGGCACGTTCCATGTGGTGAGCTATACCTCCACCGCCGGCTTCGCCATCAGTGACAATTCCTCCTGGCCCATGCTGCCCTGCTTCATGCTGGTGATGGGCAGCCTGGTGTGCGGCTGCGCAGGTTCCACCACGGGCGGCATGAAGGTAGACCGCGTGATGGTCCTGTTCAAGGCCATCCACATGCAAATCCAGAAAACCCTGTATCCCTCCTCCGTGTTCGAGGTCCGGATGGGACGGCGCATCCTGCACGACGAAGAAATCTATCCCCAGATCCTGTACATGGCCATGTTCATGATGCTGATCGGCCTGTCTTCCCTGATCTGCATGCTGGTGGGAGACCCTAACGGGCACGCCCTTACCGGCTCGGTGGCCTGTCTGTCCAATGTGGGGCCTTCGCTGGGAAGCATCGGCTCGCTGGGCAATTACAATGCAGAGCCCACCGCCCTCAAGTTCATTTTCTCCGTAGACATGTTCCTGGGCCGTGTGGAAATCTATCCCATTTTTGCGGTCATTTCCAGTATTTTCAACCGTAAGTATCAGGGACGTGCGTGAGAAGTATTTTTATGACGCATTCCTGCGGCATTTTCCCTATGACCCTACGCCTTGCCAGGACCGCCTGCTGCAGACGCTGGCCGCATTCCTGACCTCGGACGACGGGGACATCCTGGTGGTAAACGGCTATGCCGGCACGGGCAAGACCACGGCGGTAGCCTCCGTGGTGGCCGCTTTGCGGGAGCTTTCGCTCACCTCTGTCCTGCTGGCACCCACCGGCCGCTCCGCCAAGGTACTGTCGCTGTACGCGGGACACGCGGCGTCTACCATTCACAAGCATATCTATCGGCAGAAGTCCTTCGACGGGGGTTTCGGACAGTTTTCGCTGTCTCCCAACAAGGCGCGGAACACGCTTTTCGTGGTGGACGAGGTGTCGTTGATCGGGATCGCCGCCTCCGAGGGCTCTGCCTTCGGGTCGGGGGATTTACTGGCCGATCTGGTCTCCTTCGTGCGCTCCGGCACAGACTGCCGTCTGGTGCTGCTGGGCGATGCCGCGCAGCTGCCGCCCGTGGGACTGGATGCGTCGCCGGCGCTGTCGCCCGAATATATGCGGGTGTTCGGCGGGGTGCAGTTTGTGGAACTGACCACCGTGGTGCGCCAGGCGGCGGATTCGGGTATCCTCCAGAATGCCACGCATTTACGGAGTCTGTTGCCGGTAGGTCCCTCCGATGCCCTGGGCCTGCGCTGCTTCCCGGACGTGGTGCGTATCGGCGGGGGAGAGCTCCTGGAAACGCTCTCCGACGCCTACGGCAAATATGGCGAAGACGAAGTAATGGTGCTGTGCCGCTCCAACAAACGGGCGGGCCGATACAACCTGGGCATCCGTGCGCAGGTGCTCTACCGCGAGGAGCAGCTCACCCGCGGCGACAAGCTCATGGTGGTGCGAAATCACTACCTGGAAGGCCTGGAGGGCACGGATTACATTGCCAACGGGGACATCGGCACCCTGGTGTGGATCCGCCATTTCGAAGAGCGTTACGGCCTGCACTTTGCCGATGCCTGCATCGCCTTTCCGGACTACGGCAACCAGGAAGTAGAGATGAAAGTGCTGCTGGACACCCTCCTGTCCGATGCCCCTTCCCTGAGCCCGGCCCAGTCGCAGGCACTGTACGAGGGGGTATCGGCCGACTATGCCCATATCCGCGGCAAGCGCAAGCGCTACGAAGCCGTGCGCTCCGACCCCTTTTATTCCGCACTTCAAATTAAATATGCCCACGCCATCACGGCCCACAAGGCCCAGGGCGGCCAGTGGCAGTGCGTTTTCATCGACAATCCCTTCTGGATGGAGGAACGCACGGACGACGACGTCAAATGGCTGTACACCGCCCTCACCCGTGCGGTGGAGCGGGTGTACCTGGTCAATTTCAAGGACGGTTTGTTTGCATAAGTGCGTTACAGGGTGCACGCCCATGCAACGTATAACGCGGAAAACGCCCAAAAGTGCGTTACAGGGTGCATGCCGATGCAACGTATAACGCGGAAAACGCCCAAAAGTGCGTTATAGGGTGCACGCCCATGCAACGTGTAACGCGAAAAACGCCCGAAAGTGCGTTACAGGGTGCATGCCGATGCAACGTATAACGCGAAAAACGCCCGAAAGTGCGTAATAGGGTGCATGCCGATGCAACGTATAACGCGAAAAACGCCCAAAAGTGCGTTACAGGGTGCACGCCCATGCAACGTATAACGCGGAAAACGCCCAAAAGTGCGTAATACGTCCTGTCGGCCTTGAAGGTAACGATGCGGCCCTGGTGCAGACATGCAAAAAAAACATTATATATTCTTATGGATTTTCCAAATGGTTTGGAAAGAAGTTGGCTTATAGGGCATCACTTCGATTCAACGATGTAGACTGTGGATATATATTGCGC
>CACZUR010000039.1 GCA_902784435.1 uncultured Bacteroidia bacterium | reverse complement strand
CCTTATTAAGGGAGACCGCCGATATGAAGTCCTGTGCAGTCTGTACGATGCCACGGGAGGAACAATGGATAAAATGCAGCTCACGAAGACGATTGCATCCGTTTCCCTTTCGCCGACGGAAGGTGGCCACATGGGCACCGCTTGGACAATGGTAATGGACCTGACAACCCCCTCTGTTACCTATTACTCCCGCCGCCACTTCGACAAGCCGTTTCACTTTGAATTTGAACGGAAGGGCGAATAGTATCGTTGCCGACGCGGCCAAATGTGGACGTTTTACCTAATGTCAAGGCCGATATGAGAAAGCGGTCAAAGCCAGTTCGCTACGCTAAAGCTCCGCTCACTCGCTTTGGTTCCGTCCTCCGGGGCACTGACGCCGCGCCGCGCTTCGCGCATAAAGGGAATAAGGTCAAGAGACTGTGCCCGGCAAGCCGGCCACAGACTCTTGCTGGTTTATGCCCCTCCGGCTCCCCACAGGGGAGAGAATATCGCCCGGGAGACGGCATCCCGGCGCGAACGTAAGTGCCTGGAATCCGCAAAGTTAACATAATCTTATCGAGATTGTGTAACAGGTCGGCGCCCACGCCGCCTGTTTCCGCTTCGCACACAATCTAGATTATGTTAACTGTGCTCCCTCGGTGGGATGCGTAGGTCCTGCCTTCGAACTCCCGGTCGACGTGGCGGTGGACAAGCAGCCCCCCTCAAGGGCCACCCGGGACCCGGCCCGTCGGGGGGCTGCGCACTTTGCGCTATCTCGCAGGAACGGTAGCGCCTATTCCAGCCCCGCTCCAGCAGTCGTCTCCGGGGACAAGCCCACGGAGACCACTGCCTCCGCTCCTTAGCACGTAGGGAAGTAGGAGGTATTCGTGGGCGCAAAGTGCCGTCCCGAACACCGTCATCAAGACGCGAAGGTCCGGTACTCGCTTGGAGCCTCAGTGCTGTGCGGGCAGTCCACCGCCACGCGCAGCTCCGCTGCTGGGTCGCTCCCTCTCCGTAAGCCAGCAGTCGGAACAAGTCCGCCTGCTCGCTTACTCCGTTCCCGCTCCTCGGTACGGCTACGCCGTGGTTATACCTGCCTGCTATTCCTCCACACCTCCGCCGGGAAGAATCCCGCCGGAAGTGTTCCGGGTAGGCAGGAGGCAGCCGTCCCGGCTGCTGGCGCAGACATTGTCAGTTTGGTCCACAGCTGCGCCGTTCCCCAAACTGCCAAAGACTGCGCCGGGGGCTCGGTGCCAGGCCTGACGGCCACGGGCGTACTACCTCCGATTCAGCAGTGGGCCGTCCCGGCCCAGGCCCCGGAGGCCGTCTGCCTCCCGCACAAGCTGCCGGTCTTTGTCGGGGTCTGGGAGCCTAAGGTCTCCCAGCCCTTGCGCCGCCAAAGCCCGCCAGCACCCAACCCTGCCAGACCGCCTCCGGGGCCACGCTCCACTCGCTTCGCTCGTTCCGCGCCCTTGGTCACTGGGAGACTCGTTACCGGCCCCCGCAATCCCACCGCACCCATCCTGCCGGCAACGAGACTCCCAGCAACCAAGGCTGACCAGGAACCCACGCCCGAGCCGCATCAGGAAAACGACCGACATCACCCGCTCGAAGGGACGGAAAAGGGTATATACATATACTCCAGGAAGCAGCGGCTGCCGCCGCTGCGGGCGCTTTGAACTTGGATGAACGTCAGATTATCAGTATCTTTGCATTACCCTAGGAGGTCCCTAGAAGCTACGGCCAAGCCCAAAACGCCAACACCCATCCTTATGCCCATCTTCAGACCCTCTATCCTGATATCCGATGCCTACGGATCAACCAAGGACCTGACCTGGTTTCACCGGGGCGGGAAATGCTTCGTGAAGGACAGGACGTCACCGCCGTATGCGCTCACTCCGGCCAGGGAGGAGTACCTGGATGTCCACAGGAGGGCCCTGGCAGCTTGGAGGGAGCAGCCCCACGAGACTCAGCTGCTTTGGAATGAGTATGGAAAGATGGCCATCAGTCACCGGCCGCCGTATGACAACACGGCCCATATCTCTGGCCAGAACCTCTTTGTGTCGGCATATCATGGTTTCTACACACTGGGGAACGAGCACATTCCTGAGGCGCAGCCTTTCGTGCCATTCCCGGTGTTCGCGATGGAATTCTCCTCTGCAGAAGTGCAGGCAGAAGGTACGCTGCTGTTGAAGTTCCAGGCATATTGTGGAGGCACGGTTTCTCCCGAACGTTACAGGATCCTGATGAAGCTTCAGCTGACGCGCCCTGGAGGCGGACGTCGGCCGACCAAGTTCCGGAATGTCCTGGCTTCATCCTGCTGCAGCGGGGAAGAAAGCCTGGTCGAGTTTGTGGTACCGGACTATCTGCAGCGCTGGGACCTTGATGCCTTGCCGGGCTATGGCGCCCATTGCCGGTACATAGTCCTGGACACGCAAACAGGCTATCGAGACCAGTACCGGGACTACAGATTCCAGTTCGACCTTCCTCGTTGAGGAGGGTTTTTTCTTGCCCGCCGGTATAGTTGAATTACCTAAAGTATAACTTTAAGTAAATACATCTAATTTACTGTATTTGAGTTTGCAAATTAGATTTTCTATTATTACCTTTGCTTGCAGAGGATTAAACCTCGCCACTTAAACCTAAACTTGAACTATGATTGCACTTCCTTCCATCGCTTTCGAGGGCTTCTCGGGCTCCGCTAAGGGTGTAACGGCCAGAAGGGTCGGCGGCCGGAACATCCTTAGCGTGAAAGCATGGCCGACCGGTCCAACCACCAACGCCCAGGTTGCCCGTCGGACTTCCATGTCCAAGATCTCCAAGTCCTGGAAGCAGCTCACCAACGAACAGATGCGGGAGTGGGACCGTCTGGCGGAGCACACCTCCGGCCAGTCCGTCTTCGGCCAGAAGGCAGAACTCACCGGCATGAACCTCTACATCCGTCTCAATGTCAACAGGGCAATGGCAGGCGAGGCGCTTCTTTCTACGGCTCCGGAGTCCACGGTGGCCGTTCCTAACGTCGAATACACCCAGATTGCCGTCACCCCTGAACTGGTGGCCATCACCGGCATCAAGCACCAGGCCAGCCCATACAAGCTGGTGGTGAAGATGTCTGCTGGCCAGTCCGCTGGTATCTCCAACGGCTGGAGCAAGACGGTCATCATCACACCTGGCATCGAGGATGACTGGGGAGAGGCAGACGTGACCACCCTTTACCTGAAGACCATCGGCGTGGAGCCGGTGCCCGGCCAGAAGGTGTTTGTTGAGTCCTACTGGATGGATACCTCCACCGGTTTTGCCGGCCAGCCCATTCAGGACTTCGTCATCGTTACCGGCGAGGCTCCTTACCAGCGCCGTGTCAAGGCTACGATGGATAATCTCGATCCCAACGAGGAAAGCCACGTCTCTTCACTGGATGTGGACTTCTCTACCGGCGCTCCCGTAGCCGAGTTCAATGCAATGTGCCTCGGGCATAGCAATGTCGCATCTTCCGAGGTTTATCTGGACCAGCCACTCCCTGCAGAACTGATTGGCACTGGCATCTGCCTGGGCCGCGGAAACGGCGCTGACGGCAAGATTATCCCGCAGTCCTACCTGGTCTATATCCGTAATTACGGTGGTAAAGCTGAGATGACTTTCGCTCACCGTGGTGGCTACTACGTAATGCCTACTGAGTGCTTTGGCTCCGGAATCATCTACTAACCTTCAATCTGAAACGCTATGTTCAACAGTACAGGAAATAACTTCGGAGCCGGCCAGATCTCCTTCAAGGATTACCAGGCTTCCAACTACGTAGTGCTGAACTCCAAGTTCACCTTCGACCCCACCAACGCCGACTACCAGGCCTGCGACCAGCTGGAAATCTACGTTCCGGATCTGACCATCGACCGCAGCGCCGTGGCTGGCGTTTTCATCCGCTTTGTCGAGGATTACCACTATTCCTGGGGCGATTCCGTGTATGATGGCGGTACGGTGCTCAAGTCCTGGATCAAAGACAAGAACACCATCGTCATTGAGAAGCAGCCCTGGTTCGACGAGAACGGCCCGCTCATCATCTATATCGTCACGCTCTACCCGCAGCTGAATCAGGGCAGCGATACCATCAAGAGCACCATGCAGCGCCTTACGATGACCACGGAGGGCAATTACCTCCGCTTCGGCTACGAGACTTTTATGGTGGAGTTCGAGCACTGGGTGTTCATTCATCTGATGTTCTCCGGCGTTACTTACGCTTACAGGGAAGCGCTGTGGGAGGTGACGATGGAGCAGTTACCAGCAGACATTACGGCAGATGTTCCTATCTGTGGAGGCGGCAACCAGATGCATCCCAACTGCGACGGTATGGCTGAAGCCCACATCGAGAACAAGGTTCTCACCAGCCAGCGTCGCGTGATGGGATTCTTCGACACGGCTCATGATCCGTTCGTATACGCTTTTCTGGTTCGTGACAACAATGCTTAATGACTATGGCCCAGAAGAAGAAAATAGAGCTCACGCGCCTGCAGGGCATCATTGCTGTGGCCAGCTTCAGCAGTGGCGTCATCATCGCCTCCGTGTGTCTATTCTTCATCCCGCCGCTGGGAGAAATTGCCAGTTCCGCGATATCAATTGTGAGCGAGCTGCTGGTCCTCTGCGGCGCCATTCTGGGAGTCAAAGCCAGCTATGATGTCAAGTTCAGGAAGTTCGAAGCCGAGCTTCAGGACGTCATCGAGAAAGAAAAACAACCTACAACCTAAACTTACCTATGAAACCCTCCGCCTTTCTTGCTTTCGCGCTCCTTCTTTCCGCTTGTGGTACTGTCCGGCCAGTTCTGGAACAGGACAGTACCAAGGTGGAGGTGAAGACTGTCGTGGAAACCGTCATCGATACTGCATACGTGGAGTTGCCGGTAATCGTCGAGAAGGTGGCTACCCTGGACACAGCCTCCGTACTGGAGAATAAATACGCCAAATCCGAGGCCGTAGTCTCCGGAGGTGTTCTGCATCACTCGCTGGAAACAAAACCCGTCAAGGAGCCTATTCAGGTGGAGACCAAGATTGTCTACAGAGACAGCATTGTCTTCCGTGACCGGATCCAAACGCAGACTGTTGAGGTGGAGAAAAAGCTTTCCGGCTGGCAACAGGCAAAGCTTCGTGTCGGTGGGTTCTGCTTCTTCCTGGTCCTCATCGCGGGACTATACCTTATCATTTCATTCATCCATAACTTTAAACCTTAACAACTATGAAGTACATTCCTTCCATCGCCTTCGAGGAGATGAGCGGCAGCGCCAAGGGCGTGACCGCTGCAAAGATGAAGAGCCGCAAGTACATCCGTAACCGTGGTTACGGTGGCGCTGTGCGCACTTCTGACCAGGCCAAGGTCAAGAGCGTCTTCAAGATGCTCACCACCAAGTGGAAGACCCTCACCAACGAGCAGATCCTCGCTTGGAACAAGCTCGCCCTCAGCCAGGAGGGACGCAGCGTGCTGGGCACCAAGGCCAAGCTCTCTGGCTCCAACCTGTTCACCCGCCTGAACTACTGGATCGTCACACTCGGCGGCCAGCCTCTGGTGACTCCTCCGGAGATCAACTCCGTGGAGGCCCCCAGCTCTGCCACCATCGTGTGCCAGGGTGACACCTTCACCTTCAAGCTGGACCAGGCTCCCGCTGACAACGGCGGAATCTTCCTGGTCATCGAGGCCACCGAAGGCAAGTCCAACGGCGTGAGCCGTGCCCACGCTTCCGCAGCTGCCATCAAGCTCGTGGAAGAGCCCACCGCCGCCGCAGTCGACATCCGTGCCGACTACGTGGCCAAGAACGGCGCCCCCAGCGCTGCCGCCCCGAAGATCTTCTTCCGCTACTACCTGGTCGACTCCAGCACCGGCGTCAAGTCCCAGGTCATGCTGGCGGAGACCAAGTGGGAAGCCGGCGCCTAAGCCATCCACGGACTAGTTCCGTAATTCAGTTGACCCCTCCTTGCAGTAGTGCAGGGAGGGGTTTTCTGTGTTGTCATGGGTGAACGCCCCGGGAACCAGCCCGGAACGCGCCACGCCATACCGCTGGCCGGCCGGTGAGGTTGCTTTGATTTCTTCTTTGGTTCAGGCGCAGGCCCGCACGTAGGAAGCGATTCCGTCAACGTGCAGCTGGACAATGGCGTCCTTTCCTTCGTCGCTCAGGAGGAAGTCGCAGGAACGCTGGCAGTCCATAAATCCGTTTTCCGTCAGTGCTGCAGCGCAAGAAGTGTGGCGAAGGATGTAGAAGGAAGCTTCCTGATCCGGATCCCCGTCCGTATAGTCGAAGCGCATCCTATGACCGGGCAGGGTCTGCAGAGCGGCCTGGCAAAGATAATTCGCAAGAGCATCTCCGGCGGTTTGTCCAGTGGAGGTGTAGCAGCACCAGCCATCGGCATTGTACCATTTGTCGCCACGGCCGGCGGCGTTCACGTGAATGGAGACCAGAGCAACGTTGCGCGTTCCCAGTTGCGAGCAAAGGAGGTTGGCCCTGCGGCAGCGCTCGGCGAGCGGTATATCTTCGTCTTCAGGAACCAGTAGTTCGGCGTCGAAACCGAGGGAGGAGAGGGAGGCCACAACCCGGCGGGCAATTTCCCGGTTGTACGACCATTCGAGGAGGCGGCCGTCAGGAGAGCGCTTTCCTGCAGTTTCCCGGCCGTGTCCGTTGTCAATTAAGATTTTCATAGGACAAGGTATTTAGGTTGCAGGTCGGCAGATCAAAGATACGAAAAGTTGAGAGGAAAGGAAAATGTTTTGTATCTTTGTGACGACATAATGCCTTGAGGCAGAATGTTAAAAATTTCGTATGGGTCCGGCGCTGCGACAGTTTCCGGACCTTTTTAAGGGCCAATAATTAGTACCATTTTAGTACCAAATCACGAAAATACAGATAAAAAAAGTGCCTCCTACATACGTAGAAGGCACTTTTAAGCGGTGCGGAAGGGACCGCAAAAGCCGAATTTAGTACCAGGCGCGATTTTTAGTACCATTTTAGTACCAAATGGCGAAAACTGAAACAAAAAGATGCCCTACAATTGCTTGTAAGGCATCCTTAAGCGGTGCGGACGAGGCTCGAACTCGCGACCCCCGGCGTGACAGGCCCGACACGGCCTCTGTAAATCTCTAACAATCAGCGTTTTAGCATTTCCAAATTTCCATTCTCAAGTTTTTCTCAAGTTTTTCAATTTGGGTTGAAGGCCGGGGCTCTATAGTTGATTGACAACCCTGCTCTCAACGTTGTCAAAGGTACAAAACCCCTTTAAATAAAGCAAGCAAAACTCGCGAATACTGGCCAAGTTGGTTCGGGGTTCGCAAGTAGGAAAAGTGTGAGCTAAACGTACTTTATCTCCGAATTCTTTGAAGATAAAGCGCAAAAAGGTCACACTTTTTATTTGCTGATAAAAGTATAGCGGGCTAAAAAGGCATAAAATGAAGGTTTTTAGCCCGCTATACGAAAAGGTCTTGGAGGGTTACGAAGCTGCTGACGGTGTCTGTCCAGGCGTTTTCCTTGACCGGCTTGACGGTGATGAGGGTCACGAGGATGTTCTTGTCCGTGCTGGTTTCTTGCTGGAATGCGCTTACGCGGTTGTCTATCTTCTCGGCCTCGGCTTTGGTGAGCGCGTAATCTCCCTTGGCGTACTTGACTTCGCAGAGGTTCAGGAAGCCGTCGGCCCAGCCGAACTCCGGCGCGTGGATGCCAAAGCCGCAGAAGACGAATTCGGCCTTGGGAATCTCCACCTTGTCGGCGGCACGGGCGGTCCACACTATCAGGTCTTCCGGATACTTTAACTGCGCCTTCTTCTTTCCCTTTACGGTAATCTTGTCGCCTTCCAGCCGGGCCGTGACGGAAAGCATCTGGAAAGGCTGGAACCAGCTGCCGTCAAAGGCGGGCTCCAAGACCCAGCTTTTCCAACTCCCCTGCCAGATAGTTGATGGTAAGGTCCTCATGGGGAGTCATCGGCTTCCGCCCGCCGAAAGCGTCGGAGGCGACGATTTGGATCCAGGAGCGCATGAGTAGTTCATCATCACCTGTTTCGGCGCCTCTCGGTTCGGCCTACGCCGTAACGCTCAGAAACAGGAGCGCCCCGGCGGCGAGTATAAGTACTTTTTTCTTATTCCAGATACCGTTCCCTGAGTTTTTTGAAATCATCGTCCGTGAGTTCGATGGGGCCTTTCAGATAGGCTTCCAGGGAACCGTACTCCTGGTCAAT
>CACZUR010000038.1 GCA_902784435.1 uncultured Bacteroidia bacterium | reverse complement strand
GGCCGGGATGCTTGCCGATAAAGTCGGCAATAAAGTCCAGGGCCTCCTTCTTGCCGTTGCAGGCAAAGCGTTCGCTCTCTTCCGCGTAGGCGAATCCCACGGGCAGGGTCACGTGTACATGGCTGTCAAAGATGCCCGGCATGATGAATTTGCCCCCCAAGTCTGTGACCTCACCTTCATAGGCCGCCAGGCCGGCCTCGTCGCCCACATAGACGAATTTGCCATCCTTCACCACCAGGGCCGAGGCCTTGGGCTGGTTTTTGTCCGCCGTAAAGATTTTGGCGTTCTTGATGATTTTGTCTGCTTTCATGGTATATTCTTTTTAGTGTTGGATTTACTATTGATTGGCTTTATTCATTTACGACATAGTAGGCCTTGCCGGCCGGGAGGGTGCTGCCGGTGTACTTGTAGAAGCCGGGGGTGTCTCCGACAATGCCCAGCACATACACACTTCCTGCGGGACAGGGAATTTCCGTGTCTGAGCCTTGCAGGATGTTGCCCGCCCTCACTGTCACGTCAGTTGAATCCAAGGCAACCAGGTCGAAGGAAGCGGTGTCGGACAAGATGATCACGGCCGTGCCAGCGGGAATCACATCGCTTTCGTCCCCAATCCGGTGGAAGATGCCCTGCTTGTCAACCGTATAGGCCAGTGCGCCGCCGGTAAGCCGGTAACTCTGCGTGCCGTCATAGAAGGAGGTCACATACTTGGGCTCTCCGAGGAAGGTAGCGCCGGCCAGCTTCATCCAAACCGCATCGACGGTGACATCGGCATCGGCCATCGTGAGGGTGGTGCCGCTCAGCGTGCCGCCCGAGGAGGTGTACTTTCTGAAGACAAAGCCATCCCTTTCGTCGTGACCGAGTTTGAGGCTGACGGACTCTCCGCTCGCGGCATAAAGCACATCGCCCACTTTGAGGCCCGTCTCATAGAAGGTGAGACCGCCCGCATCATATTCCTGTTTGACAGCCCCGGCATTGGCCACGGTGACGCCTTCGCCGCCGGTAATGCTGGAAATCTTCGCGCTCTGGGCTTTCACATTCGGCTCCGTATGGTAGCAATCGGTAATGGTAGTATGGGATAGAGAACCTCCTGCTATCGAGTTGAATGTCTCCATTCTGGCCATGTTAATGGCCGAAGGAGCGAAGACGCATTGGCTGATAGTCACCAGACCCTCGTCAGATACATTGCCAACGATGCCCCCACCGCCGGATGCCTCAGCACGGGTGTAAGTGATGCTGCCGGTGAAGGAGCAGCCCGTTATTTTGGCTGAATACTTGCTGGAAGCACTCACGGACGAAACAATGCCGCCTGTCTTTGCTTCAATGCCGCTACTCGAATTAATGGGAATGCTCATAGCAACAGAACTGCTGCAGTTCTCAATTGTAGTGTTCCCACTAGCCAAGCCAACGATGCCTCCCAGGACGTGTGTGAATTCGCTATTTAAGCTGCCTGCCGTCTTGAGATTCTTGATAATAGCGTTATCAATCATAACGAATGGGGCGAATACCATAGGCCATTCGCCTTGAAGCGTGATCGTCAGCGTATGACCGTCTCCGTCGAAGATGCCATCAAAAAACGAAGCCGGCGTCGTCACGCTGATGTCCTTTGTCAACTTTACAAAATTGCCGGTGTAATAATGGTAACGGTCAATGTTGCCGACGAAAATGTTCCAATCTTCCTCACTGCCGATGGTGTAGGGGTTCTCCTCCGTGCCTTCGCCCGGCAGCATCACCCTGGAGTCCATATAATACTTGCCTTCGAACAGGAAGCCATTTTGGTGAGCCTTTATCACCCCATAGTCTTTTTCGAGTTTGCCAAGATTGTTGGGAGCGGTAGCGTAAGCAACGGCCGGGGCGCCCTGATCGGCGGGCAGATTGTCGGTGGCCACGAAGAGGCTCTTGGTAATGTTGGGACTGTAGGTAGTATGCCAGCGGGCGAAGGTATTGTTGAGCATTCCTGCCGAAACGCTCTTGGGCACCATAAGAGAATGGGTGATGGAGGGCTTATTATACACGGGCCATCCGATGAAGCCTCCGCAGTTGGTAGTTCCTCCGGTGGTGGCAAAGGAGCCGTCGAAGACACAGCCAGCGATAACGATGTTGTTGTCTTGTCCGCTCAGCCTGCTCACCAGTCCCCCGTGGGTACCGTCGCCCTGGACGCTGCTGTTGATGGTGACCGAACTGCGGCAGCCCTCGAGACGCAGCGAACCATGAGACTCCGATACGATGCCGGCGGCAAACTGGGCGCTGGTAGTGATGGTGCCGGTCACGGTGAGGTTCTTGATGGTAGCATTCAAGACGTGGCGGAACGGCGCGGTTCTGGGTTCTGACGTATTAAAATCAACCGTCAGCGTATGACCGGCGCCATCAAAGGTTCCCTGGAAAGAGTGGACGTCACTTTCCCCCATCATCCGGCTTACGCTGATGTCGCTTGTGAGCTTCACGAATTCGCCACGGAAGCTGTCCTTGCCGGAATTGACCAAATTGACGAATCTGTCCCATTCGTCAGCGCTGTCGATGATGAAGGGATTTTTCTCCGTGCCTTTGCCATAGGCGATTGTGATGTTTACGTCTTTCCTCGGCATGGTGAAGGTAACCGCATCGTTGATGTCACCGTTATAGTTGACAACTTTTCCTTCGGCATCCTTGATGGAAAGACTTTGGATACTGCCCAAAATTTTGGTCAGCTTAACCGCCGCGCCGGGATACCAGCGCGTCATGTCTTTCTCATCGCCGGCGCTCACCTGGTATGCACCTTCGCCCTCTGTGGTAACATTGATGGCAAAGGGATACTTGAGGCCATAGTTATACATTTCCGCGTCGGTAGTCACCTCGCTGCTCTGGAAAATGTCGTAGCAACTGTCTATCGTGCCATCCTGGTCGCCGATGATGGTGTATTCCTGGCTGTGGGTACTGTAACGCGTGCCGTGGAAGGTGCTGTGCCGGACTTTGCCATCGCGGCTGTTGTAACCCACCAGGCCGCCCACGTCGGCGTCGTTGTTGGTCACATCGCCACTCACACAGCAGTATTCTATCGTGCCATTGTTCTCGCCGGCGATGCCGCCCACTTTGGCGGTATAGGCCGAGGCTGGCTCTTTCCAGTCGGAGCGGACATTGGCGCTCACCCAGCAGTTTGCTATCTTGCCATTGTTCTCGCCGGCGATGCCGCCCACCAGCCGGGACCGGCTGCACGAAATGTCTCCCTCCACGTGGAGGTTATATACTCGCGCGCCCTTATGTATTTGTGCAAACAGGCCCTGATAGTTTTCTGTGGCATCTTTGATTTTGAAGCGGATGGTGTGGCCATTACCGTGGAACTCTCCCCATCGAAAATCAACAATTTCTCCATCCCTCCAGCCAATAGGAGTCCACGACGTATCCCCCATATCAATATTTACATCCAGATAATAGTATTGATCACGGAACGGATAGTTCACGTTTCCATACATCACGTCATCGAAGTGATCAGAGATGTAGGCCAATTCGGCTGCCGAGCGGATATGGACGTGATACACCATTGGCTCATACGTGTGTTCCACTTTCCCAGGGAAAGATTTCGTCTTTCCGTCCCAGACGCTCCATTCGTCGCCGTCGGCCCACGCCACCGGAACCACTGCAAAAAGCAGCAGGAGAATGGAAAAAAATCTATTTACAACCAAGTTTTTCATTTTTGCTTGAGTCTATAAATCACCGTAGTTGTAGTCATTCAGGATATCGCCTTCGTAACTGGCAACGGGGCGGATGGCGCATCCGGAGTAGCGCTGCAAGGACTTCAGGGACGCTTCGCCGGACTGGAGATGCACACTTCCCGCATTCTCATTGGAGTCTGTTGACAGGGAGGAACTCCAGTAGTTTGCCGCCGGGAGGAAGATGCTTCTGTCGGTGAAACCCTCCAGCTTGCCGCTCACCTGATAGCCATTGCCCTTCCATTCCCAGTTGCACTGGTTTATCAGCTCTTCCCATTCCTTCTCCGTAGGCATCCGGAACTGCCCGCCCAGGCTGGCATAAGCGGCATCATCTTCCGCTTGGAGCAGCGTGAAGTCTCCGCCGGTGTATTTGGTAACCTTGCCATCGGAATAATACAGATAGTCGCTCCAGGAAGCGTTGCTGTTTGTGCCGTTGATGGCGCCCCAGGAGAAGGAGTTGCCGACTTCTGTCTCCGTGCCGGCGCCCAGATTGCACCCGGCCCAATTCACGCTCAAGCCCAAGTCCACGAAAAGGCCGGAGACATTTGTCGAAGACCAGTCGCCGCCAGATGCCCCGGACAGTGACGGATATTCATAGATGCGCTTTGCCTCAAGCGTTTGTCTTTCCTGCACAAGCGTGTAAACCTTGTAGTCGGCAGATAGCGTGAAGACGTAGTCCGCGCTGACGCCGGGACGGACAAGACCGCCGGCGAAAAGAACACCGTCGCCACTGACGATGCCGCTGATGCGCGCTCCGGCCTGGCGGGCGTCTTCCGTGACTACTCCGTCTTTCCCCACACTCTCACAGGCCACCGGACGGATGAGAGGGCAGCTGAGCGTGTACTTGTCCACATCGGCCTGGAGACCTTCCATAAATATTCCCACGAAGTCTGCCGTCTTGCCCATTTCCAACGTAGCCGTCACCTCGGTCCCGTCCACACTATAGGCCGTTCCCGTGGCCAGAAGATAGTAGCTGTACACTTTTTCCCCGCCGCTGGTGAAAGAGAACTTGTCATCGGCATAGGTGACATCTACCGGAACCGGGAAATACACCGCGGTAAGGGTGGCCTTTTCGGGGTCGGAAAAATCCCCTTTCACGAACTCCGCGCTGGTTGTCGTGGTCCAGTCGCGGCCGTCGTACGCCATTGACACATATTTGCCGCCGATTCCGTTCACAAACACATATACCTTGTCTCCGTTCACCCAGTCGTCATCTGCGGCCTTGGTCTGAAGGATTTCCAGTTTGAAGGTCATCGGCGTATCGGCAGGAATCCGGTCCTCCGGCTTGATGCAGGACGCCAGAGAGCAGAAAAGGCACACTGTAAGTATAAATAATCTTCTACTCATCGTCTGATTCTTCTTTGAAAAGTTTGCACTACAACACTTCTTTCACTTCCGCAGCGCTGCGGCCCAGCCCCAGACGGCCGGTCAAGGTAGCGTTCTTGACGTTCAGGAAAGTGCCATTGGGCTTGTACTGGGCCGGGATGGTCTTGCTTCCCTTGTAGGTGACGCCGTCGTCGTCAATCACCGTGAAGCCGAGGGCCTCTTCATTCGTTTCATCGCCGTTCCGAAGGGCAACGAAGAAAGGTTCGGACGATGCGGAGCCCAGCGTAACGGTAACGGGGCCTTCCTCCAGTGAGGAGCCGTCCGCCGACTGGCTCTGTACCAGGTGGCCGTTCTCCGAGGAGATGATGACGGACTTGGCCAAGACAGGAGTCTTGTCTCCCGCGCCGCCCGCCTGGAAGAGGAAATTGAGCCGGTAGATGCTCTGCTCATTGGCGAAGAAGGCGCTCTTCGTGCGGACGGGACCGCCGGAAACTTCGGTTACCAGCACCGTGGCACGGGTGTAATGATACTTCTTCTCGATGGAGTTCTCGGCATCGTCCTTCAGCAGCAGTTTTCCCACCTGGCCGATGTAGTCCCAGCTCTCTCTTGGAGTCAGGAGGGTAAGGGTCGTGGTTCCGGCTACAAGGCCCGATGTGGTAACGGTTCCCGAAAGGGTGGCCTTGTGGGCATCCTCCGGGTCGGGCACGGCCGTCAGCGTGCCGATGCAGCTGGTCCCCAAAAAGACCTTCACGGGTTCATCGGCCTTCCAGATGGATTGCAGGACGGTGGTGGTGGACTCGTCGCCTTCAATGGCGAGGCCTTTCGTGCCGGGGGCTTCGCCCTTCACGGCCTGCACGGTCAGGCGCCCTTCACGCTCCGTCACCACCACGGGCTTTTTTTCTTCGACGAGGGCTTCTTCCACCTTCTGGCAGCCGAAGAAGGCCATAGCCGCCGGAAGGGCCATAATAACTGTTCTAAGTCTGTGAAATCTGTTCATATTCATAGATTTATTCATTTACGACATAGGCAGCAGGAGAATGGAAAAAACTCTTTTTACTACTGTGTTTTTCAAATGTTACCTCTTTTATTTTCAATTATTTGCGCGAGGCCATGATATCCAAAAGGTAGCCGGGCGTGAAGAACTTGTCTATGAACTGGTAGTAGCCCAGCAAGGGAAGCACGGCCTTGTACTGCTCGGCCAGAAGGCCCTTTTTGATACGAATGTCGCCCGGTCCGGCGATGTCAAGGACGTTCTGGTCGTCGGCCGAGTATGCCTTCCATTCTACCTTGTCTGTGGAAGGATTACCGCAGCGGGCGAAATTGGTCCACATCTGCATAACGGCCGTGAAGATCTCATCCGAGTTGTTGGTGCCGTTGAAGGCGCTGCTTGTCCCGAAGCCGCGCATGTTGAAGACGAACATGAGCTCCACGGAATGGGCTGCGCCAATCTCCGGATTGCTCGCCGGGTACGACCAGTAGTAGCAGAACGTCTTGTTGAACGCGCTCTGCACGTCCAGCTGCTGGAGCATGGGGACCCTGAACATGAGCTCATTGATGAACTCCGTCTCCACAAGTCCTGGCTCCTGGAACCTGCATACCCGCTTAAATTCCTCGTAATACTTCTTGTCATCTTCTTTCAGGTAGGGGAGTGCATCGCCTGCGGCGCGCTGGGCGTATAGCTTTTGCTCTTCCATGCTCAGCATCGGGCCCTCACCCATGAACAGCCTCATCTCGTCGGCCGTGCTGCCCGCCATAATGGAGATGTGCTTTGCGTAGCCTTTCCGATAAAGTTCGATGGGCGCCTCGGGAAGCACCTCCGTTCCGTAGTAGGGACAGGATGTGAACTTGCCCACCGCCTCGACATACGCCTTCTGGAGATCTTCTTCGCTCAGCGCCATAATCTCGTCCATCGACTTGCAGCCGGTGTACGCAAGCAACGCCTTGGTCTTGCCCTGCGCGGCTTCACAGCCGACTGGGAAGGCCAGGGTGGTGGAACCGCTCTGGGCGATGACCTTCTGGAAATACCGGTTCGCCTCCTTCATGACCGGCAGGATGGAGACGGAGCCGCCGCCGGCGCTTTGCCCGAAGATGGTCACGTTGTCGGGGTCGCCGCCGAAAGCGGCGATATTCTCGTGCACCCACCTGAGCGCCATGGCCTGGTCCAGCAGGCCGTTGCAGGGGGCCGTCTTGAAGTCTTCGCCGCCGGGCACCGACGAGAAGTCCATGAAGCCGTACATGTTCAGGCGGTAGTTGATAGTCACCATGATGATGTCACTGTGCGCCTGGACCAGGTTGGCTCCGCTGTAGGATGCCTGCGAGCCCGAGCCGACGACGTATGCCCCGCCGTGAATCCAGACCATCACCGGCTTCTTCACGCTTTTGTCGTCGGTGTTGACCCAGATGTTCAGATAGAGGCAGTCCTCTGAGCACAGTTTCTGCACACAATCCGGATAGCCGGTCCCGCCGAAAGAATTTTTCCCGTAGTACTTGGCCTCGAAGACCCCGTCGCCCGCATCCACGTATTCCGGCTCCTTGAAGCGGCGTTCGCCCACGGGCGGCTTCGCGTAGGGGATGCCCAGCCACGACGCCACTCCATACTCCTCGATTCCAACGAAGGTGCCGTTTACGCACTTCACGGCATGGGCCTTGTCGTAGTCTCCCGTAATTTCGCCGTTCAGGCACTCGTACTGCTCGAACCTGATTAAATCCTTGAATTCCCTTTTCATGTCACTCATTGTTCTATTCTCCTTTCATATCACTTTAGTTCTTCTTTTATATAATAGGCCCTGACCTTGCTCTCTGTTATCAGGACAGATTCCTGATGGAAAAAGGCGCAGAGATCTCTGGCG
>CACZUR010000037.1 GCA_902784435.1 uncultured Bacteroidia bacterium | reverse complement strand
CGCCATCAAATCCAGGGAGGACAAGGTACTGAACTACTTCATTGAGCGGTCCACAAATGCTTCTGCCGAGTCGCTCAACTCCAAGATGAAAGGCTTTCGTGCTCAACTCAGAGGGGTGTCAGATCTGCCGTTCTTCATGTACAGATTATGTCAAATCTTTGGATGACTTGCCACGGAACCTTGCGGGTGAGCCGAAAAATTGGCTCCCATTACAACAAATTGTTGAATTTGGTCATGGATTGGGCCTTGATGGAGTCCACAATGTCGATGTACGGCTTCATGGCCTTGTAGTCGGAGTGGCCGGTCCATTTCATGACAATGTTGGGAGAAATGCCCATGGATAGTGCCTGGACGATGAAAGTGCGGCGGCCTGTGTGGGTGCCGACGAGCTCCCATTTGGGATGGACCGTATCGGTCCGCACGTTGCCCTTGTAGGTAGTGATGCGGATAGGGTCGTTGATTTCGGCCAGCTGGCAAAGTTCCTTAAGGCTGCGGTTCATGGCTTGGTTGGTGAAAGAAGGAAGGGCTTTGTTGTCCTTGAATGGGATTTCCTTGTACTTTTCAAGGATGGCCTTTGTAATATCGTTCAGTTCGATGGATACGCTGTCTCCTGTTTTGATGGTGGTCACGTCCATGTGGTCTCCCTTGATGTCACTGCGGCGGAGGTTGTCGGCATCGGAATGCCGCAGGCTGGAGAAACAGCAGAAAAGGAAGATGTCCCGGACGGGCTCCAGCTTGGACCCTGACAGATCCAGATTCTTGACTCGCTGCAGCTCATCTTTGGTAAGGTAGATGATGGGTTTCTGTGTCTGCTTAAGGGTGGGCTTGAAGGTTTTGAATGCCGGATTAACAGGATACCCCACGTCTCGCGTCCATCGCAAGAACCAGGTGAGATACTCCAGCTTTTTCTTGATGGTAGTGTTGTTAAGGCCTACCTGAACGGCCTTTTCTTCCTCATCTTCCTCTGCATCTTTCTTTTTTTTCGCCGGAAAAACCTTCTTCTCGTCGCGGAGATAGCCGACAAATTTTGTGAGCGCGTCCTCGTTCAGTTCGGAAAGCTTGATCTTGGGGCCGAAGTTCTGCAAATCGGCCTTGAGCGCCGACATCTTCTCAAAGGTGGCGATGGTCCAGGCGTTCTTTTCTCCGCATTTGCGGGTGAACTCGTCAAAGACAACGAACATATCCGCTTCTTTGGGCTTCTGTTCCCGTTTCTTCTTTTCAGGTTCCGGACGCTTGGGAAGGATTCCAGACATTCGTTCCTTGAAGGCCTTCTGGACCTCGGAAGGAGTGGGAATCTTGTCATTCACCTCATAGTATTGGAATACCATGTCGATGGTGTCCTTGCATTTGCGCAGTTCGTCATTGATTGTAGTGGCCGTTTCACCCTTGGGGCCTTTATAACCCGCCTTTACCAATTCATTCCCGACATCCCACGCCTCCAGATTGTTCAACTGGCAGTTGGTGCCCAAATCCAGCCGCTGGCTGTTAAACGTTACTCGTAGACGAATCTGGTACTTGTCTTTGTTTTTACCATAGGTAAAAAGCTTGAACGACGCATTGCGCTTAATTTTCATTTTTCGGTTCCTCCAGAACTATCAATCGTATCCCAAAAATATCCCAAAAACAGGCGAAGTCAAATATCTCCGCCTGCAAAAATACGCAATAGAAATTATTAAAACAAGGGTTTCTGGACAGGGTTGTATTTTTAGTTCGAATCCGACTACCTCCACCCACTAAAAATCAAAAACCCTATCTGAATACACTCAGATGGGGTTTTTCTTATTTTGGGGCTTAAATAGGATGCACCAAAATTGCACCAGTTGTGCATCATTGCCAAATTATTATTATTTTTGTGGGTAACCATTGATTCTGAATAACCATGACCACGACTTTTGAGATTACCCACGACCGCGAGTTTCTGCAGCATTTCCTGACCATCTGGCGCACCAAGAGCCTTTCCCCGGAGATGGTAGAGAAGCTCAAGGAGAACAGTAAGAGCGACCCCTACGCCGCCTATGGCTATGGCCGATGGCTGTCGCTGGTGAACCCGGGCGGACAGTGCCTCAAAGAGGCGGAAGATCTGCTCACCAAAGCTGGCCGTGACGGAGTGCAGGATGCCAATGCCGCCCTGGCCCAGATGTACTTCGACGGCCGTATCGGGGCTGACAAAGCCATGCCCGAGATGCATGCCTTCCTCATGGATTCCTCCTATAAGGCGGGCAGCGAACTGGCACAGTATGATACGCTTCTGAACTCCCTTTATGGCGAATATGGCTATGCCAAGAATCCCGCTCTGGTGGCCGATATCCTGCAAAAACACCTGGAGAAGAACCCCGCTAGCGACACCATCTATTATGATCTCCTGGGGCAGGCGCTGGAGGATACAGCCTCCGAGGAGGCGGAAAAATGTTACAAAACGGGCATTGAGCGGGGCGACGCGGAGAGTTACTACTCCCTGGCCCTTCTCTACAGCAAGGAAGGGGATTGGGCCCGCGCCTGCGAGGTGGCCGATGAAGGTGTCCGTCACGGCGCCGTCAACTGCCACCGTTTCAAGGCGGGAATGGAGCAGCATGATTTCCAGGCGCTTTCTCCCGAGGAGCAGGAGGCCCTTCACAAAGAGATTGCCGAAGGTCTGGATTATGCGATAGCCCACCATGACCGCTATGCCTGCTTTCTCAAGGCCGTACTGTTGTATTACGGTTACCTGGGATATCCGGATGATCTGGCAGCAGCCTTCGCACCCCTGGAACGGGGTATGCAGATGGGCAACGCCAACTGTTTCTGGCTCAAGGCGGTCATCCAGCACGATCACGCGGATTCTCTGCCGCCGGAGCTGAGGGCATCGGCCGCAGATATTGCCAAAACCTGCCTGCAGGCCGTGCGCATGGGGGACCGGGAAGCGTTTACCCTGGAACAGGTAGCCCGGGGCTATGCCTCCGGGGAACTTCCCCGATATGAAGACGAGATTGAAAAGCTGTGGCTCAAGGAGTACCTGAAGGTGAATCCCGAGGAAGAAGACGGGAAGGACAGCCTGGGCGTTATTGCCGTGTATCCGCAGGGCTTCTATTATGCCATGGACGTGGAGGAAGACGGAGAGCTGGGCCTGGAAGGCCTGGCGCAGAAGGTGGAGGCCCGCGGCTTTGACGTCGTGCATTATTCGTCCCTTCTCACGCGGATAACCAACGCTCTCTCCCTGGAAGGCTGCCACGTGGCCATGCTGGTAGACAAAGACGGTTACATGAAAGACCTTCCGGACAACATGGCCGGCACCCTCATTTACGGGCAGGCCCAGGAAATCCGCGGCACCGTAATCTTCGCCCTGGAGGATGATAAAAGCTATGCCCTTATGCCCATGAAGGGACTCCAGCGGGTCTATATGTTTATCCAGCTCCTGAATGCCGCAACGGGCGGGCTGGTGAGGTTGCCGTCCTCGGAGGAGTTGGAGTCCATCGGCGCGGAAGATGCCGGCGGCTTTGAGGAGTACGACGATTTTGAGGAGAAATTCGACGACCCGGATATCTACGACGGCTATGAGCCGGAGCAGAAAATTGAGGAGGATATGGTGAGCGCGGACACTTCCGCGGAGCCCCGCGAACTCACCGTGCCGATGGACCAGGTCCTGGAAGGGATTGCGCAGTGCAACCTGTGCGTGGACACCCTGTTTGTCACACTTCCGAAAGATCTCAGGTACGGGTTTATGTCAACGGAAGAGCTCTTCTATGATTTGGAGCTCATGGAGGCCATTGAGGAGAACATCGAGCGGCACGGCGGCTACATGATAGACGAGTGGCAGTACGTGGACGCCCGTCAGGTTCCCATGGACATCCGTTCGCGCGTGCGCTTCCAATAACGGAAATCTCAGGAATGTCTTCCCAATTCTGTTTCAGCTTCAATAAGAATGGCCGATAATTATCTGGAAAAACGGGCGCAGGAACTCTCGGAACGCCGCCCCAAAGTGCTGCGGCCCCATCCTTCCCTGGAAAGCCTGCTCAAGCGCAACCGCAGCTACCGGGGGTATGACCCGGCCCGCAAAGTGCGTGAGGAGGATCTTCTCAAACTGTTGGAAGTGGTGCCCTGGGTGGGCTCCGGCATGAATGCACAGCCGCTGCGGTTCCGCCTGGTAACCGGAGATGAAACGGCCAGGGTCCATCCCCTGGTGAAACTGGGGGCCGCCCTGCCCGAGGAGCATCTGCCCCATCCCGGGGAGGAGCCGCAGGCCTATATTGTCATCGGCTCGGTCACGCCGGAAAACAAAGTGGTGGACATGGACTTGGGCATCGCCGCCCAAAGTATCCTGCTTCGGGCCGTGGAAATGGGGCTCGGAGGCATCTTCATTCTGAATTTCCAGGCATCGGCCCTGCAGAAAGCCCTGCAACTGCCCCTGACACCCCTGGCGGTACTGGGCATTGGGAAACCGGCCGAGCAAGTATTCCTCATGCCCGTCCAGGCCGGTGATTCCCTGGATTATTACCGGAAGGACGGCGCCCATTTTGTCCCCAAGCTGCAGGTCCGGGACCTGCTGATGCCGTAGTCTGCCTCTATTTGGCGCAGGCCGGATTCTGGATGGCGCAGGCTGGACTCTGGATGGCGCAGGCTGGATTCTATTTGGCGCAGGCCTAATTTTAATGCCGATGCCTGCGCCATGAATTGCCATTTTGTGCCTTCCCGTGGCGCCGGTGTCGGCCCTAAAAATCAGCCTGCGCCATCCGGGCCCTGACCTGCGCCATCCGGGCCCTGACCTGCGCCATCCGGGTCCCGGGTCCCGGGCGCTATTTATTCGGCCCCGAGCAGGAGCATCTTCTTGATGATGCCGAACAGTTTGTAGGGCATGTAACGGAATTTGAGGTCTATCCAGGTGGGACTCTGGATGACGGCGCGTTCGTGGCTGAAGGCCAGGAAGCTGCGCTCGCTGTGGTAGCTGCCCATGCCGGAATTGCCCACGCCGCCGAAGGGCACCTGGCTGTTGGCGATGTGCATGATGGTGTCGTTGATGCAGGCGCCGCCGGAGGTGGTCTGGCCGATGATTTCCCAGGCATCGGCCCGGTTCCCGAAGTAGTAGAAGGCCAGGGGTTTTTCGCGGGCGGTGACGAAGCGGACTACGTCGGCCCGGTCCCGGAAGGTGAGGATGGGGAAGATGGGGCCGAAGATTTCTTCCTGCATGACGGGTGCGTCCGGGGAGACGCCGTCCAGGAGGGTGGGTTCGATCCACAGCCTGTCCTTGTCGTAGCGGCCTCCGGCGATGACGGTTCCGTCTTTCAGATAGCCCGTGAGCCGGTCGAAGGCGCTTTCCTTGACAATGTGCACGAACTTGTCGGAGTGCTCCGTGCCGTCCGGATACAGCCCGGAGAGTTCCTGCCGGAATGCCTGGACGAAGGCGTCCTTGATGTCCTGGTGCAGGAACAGATAATCCGGGGCGATGCAGGTCTGGCCGCTGTTCAGGCACTTGCCCCAGGCGATGCGGCGGGCGGCGATGCGCAGGTTGGCATCCTTGTCCACGATGCAGGGGCTCTTGCCGCCCAGTTCCAGCACCATGGGCGTGAGGTACTGGGCCTGGGCCGCCATGGCAATCCGGCCCAGCGAGGGGCTGCCGGTCAGGAACACCAGGTCGTAGCGATGCCGGAACAGTTCTCCGTTCACCTGCCGGTTTCCCTGCACCACGGCCACGTATTCCTCGGGGAAGGTATCGGCAATGAAATCCTCGATGGTCCTGGACACGGCGGGAACGTAGGGCGAAGGCTTCAGGATGGCGGTACAACCGGCGGCGATACAGCCCACTAGGGGGTTCAGCAGCAGCTGCACCGGGTAGTTCCACGGGCTCACGATGAGCGTGCAGCCCAGGGGTTCGCGCACGATGTAGCTGGCCGACGGCATCACAGTGAGCGGTGTTCCCTTGCGGCGGCGCTTGGCCCATTTCCCCACCTGGCGGATGGCTTCGCCGATTTCCCCGTACACCAGGCCCAGCTCCGTCATGAAGGCTTCCTCATAACTCTTGTGCAGGTCCTGCCACAGGGCATCGCACAGGGGCTTCTCCCACTTTTTGAGACCCGCGTTGAAGGCCTTCAGTTGTTGTTTGCGCCACTTGACGTTGCGCGTGGTGCCGGTGGCGTAAAACGCCCGTTGTTTCTCTACCAGTTCCTGGATTCTTTCGGCCGATGTATTCATTGCCATATCTTTATTCTATTTCTGCGTCCTTCACCTGTTCCACCACTTCGGGCTCGGGCTCTACTACCGGCTCGGGCTCCACCACAGCCGGCTTTTTCCGTCCCGTGAAGTGATCCATCACCGTATACAGGCCGCACACGTCCCCGAACAGCCAGTTGAAAGTGCGGTTGGGGAAGATGCCCTGCATCAGGCGGATAAAGTGCTTGCTGAAGGGGATGCCCTTGTAGCCCCTGTCCCACTGGATGGCGTGGACGGTCTTGCGGGCCACCTTCTCGGGATCCTGGATTTTAAAGAAGGAATGAATACCCTCGAACATGCCCGTATTGATGAAGTACGGCGCGATGGTGGTCACCTTCACGGGGCTCTTGGCCCGCTCCAGTTCAATGCGCACGCTTTCGCTCCAGCCGATGGCCGCCCACTTGGACGCCGCGTACAGGCTCATCTTGGGCAGGGCCAGCATACCGGCCGATGAAGTGATGTTGCAGATGTGTCCGCTGCCGCGCTCCAGCATCAGCGGAAGGTATCTGCGGGTGATGTACATGGCACCCTTGGTGTTGATGTCGAAGGTGCGGTCGATATCTTCGTCGGTCTGCTCCACGAAGGTCTTGTTGTTGGTGATGATGCCGGCGTTGTTGATGAGGATGTCCACGTTGCCGCAGCCAATGCGGGTGGCCTCGAAGGCGGTGTCAATGGATGCGGGGTCGGAAATATCGGCCTTGAAGCCGTGCACGTGCCCGAACTCGGAGAGTTCCTCTACGGTGGCGGCGATGGCCTCCTGGTTGATGTCCCAGATAATCACTTGTTTGGCGTCCTTTTCCAGACAGCGGCGCGCCATGATTTTCCCAATCCCGGAGCACGCTCCGGTGATGAGAACGGTTTTTCCTTGAATCTTCATGCTCTTCTTCTAAAGGTTTTAGCAGACACAAAGATACAAAATTATTTTAAGAAGATTGCTTTTCCCGCCACTCTGTGGGTGTTAATCCGGTTTCCGTCTTGAAGGCCCGGAAGAAGGAATTTTCGTTGGCAAAACCGGCCTCATCGGCAATCCTGGAAAGGTTTTTCTCCGGGAAGCGCAGCATCTGCTCCTGTGCGTAACGGATGCGGTAGGACGTCACGAAGCGCGGGAAAGACATCCCCAGGCCGCTGTTCAGGGTGGCCGATATATAGGTGGTGTTTGTATGTAGCTGCGTGGCGATGTCGGCGATGCGAAGGTCCTTCTTGCGGAAGAGCTCCTCCTTCTCCATCAGGTCCACAATCCGCTCCTGCAGGTCCGGGATCTCTTTTTCGGGCTTAGGCTGTGCGGGTGTCTTTCTCTGGCGCAGATACACGCCCAGGAGGAAGAGGAGAATGCCGATGAGACTGCCGCAAACCAACCCCAGCCAGTAAGATATGCTGCGCGGCCGGTCCCCTTGCGTGTAGCACAGGAGCACAGTTCCCCGGGTGTTATAGGCGTCATTCACCGCGCCGCCCGTCAGCAGGTACCGGCCGCCGGGAAGGGCCAGGCACCGGGCTTTGCGGGGCAGGTCTTCTATGGGGGCCGAGTAGAATACTTCCACTCCGGCGGGTATTTCCGCATAAGAGATTCGCAGCAGGAACAGCCGGCCGTCGGCGTCCCATCCCTGCTTCCAGGCAGTGGCCGATTCCGGCTCCACTTGCAGCCCGGATGCCCACTCAATGGCGCCCCAGGGGCTCTCCTGGGGCAGGGGAAGGGCGGTTTCCAGCAGGCTGAACCGGCCCTCCTTTAGCTGCAGGAGCGCCAGTTCTCCGTCCTTCCATACTGGAATGAGATAGCTGAATTCCCCCGTCCGGTACTGCTCCGGCGGGTTAGGAAGGTGCAGGTTCTCCGTGGACCATTCCTGGAGCAGAGGCTCCTGGAAAGGGTCTCCGTTCAGCCGGTCCACCCAGCCGTCCGGCAGGGGATTCCCGTAGTTGTCGGCCCATCCGAAAACATAGGCGTCGTCCGGGGAAACCTGCAGCACGAAGGGAAGGTCCCGCGGGGAGGTGACCGCTTTCACCTGCTCGAACAGGCCG
>CACZUR010000036.1 GCA_902784435.1 uncultured Bacteroidia bacterium | reverse complement strand
AAGGAAGAGGATAAGAAGTACTACGAGGAATTTAAGCGGGTATGCCGCATCCAGGAGCCGGGACTTGTGGAGACGGAGTTCATCAATGAGCTCATGTTCCGGGTTCCTATGCTCCAGCAGCTGGGCGTGCAGAGCGCCTTCAACAAGACGTTCTCTTACTACTGGTCCTACCCGAGCAGCAATGCGGAGGTTGGCGCAGCCCATTCCGTGGAACTCATGTTCGTGTTCAACGTTCGCGGCCTTGGGACGAGCAGCACTTTCAACGGCACCAACAACTCCGACGAGATCTTCACAAGCGTTCAGCAGATGTGGACCAATTTCGCCCGCTGCGGCAATCCGTCCACGGACAAGGTGGAATGGAAGGCCTACTCGGCCCAGGACCAGAACGTCCTGGACATAGCCGGCCCGGGGGACATCCGTATCAAGAAAGACCTGCTGGCCAGCCAGTACAAGGCTGTCCTCCCTTTGCTCGGCTACTACCAGTTCATGGACAAGTTCTTCACGCCCGGCTACCTGATTGATATCGTCGCTGCACGCAAATAGACACCCGTTACATTCCGGGCGTCGAGATATATAGCACGATAAAAGAACATGAACAACAAATCATTCTCAAACAGATTGAGCTGGAGAATTATCGGCATAGCAGCCGTCGTTTTCTTCGTCTCGTTCCTGGCAATCGGGCTTACTGTCCATTATGCCATTACCCATGCTACGGATGTTTCCGTCACCTTGGCGCTGGGCCTGAATCTGGTGATTGTGGGCCTGGTGGCGCTGGCGGTCCTCTATTTCCTGTGCCGGAAGGAAATCCGCCGGATGACGCGTCCCATTACGGAGCTTTCGGTGTCGGCCCTGAATATGGGCAAGGGAAATTTCAAGGCACAGTTGCCCGAAATCACCAGCAAGGACGAGATGCTGCGCCTGAGGAACAGTTTTGTCTATATGCAGAACTCCATTTCCGATTATATCGGCGAGTTGAAAACCACCCGGAGCGACAACGAACGCATGGAATCGGAGCTCAACGTGGCCCGGACGATTCAGATGGGCATGCTGAACACCCATTTCCCGCCGCAGCTTCATGCGCTGCTCATGCCCGCCAAGGAGGTGGGAGGAGACCTGTACGATTTTATCTGCAAGGGCGACGTGCTCCATTTTGCCGTGGGCGATGTCAGCGGCAAAGGCGTTCCGGCCTCGCTGGTAATGTCCATTACCCGTGCCATGCTCCATTTTGTGGCCACCTTGGACTTGCCGCTGAATGAGTCGATGAGCCGCATCAACAACAGCATTGCCGACTCCAACAGCAGCGACATGTTTGTCACCCTTTTCATCGGCCGTGTGAATTTGAAAACCGGGCGCATGGACTACTGCAACGCCGGTCACAACCCGCCTGTCATTGTCCCGTCCGGCGGCAAGCCCTTTTTTCTCCCGGTCAAGAGCAACCTGGCGGCCGGCCTCATGGAAGATATCATTTATGAGGACGAACAGATTGACCTTGAGCCGGGTACCCGCATTGTAGCCTATACCGACGGGGTGACGGAGGCGGAAAATGACAGATTGGAACTGTACGGAGAGGAAAGGCTCATCGGCAGCATCGGGCAGATTGAAGCCGGCGTGGAAGAAAAAGCCGTGGTGGACCATCTCTACCGGTCCGTGAAATCATTCACGGCCGGCCATCCGCAAAGTGATGACATAACGATAATGAGTCTGAGCCTATGAAATACATCTATATCATAAACGGCCGGGCCGATAAAACCCCGCACTACAAGGATTTCTATGCCCAGTTGAAGGAAATTCCGCACGCGTATGTGGTCTATACTACGCTGGGAGAGGGAGACGCCACCCGTTATGTCCGCCTCTACTGCGATTTGCATCCGGAGGAAGAGGTCTGTTTTGTGGCCTGCGGCGGCAACGGCATCATCAACGGCGTGGCTTCCGGGCTGGTCGGCTATGCCACTTCCAGTGAGGAAGCGGCCCTGCTTTGCGCCAACAAGACGATGGCCATCCTTTATTTCGGCGGCGCCACGCAGGACATCATCGTCAACTTCCCCGGGCGCGACTTCAAGAGTGTCCGGGATATGCTGGACGGCACCGTAACCCCGACAGACATTATCCAGGTGAACGACAGTTTCTGCCTCAATGTCTGCAACCTGGGCTTCAACTCCACCGTCGCTTCCCGTGCCAACGAACTGGTTGCCGAAGGGAAGTCGGCCCACCAGGCCTATACACGCGGGGTGATCAACGCCTTCCTTACCAGCCGCTTCAACCGCATCAAGGTCTCGGTGGACGGCAAGCCGATTGCCCGCGGCCGCATGGTGCTGTGCACGGTTGCCAACGGGCGGCGCGTGGGCGGCGAATTCAACTGTGCCCCGGATGCGAAGCTGGACGACGGCCTCATGGACGTGTGCTACTTCCGGGCCATGAGCCTTCTGCGGCTCCTGCTGCTGTTCCCCCTGTACCGGAGCGGAACGCATATCGGCAGCCGGGCCGGCGGGAACAAAGTCCTCTATCGGCAGGTCCGCGAAGTGACCATCAGCAGTAAAGACCTCATTGACATTTACATCGACGGAGAACAGCTTCCCGGGTCCCGGTTCCACCTCAAGATCCTGCCGGGGGCGCTTCCTCTCCGGCTGCCCAGGCAGAAATGAAAGAACAAAATAAAGAAATACGACCATGAAAGCAGACAAAATCATCAAAAACGCCAAAATCTTCACGTCGGACAGCAAGCGTCCCCTTGCCACGGCCTTGGCCGTCAAGGACGGCAAATTCATCTATGTGGGCGACGAAGCCGGCCTGCAGGCCTACGAAGGCGAGGTGACGGACCTGGGCGGCAAGTTCATCATGCCCGGCATCATCGACAGCCATGTGCACGTGACCCTGCCCGTCGGATTCGAATATGCGGAGATCGGCGAACAGATTTTGTGCCGGGGCAAGCAGGGGCTTCTGGACAGTATGGCCAACTATATTGCAAAGCACCCCGGCGAGAAACGTTACAGATTCTTGTTCGACAGAAAGTACCTGTACGAGGGGGAAGAAGTCACAAAAGAAGATCTCGATGCACTCTGTCCCGATGGCGAGCTCCAGATTCAGGAAGCGGAGGGACACAGCATCTGGGTGAACAGCAAGATCCTTGAGCGGCACGGCATTACGGACGACACCCCGGATCCCGTGCCGGGCTTGAGCTACTATGTCCGCAAGGATGGACATATCACCGGAAATGTATTTGAAGGGTCGGCGGAAATTCCGATCGTGCTCGACAGCGCCATGGATTTGACCGATGAGCAGATTGACGCGGCGCTTCAGCGGTGGATTGATTATTCCGTATCGGTGGGCGTGGGCTGTGTCTTTGATTCCGGCATCCCGGGCTATCCCGAATTCCACGAGCGGGTTTACAAGCGTCTGCTTGATCTGGACTTGCAGGGAAAACTGCCGGTTTATATCGATGGATGCTATGTGATCGCGGCGCATTGGGAGGCGGAGGAAGGCTTACGGGAACTGAAGCGTTTCCGGCAGGAGTACAATTCGGAGCACCTGAAGATCCATACCATGAAAATTTTCATGGACGGCACACAGACCATCCATACCGCGGCTCAGGTTACGCCTTATCAGGACACCGGAACCACCGGCGTTACGGCCTTCAATAAGGACGAGCTTGCAGATCTCCTTTTCAAGCTCAACGAGGCAGGACTGGACCTGCACCTGCATTGTGGCGGCGAGGCTGCGTCCCGCGTGGCCCTGGATGCCGTAGAAATGGTCAAAAAAGAACTGGGCGACGCTTACCGGGTGAAGGTGACCTGCGCCCATCTGATCACCCAGCACGACGCGGATCTGGACCGTTTTGCCAAACTGGGCGTCTTCGCCAATTATACGCCGCAATGGCACGCCGACAATCCCGAGCCCCTGATGCCTTTGCTGGGCAAGGAGCGCGCCTTGAAGATGTATCGCTGCAAAACGGTGTGGGACACCGGCGCTCTGGTGACCTGGTCGAGCGACACGATTGCCTTCCTGGATTTCACCTCCTGGAACCCCTACCTCGGCATGGAAGTCGGAATGACGCGGCAGAACACCAAAAAGACCAAGAACTACGCATTCAAAATAACGCCCGCGGTGCTTGCTCCGCTCAACGAACGGATGAACATCGAAGAAATGCTTCTGGGATATACGATCAACGGAGCCGTCCAGCTGGGCATCGAGGACCGGAAGGGTTCCATCGAGGCCGGCAAGGACGCGGACTTCCTGGTGTTCGAGAACGATCTTCTTACTGCGGAGCACGAAGGCTTCAGCCACAACCTGCCGCAGGATGTTTACTTCTGCGGAAAGAAAGTGAACTGACCGGCCCTGGCGGCCCGCCGCCAGTAATAGTGACCCCGTCTGCATACTAAATAGTCTGACACACCTAACTTAAAAGAATCGATGAGCTATATGGACACCGACCTGCTGGAGCAGGCAAGAGCACAAATCAGAGCCCAATGGGGCGAGAACAGGCGCATTACCGGCGACGACTACGACAAGTCACTGGCTGTCAAGTGCATAAACGGCACTTTCGTGGGACGGAAAGAAGACGGCATCATTGCCTTCAAGGGCATCCCGTTTGTGGGTGCGCAGCCGGTCGGGCCGTATCGTTGGAAGGCGCCGGTGGAATATGTCCCCGATGCCGGTGTCTACGAGGCATATTACAACGGAAAGAGTCCCTGCCAGGCGGAAAACATCAGCGAAAGAGGCTCCCTGTACGTCCAGGGGGAGGACTGCCTGTATCTGGACATCTGGAAGGCCGATGAAGCATCGGACCGGAAAAAGCCGGTCATGGTATGGATTCATGGAGGTGCTTTCGAAATGGGCGGCACCGTGGATCCGGGGGGTGACTGCCACAGTTTTGTGGAGGAGAATCCGGAGGTCATTGTGGTTGCCATCGAATACCGGCTGGGCGTTTTTGGCTTTTTCCACCTGTCCCACCTGCCGGACGGCAAGGACTATCCGGATGCGCAGAACCTGGGCCTCATGGACCAGATGATGGCCCTCAAGTGGGTGCATGAGAATATTGCCGCCTTTGGCGGAGACCCGGAAAACGTGACCATCTGGGGCGAGTCGGCCGGCGCGGGAAGCGTAACCCTGCTTCCGCTGGTGAAAGGCTCCCACGCGTATTTCCGGCGCATTATAGCCGAGAGCGGTTCTCCCGTCTTTACCCGGAGCACGGAACAGGCTGCGGGCTGCACCGATGAGGTGATGGAGCTCCTGGGCTGCAAGACGGTGGCGGAGCTTCTGAAGCTGGATGCCCGGACCCTGGTGCAGAACTCGGCCGTACTGGCCCTTCGCGTCTGGGCGGAGCGGGACGGCAACTTCCTGCCGCTGGACCCGTATGAGGCGTATGCCAAGGGTGCCGTAGCGGATATCGATATCCTTCAAGGCTGCAACAAGGACGAAGTAGGTTATTTCATCTTCGGCTTCGGTCTTGCGTATTATACCGACTGGGCCGCCGGCCGCACGGCCAGGAAACTGGCTCAGCTGACGGACCGGGAGAAAGCACTTGTACAGGACTATTGCAAGGATGTCAGGGGGGCGACCCCGGAATATACCGCCACCGACCGTCTGTTCGACCAGATCGTGTTCCTGGCCCCGCTCTTCCGGCTCTCGGAGAACCAGACCCGGGCCGGCGGCAAATCCTACACCTATTTCTTCACGCCGGAGTCCAGCCTGCCGCTCCTGAAAAGCGGACATGCGGTGGAGCTCTCCACCGTGTTCAACCATCCGGAGGACACCCTTGTCACCGGAAGGCAGTTCGACCCGACCTTCTCCAAGACCTTGCGCAAAATGTGGGTGCAGTTTGTCAGGACCGGCAACCCGTCGCTCAGCGCCGCCCAGTCTCCCGACGGCAAGGCCAGGGAATGGCCGCTGTATGATCTGGAGAACAAGCAGGTGATGGTCTTTGACGAATTCAATATTCATCCGGAGAAGGAATCCGAGCGGAAGCTCGTGGATTGGGAACGGACCTACTTCCTTACCAAGTATTATTGTGTATAATTAATAATTAAAACGACCATGAAAGCGGACAAAATCTTCAAGAATGCCAAGATTTTCACGGCGGATAAGAATCAGCCCCGGGCCACGGCCCTGGCGGTGAAGGACGGCAAATTCATTTATGTGGGCGACGAGGCCGGCCTTACAGCCTACAAGGGCGAAGTCATCGACCTGAGCGGCAAGTTCATTATGCCCGGCATCATTGACAGCCATGTCCACATAACCACCGGCGTTGGATTTGAATACACCGATCTGGGCGTGCCTGTCATGTGTTCCACCAAAAAGGAAAGCTTGGACTTCATGGCGGATTATATTCAGAAAAATCCGGGTCTGAAGCGTTACCGTTTCATGATGGAACGGACCTGCCTGAACGGGGAAGATCTCTCGAAGGAAGAGCTTGATGCGATATGCCCGGACGCGGAGATGCTGGTTCTGGAGGGAGAAGTACACAGCAACTGGGTCAACTCCAAGATCCTGGCGGCACATGGCATTAGCGATGAAACGCCGGATCCCGTGCCGGGACTGGCCTATTTTGTGCGCAAGGATGGGCACCTGACAGGAAACTCGTACGAGACTGCCAGCTGGCCCATGCTCTTCGACAGCGTGAAAGACCTTACGGACGAGCAGATCGGCACGGCCATCCTGCGCTGGCTCGACAGCTCTGTCAAGTATGGCGTAAACGCTGTCTTCGATGCCGGTTTCCCCGAGCACAACGATGTCAATGAGCGCTGCTACGCATTTCTGCGCGAGCTGGACAGGCAGGGGAAGCTGCCGGTCTATGTGGACGGGTGCTACGTGCTTACCCAGCCCAGGAAAATGAAAGAGGCCCTGGAGGGCGTGAAGCGCTTTCGGGAGGAGTTCAACACGGAGCACATGAAGGTACACACGCTGAAGATCTTCATGGACGGCACCCTGAAGATTGAGACCGCGGCCATGGTGACGCCCTATGTGGACACCGGTGTGACGGGAGCCACCGCATTCAATGCCGGGCAGGTCGCCGGGATCCTGAAAGAACTCAATGAAGCCGGGCTGGACCTGCACGTACACACCGTGGGCGAGGCCTCGTCCCGCGTGGTGCTGGACGGTGTGGAGATGGCCAGAAAGGCGTTGGGAGACAAGTACCGCGTGAAGGTCACCTGCGCCCATCTGTGGGTTCAGGATGATGCGGACCTGGATCGTTTTGCCAAGCTGGGCGTAACGGCCAATTTCACCCCCTGGTGGCACGGCGGCAACGTGGGCGGCAATCCGATTGCGTACTGGCCCACTTTTATCGGCGAGCAACGTGCCCATTCCATGTTCCGCTGCAAGACCATGTGGAACACCGGCGCACTGGTGACCTGGTCCAGCGACGAGGTCTTCTACGGCGACTTCAAGAACTGGAGCCCCTATCTTGCCATGGAAATCGGCATGACGCGCTGGATCAACGAGAAGACGCGATTCGATGAGACCAACAGAACCATAGCGGCTTTCCCTCCCGAGAGCGAGCGGATGAACATCGAAGAAATGATGCTGGGCTATACCATCAACGGTGCCAGACAGCTGGGTATCGAGGCGAAAAAAGGCTCCATCGAAGTGGGCAAGGATGCCGATTTCCTGGTGTTCGACCAAGACCTTCTCACGGCGGCGCCCGAAGGTTTTAGCTTCAACAGCCCCAGCCAGGTGTATTTTGGCGGAAAGAAGATGAATTAAAACATTTAAACGGACACAGATATGAAGAGGGAATTCAAGGATTTAATGATTTTAGAGCAGTATGATTGCTTGAACAGCGAAATCACAGGAGACTACGACAAGGCCCATGCCGTGAAGTGCGTGAACGGCACTTTTGTGGGAACCGAGACTAACGGGGTTGCATCGTGGCTGGGTATCCCCTACGCGAAGGCGCCCGTGGGTGCTCGCCGCTTCAAGGCGCCGGAGTATGTGGACGCAAGCGACAAAGTCTTCGAGGCCAAGTACTACGGAAAGGGCGCTTACGGCTCCCTGGGCTACCCGGACTGCATCCAGAAGCAGATGTCCGAGGACTGCCTCTTCCTGAATATCTGGCTCAACGAGGATGACAAGACTCCGAAGAAGCCGGTGATGGTTTGGATCCACGGCGGCGCATACGTGATGGGCTCGGGCTCGCAGATTTCCTACAGCGGAGCCAACCTGGTCCAGGCGCAGAGCGATATTATCATGGTGAATATCAACTACCGCCTGAACATGTACGGTTTCATGGACTTCTCCTCGGTGCCCGGCGGCGAAAACTTCAAGACGGCGCCCTGCAACGGCCTGCTGGACCAGGCGATGGCGCTCCGGTGGGTGCACGAAAACATCGCCGCTTTCGGCGGTGACCCCGGCAACGTGACCATCTTCGGGCAGAGCGCCGGCGGCGGCTCGGTCTCCATCCTGCCGGTCATGAAGGAAGCGAATCAGTATTTCCAGAAGGTGATTGCGGAGAGCGGCTCCACCACCCTGGCCTTCCCGGTAAGCTGCGAAGCCGCGCAGGGCAAAACCAAGGCGCTGCTGGAGTACACCGGTTGCAAGACCATGGACGATATTATGGCGCTGAGCGAAGAGGCGCTGCAGGATGCCTATGTGAACGCGGTGGGCAAGTTCACGTCCTGCCCCTATTACGGAACGGAGGTGCTCCCCGAGGCCCCCATCGAGCTGTATAAGAAAGGCTATGCAAAGCACATCTCCATCCTGGCGGGCAGCACGGCCGACGAGATGAGGCTGTTTATGGGTGAGGGTCCGATGTTGAGCCTTGAAGAGCAAAAGCTATACGCCCAGCGCGCCGCAGGCGATGCAGTTCCCTACCTGAAGGAAGAGGATAAGAAGTACTACGAGGAATTTAAGCGGGTAT
>CACZUR010000035.1 GCA_902784435.1 uncultured Bacteroidia bacterium | reverse complement strand
TTCGTGAACAATCTTATGCTGCAGGGAAAGAAGAGTATCGCGTATTCTATCTTTTATGATGCCATTGACATGGTTGGCGAGAAGATGAAAGATTCTGACCAGGCTCCTCTCGATATTTGGAAGAAGGCACTCGAGAACGTGACCCCTCAGATCGAGGTGAAGTCCCGTCGTATCGGTGGTGCAAACTTCCAGGTGCCGACCGAGTTGCGTCCGGAACGGAAAGTCTCCGTGGCCATGAAGAACATGATCCAGTTCGCCCGCAAGCGTTCCGGTCACTCGATGGCAGAAAAGCTGTGCGCCGAAATCGTTGCTGCATTCAACAACGAAGGTGGTGCATTCAAGCGCAAAGAAGATATGCACAGAATGGCCGAGGCCAACAAGGCCTTTGCACACTTCCGTTTCTAATCCACCTGCTAAATGGCAAAGAGAGATCTTAAATACACACGCAACATCGGCATCATGGCCCACATCGATGCCGGTAAGACCACCACGTCCGAGCGCATCCTGTTCTACACCGGAAAGACGCACAAGATCGGTGAGGTTCACGAAGGAGCCGCCACCATGGACTGGATGGTGCAGGAGCAGGAGCGCGGTATCACCATCACTTCTGCCGCCACCACCGCCTTCTGGCACTACAACGGGGACACTTACCAGATCAACCTGATCGACACTCCCGGACACGTAGACTTCACCGTAGAGGTGGAGCGCAGCTTGCGCGTACTGGACGGTACGGTGGCTACTTTCTGCGCGGTTGGCCGCGTACAGCCTCAGAGTGAGACCGTTTGGCGCCAGGCAGACAAGTATGGCGTGCCTAAGATCGCGTATGTGAACAAAATGGACCGCGTTGGCGCAGACTTCCTCGCCTGTGTAGAGGAAATCAAGACCAAACTCGGTGCCACCGCCGTTCCCATCTGCCTCCCCATCGGTGCCGAAGACAAGTTCGAGGGCATCGTGGACCTCATCGACATGAAAGCCATCTTCTACGACGGCTCCGAGGAACTCGTCAACTACAAGGAAGGCGAAATCCCCGCAGAGCTGAAGGGAGAGGCCGCCCGCTGGAGAGATATTCTCCTGGAGGCTGCCGCCGAGTGCGATGAGACCCTGATGGAGAAGTATTTCGAGGACCCCGACTCCCTGACCAAGGAGGAAATCATCGCCGCCATCCGCAAGGGCACCATCTCCATGCAGATCGTCCCTGCCTGCTGCGGTTCTTCCTTCAAGAACAAGGGCGTGCAGTTCCTCCTGGATGCCGTGATGCGGTATCTGCCTTCTCCGCTGGACAAGGGAGCCGTGACGGGAACCAATCCCCGTACCGGGGACGAAATCACCCGCAAACCTTCGGCCGAAGAACCCTTCTGCGCCCTGGTGTTCAAGATTGCCACAGACCCCTTCGTGGGCCGTCTGGCTTTCCTGCGCGCCTATTCCGGACGCCTGGATGCCGGTTCCTACGTGTACAACACCCGTACCGGCAAGAAGGAGCGCGTGGCCCGTCTGTACCAGATGCACTCCAACCACCAGAACCCCATCGAGTTCGTGGAGGCCGGTGACATCTGCGCAGCCGTGGGCTTCAAGGACCTCCGCACCGGAGACACCGTTTGCCTGGAAGAAAAGCCCATCACCCTGGAATCCATGGAATTCCCGGATCCCGTGATCGGCATCGCCGTAGAGCCCAAGACCCAGAAAGACCTGGACAAGCTGGGCATCGCGCTGGGCAAACTGGCAGAGGAAGACCCTACCTTCACCGTCAAGAGTGACCACGAGACCGGCCAGACCGTCATCAGCGGCATGGGCGAGCTCCACCTGGACATCATCGTAGACCGTCTCCGCAGGGAGTTCGGCGTCGATATCAACCAGGGCGCTCCGCAGGTGAACTACAAGGAAAGCATCACCTCCAGCTACCAGCTCCGCGAAGTGTTCAAGAAGCAGACCGGCGGCCGTGGTAAGTTCGCAGACATCATTGTCAACATCTCTCCTGCCGATGAAGGCGTGCAGGGTCTTCAGTTCATCAATTCCGTCAAGGGCGGCAACATTCCCAAGGAGTTCATCCCCAGCATCGAAAAGGGCTTCCAGTCCGCGATGGCCAACGGTGTCCTTGCCGGTTATGAGGTGCCTGCCCTGAAAGTGGAAGTTCTGGACGGCAGCTACCATCCCGTAGACTCGGACCAGCTCTCCTTCGAGCTGGCCGCCCGGATGGCCTTCCGTCACGCCTGCCCCAAGTGCCATCCGGTACTGCTGGAACCCATCATGAGCCTGGAAGTGGTTACTCCCGAGGACTATATGGGTGACATCGTGGGAGACCTGAACCGCCGCCGCGGACAGATTGTTGCCATGGACTCTACCGCCAATGGAGCACGTATCGTCAAAGCATTCGTTCCGCTCTCCGAGCAGTTTGGTTATGTCACCGTGCTGCGTACCCTGTCCTCCGGACGTGCTACCAGCACCATGACCTTCGACCACTACGCCGAGGTCCCGGCCAACCTGGCCAAGGACATCATCGAAAAGAGCGGTTACCGGGTAACGGACGACGAGTAAAATTTAGCAAAAGTAAAAAAGTAATTTTGATATGAGCCAGAAAATCAGAATCAAACTGAAATCCTTCGATCACATGCTGGTAGACAAATCTGCCGCCAAGATCGTAGATACAGTGAAGGCAACGGGTGCAAAGGTAGTCGGTCCCATTCCGCTTCCCACCAACAAGAAGATCTTCACTGTGAACCGCTCCACCTTCGTGAACAAGAAGAGCCGCGAGCAGTTCGAGCTGGACTCCTACGTACGTCTGATCGACATCGACGAGTCCAACGCCAAGACCGTAGACGCCCTCATGAAGCTGGAGCTTCCCTCGGGCGTTGAGGTGGAAATCAAAGTGTGAGGCTAGTCCTCCGCTTTAAGGCCCCATAGCTCAGCGGTTAGAGCAGCGGACTCATAATCCGTTGGTCCTGGGTTCAAATCCCCGTGGGGCCACGAAAACCTAAAAAATCCGGCTACAGGCCGGATTTTTGCAATATGGGAAGAACGTGAAAATCGGGAGGTTCATAAGGACGATGCTCCTTGCGGCGGGTCTGGCGGCCTGCGGCAGGGAAGAGGTGCCTGTCCCCGTACATGAACTCACGGAGCAGGAACGGCAGAAACAGCAGGTGGCCGATGCCCTGGACCCGTTTTTCGCCCTGCTGGACCCCGCGTCCATCACTGCCCCGGTAGATTTCGTCACCCAGAACAGCCAGGTATCCATGGGACTGGACGGGAGCCTTATCTATCGTCTGCAGAAGGATGGCGAAAACCTGATCCGGGCCAGTTTCTCCCTGGAACAGGGCCGGCTCAGGGTGGAGTTCCGGCTGTATGGCGGCCTCCGCATAGCCGGCACCCTCGTCCGCCCGGACCTGGAGAACCTGGATTTCCAAAACCTGGACTGGACGCTGTTGGAGTCCTGGATGGACCTGCAGGTGTATGTCGGTGGGAAGAAGGTGGCCCGGCTGGGCATAGAGCCCCTGGACGGCTTTCCCCTGCCGGTGCTCCGCTACCCGGACGACACCTCCTACGCCCTGTCCTCGCTGCTGATTACCGACGCATTGCTGGATTATTTGCTGAAGAATGTGCTTACGATGGAATAAGTGGGCCGTTCTGGCCTTGCTTGTCCTGGGGACGCTCCTTCCGGGGGCATCGGCCTGGGCGCAGCCGCAGGATACGCTGGGCCGTTCGGTGATTACCGAGCGCCTGACCCTGCCCATGGTCCTGAACCAGAAAGGCATCAGCGGCACGGTGAACACGGAGAAAATATCGGCCATTCCCTCCTTCCTGGGCAACGCAGACCCCATCCGCTTCGTGCGCCTGCTCCCCAGCGTGCAGATGAACACCGAGATTGAAGGAGGCCTGTACATGCAGGGGAGCGAGCATTCGCACACCCTGATTTCCCAGTCGGGCGTGCCCATTTACGGAGCCACGCACCTGCTGGGCATGTTCTCTGTCTTCAATACTCCGCACTATAAGGGCATCAGCTACTCCACGACGGCCCGGCAGGAGCTGCGGATGGGCGGCCTGGTAGATATGGAACTGCAGGACACGGTGACCCGCCGCCTGGCCGGAGACTTCTCCCTGGGCCTTTTGAGCGCCCAGGGAACGCTGGACATTCCCCTGGGGACCTCGTCCCTGAAAGTGAGCGCCCGCCGCACCTACATCAACATCCTGTACGGGAGCTTCCTGCGGTTCAAGGATTTTCCCATCCGTTACGGGTTCACGGACGCCAATGTCACCTGGACCTGGAAGCCCGGAAAGCGGGACCGGGTATGGGCCGACTTCTTTGGCTGCCTGGACCAGGGACAGGCCTCCGGTTCCACCATCCAGAAGATGGCGGCGCAGTGGTACAACGCCCTGGGGGCCCTTCACTGGAACCATTACTTCCCCGAAGCCACCCTGAAGCAGACGGTGTACGCCACCACCTACGGCATGCATTCGGAAATCGAGGCGTTCCAGATCCGGGGCTGGATGCCTTCGTACATCCGCGATTACGGGTATCGCAATTCGTTGCAGTGGAAAGACTGGGACTTCGGCGCCCACTACTCCTTCTTCGATGTCCAGCCCCAGAATCCCCGGAGCGAGGGCCACATGAACGACAGCGGCCTCACGGGCAATGTGCCCCGCCAGCTGGCCATGGAAACGGTCCTGAGCGCCCAGTACAGCCGCATCCTGGGTTACTGGCTGCTGCTGAAGGCCGGCCTGGGCGTGGACTGGTACCTGAGCCCCGAAAAGAAGAGTTTCTGGGGCGTCACGCCGGAAGTGGAGCTCCAGGCCGATTTCCGGGACTGGGGCAAGGCCACCCTGCGCTACGGGCTCAAGCGCCAGAACCTGTTCCAGCTGGGCATCACCAATGTGGGTCTTCCCGCCGAGTTCTGGCTGGCGGCCGGAGACATCCAGGCCCCCCAGTGGTCCCACAACTTCTCCCTGGCCTACAATGCCTCTTTCCTGGAGAACGCCTGGTCGGTATCGGCCGAACTCTACTATAAGTTCTTGTACAACCAGCTGGACTATGTGGGGGACATCATGGACATCTACAACGGCCAGTACCGGCTGGAGGACTGCGTCCTGCAGGGGAAGGGACGGGCCTACGGCGTGAACCTGATGCTGCAGCGCAACCGGGGTCCGCTCACCGGCTGGGTCAGTTATTCCTATTCTCCCAGCAAGCGGACCTTCGACGCCATGGACACCTTCCGGGACGGGGCCGAGTATGCATCGTCCCACGAGCGCCTCCACGAACTGGATGTGGTGGCCACCTACGACTTCGGAAAATGGGACGTGGGCGGCACGCTGGTGGTGGCTTCGGGCCTGCCCTATACCCGTCCGGATGCCTTCTACGTGGTGGGCAACCGGCTCATCTGTAACTATGGACCTTACAATGGAGAGCGTCTTCCCACCTACACCCGGATGGACCTGTCGGCCAACTGGTTCCTGCGGAAGGGCCCCCGCGGCAAGACGGGCTTCAATTTCTCCGTGTACAACGTCCTGAACATCAAAAACGCCGTTTCTTACGGAATCCACATCAACAAAGACATGACGGCTTACCGTTTCGGCCCCATCGACATGATGGTGAGCATCCTTCCGTCCATCGCCTTTTTCCATACCTTCTAGCCCATGAAAAAGATGCTGTACATATTGCTTCTGCTCCTTGTTTCCTGCTCCCGCAAAGAGCAGCCGGGGCAGCCGCAGCTGGTGGTGGAAGGCTGGATCGAAAGCGGCGGCTATCCCGTGGTGATGGTGTCGGAGAGCATGGGCGTCACCACCGGTACGGCCATCGATGCCCGTGCCATGGTGGACCGGCTGGCCAAATGGGCCAAGGTGAGCGTAAGCGATGGTGAAAACACCGTGGTGCTCACGGGCATGGCATCGGCCGATATGTTCCCGCCCTATGTGTTCACCACATCCCGGATGACCGGCGAGGTGGGGAAGACCTATAGCCTGAAAGTGGAATACAAGGACTATGTAGCAACGGCCGAAACCACCATTCCCCGGCCCGTTCCCATGGACACTCTGTATGTCCGGGAGGTCAAAGACAGCCTGGGGACCCTGATCTGCGGGTTCACCGACCCCGCGGAAAGCGGAAATTTCTACAAGGTGTTCTCGCGCACGGAGGGCAAGGACCGGCGTTTCCATTCGTCGGCCCTTTCACAGACTTCCGACGAGCATCTGTCGGGTTACACGGAACTGTTTCTGTACAGTACCCAGCGCCTGATGGACCACGTGGACTTGCCCAATATCCGGGAAGGAGAGGTGATGGATGTGAAGCTCTGCACCATGACGGCGGAGATTTACCGCTTCTGGGACCGCTTCGAGACCATCCTGGGCGCCAATTCCTTCAACATCCGTCCCTCCGGCGACCAGAACGCCCTTTCCAATATGCGCGGAGCGCTGGGCTACTGGGCCGGCTATGGCGTGCATCCCACGAAGGGAGTACGGCGCATTACTGTTGCGGCGTCTTCTGCTGCAGCTGAGTAAGGAAGATCCCTACCATCCCGATGGCCAGGCCCACCCACTGCAGGCCCGCCAGCATTTCTTCTCCCAGGATGAAGGCCAGCACCGCGGTGACCAGCGGCACCACCGCCAGGAATACGCTGGTGCGGGCAACCCCCAGCCGGCCGATGGCATAGGCCCAGCTGGTGAAGGCCGTGGCCGAGCACAGGAGCGCCAGGGACAGCGTGGGGTACAGCACCTTCCAGCTCAGGTACAGCGACGGTTCAAAGCTCTTGAGGCCTTTCGCGAAGAACAGCGGGGCAAAGAGCACGGCGCCCAGCAGGAACTGGTACATGACAATGACCGAAGGCTTATAGTGGGCACTCAGGGACTTGGTGAAGGCAATCTGGCTCACTTCGGAAATGACGGCGATGAACAGGATGCCGATTCCCACCCAGAACATGGGTCCCGTGGCCGTGCGGGAAAAGCAGACCAGCCACAGGCCGGCCAGGGTGATGAATACGCCCAGGATATTGACCTTGGAGAAATTCTCCTTGAAGATGAGCATGCCCGCCGCCATGGCGAAGAGCGGATTGGTGGCCACGATGAGCGAGGTGATGGTGGGCGAATCCGTAAACTGCAGGCCGTAAGTCTCTGCTACGAAGTAGATAAACGGCATGCAGAGGGCCAGGAGGATGAATTTCCCGATATCCTGCCGCCGCATCTTCATGGGAATGCCGGCTATCAGGTTCAGGATGCACAGCAGTACGCCGGCCATCAGGATGCGCACCGGCACAAAGAATTCCACGGGGATTTGCAGTTCCAGCAGCCGGTCGGCCCAGATGTACGACATGGCCCACAACATAACGGTGAGCATGGCGGCTGCATAAGCGGGTAGAAGTTTTTTCATATCTGCAAAGATAGTCAAGATTTGGCAGAAAAGCCATAAATTGCATTTGTCAGTTTTTCTGTGTATTTTCGTACCGGAATAACTGGACGCTATGAAAACGATTCTCTTGAAACATATTGTGATTTCTTTAATTTCCCAATAGTTATGGCTTATCAAGAAGTAACGACGACGAGCTACGGAAAGCGCGTAGGTAACTCGTTCAAAGGAATCGGCGGAGGTATCCTCCTGTTCGTAGTTGCTACCATTCTGCTATGGTGGAACGAAGGACGTGCCGTCAAGACCGACAAAATGCTCAACGAGGCGGAAAAGGTCTGCGTCGACATGGAAAACCCCAACAAGGCAGATCCGGCACTGGACGGCGAACTGGTGTGCGCCACCGCCTTGGCCACCACCGAGGACTCTCTGATTGACAGCCGCTTCGGCTTCGGCGCAACGGCTATCTCCCTGCAGCGCATGGTGGAATACTACCAGTGGGTAGAGCATGCCGAGTCCAAGACGGAAGACAAACTGGGCGGCAAGGAAGTGACCACCACCACGTACACCTATACCAAGGAATGGGTGCCGTATCCCGTCCAGTCATCGGAATTCAAGGATCCCGAGTACCAGAACAAGAACATGGTGCTCACCACCGTGGATTCCGAGGAGCAGTGGGCGGAAAACGTGAGCTTCGGCGCCTATAAACTGAACGAAAGTCTCATCCGCGGCATCTCCTCCCGCGAGCCCGTGCAACTGGCCATCGACGAGAGCATCCTGAAGTCGCTGAACGACGGCATCAGCCGCGTCCACAGGAAAGATTCCCTGGGCTATGTCCATCAGAGCGGGAACGTGCTCTATATCGGCCGTGTTCCTTCTTCGCCCGAAGTGGGTGATGTGCGCGTGACCTGGGAGAAGGTCGTCCCCGCCAAGGTGACCATCATCTCGCAGGTGGACGGAAACAGCTTCAAGCCCTTCAAAGCCAAGAACGGCAAGACCTTCCAGACGCTGGTGATGGGCAAGAAAGACGCTGCCGAAATCTTTGAAAGCGAGCACAGTGCCAACAAGACGCTGATGTGGATTCTCCGCATCCTGGGTACTATCCTGGCCATCGCCGGCCTCAAGGGTATCTTCGGCTTCCTGGAGACCCTGCTGAAGGTGGTTCCTTTCCTGGCCAATATCCTGGGCTGGGGCGTGGGCGTGGTGTGCACGGTCGTCGGCATTGTCTGGTCGCTCATTGTCATTGCCATCGCATGGCTGTTCTACAGGCCTGTCCTGGGCATCGCGCTGCTGGTGCTGGCCGGTGCGCTCATCTGGTTCTTTGCTTTCAAGGGCAAGGATAAGATTGTCAAAAAGGCCGAAGCTTAAATGAGCCCGGCCTCTTTGGCGCGGGAAATGAGTTCAGGGCTGTTGGAGACATCGAATTTCTCCAACAGCTTTTTTCTGTACCAGCGGATGGTTTCCTGGCTCAGGTGCAGGGCCTCGGCCATGTGGGCGGTGGTGTAGCCCTTGGACAGCAGGTCCAGGATTTCCTTTTCCCGGGCCGACAGTTCCGGGAGTGCTCCGGAGGCGGCGGAGGTTGCAGAGGTATCTGAGGGGGCTAAAGAGAGGGCCGATGCCCCCTCAGATACCTCTGCAACCTCTACCGCCTTGCGCTTTTTCCGGAGTCCGATGGCCAGGCCGATGCCCAGCAGGATGAGTCCCGCGAGGATGCCCGTCAGGCGCCCCAGCAGCATTTTTTGCCGGGAAAGGACCTCCTGCATATAATCCAGGTTTTCCGTGCGGAAGCCGGGAGCGTCGTCCGGATGGGTAGCATAGTAGGCATCGGCCTTCCGCAGATAGGGCAGGGATTTCCAGGTTTTTCCCTGTTCGGCATACAGGCGGCCGTAACCCTTCCATACGTCCACGATCATCAGGCTGTCGCCCGAGGCCTGGGCGAAGGCCATGGCTTTGTCGTACTCTTCCCGGGCCTTGCGCAGGTCCCCTTCGTCCACCCAGGTTTCCCCCATATTGTAGTGGAGGATGGAATTGCTTTCGTTCCAGCCGTATTTTTCGAAGATGGCGCCGGCCTTTTCATAGTACTCCATAGCCTGCGGGATGGAATCCATCATATTATAGAGATTGCCGATGGAGCCGTACAGGGCCGAATAGTAATCGTCAATCATTTTTTGCGAATAGCCGGCCGTGTCCGTG
>CACZUR010000034.1 GCA_902784435.1 uncultured Bacteroidia bacterium | reverse complement strand
TCGCCTGACCTCAACGACATCGGAGTAGCGGAGGCTGGTGAATGCGCAGAAGCAGAAGAGGTCGCGGGCGATGGACATGCCTTCGTGCTCGATGACTTTTGGACCCAATACAGACCGGGTAGAATTGACATTGCGTCTTGGCTCTGTTTCCGGACAAAATGCGAAAAGTGAGGAAACAGGTAAGGAAACAGGTAAGGAAAGCAACTCGGAAAAGGTGAAAGATTTGATGCGGAGCAACAAACGAATAACAATAAAAGAAATGGCCGAAACGTTGAACATATCCGTAGAAAGGGCGGACGCTTCGGTGGAGAGTGGGAAGTTTTGAAGTAATGATTCCATGAGCAAGAAAGAATCCGAGGGCATCATCATACCAGCATCCTACGATACGGGCCCAAGTTTCTACGAGCGTTTCCCGAACACTCCCTTCGCCGATGAGATCCGCCGTGCGGTAGATATCCCGTTTCTCCGACTCTGTTCCAGGATTACCAGCTGCGTCTTGCAGAATTGAGTACAAATCCATATCGTTGCCTTGATTTCGTGTAGATTTTTGTAAAGCCAAAGTTTGATTTCTCTCTGAAGAGACAGATATCTTACTTCGGTGAAAGGAAGGATGTGGTTGGAAAAGCCGCACCCTCCCTTTGCTGTTGGTCAAAACTTTTGGTTGGATATTCTAATTCAAGTTCTCGGCCAATAATCTTTTCCATTTTTGCAACTATTAACTATGCAAAGACGGCAAAATCAAATGATTAAGCAATAGCCACTTCATCCAAAGTGTGAAAGAATTGGCTATGTTTGGACAAAATGAAAGGATTGAGTGATTATTCGGGCGGGAATATGGCTGTGATTTTGTATACAAAACAATCTTGGAAGATTGAATGAAAGGGACGAAAGACTCAGATGAGAACTTACCTCTATATACTAACTTCCCATTGGGTCCTGTGCCTGTGCGTTCATGGCGGGGTCCTGTGGTAACAAAATTACAAAAAAAAGACATGCTCCTGCAAATGAGGAACATGCCTTTTTTCAGCAGGCCTTCCCGAACTTCCAGGACTTCATGCTCTCGTAGCTCTCGGAGAACTCCTTTTCCGTAATCCGGTCGTCCAAGGTAAAGAAGAGGTAGTGGCCCTCCAGGTCGCTGCCCTTGTAACGATTCTTGAGGAATTCATCTTTCAGGGCCAGTCTGACGCACTGCCGATGCATGGAAAGGAACCGGTACAGGAGTGGAAGGGTGGGGAAGTCGCAGCTCTCTCCCTGGAGCCAGAGTTCATCTGAGCACCAGGCGCAGACCATGGCTGCATTCCTGTACTCTTCGTAGGCCTCCCTGGCGTACCCGACACTGAGGAGGAACCTTGCGAACCGCTCGTGGGCACGGCTCCGGGCAAGGAGCCACCCTATCTCATCTTCCACGTCCTCCCACTGGTTTTCCAAATGCTCAATCCTTTCCTTGTAGGGCTCGGCGGCGATGTTGACAAGGGAAGGGACCATTCGGAGCTTGCCGTCATCGGTCCAGGCAACCAGCGTGTACTTTTTGCTTGACATGAGATAAACAGTATTTGTAAGAACTTCCCGGGTCCCCGGCCTCGGAGAGGGTACAATGCCCCCTGAGCGCAATGCTCGGATGGGCCTTCGCCCGGTTTTCAAAATACTGTCAGTTGGAAAATCGGATGCAAAGATAAGCAAAAAAAACGGGGAAGCCAACACCGTCAGCATTCTGCCTGCGCCCTTGCTGTCAATGAACCCCTGAAAAATGGGCCAACGAGAATTGCCGCTTGGGCATCGGTTTGGCCAAACCTTAGCGTTATCTTTGCGGCATGCAACCATTCCCTTGCCGCCCTGGAGAGGGAGGCCCGGCTCCCGGGAACCATCGACTCCATTGCAGTTACGATAAAATATAGCAGAGGGCCGTTTTTCTTAACTGGCTGAAACAAAAGTTGTTACGGGTTTTTCTCCCGATCGTTTGGCCGGGAGGAAAACCCGTAAGTTGCAGTGTTACAGTTACTTGAGAAAAACGGTCTCCACTTACGAAAAATGCCTTCTACACTGCTGTAAAAGGCATTTTTGCGGAGAGACCGAGATTCCGCTGCGCTGCGCTTGCGCTATCTCGTGCGCTCCCGCGGGGCCGCGCCTCTATAAGTCCCTGTTTTAGAGTGTTTTAGCTATTGTTATATTTTGTTTGCGGACTATTTGCGGGTTTTTTCCAATCGATTCGTGGGCTCGGGATAAGCCATTTGCCTCCGCACCCAAGATTAGGCGTATTCAACCGACAATCACAGTCAAAAACGAATATGGCGCCATTGGGATGCTTTAACAGGTTATACTCACTTACGTCGCCAATGTAGATATTGTCCGTTTTATAATTTAGGTGCATCCCATAGTCTTCTCCAGCATCTTCAAATCCCAGGTTATGCATAAACGAAGCCCTTTCTTCCTCTGTGACCACAGAGCCTTCGATATAGGGCTGTTCAATGAGGATACCAAATTGATTTTCCTCATTCCGCCCGAATCCTATGACTCGCATGAACGCATTAGGAAAAACTGCATTGTGGATTATTATCCTATCCAACGCCAGACGAAGTACATTATAATGCTGGAGAGTAATAAACTTGTAAACCAACCTACGAGCGGTATCAAAAAAGACCGTGCTTTCTGTGCCAAAATCATATGCCTGGGAAATTGAAGAAAGATACAGCCTTGCATCATCATACCAGCATCCTACGATACGGGCCCAAGTTTCTACGAGCGTTTCCTGAACACTCCCTTCGCCGATGAGATCCGCTGTGCGGTAGATCTCCCGTTTCTCCGACTCTGTTCCAGGACATCCTCTACAGATAATGGCTGCCGCGCAGAGGAGCGCAGAGCCTCTCGACAAGCCTGACTGTTGCGCTTGTGGAATTCGTTCAAATAACGTGGTGCCATTGTAAACCTCCTTTGCGATTAATGACAAATCTCGGAGAGTCTCCGTGGTAAAACCGTTTTCCCAAATCATTTGATTCAAGGAATTTAGTTTCCCAAAAGAAATCTCGGCGATGTGTTCAGTTTTGTTCATCTATGCAAATATATATTCTTTTTGGATTATTCGCAAGTGACAAACCAGAGACCGAGATTCCGCTGCGCTGCGCTTGCGCTATCTCGTGCGCTCCCGCGGGGCCGCTTAATTTTACGACGGGCTGGACATCAAAAAAGCACCGCAGCTGCGCTGCGATGCCATTCCTTGATTTGCGGAGAGACCGAGATTCGAACTCGGGATACCCTTTTGGAGTATACACGCTTTCCAGGCGTGCCTCTTAAGCCACTCGAGCATCTCTCCAATGTGGCCGAAGAATTTTCGGGACTGCAAAGATAAGTACTTTTTCGTTTTTTACAAAAAAATCTTTTGGTAATCCGGCCAATTATGGCCATCTTTGCACGCTATGAAAACGAAGTTTGTTTTATTGGCCGTTCTCTCATTCGTACTGGGCACTCTTCCGCAAGGGGCCGGAGCGCAGGGGCAGACGGCACTGGGATGGACCCGGATTGAGCGCAGCGCCAGGGCATCGGCCTGGGCCGGCGCGGGCGCCGCTTCGCTGAACGGCGGTACGTATGCAGCTTTCTCCCATGCGGCACAGTTGCCGTTCCAGAAGAGTCTGGGCACGGTGGATGCCGGGCTTCAGCTCTGGGAACTCTCCAACGAGGCGGACAACGCCACGCACATCAGCGCCGGCGGCGGCTTCCGCTTCGGCAGTTTCGGCGTGGCCGTGGGCGGCGCCGTCCAGCTGGGGCAGCCCATCGGCACGTTCAAGCCCATAGACCGTCTGCTGGCGGTGGGCCTGGCCTATTCCTTCCTGGACCGGATTGCCGTGGGCGTGAATTTCCGCTATGCGGTGCAGCCTTTCACCCCGGAGCTGCGCGTGAGCGGCATCAGCCTGGACCTGCAGGTGCTGGGCCGCATCACGGAGGAACTGTCGGCCTCGCTGGGCGTGGGCGCGCTGGGCCCCAAAGTAAAGGGATCGGCGGCCGAATTCAGCCAGCCCGGCTATGCAAAGGCCGCCCTGGCCTGGCGCAGGGCTTTCTCGCCGGAACATGCGCTGGAAGTGGTGCTGGACGGCGACTTCAATTTCGACAAAACCTTCGGCGGGGCCCTTGGGGCCGAATACGCCTACAACCAGATGCTTTACGTCCGCGCGGGGTATCGGCTTGCCAGTGAAATGGCCGTCATCCCTTCGCATCTGGGGCTGGGCCTGGGCGTCCGTCTGTCCGGTTTCCGGGCCGATGTGAGTTATCTCACCGCATCGCCCGTGCTGGGAAACACCGTCAATATCGGCCTGGGATATAGTTTTTGATATGGAAATCACTTTGACCAAACAGCAAGTGCCGGTGCTTCTGCTCACCGGTTATCTGGGAAGCGGCAAGACCACCCTTCTGAACCGCATCCTGTCCAATAAGAAGGGCATCCGCTTCGCCGTCATCGTCAACGACATCGGCGAGGTGAACATAGACGCCAGCCTCATCGAGAAAGGCGGCATCGTCGGGGGCACGGACGACAGCCTGGTGGCCCTGCAGAACGGCTGCATCTGCTGCACCCTGAAGATGGACCTGGTGGCCCAGATCGCGGATCTGACGGCATCGGCCCGCTTCGATTATATCGTCATCGAGGCCAGCGGCATCTGCGAACCCGCCCCCATCGCGCAGACCATCAGCACTATCCCGGCGCTGGGCCCGCAGTACGTGAAGGGCGCCCTGCCGTACGTAGACTGCATCTGCACGGTGGTGGACGCCCTGCGCATGAAGGACGAGTTCGAGGGCGGAAAGGCCCTGGAGAAGGAAGACATCGGGGAAGACGACCTGGAACGCCTGGTGATCGAACAGATTGAATTCTGCAACATCGTGCTGCTGAACAAGGCCGCGGAGCTTTCGGCCGACGAAATGGGCAAGCTCAAAGGCATCGTCAAAAGCATCAACCCCGGCGCCAAGGTGCGGGAATGCAATTACGGCGACGTAGACCTGGACGAACTCATCTATACCGGCATGTTCCGCTTCGATGAAGTGGCCACTTCGGCCGCGTGGATTGCCGCCATCGAAGGCGAGGAAGACGAGGAAGGGGAGGCCGAAGGCGAAGCGCTGGAATACGGGATCGACACCTATGTGTACACCCGCCGTCCGGCCCTGGACCTGAACAAGTTCGACCACATGGTGGCCACCAGGTGGCCCTCCAACATCATCCGAGCCAAGGGGCTGTGCTATTTCTCCAACGACACCGACAAGTGCTACCTGTTTGAGCAGGCCGGGCGCCAGAAGTCTATCCGCGACGCCGGACTGTGGTTCGCCACCATGGAGGCGGAGGAATTGCAGGAGATGATGGAGCGGGACCGCAAGCTGCGCGAAGACTGGGATCCGGAGTACGGAGACCGCATGCAGAAGATCGTGTTCATCGGCCAGCACCTGGACAAGGAGGGCCTGGAACGCCTCATGGACAGCTGCCTGGCAGACTAAAACGGGTTTACATATAGAACATTGAACGGGCGTGCATCTCTGCAAGCCCGTTCTCATTCTAACCTAAAAACTTAACCTATTAAAAAAACTATTCGGTTAAATTCAACTGCGAATTCCGTGCCACAAGGGCGCCGCGTCCGGGGAAAATTAAAATGTTTCAGCACTTTTTTCTTCCGGGGCTTTGTTCAGCTCTTCGTTGGCCCGGATTTTCAGGATGCGGACCTCTTGGACGGGCCGGTCCCGGCGGTCTGTGGGAAGGGCGGCAATCTTGTCGATGACATTGAGCCCGGCCACGGTTTCTCCGAACACGGTGTATTCCCCGTCCAGGTGCACACAGTTGTCCGGGTCCTGCACCAGATAGAACTGGGAGCCTGAAGACTCTTTGTACGGATTGGCAAAGTCTCCGCGGCGGGCTGCCGCCAGCGCGCCTTTCTTGTGCCGATGCAGCGGGTTGCCGTCGCTGTCCCGCATCTCGGCCGGAAGGGTATAGCCGGGGCCGCCCTCGCCCCACTGGTCCACTTTGGATGTGTCGCGGGTGAAGGGGTCTCCGCCCTGGATCATGAAATGGTTGATGACGCGGTGGAACAGCAGGCTGTCGTAGTAGCCGGAGAGCGCCAGCTTCTGAAAGTTGGCATTGTGGCGGGGCGTGTCCTTGTACAGCTTGACGCGGATGGTGCCCATGTTGGTGACAATGTCGTAGACGGGTTCTGCGGGGAGACTGCTCATGGCCACCGCCGCAGCCGTGGTGTCGGCTGGAGCAACCTCCGCATCCTGTTTTTTACCGCCGCGGCCCTTGCAGCCGGCCGCCAGCACAAGCCCTATCAGGCAGAGTCCTAAGAGTTTTTTCATGATTTATCTGGCCTTTTTGCAACGGCTCTTGATGAAGTTGAGCACGAAGTCGAAGTCTTCCGCGGTGGTGTATACCTGGTTGTGGGAGAAGGGCTGGTCCACCTTGATGGTCTTACGGCGGGGGAAGGCCTTCACGCGCCTGACCTTGGCAAAGTCTGACGAACGGGAGGTGTTGCTGGCGATCATCATGCCCTGGCCCACACGGCCGATGTTGCCCGAGAGGGCACCGGCGCCGCCCACGGCCATGCCGATCTTCTTGGAAATCTTGGCCTGGGCGGGGATTTGCTCATGCAGGATCCCGTCTTCGTCCATGGTAAAGCTGATGATGTAGCGCCAGCCGTACATCTTGGCCACGATGAGATAGGAGAGTCCGGCGATGGCCAGGAAAACCAGTACGGCGATGCCCCAGTACTTGAGGTCTTCCAGGATAACGTCCCATTTGCCGTCCCGGGCCAGGCCGAAGTTCAAAAGGACATAGCCGATGAGCCCCAGGATGCCGAAAATCTTGCACACCGTAAAAAAGATGGTGGGATTGGTGAGCATGTTCATGGCGTAGGTCCAGCGGTATTTGCCGTCTTCACACAGGCGGACCTGCTCTCCGTCGTAGCTTACGCTTACTTTTTCTTCTTCCATAGTGAAACAGTGTTTTAATCCTTTGCAAGATACGCATTTTTCCGTAAAAATTCACTAAATTTGCTTTCGGTATGGCAAATCCGTTGAAACAACTGGCGGGAGAAACCGCCATCTATGGCTTTAGCTCCATTCTGGCCCGGGTACTCAATTTCCTCTTTGTGCCCATCTACACGCGTACGCTCACGCAGTTGCAGTACGGCGTGGTCACGGAATTCATGGCCTACATCGCCATCCTGCAGGTGGTGCTGGTACTGGGCCTGGAAACCGGCTGCTTCCGCTTTGCCAACAAGGAGGGGGAAGATCCCCGCAAGGTGTATTCCGGTGCGCTGCTGGCGGTGTCCGGTCTCAATCTGGCCTTTCTGGCCTGCATGGTGGCTTTCTCCGGACCCATATCGGCCGCCCTGGGATACCAGGGATACAGCCGCCTCATTATCTATGTGGCCGGCATCCTTTTCTGCGACAGCATCACGGCCATCCTCTTTGCCAAGCTCCGGCAGGAGCACAAGGCCGTGAAGTTCGCCATCCTGAAAACCGTGAAAATCCTCACGGAGACGGGGGCCAACCTGGTGCTGTTCTTCGTGTATCCCGCCCAGCCGGACTTCACCTATCCCGTCTTTGCCATCCTCGTCAGCTGCGTCCTGTGCCTGCTGCTGTTTGTCCCGGACATCCTCCGGCTCCGGATCAGCTGGGACACGGGCGTGGTCAAACGCCTGCTGGCCTACTCCCTGCCGCTCATGATCGCCTCCCTTCCCGGGGTGGCCAACGACTTCCTGGACAGGGTGCTGTTCCGTTTCTTCGACACTTCATCGGCCCAGTGGCAGGCCACCCTGGGCGTGTATCAGGCGGCCGTGAAGCTGGCCGTGATCATGAACCTGTTCATCCAGATGTTCCGCTATGCGGCCGAGCCTTTCTTCTTCCAGCGTGCCAGGGACCGCAATTCCAAGGAGTTGTATGCCGTGGTCATGGAGTATTTCACGGCGTTCTGCGGCCTGGTGCTGCTGGGCGTGGTGGGCTACATAGACATCATCTCCCTGCTGCTGGGGCGGGATTTCCGCGTGGGCGTGGGCGTGGTGCCCGTGATGCTGCTCAGCTATATGCTGCTGGGCATGCTCTTCAACGTGTCCATGTGGTACAAGCTTTCCGGCAAAACCAACATGGCCATCTGGATTACCCTGGCGGGCCTGGTGGTGACGGCGGTGGTGAACGTGGTGTTCATGCCGCGCTTCTCCTACTGGGCATCGGCCTTCGGGCATCTGGCCAGCTACCTTGTCATGTTTGTCCTGAGCGCCTGCCTGGGCGCCAAATACTATCCCATACCCTACCAGTGGAAGCGCATCGGGGCCATTTTCCTGCTCATGGGGGCCGCCTATGCGGGCATCGCCGCCTGCTTCGGCCAGACGGACACCCTGTGGCTGCGCGTGCTCGCCGGCACTGCCTTTATCGGCCTGTATGGCATTGCCGCCTGGCTGCTCCTGCGCCATCGCTCCTTCCTCGCTGGTGCGCAATCGCTTGAAACATAATGATTTCCTGATTTTTATCGGCGCAAATCGGACCGATAAAAATCCATAAGGTACTAATAATTAACCACATACAAACCATATGAAAAAGCTAACCCTACTTCTCACCGCTGCGACGCTGCTCATGGCTGCCTGTGCCAAGCCCCAGCCGCAGGAATTTCACGTGATTCCTCTTCCCGCCAGCGTAGAACTCTCCGACGGCAGTTTCTGCGTAAAGGGCGCCGCCGTGCAGGTGGACCCTGCGCTGGACGTACTTTCGCAGAAGGCTGTGGGCCGATTCATCCAGGCCCTGGAGACCGCCACCGGCGCCAAGACCAAGGCGGGGGACAGCGGCATCCGCTTCGTCCAGAACCCCAACCTGGCGGCGGAGCAGTATTCCATCGAGGTAAGCGCCAAGGGCGTGGACGTGGAGGCATCGGCCCTGAACGGCTTCGTCTATGCCTGCGAAACCCTGAAGCAGATGCTGCCGCCGGCCATCTATGGCAGCAAGGCTGTCAAGGCCGATTGGGTGCTTCCTTACGCGAGCATCCTGGACCAGCCCCGCTTCAGCTACCGCGGCATGCACCTGGATCCCTGTCGCCATTTCTTCACGCTGGAGGAAACCAAGCGTTACCTGGATGTGATGACGGCCTATAAGCTCAACCGCTTCCACTGGCACCTCACCGAAGACCAGGGCTGGAGAATGGAAGTGAAGAAGTACCCCCGTCTCACCGAGGTGGGCGCCTGGCGCAACGGTACCGTGATCAAGAAGGACTGGGACAGCAATGACGGCATCCGCTACGGCGGCTTCTACACCCAGGAAGAAATGAAGGAAATCGTGGCCTATGCGGCCGAACGCGGCATTACCGTCATCCCGGAAATCGACCTGCCCGGCCACATGGTGGCTGCCCTGGCCGCCTATCCGGAGCTGGGCTGCACCGGCGGTCCGTACGAGGTCTGGACCCGCTGGGGCGTTTCCGAACAGATCCTCTGCGCCGGCAACGAAAAGATTTACACCTTCCTGGAGGATGTGTTTACCGAACTCATGGACATCTTCCCCTCCGAGTACATCCACATCGGCGGTGACGAGTGCTTCCCCCACGACAAGGACATTCCCTGGGAGCACTGCCCGAAGTGCGCTGCCCTCATGAAGAAACTGGGCATCAAGAAAGGCCCGGACGCCAAACACTACCTGCAGAACTACGTGACGGCCCGCGTACAGAAGTTCCTGAACGACCATGGCCGCAAGATCATCGGCTGGGACGAAATCCTGGACGGAGAACTGGCCGAAGGGGCCACGGTGATGTCCTGGCGCGGCACCAAGGGCGGTATCAAGGCCGCCGGCATGGGCTTCGACGTGGTGATGACCCCCACCGACTATGCCTACTTCGACTACTATCAGAGTCGGGAGCGCGACAAGGAGCCCTTCGGCATCGGCGGATACCTTCCCCTGGAGAAGGTCTACGGCTATGAGCCCTTCGACGGCATGACCCCCGGCACCGAGGACCACATCCTGGGTGTGCAGGCCAACCTGTGGACGGAATACATCGCCACGCCGGAGCACCTGGAATACATGCTCCTGCCCCGTATGTGCGCCCTATCGGAGATTCAGTGGTGCGCGGCCGATGCCAAGGACTACGACCGCTTCTGCGCCTCCCTGGACCACACCTTCGGGATGCTGGATGCCATGGGCGTGAATTATAGCCTGGATTATCGCGGGCTCATGGGCATGGACCGCCAGCCTGCCCGCTCGGCCGAAGAGCTGGAGGAGTACCTGAACAACAATAAGGTGAGCTGGTAAGGGCTCAGTATAGCAGGAGGCCCAGCACCGCGCCGGCCAGAATCAGGTAAATGGGATTCACTTTGCCCCAGTAAGAGGCGGCGAAGGCGCCGGCGAGCAGCAGCCAGCTTTTCCAGTCGGGAAAGTTTTCGGAAACCACTTGGACAGAAGGCGAAAAGCCTGTCCAGGTGGTTTTCAGGATTAAGATGCCGGCGGCGGCGCCAATCAGGCCGGCGACGGCGGGTTTGAGCCAGTCCATGGTGCCGGCGTACAGCTTGCTGCTGCGGAATTTGAGGTAGAACCGGACGATGACCAGCATGATGACAAAAGAGGGGAGCATGAGCGCCAGGGTGGCGGTCAGGGAGCCGCATACGCCCAGGAAATGGCTGCCGGTGGCGTTGAAAAGCACATCGTACCCCACATAGGTGGCGCTGTTGATGCCGATGGGTCCGGGTGTCATCTGGCTCACCGCCACAATGTCGGTGAAGGTGCTCTCGCTGATCCAGGGGTGCTCTACCACCACCTGGTTCTGGATGAGGGACAGCATGGCGTAGCCTCCGCCGAAGGTGAACGCGCCGATGACAAAAAACGTCCAGGCCAGCTGGAGAAGCAGTGCTAGCGTTTCCATAGGCCCTCCTTATAATAGGTGGCGCAGAAGCCTGCGACCAGCACGCACACGATGATATACAGCGGCGACACATTCAGGAACGCCACCAGGACCAGTGCGCCCACGGCCAGCAGCCACTTCCACCAGGTGGTGCAGCTCTTGCGGGCCATGTTCACCATGGGCACGGCGATGAGGGAAATGACCACCGGGCGGATGCCTTTGAAGGCGCGCTCCACATAGGGGTTGTCCTTGAAGGCCGAAAAGAACAGGGCGATGCCCAGGATAATCAGGAACGAAGGGGTGATGCTGCCCAGGGTGGCGGCCACGCTGCCCTTGAACCCGCGCAGTTTGTGCCCGGCGAAGATGGAGATGTTCACGGCCATGACCCCCGGGGCGCTTTGGGACAGGGCCACGATGTCCGGCAGTTCGTCGTCCGAGATCCAGCCCCTTTTGGACATTTCGGCCTGGATGATGGGAATCATCGCATAGCCGCCGCCGATGGTGAAGGCCCCGATTTTGGCGAAAACCGTGAAAATCTGCCAAAGAGAAACTTTCTTTTCCATAGGATGGCAAAGTTACGCGAAATTTTTGAAAAAATTGTTCGAAAAAATTTGTCAGTTCAGAAAAAGTTACTACCTTTGCAGTCCCGTTTGAAACGAACAGGGAATAATTGAGTTTTTTGACAATACTGAAAGACTAAAAGTACAAGAAGCAAGTACAAACGAGCGTCAGTTTCTTTAGGAAACTAGGAAACCAAAAGAGCGTCGGGAACAAGCTAAGAATTATAAGAATATACAATGAAGAGTTTGATCCTGGCTCAGGATGAACGCTAGCGGCAGGCTTAACACATGCAAGTCGAGGGGCAGCGGGTTGTAGCAATACAATGCC
>CACZUR010000033.1 GCA_902784435.1 uncultured Bacteroidia bacterium | reverse complement strand
AGCTATGAAGATTGAGTTTGCCACTGTGCAAGACGCTCCGGCGCTTGCCGATATTTTCTTTTCTCATCTTGCCGCCCACCCGGAATACATCTCCCACGGCGAAATGCAGATGGGCGTGGGGGAAGGCGTTATCCAGGACGGCGTACTGGTAGCGCAAACCGCCCCCGACGGCCGTCAAAAATGGATGAAGTACATCCTGTTACACATTGAGAATGAGGAACTTGCAAGGGTCTGGAAGGCTTTATCGGACCAAGGAGAAATCGTGGGTTTTGTAGTGGCCGATATCGAGGACGACGGCGACGCGCCCTTCGGCATGGTGTGCGACGTCCTGGTTCGGGAAGGCTACCGCGGCCACGGCACCGGGGATGCGCTGCTTCGGACGGCCATCGGCTGGCTCCGGGCGCGCGGCGTAAACGGCATCTACCTGGAATCCGGCAAAAACAACCACGCTGCCCACCGCTTCTTCGAAAAACGGGGCTTTACGCACATTTCCGAAATCTACAAGCTAGCGTGAGGCCCCGCCACTCGCCTCGCCTTACCTCCCGACGCAACCTGTAACGCACTTTCCCGCGTTTTTCGCGTAGCACGTTGCATCGGCGTGCACCCTGTAACGCACTTTGGGGCGTTTTTCGCGTTACACGTTGCATCGGCAAGCACCCTGTAACGCACTTTTGGGCGTTTTTCGCGTTACACGTTGCATGGGCGTGCACCCTGTTACGCACTTTCCCGCGTTTTCCGCGTAATACGTTGCATCGGCGTGCGACCTGTAACGCACTTTTGGGCGTTTTCCGCGTTACACGTTGCATCGGCGGGAGATCAGGCCGGCAGCCGCTGAATCACGGCCGAAAGTTCCGCGAAGTCGTCGATGACCGCGTGGGCGCCGGCGGCCAGCAGAGCGGCCCGGTCGGAGTTGCCCAGGGTGACGCCGCAGGTGAACGCGCCCGCCCCCAGGCCCATGAGGATGTCCACGGGCATGTCCCCCACCACAAGGGCCTCCGAGGCAGGATAGCCCAGGTCCCGGAGCGTCTGCAGCACCGGTTCCGGATCCGGCTTGGCCTTGCTTACATTGTCGGCCCCCAGCACATAGGTGAACAGCGGCGCAATGCCCATGTCCCGCAGGAAGTCGTTCAGCGAGCGGGACAGGCGGGACGATGCTACCGTGAGCACGAACCCCTGCCCATGGAGCCGCTGCAGGGTCTCTTCCACGTGCGGGAACAGCGTAGGGATGATGCGCCCCTTCAGGGATTCGAAGATGCGCCGATAGGTCTTTACCCACTCCGGCAGCTGGTCCGCCGCCACATCCGGCATCATGGTCCGGAGGCCTTCTTCCAGCGGCAGGCCGATGGTGGGCGTGATGCGCTCCGGCGGCAGGACCGGATGGTTCATGGCGCGCATGGCCTCCTGATTGGTACGGACGATGAGTTCGCGGGTGTCGGCCAGGGTGCCGTCGAAGTCGAAGATAAGAAGTTTGATCATAGGGATTGCTTGACCTCTACATTCTGGTAGCCCAGGCCGTGCATGATGGCCTTGATTTTGGTTTCGCCGTTGCTGGCGGCCTTTTTCAGGATGCCACTGTTGATGGCGTCCTGCTCGATGAGCTGCCGGGCGGTGGACTGGATGTCTTTGATGCGCTCCCGCCAGTCGCCGGATTCCACATAGAAATCCCAGCCCTTGGGGTTGATGATCACATCCAGGATACGGACTTTAGGAAGGGTGATGGTAAGGATACCGCCTTCCAGGACGATATCCTGCTCGGTCATTTCCTGCAGATTGTAGCCGGCCCGCACATGCCCCTTGGCAATGAGGCACAGTTCATCTTCCAGGAGGGGTTCCTTGTTGGCAGCCTTTCCAAGAAGCTCTCCCATTTTATTGTCCACCAGGGGATTGGGCTTCTTTTCCAGGATAATTTTCTCTTCAAAATAGCAGGCCGTGGCCATTTCGGCAATGCTCTTGATGGATTCCACCACGGTGGGGGTGTCGGCGATGCGTACACCTTTGCGTCTACGGCCCTTCACGGAGAAACGCGCAGTGAGGAAGCCGACAAGGAGTATGACCAGGGTGAGGATGAGCATATCGGGAGAGAAGTTATTCATCGTCGGCAAATTTAATGGTAATACTCTGGTATCCCAGCTGCATCAGGGCCACCTTGAACAGGTCCCGGGCATTGTGCTCCGCGTCTTCCAGGATGCCCATCTTCCCCATTTCCTGCTGGACCACGTCCTCGCCCTGCCGCAGGAACTCGTTCAGTTCCCCCAGGCTGTGGTTCCGGCGCAGCGGGCCAATCTTCTCATACACAATCTCCTGATGCTCTACCGGCATGTTGAAGGAAAGCACCTTGGCATGCGGGAGTGTGAGAGAGATGGATTTGGCCTCGGGGTTGATCCGGCATTTGGAAGGGTCGTAGCTCTCCATGTCGATGCCGGCCTTGATAAAGGCCTTGCAGGAAAACAGCACCTTCCTTTCCCCGGCCAGTTTTTTCAGGAGGGAAGGGATTTCTTCGGACTTGACCACCTTGGTCACGGTGTACTCCGTGGTGGAGAGTTCGCTGATGGCCGTGAGCTCCTTGATGCGCTGGTTGGTGAGCCGAATCTGACGTTTGTCTTTGTTAAACAGGCACATGATCTGCTTTATTGGGATGCGGTCTATTCTATTAAAATACAAAGTTAGCAAAAGATTCTTAATTTATTTCTTGCGCATTTGGCGGAATTATGCCAATTTTGTACCCCGTATTGTTTTTTACAAACGGGACTTATGGACACGAAATACGTCTTCATTACGGGCGGCGTAGTATCTTCCCTGGGCAAGGGAATCATTGCCGCCTCCCTTGGCAAACTTCTACAAGCCAGGGGATTAAATGTCACCATCCAGAAATTCGACCCTTACATAAACATAGACCCGGGCACCTTGAACCCTTACGAGCACGGAGAATGCTTCGTCACGGACGACGGTGCCGAAACAGACCTGGATTTAGGACATTACGAGCGTTTTCTGGGGGTTCCCACCTCCCAGGCCAACAATGTTACGACCGGCCGCATTTACCATACCGTCATCACCCGCGAACGGGAGGGTGCTTACCTGGGAAAAACGGTCCAGATTGTGCCGCACATCACCGATGAAATCAAACGGCGGATGCTGCTGCTGGGCCAGGATGGCCGATACGATGTCATTATCACGGAAGTGGGCGGAACGGTGGGCGACATGGAAAGCCAGCCTTTCATCGAGGCCATGCGCCAACTTCAGTGGGAACTGCCGGAGGGCCACTGCATGTGTATCCACCTGACCCTGATCCCCTACCTGAGCGCCGCCAAAGAAATCAAGACCAAGCCCACCCAGCACTCCGTGCAGATGCTACAGCACGCCGGGGTGATGCCCGACATCATCGTCTGCCGTACGGAACACCCGCTGGGACCGGACCTGCGCCGGAAAATAGCCCTTTTCTGTAATGTCAAACCCGGTCATGTAATTGAAAGCCAGGACGCCTGGAGCATTTACCAGGTACCGTTGAACATGCATGCCGAGCATCTGGACGAACTGGTGGTGAGACAACTGGGGATTGAGAACTTCAATGCGCCCGACCTGGAACGCTGGACCCGTTTTCTGGAGAACCTGCGCCAGCCGCAAAAAACCGTGAACATTGCCCTGGTGGGGAAATATGTTGCCCTGCAGGACGCCTATAAATCCATTTTGGAATCGTTCGTCCATGCCGGCGCCGCCTGCGGCTGCAAGGTGCAGGTCAAGAGTCTGCTCAGCGACGACATCACGGCCGACAACGTGGCGGATCGGCTCGCCGGCATGGACGGCATACTGGTGGCCCCCGGCTTCGGCGAACGCGGCCTGGAAGGGAAGATTCACGCCGTGCAATACGCCCGCGAAAACGGCATTCCCTTCCTGGGCATCTGCCTGGGCATGCAGATGTGCGTGGTCGAATTTGCCCGCCATGTGCTGGGCTGGGCCGATGCTTCCTCTACCGAACTGGACGCCAACACCCCGCATCCGGTGATAGACCTGATGGAAGAGCAGAAAAAGACCACGGCCAAAGGCGGGACCATGCGCCTGGGCGCCTATGCCTGCCACATCCGGAAAGGGACGCTGGCCTACCAGGTTTACGGCAGCGAAACCATTCAGGAACGACACCGCCACCGCTACGAATTCAACGGAAAATATGCCCAGGATTTTACGAAGGCCGGCCTGGTGGCCTCCGGCGTCAATCCCGACACGGGCCTGGTAGAGATCGTGGAGCTGCCCTCCCATCCCTTTTTCATTGGCGTTCAATTTCATCCGGAATACAAGAGCACGCCGGAACATCCCCATCCCCTGTTCAAAGCTTTTGTCCAGGCAACGCTTGGAATTTAAAAATATTTATTAACTTTGCACCCCGTGAGAAGCCGGTCACCGTGCCGGGAACTTACGGATTAAACATTACATACTGTGGCTACATTCCGAGAAAGGGCGCTCACCGTGGCGTCCTCACGCAAGCCTGAGAGGCATTACGTGGAAGACGGGCCGATTTCAACGTACTTCGGCCAGAATGTATTTGCCCTGGAAACCATGCGGAGGTATATGTCCGACGCTGCTTTCAAGTCTGTCCTCGACGCCCGGGAAACCGGGAACAAGATAGACCGGAAAATGGCCGAAGAAATTGCTTCCGGCATGAAAGCCTGGGCAATTGAAAGGGGTGCTACACACTACACCCACCTATTCCAACCCCTTACCGGCGCCACCGCCGAAAAACACGAAGCCTTTATCTCCGTGAAAGACGGAAAGCCCATGGAGCGCTTCAATGGCAGCGCCCTGGTGCAACAGGAACCGGATGCTTCCAGTTTCCCCACCGGAGGTCTTCGCAACACTTTTGAAGCCCGCGGCTATTCGGCCTGGGATCCCAATTCTCCCGCATTCATCCTGGACGGCACGCTGTGCATTCCGTCGGCCTTTGTCTCGTACACCGGCGAAGCGCTGGACATGAAGGTGCCCAACCTGCGTTCCCTCCAGGCGCTTTCCAGTGCCGCCACCGCCGTGGCGCAGCTGTTCGACCCCCATGTTAACGGCGTCACGGTGAATGTGGGCCTGGAACAGGAGTATTTCCTGGTAGACGAGGCGCTGTATAATGCCCGGCCGGACCTGCAGCTGTGCTCGCGTACCGTCATCGGCCACACGTCGGCCAAGGACCAGCAGCTGTCGGACCACTATTTCGGAGCCATTCCTTCCCGCGTGGCCGTCTTCATGAAAGACTTCGAAACCGAAGCCTACCGGCTGGGCATTCCGCTCCAGACCCGCCACAACGAAGTGGCTCCCAACCAGTTTGAATGTGCACCGGTGTTCTCCGACCTGTCCACGGCCATCGACCAGAACATGCTGCTGATGATCGTGATGCAGAAAGTGGCCGAGAAGCACCAGCTGAAAGTGATTTTCCACGAGAAACCTTTCCAGGGCATCAACGGCAGCGGCAAGCACTGCAACTGGTCCATGCAGACCGACACCGGCGTGAACCTGCTCTCTCCGGGCAGGACGCCCATGAAAAACCTTCAGTTCCTTTCGTTCTACGCCTCGGTGGTGCGCGCCGTGTGCCGGCACGACTACCTCCTGATGGCCTCTGTCTGCTCCCTGAACAATTCCTACCGGCTGGGCGGTCACGAAGCCCCTCCTGCCGTGATGTCGGTCTTTTCCGGCGCCACTTTAAGCCAGGTGTTCGACGCCATCCTGCGCATGGAAGACCTCACGGAGCCTACTGAAAAACAGCGCAATATAGACTTGGTAAAGTCCATCCCGGAAATCATTCCCGACAACACGGACCGCAACCGCACTTCTCCCTTCGCCTTTACGGGCAACCGCTTCGAGTTCCGCGCCGTCGGGTCATCGGCCAATGCCGCCGGGGCCACCTTTGTCCTGAACGCCGCGGTAGCCGAAAGCCTCCGGGATTTCCGCAGCCGCGTAGATGCGTGCACCGCCAAAGGCGATGCGCTGGACAAGGCCCTGCTCACCGTCATCCGGGAATTCCTGAAAGAAGCCGCGCCCGTGATGTTCGAGGGCAATGGTTACAGTCCCGCGTGGATGGAAGAGGCCACCCGCCGGGGACTCACGCCCATAACGAACGTCCCCACGGCGTTCCAGGCCTTCCGGAAAGCGGAATCTGTGCGGCTGTTCACCGACACCGGCGTGCTGTCGGAAAGCGAAATCAACGCACGCGTCGAGGTGCAGGAGGAAACCTATGTGAAAAAGCTGCAGATAGAAGCCCGCGTACTGGGCGATATCTGCCTGAACCACGTGATTCCCGCCGCCGTGGCCTACCAGGACATCCTGATCAAGAGCATCCAGGGATGCAAGGACATCTTCGGCGAAGAGTACAAGCAGCTTTGCAAGGCCGATATGGAGACGTTCCGCAAGATTGCCGCTTATATCAATGCGCTCTCGGAAGACACCCGGGCGCTGGTAGAGGCACGCAAGAAGGCCAACCGCATAACGGACATGGCCCGGCGGGCCCTGGCCTACTCCACTGACGTGATGGAGCAGATGGCCCGGGTGCGCAGCAGCGCCGACAACCTGGAAATGCTGGTGGACGACGCCCTGTGGCCGCTTCCGAAGTACCGTGAACTTCTGTTCTTCTAGTTTCTTTCAATAGCATCCATTATGTGTGGAATCGTAGGTTATGTCGGGGAACGCCAGGCGTGTCCCGTCATCATCAAAGGGCTGCATAGACTCGAGTACAGGGGTTATGACAGTGCCGGTGTCGCCCTGATTGGCAAGGACGGCCAGATTCAACTGTACAAATGCAAAGGGAAGGTAGACGACCTGGAGCGCTTCCTGGGCGGGAAGGAGACGGCCAGCACCATCGGCATCGGCCATACCCGCTGGGCCACCCACGGGGAACCGAACGATGCCAATGCGCACCCGCATTTTTCCCAGAGCGGCCGGCTGGCCCTCATTCATAACGGCATCATCGAGAATTTCCGGGTGCTCAAGGATGCGCTCATCTCCCACGGGTACAAGTTCCGCAGCAGCACCGACTCGGAAGTCCTGGTCAACCTCATCGAATACATCCAGGACACCAACGAATGTTCGCTGGAAGAAGCTGTCCGGATGGCTCTCCGGCAGGTGGTCGGGGCCTATGCCATCGCCGTCATCAAGCGGGGAGACACCCGCCGCATCATCGCCGCCCGGCAAAGTTCGCCCATGGCAATCGGAATCGGAGAAGGAGAATATTTCCTGAGTTCCGACGCGGCCTCCATCATCGACTATACACAGAAATTCGTGTACCTGAACGACGGGGAAGTGGCCGTCATCGAAAAAGGGAAGCCCCTGCAAATCAAGAATTTGTTCGGCGAGCCCTCCAGCATAGATATCCAAAAACTGGAAATGTCCATCTCGCAGCTGGAGAAAGGCGGTTTTCCGCACTTTATGCTCAAGGAAATCCATGAACAGCCGGACACCATCGTAGACTGCATCCGCGGGCGCGTAAATCCGGACACGCGGGAAATCATCCTCTCCGGCGTACTGGACAACCAGGAGCGGTTCCGGAAGGCCGGCCGCATCATCTTCGTGGCCTGCGGCACTTCCTGGCACGCGTCGCTCATCGGCGAGCACCTGATTGAAAACCTGTGCCGAATTCCCGTGGAGGTGGAATACGCCTCCGAATTCCGCTACCGGAATCCCATTATCCGCCAGGACGACGTGGTCATCGCCGTTTCACAGTCCGGCGAAACGGCCGACACCCTGGCCGCGGTGGAGATTGCCCGGCGCAGCGGGGCCTTTGTGTATGGCATCTGCAACGTAATTGGATCGTCCATCGCCCGTGCCACGGATTCCGGCACATACATCCACGTAGGTCCGGAAATCGGCGTGGCTTCCACCAAAGCTTTCACCGGCCAGGTGACGGTGATGGCCATGCTGGCGCTGGTCATCGGAAAACTGCGGGGGACGGTGGACATGGACTATTACCACGAGGTGGCCGGTGCGCTGCTCCAGCTGCCCGAAACCATCCGGAAAGCCTTGGAAAGCGCCCCGAAAGTGGAAAAGATGGCCACCATCTTCACCTATGCGCACAATTTCATCTATCTGGGCCGCGGTTACAACTATCCCACGGCCCTGGAAGGCGCGCTCAAACTCAAGGAAATCTCTTACATCCACGCGGAGGGCCTTCCGGCTGCAGAGATGAAACACGGCCCCATCGCCCTGATTGACGCCGAGATGCCCACCGTCGTGATTGCCACGCTGGACCACACTTACGAAAAAACCGTATCCAACATCGAGGAAATCAAGGCGCGGGGCGGCAAAATCATCGCCGTCATCTCCGAAGGCGACTCTCAGCTGCGGAAACGGGCCGATTATTGCCTGGAAGTGCCCTCCACCGCCGAATGCCTGATGCCCATCGTATCCATTATCCCGCTCCAGCTGCTGGCTTACTATATTGCCACCAATAAAGGGCGGAATGTGGACCAGCCCCGCAACCTGGCCAAATCCGTGACGGTGGAATGATTTACTCCCACTCGATGGTTGCCGGGGGTTTGGAAGAGATGTCGTAGACCACCCGGTTCACGCCCCGCACTTTGCGGATAATCTCGTTGGAGATGTCCTGCAGGAAGTCCCAGGGGAAGGGGAACCAGTCCGCCGTCATGGCGTCCGTGGATACCACGGCGCGAAGGGCCACCGGGTTCTCATAGGTGCGTTCGTCGCCCATCACGCCCACGCTCCTGACCGGCAGCAGGATAACGCCCGCCTGCCAGATGGCGTCGTACAGGTTGGTGGCCATCCGGCGGGGATCGGCGGCGCAGGGAAAGCCCATGCCGCTGCAGTCGTAGGCGCGGAGCCCCCGGATAAAGATGTCGTCGGCCTCCCTTAAGACCGCCAGCTTTTCTTCGGTAACCTCGCCGATGATGCGGATGGAGAGCGACGGCCCCGGGAAGGGATGACGGCTGATAAGCTGCTCTTTGATGCCCAGGGCGCGGCCCACGCGGCGGACCTCGTCCTTAAAGAGCATCCGCAGGGGTTCCACCACCTTCAGATGCATCTTTTCGGGCAGGCCGCCCACATTGTGGTGACTCTTGATCTTGGAGGCGATGCCCTCTATTCCGGCGCTTTCGATCACATCCGGATAAATGGTGCCCTGGGCCAGCCAACGGGCGTTTTCAATGCGGCGGGCATACTGGTCAAAGGTTTCCACGAACAGCCGGCCGATGACCTTGCGTTTGGCCTCCGGCTCCGTGACGCCCTTCAGGGCGGCAAGGAAAGCGGCGGAGGCATCGGCCCCTATCACGTTCAGGCCCATGTCCTTGTAGGAGGCCAGCACGCTGCTGTATTCGTCCTTGCGCAGCAGGCCGTTGTTCACGAAGATGCAGGTGAGCTGCGGGCCCACAGCCTTGTGCAGCAGCACGGCCGCCACGGTGGAATCTACTCCGCCGCTCAGGCCCAGGATCACTTTCTCTCCGCCGATCTGCGCGCGCAGGGCTTCTACGGTGGTTTCGATGAAGGAATCCGGCGTCCAGTCGCCTTTGCAGCCGCAGATGTCCAGGGCAAAGTTGGCCAGCATGCGGGCACCTTCGTCCGTATGGTACACTTCCGGATGGAACTGCACCGCATACGTAGGCTCCTCCTGGAACTGATAGGCGGCGTTTTCCACGTCGGCCGTAGAGGCAATCACCTGCGCGCCTTCCGGCAGGGCCGATATGGTATCTCCGTGCGACATCCACACCTGTGTCTGAGGGCTCACGCCTCTGAGCAGCGGCGAATCTGCGGTAACGCGCAGCAAGGCGCGGCCATATTCCCGCGAGCCCGCGGCCTCCACGTTGCCACCGCCCTTAAACGCCAGATACTGAGCGCCGTAACAGATTCCCAGCAGCGGCAATCGGCCCCGGAAGAGGCGCAGGTCTACCTGCGGAGCGTTGGCATCCCGCACCGAGCAGGGGCTGCCGGAAAGGATGACCCCCTTCACGGAAGGGTCCAGCGGGGGAACCTTGTTGAAAGGATAGATTTCGCAGTATACGTTGAGTTCCCGGAGACGCCGGCCGATGAGCTGCGTCACCTGGGAACCGAAGTCCAGAATGAGGATTTTTTCCATAGTGTATCTGCGCAACTAATAATTGGGCGCTTTCTTGGCGATGGTCACATCGTGCGGATGGTTTTCCTGCACAGTGGCGGGGCTGATTTTGATGAAGCGGGCATGGTGCAGGGCTTCCAGGGTGGCGGCGCCGCAATAGCCCATGCCGCTGCGGAGGCCGCCGGTGAGCTGATACAGGACATCGGCCACCGGACCCTTGTAGGCCACGCGGGCCACGACGCCTTCCGGAACCAGCTTCTTGGCACCTTTCTGGAAGTAGCGGTCTGCGCTGCCGGCCTGCATGGCGTCGATGGAGCCCATGCCGCGGTAGCCTTTCATCTTCTTGCCGTCCACTTCCACAATGTCTCCGGGGGCCTCGTCCGTGCCGGCGAACATGCTGCCGCACATGACGCAGTGTGCGCCGGCGGCCAGGGCCTTCACCACATCGCCGGAGTAGCGCAGGCCGCCGTCGGCAATGACGGGGATGTCCTCGCCGGCCACGGAGGCCACTTCCGCGATGGCGGTGAGCTGCGGGACGCCCACGCCGGCCACGATGCGGGTGGTGCAGATGCTGCCCGGGCCGATCCCCACCTTCAGGCCGTCCGCCCCCGCCGCGATAAGGTCTTGGGCCGCCTGGGCGGTGGCGATGTTACCCACCACCACATCCAGCCCCGGGAAAGCGGCCTTGATGGCTTTCAGGGCATCGATTACGCCCTTGGAATGGCCATGGGCGCTGTCCAGTACCACGGCGTTTACACCGGCATCGGCCAGAAGTTTTACCCGCTCCAGCACGTCGGGCGTAATGCCCACGCCGGCGGCCACCGGCAGGCCTTCGGCCCTTACCCGGGCCACCTGCCCGGCCTGCGCCTGGGCGCTCATGTTCTTGTGGATGACGCCGATCCCCCCTTCCCGGGCCATGGCGGCGGCCATCGGGGCCTCCGTCACGGTGTCCATCGCCGCCGAGGCGAAGGGAATGTTCAGGGAAACGTTGCGGGAAAAACGGCCCTGCAGGGACACCTCCCGCGGGAGGACTTCGGAGTAGGCAGGCATCATCAGCACGTCGTCGAAGGTGATGCCTTCCTGGAAAATGCGGTCACTTAGTGCCATAGGTGAATTTTTCTTGCAAAAGTAACGTTTTTATGCGGATTCTGAAAGCGAACGTCTGCTCTTTGTATGGGGTATCCCTGCTGCACGTGGCGGGGGATGTGTTTGTACATACCGGGTATGTACCGGCGCTGGGGAGGGGGTTCGGGGGAGGTATGTACATCCAGACTGCCCTGTATGGCCGTTTTTGTGTACATACCTGGTATGTACGGCGGCTGGAGAGGGGTTTTCCCGGAGGTATGTACATCCAGACTGCCCTGGAAGGCCGTTTTTGTGTACATACCTGGTATGTACAGCGGATGGTGAGGGGTTTTCCGGGAGGTATGTACAGCTGGAACGCGCTGGAAGGCCGTTTTCGTGTACATACCTGGTATGTACCGCACGTGGAGCAGGCTTTCGGCGGAAATACCTAGAAATTCCGGAGAAATTTTGTAAATTTGTTCCCCGTTACCATACCAGTATTACCCATGGATTACAGCAAGTACATCAAATTCTATCCCGACTTTCCCATCAAGGGCGTCAACTTCGTAGACATCATTCCTTTCCTACAGGACAAAGAGCTGTTCCAGCACTTGACCCAAGATCTGTCCCGGATGTGCGATGCTCCGAATGTGGCCGCTCCGGAAGCCCGTGGCTTCCTGTTCGGCGCAGGCATGCTCTATGCGCAGAATCCCATCCAGAATCTGATTCCCCTGCGGAAGAAAGGCAAGCTGCCTTTCTCGGAAGGAGACCTGGTGCAGGTAGAAATCATGAAGGAGTATGGACCGGATCACGTGTATTTCCGCAAATCCGACATCGCGGCCAGTCGGCCTGTCGGAGATACGGTAGAAATCACCTTCTTTGACGACATCCTGGCTACCGGCGGAACGGCCCGCGGCCTGGCTCTGGGACTTAACGCCCAGAAGGTGGTCATCGGCGGAAAGGAGTATAAAGTAAAGGTAAAGGACTTTGTATTCCTCGTAGAGATTGACGACTTACCCGGCCGCGCCCGTCTGGAGGACATCGCGCCCGTGAAGTCAGTCATTCACGTTACCGAAGGCTAAAACGCCCGGGCCTCATCTTCCAGAGAACCGTCCGAGGCCTTATAGTCGAATTTGTTGCCGTGCCAGGTCCAGGAACAGAGGGCCTCGCCGCTGCGGACAGATACTACCTGACGGAAGACACGGGCTTCTGTCGCATTCCTTACAGACATCATTTTCAGGGGGCGCCAACCACCACTGCCATCCAGCATGTAGATCCAAATGCCGATGGCATTGTTGATTCGTTGGGCCATCACAAATTCCGGGATGCGGTCTCCGGTGAAATCGTGAATGCCGATAACCACGTCGGCCGGCATGCTACCGATGCGCTGACCACCCAAAAAAACGCCGTCCGCTCCGATGGACGCCTGAAAAGTCTGCCCCGCCGCCTCAAAACTGAGCGAGCCTGCCTGACCATAGAAATAGCTGTCCAGCCCCACGACAAAAGTTCCGGCCGCATTGTCGGAGTAAGAACGCACCTGTGCACGGGCGCCGATGCAGCCCAGCAGCATAAGAAGCACAAATAGTCTTTTCATAGATTACAAATATATATAAAATCTGTCGATTTTAGGCCCGTTGTATAAAAATCAAGACCGCTGTCTTATCTTTGTAGGCGAGCGGTCGTCGCCATCCGGCGCGC
>CACZUR010000032.1 GCA_902784435.1 uncultured Bacteroidia bacterium | reverse complement strand
GGAGGAATAAACTATGGGTCAGAAAACTAATCCTATCAGCAACCGTATCGGTATCACCCGTGGTTGGGACTCCAACTGGGTAGGCGGCAACTACGCCGAAAAGATCGCCGAGGACTACGAAATCCGTAAATACCTGGGCAGCCGTCTGGCCAAGGCCAGCCTCTCCCGCATCATCATCGAGCGCACCCTGAAGCTCATCACCGTCACCATCCACGCTGCCCGTCCGGGCGTGATCATCGGCAAAGGTGGTCAGGAAGTGGACAAACTGAAGGAAGAGCTCAAGAAGGTGACCAAGAAGGATGTTCAGATCAACATCTTTGAGGTAAAGCGCCCTGAGGTGGATGCCACCATCGTGGCAGACTCCATCGCCCACCAGATCGAAGGCCGCGTGAGCTATCGCCGCGCCATCAAGATGGCCATCGCCACCGCCATGCGCGTGGGTGCAGAGGGCATCAAGGTCCAGATCAGTGGCCGCGTGGGTGGCGCCGAAATCGCCCGCAGCGAAATGTTCAAGGAAGGCAGGACCCCGCTCCACACCTTCCGCGCCGACATCGACTACGCCCTGGCAGTAGCACACACCCAGATGGGTACCATGGGTATCAAGGTGTGGATCTGCAACGGCGAAAAGTACGGCAAGCAGGATCTCTCCCCGAACGCCGGTTTTGCAGCCAACGCTGCAGCTCCCGGTGCCGCCGGTCGCCGTGAAGGTGGCCGCGGAGAACGCGGAGAGCGTCGCGGAGGCCGTGGCGGCGAACGCCGTGGTGGCCGCGAAGGCGGTCGCGGAGAGCGTCGCTAAGCTTTACGGTTTTTATGAGGGGTGGCTCTTTCGGGCCACCCCTTTTTTGTAAAAAATGTTATCTTTGCAGGATAAACGACACTTTGACCATGAAAAGAATATTTGCTTTCCTGATGGGCGCCGGGCTGCTTCTTACGGCCTGCGTGACACACCTGGACCCTTTTTCCGGTACGGAGGGCCTCCGCGTGAACGTGAACGGAGAGAAGTGTGTTATGAAACTGGTGTCCACGTCTTCTTCCCAGGCGTCTCCGTCTTACATTTATACGGAAGACGCAGACCATGTGTCTTTCTCGTTCAGCACCACTCTGGTGCACAAGACCCAGGAAACGACCGGTATGGTGGCGCAGTATGACCATTATACTTTTTCTCTTTCACTGGATACGGCCGCGCCCTTGATCTTGAACAAGGTCTATGACGTGACGGGCAGCATCGCCCCCGATTTTCAGGAGGGAACCCCCACGCCCTTGAAGGGCAACATCGTCTTTGTGTCCCTTACCCCGGCTATCCAGGCCAGCTTCGAGCTCTCGTCGGCCAAGAATGACTATGAGCTCCGGCATGGCTTCCTCCGGTTTATCAAGAAATAGGACCGGTCATGAAAAAGATGCTTCTGGCGGTCGCGGCCTGCCTTCTGGCAGCCTGCCTCCCCGCTTTTGCGCAGAACGGAGGATGGGAAGTCTCCCTGGGCGTCTCCCTGCCGGGTTACGACCGGTTCACCAACATTGCCGAAATCAATACGGTCAAAGACCCGGGAGGCAAGGTTTCAAGGCTCATCCTGCCGGCGTTTTCCGTGCAGGGCGGCTACATTTTCCCCCAGGCCCATCTGGGGCTGTTTCTGAGCGGAGGCCTTTCCTATGCGCAGGCCCGCTATACCGGCGGTCCGTCACCCCTCCTGGAGCGGGAGCCCGTTTTTTATCTGATGCCCCAGCTGCGCCTCTATTACAAGAATTCGCCCCGGTTGCGGCTGTATGCCTTTGCGGGTGCCGGCGTCCGGATCCGACATTTTGCCGAAACCTTCGACGGGAGCACCCTCTCGGAGACCAACTGCTCCTTTGCCTGGCAGTTTTCCCCCTTCGGAATGTCGGTGGGAGAGCGCTGGGCCTTCTCCTTCGACTTCGGGACAGGCTTTGCCTGGATGGGTGCCCAGCTGAGCGTGGGATACCGCTTTTAAGTGAATAATATGCTATCTTTGCGCAATATATATCGAAACGATACAATGAAAACACGTACTCTCACAATGCTGGTGGCCCTGATGGCCGCCCTTACGCTCTCCTGCGCCCCCAAGAAAACCGTAGAGGAAAAGCTGGCCGAATTTAACCAGTGGAACGAAACCTTCATGGACAATTACCGCACCGGTCTGGCCCAGCTGGCCGAAGACCAGGCGGCCGCCGAAGCCTTCTCTGATTCCTGCTACGAGGCCTATGTCGCTTACAACAAGGCTGCCCTGATGGAGAATCTGGACAATGCCGTGGGCCTGGAAGCCCTGAAGCAGGTGTACTCGGACCTGGAGACGGAAGAACTCTCCGAGGTACTGGCCCGGTTCTCCGCTCCCCTGGAAGGGAAAGATTCGGCCTTCGTGGCCTACCTGAAGGAGAATGTGACCGCCAGCATGGCCACCCTGGTGGGCAAGCCCTTCACGGACTTTTCCGTCGAGCATGTCGCCGGTGTGGACAAGAAAGGCGAGCCCGTTTATGAGACCCGCCGCCTGTCGGACTACGTGGGCAAGGGCAAAACCTTCCTGGTAGACTTCTGGTCTCCCTGGTGCCCTCCCTGCAAGGCCGAACTTCCCAACATCAAGGCCGTGTGGGAAAAGTACCACGGCGAGGACTTCGACGTCCTTAGCGTAGCCGTCTGGGAAGAGAGCCGCGGCATGAACTGGAAAAACACCATCGACACCGCCAAGGTGTATGGCATCCAGTGGAACCAGCTCAACAACGGTCACCAGGAGCCCGCCACCCTCTATGGCATCCAGGGCATTCCGCACATGATTCTCTTCGGCCCGGACGGCACCATCATCGCCCGTGGCGACGCCCTCCGCGGCGAAAAGCTGGATCCGGCCGTAGCCGCCGCCCTGGGCAAATAAGCCTATCCGCGGCTCAGGTTATACCAGATGCGCAGCCCGTTGAGGGAATTGAGCAGGTAGAAGCTGTATTTGACTACGTAAATGGTGGCATAGGCCGATGAAGGGTCTTGCCGGAGGGTGAGTACCCACATGATGATGGTGGTGATGTTCACCCCGATCCAGAAGTACCACTGCTCCATGTAGGCGGTAGACAGCAGATACTGTCCCAGCAGATTGCACATCATGGACAGGGCGTCCATGAGTACCAGCCATTTCACTACACCCGCCGCCTGGGTCTTGTCCATGGCGGCCAGCACGAAGTAGGCTATGACCAGGCCCACCAGGAAGATGCCGCTGAAAAGCAGCCACTGCCTGCGGTTCAGGCGCCGGGCTTTTACCTCCTGCTTGCCGGCCGCCCCGCGTTTTTTCCATTGGAAAAAGCCCACGAACTGCATGGGCAGGAAGTACAGCAGGTGCAGGGCGGCGTTGCCGTAGCGCGCCCCCAGCAGGCACATGATCCCATAGATGGTCACATCGATGAGGCCGAACAGGAAGGCCAGGATGCGGCCGTTGGCACTGAGTACCGTGCAGGTTACGCCGGCCAGAGAACCCAGGGCGGAAACGACGAGCATCCATCGGCCCGTCTCCGTGCCCTGGAATTCGATGGCGGTCACCAGGACCGTCACCACGGCCATCCCGATGAGGATGAAAGCGCTGAAATAGCGGTTGAATTTTTTATCGTCCATCATTCGTTCAGATAATCATGTATGCGCATGGCCAGGTCGGCGCCCACCAGGGCCGACAGCTCCTCCAGCGGGGCATCGGCAATGCGGGCCACGGAGCCGTAATGCAATAGAAGGCGCTGCTCCGTCTTTTCGCCCACGCCCTTGATTTCCCGGAGGGCGCTCTGGATGGCGGCCTTGGAACGCAGGTTCCGGTGGAAGGTGATGCCAAAGCGGTGGGCTTCGTCGCGGATGCGCTGGAGCACCTTCAGGGCCTGGGAGTTCCGGTCAATGAACAGCGGATAGGGGTCTCCCACCCGGATGACTTCCTCCAGGCGTTTGGCAAGGCCCACCACGGTCACCTGCTCCAGGATGCCCAGTTCCGCCAGCGCCTGCCAGGCAAACTCCAGCTGTCCTTTGCCGCCGTCGATGACGATGAGTTGCGGCAGGTCGTCCGGGGACTCGGCCAGCATGCGGGAATAGCGGCGGTTCACCACCTCCTTCATGGAGGCATAGTCGTTGGCCCCAATCACCGTCTTGATCTTGAAGCGCCGATAATCTTTCTTGGAAGGCTCTGCGTCGCGGAAAACCACGCAGGATGCCACGGGGTTGGTGCCCTGGATGTTGGAGTTGTCGAAGCACTCCATATGCCGGGGCAGGACCTTCATGCCCAGGGCCTTCTGGAGCTCCTGCATCACGCTCATGCGGAAGGCGTCCGGGTCTGTGTGTTCCCGCTGCCGGAGGCTGTTGAAATGGAATTCCCGGGCGTTTTTGGCGCTGAGTTCCAGCAGGGACAGTTTGTCGCCCCGCTGGGGGATGCGGAATTCCACCCCGGGGATTTCCACGTCCGGCAGGAAAGGGACGATGACCTCCCGGGAGAGTTCCCCGAACTTGTCTTCTATCTCGCCGATAAAGGCGCTGAGCACCGCCGCCTGCTCTTCTTCTATCTGGCTCTTCAGCCCCAGGTTCAGGCTTTGGACGATGGCTCCGCCGCGGATGCGCAGGAAGTTGCCGAAGGCCTCCAGGCCATCGAAGACCAGCGAAAAGACGTCGGCATCCGTTTCCGCCGCCTGCGTGATGATGCTTTTGGCGTAGTGTTTTTCCAGGCTGTGGAGTTTTTCCTTGTATGCCTGCGCCTCCTCGAAGGCCAGGCGGGCGGCAGCATCGGCCATGAGGGCCTTGTAATGCCGGATGACCTCGCTGCCGCGCCCGGTGAGGATGCGCACGATCTCTTCGATGTCGGCATCGTATTCGGCCTTGGAGATATTGCCTATGCATGGCGCCTTGCACTTGCCGATGTGGAAGTTCAGGCAGGGGCGGAATTTGTGGCGCAGGATGGCCTCGGAGGTGATTTTCAGCTTGCAGGTGCGCAGCGGGTACATGTCCCCGAAGAAATCCACCAGGTTGCGCGCATGCATCACGCTGCTGTACGGGCCGAAGTAACGGTTGCCCTTGCCCTTTTCGATGCGCCGGGTGATGAATACCCGGGGGAAGTCTTCGCCGGTGACGCAGATCCAGGGGTAGGTCTTGGAATCTTTGAGCAGGATATTGTACTTGGGCTTATACTGCTTGATCAGGTTGTTTTCCAGCAGGAGGGCGTCGGCCTCGGAGTCCACCACCGAGAACTGGGCATCGGCAATCTTGCTTACCAGGATGCGCGTTTTGGTGTTCAGCCGCTCCGGCGGCACAAAATACTGCGCCACCCGCTTGTGCAGGTCCTTGGCCTTGCCCACATAAATCACCTTGCCCTGCGCATCGTAATAGCGATACACGCCCGGGGCATGCGGGAAAAGGGCTATTTTCTCCTTGACAGTCATTTTCTTTCCTTGCAAAGATAAACAATTCCGTCGAGGTATGAAACTTGCATTTGTGGCAGAGGTTTTCGTTATTAAGAAATTTTTATTAACTTTGCGCGGTAAAAAGCTTTGAAAGAAAGTAAAAAACGTAAAACAATAAACTTAAAACCTAACGTTATGACAAAGGAAGAAATCGTAAAGCAGGTCAAAGCTATCATCGTTGACAAGCTTGGCGTTGAAGAAAGCGCAGTCACCGAGTCTGCCAGCTTCACCAACGACCTCGGCGCAGATTCTCTGGACACCGTAGAGCTCCTCATGGAATTCGAGCGCGTGTTCGACATCAAGATTCCGGACGAGGAAACCAGCAACATCACCACTGTGGGTGAAGCTATCAGCAAGGTTGCAGAAAAAATTGGCGAGTAATTGTCAAGGACATACAAAAAATAAGGGGTGACCGTCGGGCCACCCCTTATTGTATCTGTCCTGGCATTAGCCCTTGGGCACCGCGAAGGTGACGCGGAAGAAGGGCTTGTTGTCTTCCTTGGCCGTGGAGGGGCCGCAGAGGATGCCACGGTAGAAGCGGTCTTTGTCCAGCTCCGTGGTGTAGCTGTAGGTCTGCTGCTGGGAAGCGGCCATCATCTGGGCCAGCATCATATAGTTATAGTAGTTGCTATAGCCATAGCCGCTGCCGTAGCCGTAACCGCCGTAACCACCGTATCCGCCATAGCCATAACCGCCGCCATAGAGGCTGTTGTAGTAGCTGGCATACATCAGCTGCTGGTAGTAGGCGTTGTCATAGGCCGACCCGCTGGCGTTGGCCACCTTGTTGGTGTGGATGGTCAGGAGCCAGATATCGGCGTCCGTACTGGTGGCCAGGTCCGTGCGGTCCAGGATTTCCTGCAGGTGATAGGTGATGTCCGGGGCGTACTGGAGCGTGGAACGGTCGATGGCGCCCTGGTTCTCCGAGCTGACGGACGCATCCGTGAGACCGGCGAAGGTGACGTATTCGTTACCGTCTTCGTCCTTGGACGTGGTCTGGATGGTGGGGGAGAGTACGGACGGGAAGTAGTCCAGGTCCTTGTAGTTCTCCGGCATTTCGAAGGGCAGGATGATGGAAGCCTTTACCACGATGACCTTGTCCGGGTTGCCGCCTTCCTTGGCGATGGCCACGCGGGTCTTTTCCTGCAGCTCGCTGGCCAGGATGACGGGCTTGAGCCCGCCGCCGCCCTCTACCAGGATGGTGTTGCCGGCCTTGCCGGCGGCCGTCTCATGGGTGGAGCGGTTGAAGCAGACCTGCTCGAAGGCTACGTTCTGGTTCAGGTATTCGGCCTCGTCGAAGAAGTCGGTTTCTCCGGGGACGAATACGAAGATGGAATCTTTTTCCACGCCCTTCCAGGTGCTGTGCACCTTCAGGCGGGCCACATTGTTGTTGGTGGTATAGTAGTTATTGGAAACCGTGACACTGGGGAACTTGAACAGGTTGATGCGTCCGCCGTTGCCCTCCGGGGCATCCACTTCCAGGTGAATGCCGGGCATGAGGGCCACCCATTCGTCATATTTGTCCAGGAAAGTTTCCTTTTCCTCGTCCTTGACCCGCAGGCGGAAGACCGGGCCCAGGCCCTGGAGGACGTCTATGTAATGCTGGGCAAAAGCCTGGGTGAAGGCGAAGGTGAGGGGGCCTTCTCCGTTGTAGACCGGCATGCCCTCGGTGATGAGTTCGGAGTAATGGGGGATTTCCTGGGTGCAGTTGGGGTCGGATGCATCCGGAAGTTCCTGCTGCAGCTGCGTGACGCGGATGTTCTGCAGGATGTGCTTCTGGTTTTCCTGGTTGCAGGAAACGGTGTCCGGCTCAAAGTAAAGGGTGAAACTGACGGGCTTGGGGTTGGTGCCCAGGTCTATGGTGTCCAACTGCGGCACCAGGCAGAACGCTGCCTCGCGCGTGGTAAGGCCCAGTACTTCGTCCCGGATGGCGCCGATGGTGAGTTTGGACGAGGAATAGCCGGAAAGGGCATCCGACATTTTCATCTGGATTTCCTCCAGGGGGAATTCTACGGTATAGGTGTCGTACAGGAGGCTTTTGTCTACCAGGGAGGATCCCAGGCTGTTGTCTACTTTGATGCAGCCCGGAACCAGCAGGGCTGCGGTCAGACACAGGACGATGAGTTTCTTCATTTGAGCAGGTCGTCGTAAAATGCGTTGTAACGGTCTATGTAGCTGCCGTCTTCCAGGCTGGCGCCGTCGTAGGGGAGCAGGGGCAGGCCCAGCTCCTGGCAGTACTTGTGCACGTCCGGATGCACATCCTGGCTGCCCAGGATGATTCCGTCGGCATACTGGGTGGCAAGTTTAGCAAGTTCTATGCCGCTGGCCTGGTCCGGGAGGACCGTTACGTCCTTGGGTTTGACGGCTCCGTACAGGATGGTGTTGTTGAAACCGGGGGAGAGGGGTTCTGGGGGGGTATCGTCAAACAGGGACAGCACAATCTTGGAATGGGCGAAGATCGGGTCTTCCTTATACGCCTTTTTCAGGTACAGGGGCAGGACGTGTGTAATCCAGCCGGAGCAGTGGATGATGTCCGGTGCCCAGCGCAGCTTCTTCACGGTTTCCAGGACGCCGCGGGCGTAGAAGATGGCGCGCTCGCCGTTGTCGGCAAAGAATTTACCGTGTTCGTCGCGGTAAATCTGCTTGCGGCGGAAGTAGTCCTCGTTGTCGATGAAGTATACCTGGATGCGGGCGGCGGAGATAGAGGCCACCTTGATGACCAGCGGACGGTCTACGTCGCCGATGATGATGTTCATTCCGGACAGGCGGATTACCTCGTGCAGCTGGTTCTTGCGTTCGTTGATGCAGCCGTAACGGGGCATGAAGGCGCGGATTTCCTTGTGGCGCTCCTGGATGCCCTGGGGCAGATAACGGCAGATATTGGCCATCCGGCTTTCCGGAAGGTAGGGGAACATCTCTGCGTTTACGAACAGGATTTTCTTGGCTGTTTCTCCCATATAACTTGCTATTTAACCCACAAAGTTACTAATTTTTTTTGAGTTTTTCGGGGCTTTCCGTAACTTTGGGGCGAAATTAGGTTCATTATGGCCGCTTCCAAGAAGAATTCCACCATCCGCCGGCGCCTCGTGAGCGCCTGGATCTCCACCGTCATTTCGCTGGCGTTGGTCCTCCTGCTGGTGGGGGTGGGCGCCCTCCTGCTGGTAAACGCCAAGGCAGTAGGGGATTACTTCAAGGAAAACCTGCAGGTGTCCGTGATGCTGAAGCAGCACGTGAACGAGGAAGAGGCCCTCTCCTATGAGTCCCAGGTGGCCCGCATGCCCGGCGTGCGCTCCACCCACTATGTGTCCCGGGAGCAAGGCGTGGAGGAAATGTCCAGAATGCTGGGCCAGGATTTCCTGGATGTGTTCGAGACGGCCCCCGTGCCCATTTCCATCGACGTGAACCTGGAGGCCGCCTATGTGTCGTCCGACAGCCTGGAGGTGGTGAAGGCCGCCCTCTCCGCGAGCCCTCTGGTAGAGGAAGTGGTATACCAGACCTCGCTGGTAGACGCCCTGAACCAGAACATCCGGCGCATCTCGCTGGGCCTGGTAGTAGTGGTGGCCCTGCTGCTGTTCATCTCCTTCGTCCTCATTGCCAATACGGTCCGGCTGGACCTTTTCAATCACCGTTTCAGCATCCATACCATGCATCTGGTGGGCGCCACCAAGGGCTATATCCGGGCTCCGTTCGTGGGCCGGGCGGCCCTGCAGGGGCTTTTCGCCGCTCTGGTGGCCATCCTCCTGCTGGTGGGCGTGCTGTTCATCGTCAAGGACGAATTCGTCCAGCTGTTCCAAATCTTCACCCTGGATTCCCTGCTGCTGGTCATGGGCGTCATCGTGGTCTCCGGCGTCGTCATCTGCGCCCTGAGCACGACGTTCATGGTGGGTCGGCTGGTGGGCTACAACAGGGACCAACTTTACGCTTATTAGACTATGGCAAACAAACCCACGCAACTTTCGTCTCAGAAGAATACGGACAAAATGGCCCTCGGAGTCAAGAATATCCGTTTCATGATAGCCGGATTCCTGGTCATGGTGGCCGGATTCCTGCTGCTGTCGGGCGGCGGCTCGGAGGATCCTCAGGTATTCAACTATGCCATGTTCGATGCGCGCCGCCTGGTGGCTGCGCCCATCGTGATCGTCGCGGGCATCGTGGTGGAGATTGTGGCCATTATGGGAAAATTTAAAGAGAACTGATTATGGAGTGGTGGCAGGCATTTATCCTGGGTATCGTCCAGGGCCTTACGGAGTTTTTGCCGGTGTCCAGTTCCGGGCACCTCATGATTTTCAAAGAGATACTGGGTGTAGACGGGGAGGGTTTCCTGGATTTCACCGTCACCGTGCACTTTGCCACGGTCCTGGCCACCCTGGTGGTGTTCTGGGGCGTTATCTGGAAACTCCTCAAAGGTTTTTTCCAGTTCAAATATAACGACGAAACGGACTATGTGTGCAAGATCCTGGTGTCCCTGATTCCGGTGGCCCTGGTGGGTTTCCTGTTCAAGGACCAGGTAGACGCCCTGTTCAGCGGAGAACTGTGGCAGGTGGGCGTGGGCCTGTGCATCACGGCCGCCCTGCTGTGGGTTTCCGACAGCGCCGGCAAGCGTTTCAAGGTGCCGGTGGCCAAAGACCAGCGCAACGGCATTTCCTACTGGCAGGCCTTCGTGGTGGGCCTGGCGCAGGCTTTCGCCGTGGTGCCGGGCGTCTCCCGCAGCGGCAGCACCATCTCCACGGGCCTTCTCACCGGCGTGAAGCGGGAGAACATGGCCCAGTTCTCGTTCCTGATGGTGCTCATCCCCATCATCGGCGAGCAGTCCCTGGATTTGCTCAAGGTGGCCGTGGGCAAAGAGGCTTTCGGCGCCGGTGTGGGCACCCTGCCCCTGATCCTGGGCTTTGTGGCGGCGTTTTTCAGCGGCCTGTTCGCCTGCAAGGTGATGATCGCCATCGTCAAGAAGGCCAAACTCCTGTGGTTCGCCCTCTACTGCCTGGTGGTGGCCGCCATCATCTTCTGGCTCAGCTTCTAAGGCATGTCCCGTACCCTCACCTATTTCGTGTCCGACGTACACCTGGGCCTGCAGGTGGATGACCCCCGTGCGCGGGAAGCCCGGTTCGTGGCCTTCCTGAAAGGGATTCCGGCCGAAGAGACGGAGGCGCTTTATCTGCTGGGGGACATCTGGGATTTCTGGTACGAATACAAAGACGTGGTTCCCAGGGGCTATGTCCGTGTGTTCGCGGCGCTTACGGCGCTGATGGATGCCGGCGTGAAGGTATACTTCTTCCAGGGCAACCACGACATCTGGACCTACGGCTACTTCGAAGAACTGGGCATGCAGAAGCTGGTGCAGCCGTATCAGGTGCGCATCGGCACCAAAACTTTCTGCCTGGGGCACGGGGACGGCCTGGGTCCCGGGATGCTGGGCTATAAAATGATGCGCTGGGTCTTCTACAACCGCTTTTTCCAGCGCTGTTTCTCGGCCCTGCACCCCCGGATGGCCTTCGGGATGGGCAATGGCTGGAGCACAAAATCCCGCCTGAGCCGCCGGGAGGCCTACCATTTCAAAGGAGCCGACGAGCCCCTGTACAAATTCTGCGCGTCCTACCAGAAGCGCACCCCGGTGAATTTCTTCATCTTCGGCCACTATCACTGCCGGGCCGATGTCGCCGTGGGCGACGCCCGCCTGCTGCTGCTCGGGGACTGGATCACCCGTCCCAACCACATCGTCTTCGACGCCGCCACCGGAAGTCTCACCGTGGCGTAACGTTTTGGCAAAGTAATTGCTTGTCTCTTGCGCTGATGAAAACTTTTCGTCATATCGCGCTGCTTTGTGTGCTGCTGGCCGTCGGGCCGATGGCAGGGGCGCAGGGCGGCAACCATATCCGCCGTGCGATGGAGCGGGCCCGCCAGCAGCGGGAAGCCCTGGCGCGGGCGCAGGTCAACAGCGAAGGCGGCGGCAACGCCCAGGGCGGCTACCTGCAGATGCTGGTGCAGGACGGGGACACCACCTACTTTGACCAGCTCCCGCCCATCTTCATCTTCGGCCGGGGCAAAAAGAACGAAAAGGACTGGCGGGACTACTACAAGCTGGTGTGGCGCTTCGCCCGCGTATACCCCTACGCCATGGCCGCCGCGCAGGTGCAGCAGCAGGTGGACAGCGTGCTCAAGGCCAACAACTTCGGCATGGTGAAGAAGGACCGCTACGTGAACGACATCCAGAAACAGCTTTTCAAGAACTTCGAAGGCGCATTCCGGCAGATGAGCATCTCCCAGGGCGCCCTCATGATCAAACTTATCGACCGCGAGAGCGGTATGTCCTCCTACGAAATCCTGCGGGAATACAAGAGCGGCGTCTTCGCCGGTTTCTGGCAGGGAGTAGCCCGGATTTTCGACAACGACCTGAAGGCCGAATACGACCCCGAAGGGGCCGACCGTGACGTGGAGGAGCTGGTGCAGATCTGGCGTGCCGGCAACTTCCGCAGCCTTTACCTCTCCATTTTCTGGGAAGAGCCGCCCGTGGTGGAAATCAAGCCCGTCGACGTGACGCCGCGGTGAGGTGACGCTGTGGTGCTGTGGTGAGGTGACGTTGTGGTGAGGTGACGCCACTGTAAATGGCTGTCCCGGCCCGCGTTTTTGCTAAGTAATTGAAACACAATGTGTTGTGTGTTTTCTCCTGGCTTTTTTGCCGGGAGGAAAAGTTGTAATGTGTTGTGTGTTAAGCACTTAGCAAAAACGGTTCCAGTGGCGGGGGAGGTATGTACAGCTGGAAGGCGCTGGGAGGCCGTTTTTGTGTACATACCTGGCATGTACAGCGGCCAGGAAGGGGTTTCGGGGGAGGTATGTACAGCTGGAAGGCCGTAGGAGGGCGATTTCGTGTACATACCTGGTATGTGCAGCGGGCAGGGCGGTGTTTCCAGGGAGGTATGTACAGCTGGAGTGGCGTAGGAGGGCGTTTTTGTGTACATACCAGGTATGTGCAGCGGCTGGAGAGGGGTTTCGGGGGAGGTATGTACAGCTGGAAGGCGCTGGGAGGCCGATTTCGTGTACATACCTGGTATGTGCAACGAGAGAAGACGGGCTCTGGCGGAAAAATGTAAAGCGTGCGGGGAGGGAAGACGTGTTGCATGTACGAGAATAGCCAGACTCGCGACCAGTCCGCCTAGGATAAGGCCCCGGAAGCGAATGTCGAAAATGAGCGGAAGTTTTTTTGAACAAAAACCGTAACTGCCGATAAGACGTGATAGTTAGGTGTTAAAATCGGCGGTCGAAAATGTTGAAAATTTGTGTAAAAAAGTTTGGCGTTTTCAAAAAAATTCGTAACTTTGCAGTCCCCAAATTGGAGCAAAATGCACCCAACCAGCTGAGTTTCAATGAGTTAGGGATTAATAAGGAAAATTTAAAAACATTACAGCAATGTTACAGCCTAAAAGAACCAAATTCAGAAGGGAACAGAAAAACCGCATGAAGGGCAATTCCGGTCGTGGAAACCAGCTCGCATTCGGCTCTTTCGG
>CACZUR010000031.1 GCA_902784435.1 uncultured Bacteroidia bacterium | reverse complement strand
GATCGTTTAACAATGAGACACAATAGAGCAGTCAATCATCTTGGTCGTAAGAGCGGTCACCGCAAGGCTATGCTCGCCAACATGGCATCCTCCCTCATCTTGAAGAAGAGGATCACCACCACCGAGGCCAAGGCCAAGGCCCTGAAGCCTTACGTAGAGCCCCTCATCACCAAGTCCAAAGAAGACACTACCCACTCCCGCCGCGTTGTTTTCAGCTACCTGAAAGACAAAGAGGCAACGGCAGAACTCTTCCGCACCGTGGCTCCCAAAGTGGCCGACCGTCCGGGTGGATACCTCCGTATCCTCCACACCGGTTTCCGCAGCGGTGACGCCGCCGAAATGGTGCTGGTAGAACTGGTGGACTTCAACGAGGCCGCCCTGGCCGCCGGCAAGAAGGAAGCCAAGAAGACCACCCGTCGCAGCCGCGCCAAGAAGGCCGACGCCCCCGCCGAGGCCGAGGCTCCCGCAGCCGCCGAAGTTCCCGCCGCAGAATAATCTGCCTGGGTAATGCCCTGATAAAAACGCCCGACCATTGCCTGGCCGGGCGTTTTTGCGTATAATGGGTAAAAAGATTCGCAAAAAAAAGGAAGTAAAGACAAAAATTGCTATTTTTGATAAAATTATTTCTGACACGAACTATAAACCACAGGAGAAACTACAAATAATGAATATCCTGAATTTCTTCAAAGTAAGTGCGCCGGCGGCCGTCAAGGTCCCCGCCGACAAGGTGGACAAGACGTATAAGCGCCTGCGCTTCCAGTCCTTCCTGGCAGGCACCTTCGGGTATGCCCTTTACTATGTGTGCCGCCTTTCCATGGGCGTGATGAAGCAGCCGCTCATCGATGCGGGCCTTCTCAATGCTACGCAGCTGGGTATCATCGGTGCGTGCCTGTACTGGGCCTATGCCATCTTCAAGCTCGTCAACGGTTTCCTGGCCGACAGTTCCAACATCAAACGCTTCATGGCCCTCGGCCTCACCGTTTCGGTGCTGATGAACTTCATCATGGGGGTACTGGGCGTAACGGCGCTCAACGGGGGCATTTCCAATTCGGCCCTATTCGCGCTCTTCGCCGTGTGCTGGGCCATCAATGGCGCTTCACAGTCCATGGGCGCCCCGCCGGCCATCATCGCCCTGTCGCGCTGGTTCCCGCTCCGCATACGCGGAACCTATTACGGCTTTTTCAGCAGTTCCCACAACATTGGCGAGGGCCTTTCCTTCGTGTTCGTGGGTATGCTGGTGGCCACTTTCGGCTGGAAATGGGGCTTCTTTGGGGCCGCGCTGGCCGGCCTGTTGGGCATAGTCATCATCCTTCTGTTCCTGCACGATACGCCGGAGTCCAAGGGCCTTCCGCCCATCGAAGTGCTGGCCGGAGAGGCCGATGCGAAAGAAGAACTTTCTCCCGACGAGAAGCGTGCCCAGACCAAGCGCATGCAGGCTGCCGTCATCAAGAATCCCGGCGTGTGGATTCTGGCTGCCGCCAGCGCCTTCATGTATATGAGCCGATACGCCATCAACGAGTGGGGCGTCATCTTCATGCAGGATGTCAAGGGCTATGACCTGGCGGGAGCCGCCGCCATCATCGGCATCAATCCCATCTTTGGAATCATCGGCACGGTGGTATCCGGCTGGCTGTCAGACGTGCTGTTCAAGGGAGACCGCAAGTATCCCGCCTTAGTGGCCGGTATCCTGGAAGCCATCGCCCTGGCCCTGTTCCTGTTCGGCGGAACGTCCAAGTGGCTCAATGTGCTGGCCATGGTGCTCTTCGGCATTGCCATCGGCGTCCTCATCAGCTTCCTGGGCGGCCTTATGGCCGTAGACCTGGTGCCCCGCCAGGCTACGGGTGCGGCCCTGGGCATCGTGGGTCTGGCCTCCTATGCCGCCGCCGGTCTGCAGAACATAATCACCGGTCTGCTGATGGACAGCGGTGCCGATGGTTTGCGCGATTATACGTATGTACGCTGGTTCTGGCTGGGCGCCGCCATCATTTCCTTCCTGCTTCCCATGTTAAACTGGAGGCGGAAAAAGCAACAGATTCAGTAAGCAGTTGTTGAGGGATGATGTGTGACCCAAACTAACCTCTATATATTGTTGGTATTTAAAAATTATTTACTAATTTTGCTAGAATTAATACCAACATGTGTAGTCATCTTACATATTGTAGTATTTGTCTGGCTGCCCTCCATTTAATGGGGGGGGGTACATTTTCTAAATTATTTCGGCGACATAGATTGTTTTGCGCGGATCCGTTTCGGAGTCTGCGTGCTTTGTCGTGTGGTACCGGGTAGTCCCTGAGTGCAGTCAAACGCCAATCAGCCATCCAGAAAGAGACACATACAATAACCAAAATGAGAAAGAATAACCTGTTTATACTAGCTGTCCTGTGCACGCTGTTGTCGTGTTCTGCGCCCAGGCCTTCTACCCAGCCGCTTTCCCGTGCTGCGGCCATCGCCGCCCAGATGCACGACCCGGCTTCCAAGTATGTGGTCGTGGCCGTTCACCGCGGAGACTGGCGCAACTGGCCGGAAAATTCCATCCCTGCCATCGAAAGCGTGATAGAGATGGAGGCCGATATCGTTGAAATCGACATCCATCGTACCCAAGACAGCGTCCTGGTCCTTTGCCACGACGGTAACGTCCTGCGCACCACCAACTTCAGCCGTGTGTTCAGCGACCAGCCCGGTAAAAGTGCCAGAATTGCCGATCTGACGCTGGCAGAAATCAAGCAGCTCAGCCTCAAGCGGGCCCACGGGGTGGAAATCGATACCCTCCGGATGCCCACGCTGCGCGAAGCGCTGCTGTGCACGAAAGACCGCATCTGCGTGAACATCGACAAAGGATATGACTACTACGACGAAGTCCTGGCCATCACCGAGGAACTGGGCGTGACGGACCAGGTGCTCATCAAAGGCAAAAAGTCCATAGAAACCGTTGCCGCACACGAAGCCAATTACCCGCACAATATGATGTACATGCCCGTTGTGGATATCCAGAAGCCCGGCGGCAAGAAACTGTTCCAGAGCTATCTGGACCAGAACGTGGTGCCCCTGGCCTACGAAGTGTGCTGGCAAAGTAGCGGGGACGGCGCCTTTGACGAGGCCTGCCGGAAAATCCGGGAGCAGGGCTCGAAAATCTGGGTGAACACCATCTGGGCCAGCCTCTGCGGCGGAGACGGCAACGACGATGACGCCGCTTTTCAGGCCAAAGATCCCGGGGACGTGTATCAACAGTATATGGACAAGGGCGTTTCCCTCATACAAACCGACCGGCCGGAACTGCTGATAGGCTGGTTAAAAGCCACCGGTCGTCATAATTTGAAATAAATGAAGCCATGAAAAGAATAAGTCTGTATTTTACGTTGCTTGCGGTTCTTTTTGTCGCTTGTGCAAAACAGGAAGAGAATACACTGTCACCGGAAGAATCCCAATACCTCAGGCGATTCTCCATGAACGTGGAGTCTGTCGCCACGAAGGCCAGCATTGATTTTTCCGACGGTGCCATCAGCTGGAACGAGGACGACCGTGTGCTGGTCTATGTGCCGGCAAAGGACCAGTCGGCTCAGTACAAGTATGAGGGCGGCTATTTCGTCCCGGCCGACTCCACTCCGCTGGAAGTGGGTGATGCCACGGCATACGCCTATTATCCCGCCGATGCCTTCTCCATCAGCGCTGGCACCGTGACCCTGACCATGCCCGCCTCCGTGGTGGCCGATCCTGGCAACAAACTGCCCATGGGCGGCATCATCCCGGCCGGAACAAACACTGGCACCTTCAAGAGCCTGGGCTCCATGATCTGGCTCAAACTCAAGGCAGTGGAAGGAAAGGAGGGCACGGTTACCAACGTCCGTATAGAAAACTCGTCGCTCCCGCTCACGGGAGACGCCGAGGTAAGTTGGAGCGGCGAAATCCCTTCCATGGGTGTTCTGAGTGGCGAAAAGTCCATTGACGTAGCCTGCTCCAAAACGCTCACAACCGCAACCCCGGCGGAATTCTACCTCTTTGTTCCCTCCGGCGACCAGCAGGACCTGAAGCTGACCCTGACTTTACAGGAAGTGGCCGGCTATAAGTCAGAAGTAAAATACGGCCGTACCGGCACGTTGAGCCTGGCGCGGAACAAGGTGCTGCCCATCAGCCTGGACGTGAACGGCAAACTGCCCAAAGGCATTGCCACCGCGGCCGATTTCAAAGCCTTTGCCGCCGCCGTGAATGCCGGCGAATCCACGGCCGAATGGGAAAATGCCGAGGGTTGGGTAAACCTCCTGAACGATATAGACTTTGACGGTGTAGATGACTTTATACCCGTTGGATATGTAACGGCGCCCTGGGTTTCTTCCGTGCCGACTATCAGCGAGGGCAATCCCTTTACGGGCAAGTTGGCAAGCATTTCGGCCTGTTTGGCTATGTGGGCCCCGGTGCGGTGGTTCAGAACTTTGTCATAGAGGATAACTGCTCGCTCACCGTATCCGGCAACGTTTCCCTGAGTGCCGGTCTGATTGCAGGCATCGTGGACGGAGCAGAAGTACGCGATGTCACTAGCTATGCGCCCATGACCTATAACGGCGGGGCATCCGGTTTGGTACACCTGGCCCTGATTGGCGCGTGCTACGCCGATACACAGAATATTACCATAGACAGCGTGCACAACAGGGGAGAGATTAATGTTGCCAATACGGCCAACACGGTCGGCAACGCCAATGCCATCCATGTGGCCGGCATCGTGGGCTTTACCAATGCACCTTCCGGCGGCGACAAGCGGATAACCATCTCTTCCTGCAACAACTACGGAGACCTGAACTCCCAGGCAGGCCGTACGGCGGGTATTGTGGGTGCTGCTAACCGCAATACGGATATCAATGACTGTGAGAATCACGGTGACCAGCTGAACACGATGCCCACCGCCAGCGCCGGCCGTCTGGGCGGAATCGTTTGCTTCATTACCAACAATTCCAGCATGTCGGCATGCAAGAATTACGGAAACATCACTTCTACTACCAATGCGTGCGCCGGCGGTATCACATGCCTGCCCAATGCGGGAACGTACAAGAACCTGGAGAACTACGGAGAGATTGTCACGGACAACAGCAACCGCGGCGTTTTCTTCGGCTATGTGAACCAGGCGGCCGTTTTTGACGGAGGCTATGCGTCGGGCCGTGTGGGTGCGTACAATGGCGGCACCACCGTTTGGGATGTCTATACGGAGGCCAACAAAGTGGGCTATTTAGGGAAACAGCAGAACAGCAACGGCTCCGGCTACAATACCATTACCATTGATATCGCCACCGGGGCGGCCCCTGCAGACCCGTCCTTCGATGTGCCGGCAGGCCTGAGGATTTTCTTCATCGGCAACAGCTTTACCAAGGACGCCGTGGAACATCTGCCCGGCATCCTGGACGCAGCAGGAATCAATGACGTGCAGATGGTGCACATGTACTACGGCGGACGCACCATCCCGGAATACAACAGTGGCTATGGCACTGCAACGGACTTCCATTGCTATATGTGCAACCCGGGTGAAACCTCCTGGACAGACGTGTCCGGCAAGAGCCTGGAGGTGGTGGCCTCCAGTGCCAGCTGGGACCTTATCACCATCCAGGAACACACCGGAAGGAAGCTGGCCTGGGGGTGGACCAGCGAAGAGAAAGCGGCCATAGACGGCCTTCTGGACAAACTGAAGGCCAATCAGACGGCGCGCGGGGCTTCTCCCAAGTATTATTATATCCTGTCCCAAGCCTATCACGACCTGTCCAAGTCCAACGAAACGCCCAAACCCTTCACGGACACGGATAGCATGTGGTCCGTGATTGCCGCCCAGGGACAGCAGGCCGTGACCGAATGCGGCTTTGACGGCGTCATCTCTACGGGTGCCATGCTCCAGAACCTGCGCACCAGCTGGGCCAACAACAGCTCGGGCCTTACCCGTGACGGCTACCACATGGACTTCGGCCTGGCCCGTTACGGGGCTTCGTGCACGGTGTTCGAAAGCATCATCGGTCCCAATCACGGCAACGAAAAACTGGACGCCAACACTTATTATCCCAATGTGGGAACGGCGGTGACGCAGTATAATGCTCCGCTGGCGCTGAAGGCGGCCCGTTATGCCATTGCCAGCCCTTACGAGGTCACCGACATGAGCGCCGAGGTGGATCCTACGCCGGCCTATGCCATCAGCATCTCCAATGCAGCAGAACTCGTGGACTTTGCGACCAGAGTGAACAGCGGAGACGCGACTGCGTCCACCGCTACCGTCACCCTCACCGCAGATATCGACTGTTCTTCCATTAACGACTGGACGCCCATCGGCCATGCCACCATGTCCACCTGGACGGCTACCAGCCTTGCCCTGACCGGGACCACGTTCACGGGCACTTTCGACGGGGCCAATCACAGCATCAAGAACCTGCACATGAGCTTTGCGCCCACGGAGGCAGCCAAGTGCTGGGGCTTCTTCGGGGTCATCGGAGACGGCGCCACCGTGAGAGACCTCACCTTCGACAGCAGCTGCTCCCTGAACATCTCTACGGGTGTTTCCGGCGTGTTCGGCGTACTGGCCGGCCTCATCCAGGGCGCTACCATAGACAATGTGAAGACCTATGCGCCCATCACTGGCGGCGCCACCTCCTCCATCGCCAACAACACGACGGCCGGCCGTGTCTTCACCGGCGGCATAGCGGGTATGGTCATGCCCTCCACCAATGCCGAGCTCAAGAACCTGCTTAACGCGGGACAGATTGGCACAGAGGGGAATCCCTATTCGACAGGGGCTAACGCCGGCAACGGCGGCAACGCAACCCATCTGGGCGGCATTGTGGGCTTCGTCACCAATGCCAACAACCAGACGCTTACCACCCTGAACGGCTGCCGCAATACGGCCGATATCTATAGCACGGCGGGCCGTACATCGGCCATTGCAGCCGCCCTCAACCGCTACGGATATCTGAAAAACTGCGAGAATACCGGAAATGTGCTCCACTGTGGAACGCAGACCAATTTCCGTTGGGCGAACATAACCTGCATCGCCAATGACGGATGTACGCTGGACGGTTGTATCAACCGGGGCGACCTGGAAAGCGTAGGCGGCTGTTCCGTCGCCGGCGTCATCTGCCTGGTGAACCACAACAACGTGAAAATCACAGGCTGCGCCAGCCTGGGCGCCAGCATCATCTCCAACACCGTGAATCCGGACGGAGACCAGACCTACACCGGTGTCCTCTATGGCCGATGCCAGAAGACCGCCCAGTTCAGCGGCTGCTCCGTCAGCGGTAAAATCGGCAAGACCCGGGAGGCGCTCGTTACCCTTACCGCCGAAAATTATTTCCAGTTTGCGGGAGAGAAATATGACACCAACACAACGCTGAATACAACCAACATAACCTTTGCAGAATAAACGATGAAACACACATCCATCCTTCTGGGATTAGCTTCCCTTGCCGTTTTGCTGGCCGCTTGTGAGAAAGAAGCGGACAAGGCGGGTCCCGAGGACAAGTGGGCCGGCTGGAACGCCGCCAGCTATCTGACAGGCTTTACCATGCAAACCGAAGAGGCCCGGACCAAGGCCGCCATCGATTTTTCTTCCGGGGCCATCTCCTGGAACAATGGTGACAAGGTCCTGGTCTATGTCCCGTCAACGGGAACGTCGGCCCGCTACACCTACAACGGAACCTATTTCGAACCCGACAGCGAACCACTGGAAATAGGCGCCAACGAGGCGTATGCCTATTATCCGGCCGATGCCTATTCCATCGCGGCCGGGAAAGTGTCCCTGACCATGCCGGAGTCCGTTACGGCCGATCCTGGAAACAAGCTGCCCATGGGCGGCATCATCCCGGCCGGCGGCATTCCCTCCGGCAAAGAACGCCGGGAAGGCAACTTCAAGAGCCTGGGCTCCATCATCTGGCTCAAGCTCACCGCCACCGCGGGTAAGGAAGAAACCCTTTCCGGCGTGGTTCTGGAAAACACTTCCCTGGCGCTCACCGGCAAGGCCGAAGTCAGCTGGAGCGGAGACATTCCCTCGCTGGCGGCGCTGGACGGCGGCAAAACCATCGAAGTGGCCTGCACCAAAACCCTGAGCACTTCCACCGCGGCCGAATTCTTCCTCTTTGCCCCCGCAGGCAGCATGGAAGGCCTAACCATCACGGTAAACTTCCAGGAGGAAGCCGCCCATTTCAAGCCCTATACCCGAATCAGCCGAAAGAGCACCCTGAACCTGGAACGGAACAAGGTGCTGCCCATCGCCTGGGCCGTAAACGGTTATAATACGGGTATTTCGGCAAAGGGTGAGCCCATTACCGTGGAAGGCGGCAAGGTGCTTTTCTTCGTAGACATTCCCGCCGAGGGCAGCGCCATCCGGGATGCCCTGGGCTATGACGGAAGCAGCCTGGACGGCTATTCCGTGTATGTGAACGGCACCCGGTACGATGTCCAGACCAACAAGGGAGGAGAGACCTACATCGAGGTGGACGAAAACCCGGGCGGGACCTACGAGGCCTACCTGGTTAAAGGGGAAAGCCTGGGCCTGTATGGCGCCACCCCGGACAAAGATGTGGTGCTGCCTTTCTCCCAGTTCTATGCGGGAACCCGGGCCGATTTTGAAAACTATCCCCGCTATGCCAAGTATGACGTGTCAACGGGGAATGTCCTTTCCTTTAAGGACGCCATCGCCCTGGTCAATCTCAATATGGCAGGGGATGTCAAATTAGCCTCTGTAAAAGTTCGTGCCGTGGGTGGCGAGACCCTGAGCGGCCGGGCAGACTATTCTTACTCCACCGGTGCGTTCATTCCCAAGGAGTCCCTTCCCGAGGCCGTCGTAAACTGCACCAATAACGGCAATTTCGTGCAACTGGGTGCCGGGACGATTCCCGTCTTCATCGCTCCGGGCTCCTTCTCCAGCGGTTTGGAAATAACGGCCGTCACGGACAACCACCTGGTGATGCACAAGACCCTGACGCCCGGAGAGATTGCTGCGGGTACCGTCTATGCGCCGGATGTGACCTGGACGACCGATGAGAACGTCCTCTTCTTTGAGGGCTTCGACAACTTTGTCTGGGGCGGCAACATCATGGGCGGAAGCAGCAGCTTCGGCTATGCCCCGGATGCATCTTCCATCGGCACGAACGGTGGGCGTGACCGCGACGGTTATGCCCGCGCTTACACCAAAGTGGCTTATAATGTGGCGGGAACCGGTTACATGCAGTCCGACACCTGGAACGACGTAAAGGATGCTACGGTGTCCACCTCCCATGTGCTCACGGACTCCTACTTCACCAGCCGCAACCTCAACGACTGGATTATCCTCTATCGCGGCCAGGAATACCAGGGTGTACTGTCCCTGGGTACAGCTGAAACCAAGCGCGGTGTCATGAAGACCCCGCTCTTCAGGAACGTACAGGGTACCTGCGACGTGAAGCTCAGCTTCGACGTATGCCTGCAGACCGGCAACACCAAGGGCATCCAGTTCCAGATCCACAACGGCGGCCATTTCGATTCCTGCACCATTGACGGTGTAACCACGGCCACCAAGTCCTATCAGTACAAGGCTACCTATGCCGAGGCCGTATTCAACAGCAATGTCATCACGCCTGCCGGCAGCGCTTCGTCGGCCAAGACCTGGCACCGGGTGGAAGTGACCATCCTGGGCGCAACGGATGCCACCACGGTAGATTTCCGCAGCGTAACCGCTTCCGGCTCTACGGTGGGCATCTGGGTAGACAATATCACGGTGACGAAAGTGCCCGGAACCGAAAAGAAAGGAAGCCTCCGCATCCTGTACTGGAACATCCAGAACGGCATGTGGTGGGACCAGGGCAACAACTTCGACAACTTCGTGGCCTTTGTGCAGAAGTACGATCCCGATATATGCATCTGGTGCGAGGCTGAAAGCAATTACCAGACCGGGACAGATACGTGGATAACCGATTCCAACAGCAAGCCCGTACGGGCCGGCACCTGGGCGGCCCTTGCAAGCCGTTATGGCCACATCCGTGCCGCCAGGAGCGGACGCACGGACAGTTATCCGCAGGAAGTTACCGCCAAATATGCCATCACCCGGGCGCAGGAATTAACCACCAACCTTACCCACGGCGGCGGTCATTTCCAGATAACCGTAAACGGGACCAAACTCAACATCGTTACCACGCATCCTTACCCGCACGACTCCGGTGCGAACAATCACACGACGGATGCGCAGATCAGCGCCGACAACACGCGTCTTGCGGAGATGACCTACCTGCTCAACCAGATGTCGTGGGAGATATGAACGCCAACTCTCCTCAAGACTGCTGGTATACCGGATATGATCCGGAAAATAGCGCTTATGCACCCCAAAGATACCTGCTGGAGCATACCGACCTCAAGGATGTGATGTACGAGTTCTGGAACGGTGATGGTGTCGTAGACACCTTCTGCAACACCACAACGGGTGCCAAAGACCGCAGGGATTACATCTATCTGTCGCCGTCGCTCATGAACAAGACCCGCCGTGCCATCATGGTGAACGACAGCTGGACCTATAAGATTGAAGTCATCCAGCTTTCGGAACAAAGCTTCAAGAGCCCCTCTGACCATCGTCCCATCCTGGTGGACATAGACCTTTAACCGAATCAATAATCATATAACTATAAAACAACCAAATTCTTATGAAAACACAGAAAGAACTCTATTCGGCGCCTCAAGTCGAATCGGTGAACCTGATGGGCATCCAGCCCATCCTGGCAGGTTCCGACAACCTGAATTCCAACACGGAACCCTTGGGTATCCTGGACGATGATTTCTCTAACTGGAATAGCATTCTCTAGTATGAAGACATCTGTTAAAATCTGGGCCCTGTTGGCAGGCCTTGCCCTGGTTGCGTCCTGCGCCAAGGAGCAGAATCTCCCTGTGGACAACATCCCCTCTACCGCTCAGGAATGGGATTCTTCCAAGTATCTTACGGGCTTCGGTGTCGCCGTAGAGGAAATGACCACCAAAGCCGATATCGATTTCTCCAACGGCGCCGTCACCTGGAATTCCGGTGACAAAGTGCTGGTCTATGAACCCACCGGCGGCACCAGTGCCGAGTATCAGTATGACGGTTCCAAGTTCGTGCCTGTGACCACCCCCGTGGAAATCAACGAAGGCCTGGCCTACGCTTATTTCCCGGCCGACTTTTACACGATTGATGCCGGTACGGTATCCATTACCGTTCCGTCCTCCATTGCCGCGGACTCCGGCAACAAGCTCCCCATGGCTGGCATCATTCCCGCCGGTCAGGCCAGCCCGGTGTGCAACTTCAAGCAGCTGGGTTCTATTGTCTGGGTTCAGGCAAAGGGCACTCGCGCCGACGGGGAAACCCTCACCAAGGTAAGAGTCGTCAATGAGTCGCTGTCCCTCTCCGGTACGGGTACCATCACCTGGAACGGCACCAGCGCAACCTCGCTGCCGCAGCTGGGCGCTCTCACGGTCAAGGATGGGGAAGATAACGACGTGCCTTGCTATGAGGCAGCCAGTTATGCTACCCATAAGCTGGACAATTCGGCTTTGGTAGACTACTACGTCTTTGTCCCTGCCGGTGCCATGGAGAACATGGAGCTGCAGTTCGTCTACGGCAAGGGCGAGTGGAACGACGAGAAAAAGGTCCATGAGTATGAGCCCTATCAGAGGATGACCCGTAACGCGAGTTACACCATGGTCCGCGCCAAGGTGCTCCCCATCCACGGAGTAGTCCTTCCCGGTTTCTTCTCCGGCGGCGACGGCTCTGCGGAGCATCCTTACCAGCTTTCTTCCCTGGAGGACCTCCAGAAACTGGCCGAACTGTCCATTTCCAATTTGCCTGCCAGCGGGTATTCTTCCGGAAAGCCCTCCGCTTTCTCCGCCACTTGCGCCCATTACGAGCTCACCACGGATATCGACCTGGACGGTGTGGACTGGAAGCCCATCGGCTTCGACCCTGAGGGAACAGCCAATACGAGCAATGGAAATAGAGCTTCCAGCCCCGGAAAGAGTTTCCGCGGAACATTCGATGGCAAGAATCATGTGATTGAGAATTTCAACCCCACCGTCACCTTGGCCAACGGTAAAACCTATGGCTTCTTCGGCGCCATCCGTGAGGCTACCATCAAGAACCTGGCATTCTCCAACGCGGATGTGACTTACGGCGCCGATACGGACGCGAATGCCGATGCCGGTATCCTGGCCGGGACCATTTCCTTCGGTTCCACGGTAGAGAATATAACCATTGAAGGCAATATGACCAGTGTCGGAACGGAAACGGACAACAAGCGTCTGGCACTGGGCGGTATCGCCGGTTTTGTCTTTGCAAAAGAAGGCTACGATACGTTTATCAAGGATTGCGAGGTAACCCTGAACATAACCGGTGACAGCGGCAGCAATACCAAAGCCGGTGCGACCGGTGTCCAGGCCGGAGCCCTGGCGGGATTCTCCACGGTCAATGCCGATGACAGCGCAGCAAGGGTAACCTTTGAAAACTGCACCGTCCAGGCCTCCACCATTGACATCACCTGCGGCCGTGCCTCCGGACTGGTTGCTGCGGCCAATCTCGGAACCATTCTGAAGGATTGCGTCAACCATGCCAATATTGAAAACAGTTTCGTCAACGGACGTATCGGCGGGCTGGTCTGTCAGCAAGGCATCAACAGTGCGCTCATCAACTGCGAAAACCACGGCAATGTGACCACTACCAACAACAAAACCACTACGGGTGGCATGGTAGCCCTTATCCAGGGGGCCGGCGCTTACATCCAGGGCGGCGGCAATTATGGAAATGTTACCAGCGCTTTTGCAACGGATGGCAGCGGCCGCAACTTCTACGGCCTTGTGGGAGCCAACCTGAATAATTTCGTTTCCATTGACGGCGTTACTGTAAGCGGAAAGTTGATTAACAGCAGCGGAGAAATCACCGTGACGGCCGAAAACTTCATTGAAAACAATTACATTGGCTGGTGGAACAACGAAACCAACAAGGCCAAAATCACCAACTGCACTTATGTTGCTCCGTAAAGAAACACACAAATGAAACAAGAATATACAGAACCCATCTGCGAGCAGATAGTAGTGTTCGCAGAGAACGCCCTTCTTCAGGGCTCTAAAAAGCGGACTTTCAACGGGGAAGGCTTTGGCGCTTCCGTAGAAGATGATGACTGGAGTTAAAGCTATGAAAAAGACAATCAGATTCTTTGCCATCGTGGCAGCATTTGCCGCCATGGCCGCCTGCCACAAGGAGCAGGATATTGTCGAGGTTCCCGTCATCATCGAAGAGAACGCTCCAGAGGCGGCGTCCTATGACCCCGCCAAATATCTGACCGGTTTTGGTGCCGCCATGGAAGAAACCAAGGCCGAGCTGGCAGAATCCGGCACCTTCTCCTGGGCCAATGGAGACCAGGTAAAAGTAATCCGTTCTGACGGGCAGGAAGCTCTCTACGCTTACAATGAAAGTGAATCCAAGTTTAATCCCGTAGGTGAGCCGCTGGAGAAAAACAGCGAGCCCATGCATGCCTTCTTCCCGGCTGGCAACTTTGCCTGGGATACGGACCACGTGCAGTTCACCATGCCTGATGCCTTCGAATCGCTGACTGGCATTATGAACCCGATGGCCGCCGTGGTTCCGGACAATGCCACCGCCGAGACCAGCATCACCCTGCTGAACCTGGGAGCCATCTACGAGATTAGGATGACTACAGCCAAAACCAAGGGCGAAACAGTTACGAAAATCGAACTGGGCAACACCGGCGTGAAAATTACCGGTAGTGCTACCGTAAATTTCGACGGCGCAGGAACGCCTTCCATCGGCGGACTGGACGGAGAAAAATCCGTTTCGCTCGAGTTTGCCTCTCCTGTGACGCTGAAAGATGAAGCCAAGAGCGTATATTTCTTCCTGCCCGTTACTGGTACGAATGAGTTTACAGGTATGTATGTCAAACTTGTGTACGGCAAAACAGGTTTCGAGCCTTTCGAGCAGAAGATCCGTAACAGTGCCATGACCATAACCCGCAGCATGCGCAAGCACATGAATTTCGCAGCCAACGGCTTCTTCTCCGGCGGCGACGGTTCCGAGGGCAACCCCTACCTGATTGCTTCGGCCGATGATTTCAAGGCCATCAAAGGTAAGATGGAGAGCACCGATGCCGCCGACGGTTATGTATCCGAAACCGGCACCTTCTTCGGCTCCACGGGCGTTCATTATCAGCAGTCTGCCGATATCGACTTCGGTAATGAGGCGCTTCCTTCCATCGGTATCTATAATGCCACGCCTGCCGACGCTACCCCGTTCCAGGGAACGTACGACGGCAACAACAAAAAACTGGAGAAATTCACTGTTTCCGGTAATGTCGACGCCAGTGTGGGCCTTTTCGCTTATGTGAATAATGCCACACTCAAAAATATCAAGGTGGTCAATGCCGCCGTAACCGGAACCAATACTACCGGTATCCTTACCGGCCGCTGTATTGGTACAACCCTCATTGACGGGTGCTCGCTTGATGGCGGACAGGTTACCGGTCGCAACTCGGTAGGTTTCATTGCCCATATCCATGCCAACGTGAAAGTAAAAGGCTGCAGTGTAAAAGATATTAATGTCGTCACTGCAGATAGTGGCGCTGATGCGAACAACCAGGGCGGTGTAGTAGGATATGCCGGCGGAAACTCTTCCATCGAGTCTTGCAATACTTCCGGAACCATTCAATTTACTGGAGCCAATTCGGGTAGCGCCAGAGGTGGAATTGTCGGGAAACTGGACAGCACAGGTTCTGTTGAGGAGTGCACCAATGGTGCCGCTGTCACAAATGCTCTTACCAACAATACAGGTGGTATTGCCGGCGCTTTGGTAAATGGATCCATCTCTAAATGCGTTAACGCCGGTAATGTGACGGGTAAGGCTTATGTTGGAGGAATTGTTGGGGATGCTTCGAGCACTGCTGTCATTTGCTTTATTGAGTCTTGCCGTACGAATGCTACGGTTTCCGGTACTGCAAATTGTGTGGGTGGAATCGTAGGAAGAGCTTTGAATGGCGTTGTCGTTAATAGTTGTTATGCTAAAGGAAGTGTAAGTGGCCGCTATGATGTGGGAGGGCTAATCGGACTGATGCAGGTCAATAATGCCGGAACTGGCACGCTCTGCAGGGCGTATATGTATGACTGTTTGGCTAATATGAATGTCACTTCCACACGTGATAGTGATGGTGATTGCCGTACAGGTGGCGCCGTGGGATCGGTGCAAATTAGTCAGGATCAATTCGTTGCAATTGACAATTGTGGTGTTCTCGGTGTGACTATGACTGCGTCTTATGCCAAAGTGGGCGGTTTCGTAGGTTGGACCAATAATTCAAAAACAGCAGAAAGACTCGTCATTAGGAATTGTTACACCATGGTCGGCAGTGTTCCGGGCAGTGCAAATTACGGTGGATTTGTCGGATATGCTCAAGGTAATGGTGAATTGCACTTCGATTACTATGTTGCCGAAGACACAAATTCGAACATTGCGTCAGGTGTTACAAAGGATCATCTGAGTAAAACAACGGCATCTGCAATTGGCAGCGACACTACCTGTGAAACCTTCAATAATAATGCTTATCAGCTTGAAGTGAATGGAAAAACCTATAAGTCATCTCTTGGCTGGGATATCCCTGACGGCGTGGATTATCCTGTCCCGGGAGCTCTGATTTCTCTTGGTGAAGACTACTACAAATAATAACATAAAACTTATTCGATGAAACGATTTCTATTAGCATTCCTGGTGCTGCTGATTCCGGCGCTGGCACAGGCGCAGAGCGGCATCCGCGGCGTGGTGACGGACACGGACGGGGAGCCCCTCATCGGGGCTTCCGTCCAGGTGGCCGGAACCAGCCAGTATGCGCTGACGGACAACGACGGTGCATTCGCTATCGGCAACGTCCGTTTCCCGGCCCAGATTACCGTTTCCTTCATGGGAATGGTGGACCAGAACCTCCGGCTTACCGGCAGAGAGCGCATGCCCCTTTCCATCGTCATGGAAAGCGACAACGTCCTGGACGAACTGGTGGTAGTGGGTTACGGCACCCAGAAACGGGTGAACCTGACTGGCGCCGTGTCCGTGATTGACGGCAAGGAGCTCAACGCCCGCCCCGTCACCAACACCGCCATGGCCCTGCAGGGCGCCGACCCTTCCCTGGTGCTCACCACCTCTTCCGGTTCCATCGACGGAACCAACTACAGCGTGAACATCCGTGGTAAGCTCTCCATCAACAGCGGTTCCCCGCTCATCCTGGTGGATGGTATCGAGAGTTCCCTCACCCTGGTGAATCCCAACGACATCGAGAGCATTTCCGTGCTCAAGGATGCATCGGCCTGCGCCATCTATGGCGCCAAGGCATCGGCAGGTGTAATTCTCATTACCACAAAGGAGGGAAATGAGGGAAATGCTAAAGTGACCTACAACGGACGCTACTCCATTTCCACCAACACCACCTCGACGGACTTCATTACCAGTGGTTATGACTATGTGACCCTGACCAACAAGTTCTACGAGACCTTCAAGGGCTACGGCGCCTGGACCTATTCCGACGAACAGATGCAGATGCTCTACGACCGCCGGAACGACGTCTCCGAGAACCCCGAGCGTCCCTGGGTGCTTCCCGATGTTACCGGGACCAACACCTACGTGTACCTGGGCAACTTTGACTGGTACAGCTACCTGTTCAACAAGGTGCGCCCCGAAACCGAGCACAACGTGGCCGTGCGCGGCGGTAACGAGCATGTGAAATACTACGCTTCCGGCCGCTGGCTCTGGAGAAACGGTTTCTTTGGCGGCCTGGCACAGGATACCTACAACGGCGCATCCCTGCGCAGCAAGATCGACGCCAAGATTACCCCCTGGCTCACCTATTCCACCAATGTGTCCCTGGAACGCACCAAGTACGACTGGGGCGGATTCTGGGAACTGGACGGCAGCAACGGCCTCAACTCCCAGGGCGTCATGTGGAACATCACCCAGAATGTGGGCCCGAACCTGGTCCCGTTCAACCCCGACGGCACTATTGCCATGGTTCCCGGCTTCATGGCCGACGCCACGTCCCCGATCATGAGCGGCCGTGGCGGCGTGTTCATGGACGGACGTAACCATAACAACAATACCAACAACTATTGGACGTGGACCAACCGCTTTACGGTGAATATCGCCAAGGGCCTCAAGTTTGTGGCCGACTACACCTATCGCCGCCGCGACCGGCTGGCCGGATACCGCAGCGTTCCCACCGTCAATGCCTACGACAATGTGAACAAGCGGATGTATGAAGGCAACGGCCTTACGGGCGGCAACTTCACCAACGGTTCCGTGTACGACTTCTACCAGGAAGTCCGTTACATGCAGGACGGTGGCGTGGCCAACGCTTACTTCGCCTATGACAACACCTTCGGGAAAGCCCATCACGTGGCCGCCACCCTGGGTGCCAACTACGACGACTACCATTCCACCCAGCTCACCGTGAAGCAGAAAGGCTCCCTGAGCGAAACCCTTTCCTATCTGAATAAAAACGCCGCGGCGGTAGATGCCGACGGCAACCTGGTGGGTATCGAAACCCTGTCGGAGTCCAATTCCGCCTACCGGACGCTGGGCTTCTTCGGCCGTTTGAACTACGACTGGAAAGGCCGTTACCTCCTGGAACTGAGCGGACGGTACGACGGCTCTTCCCGCTTCCCCAAAGGCCATCGCTGGGGCTTCTTCCCCTCTGCATCGGCCGGTTGGAGAATTTCCGAGGAACCCTTCTGGGAGAAAATCCGTCCTGCGGTCTCCAACGCCAAGCTCCGCCTCTCCTACGGTACCCTGGGTAACCAGCAGGTGAGCAACTACTACTACTGGGACACCATCAGCATCGGCTCCCTTTCCTATACCTTCGACGGCAGCAAGGCCGGATATGCCTCGGTTTCCGATCCCGTATCCAGCAGCCTTACCTGGGAGACCGTGATTTCCAGGAACGTGGGCCTGGACCTGGGCTTCCTTAGGAACCGCCTCACCCTCAATGCCGACTATTACATCCGTGACACCAAGAACATGCTCACCACGGCCATGACCCTTCCTTCCGTGTATGGCGCTGGCGCCCCCAAGGAGAATGCGGCCGACCTTCGCACCTACGGCTTCGAGGTGCTCCTGAGCTGGAAAGACAATGTCACCCTGGCAGGGAAACCCCTGTATTACGGCATCACTGCCACCCTGGGCGACAACGTGAGCTACATCACCCGGTACGAGAACCCGGACCGGCTCATCAGCGACCACTTCGTGGGCAAGCGCCTGGGCGACATCTGGGGCTACCGGACAGACGGATTCTTCGCTACCGACGAGGAGGCTGCCGCCTATGAGGCCGCCATCGACTCCAAGGTGGTGAATGCCGACATCTTCAATTCCAAGGCTCCGTACAACCACCTGATGGCCGGCGACCTCAAATACAAAGACCTGGACAATTCCGGCGCCATCAACACCGGCAAGAACACGCTGGACGACCCCGGTGACCGTGAAGTCATCGGCAACAGCCGTCCCCGTTACAACTATGCCCTCAAGACCGACTTCAGCTGGGCCGGCCTGGACATCAGCATCTTCTTCCAGGGCGTCGGCAAGCTGGATTGGGCTCCCAGTGCCTACAGCAGCTATTTCTGGGGCCCTTACGGCTACCAGCGTCCCACCTTCATCCCCAAGGGCTTCGAAACTCTGTGCTGGGACCCCGCCGAAGGTGCCGACAACACCAACGCCTACTTCCCGCGCATGAGGGGCCGTCTGATCGCCAACTACAAGACCAACGACTATTATCTGCAGAACGCGGCCTATCTGCGTCTGAAGAACCTCACCGTGGGGTATACCCTTCCCCTGAAAAAGAACAGCGTCCTGGAGAAAGTGCGCCTGTACTTCTCCGGCGAGAACCTCTTCTACCTGTCTCCGCTGACCAGGCGGTCCCGCTATGTGGATCCGGAAGTGGCTACGGCCGGTTCGGACACCCGCGACATCACCTATCCTTATTCCCGTACCTTCTCTTTCGGAGTGGACATCACCTTCGGCGGCGGTGGCAAGAAGGCTTCCAAGCCCGTCACCCCCGTCCGTGTAGCGCCCTACGTGCCTGAAAAGGTGGTCGAGTACATTGAGAAGGAAGTGGTGAAGGAAGTTCCCGTGGAAGTGGTGAAGGAAGTGGTGAAGGAAGTTCCCGCCCATACCCTGAACGGCAGCTACAACGACGACCTGTACTTTGTGATCGGCAAGGCCGAAATCCGGCCCGACGAGGCCTTCAAACTGGGCCGGATCGCCCAGATTCTGCAGGACAACCCCGATGCCAAGATTGAAATTGTCGGTTATGCCGACTCTTCCACCGGCACGGCAGAGGTGAACAAGAACCTGTCCCGGGAGCGTGCCGCCAAGGTGGCCGAAATGCTGGGCAAGGCCGGCATCTCCGCCGACAGGGTTTCCTACACATCTACCGGCGGCGACCGCGACGCTTCGGTAGGTCCGGAGAACAACCGCGTGGCTGTCTGTATTGTCAAATAATTAAGGGAGTACGAATATGAAGAAAATTAGATACTTTATAACGCTCTTGACCGGCGCTTTCTGCCTCGTTTCCTGCCAGGACGATTTCCTGACGAAGACTCCCGAGACCAGCCTGTCCCCGGGCACCTTCTTCTCCTCCAAGGCCGAACTGGATCTGTGGGCCAACCGCTTCTACAGCCGGGGTTTCTCCACGCCCGAAGACCTGGCCGAACTGACGGCCGACGACATTGTGAGCGCCACCAGCCTGTCGGGCATCCAGAAGGGCACCCGCAATCCCAGCAGCACCTGGAGTTCCAGCACCTGGGCTCCGCTGCGGGATATCAACTACCTCCTGGAGAACAACCGCTGCCAGGATGCGTCCGTAAAGGAAATGTATGACGGCGTGGCCTATTTCTTCCGCGCCCTTTACTATTACAAGAAAGTGCGGGTATACGGCGACATTCCCTGGTACGACCAGGTAATCGGCTCCGGCGATACCGAGGCCCTGAAGAAACCCCGCGACCCGCGCGGCTACGTAATGCTCAAGTGTATGGAAGACCTGGACAAGGCCTATGAGCGCCTGCCCGAAAAATGGTCTTCCTCACCGCTGTACCATGTGTCCAAAGACGCCGCCCTGGCCCTCAAAGCCCGCATTGCCCTGTTTGAAGGCACCTTCCGCAAGTACCACGCCGGTACGCCTTATGTGCCTCAGGATGAGCAGACCTTCGACGGTGTAACCATTTCTTCCGAGTACTTCCTCCGCCAGGCGGCCGATGCTGCCGGCCGGCTCCTTGGCAAACATTCCCTCTATTTGGGAAATGAACTGAAACTGGCCAAGAAACCGGTGGATGCCAGCTACCGCGAATTCTTTGTCCTGGAAGACGCCGCTGCCGATGAAACCATTCTTTCGCGCCGTTACAGCGTGGATATCCTGGTGCGTCACGGCATTCAGTTCGACCTGAAGTCCAAGCGGATGAGCGCCACCACCCGCCTGGTGAACCACTATCTCCAGAGCGACGGAAAGCCCATCCAGGAACGTGCCGGCTGGGAGACCCTGTCTTACCTGGACGCCTTTGCCAACCGCGACCCGCGCATGGCCCAGACCCTGCACGGACCTTCCTACAAGGCGATTGGCGGGGACGGCCACGAGGAGATTGCCTTCGACCGTACCTTCAACGGCTACCGGGTCATCAAATACATCTCCGACTCTTCGCACGAGACGGCCACCACGTCCACGACGGATTACCCGCTCTTCCGCTATGCCGAGGTGCTGCTGAACTACGCCGAGGCCAAGGCTGAACTGGGTGAACTCACCGATGCCGACGTGGCCGCCACCATTGACGTCCTGCGCGCCCGTGTGGGCATGCCCGCCATGGGTACCGTTCCCACCACCGTGGATCCGCTGATGGAGGAATACTATCCCAATGCCAAGGGAGCCCAGAAGGCCGCCATCCTGGAAGTGCGCCGCGAGCGCACCGTAGAACTGGTCGCAGAGGGATTCCGTCAGTGGGACCTGTTGCGCTGGGGCGAGGGTAAATGGCTCACGCCCAAGAGTGTAGGCGGTTTTGGAGGTTGCTACTTCACTGGTCTGGGAGAATTTGACATGGACGGCGACAGCAAGGCGGACATCCTCCTTTATCAGGGCGAAAAACCCGCAACAACCGTGAAAACCACCAATCAGATCGAGCTGGGCACGAACTACACGCTGTCTGAAGGCGACCACGGCTATCTCACTTACTATGCCAGTGAAGATTACGACTGGGTAGAAGACCGCGATTACCTCTGGCCCATCCCTGTGAGCGAGCGCTCCATCACCGGTGGTGTACTCACACAGAATCCCGGCTGGGATGACGGTTATGACGGTTCTTCCCATGAATAACCTTTTTCTTCGCATATCCCTTGTGCTGGTTTCCGGCCTCTTTCTCGCCGCCTGTGGCGGGAAAGAGCCGGCGACGGCGGAGACTGCGTTCTCTGTCTCTCCCACATCGGCCGAAGCAGTTGCCCTAGGGGAGAACAAGTCCTTCTCTATCCTATCGTCCGCCGACTGGTTTGCTCGGGCCGATAAAAACTGGCTCAGGATGGCCGTCGCTACCGGAAAAGGGTCGGCCCAGCCGTCTACCCTTACGGTGAGCATAGAGGAAAACAAAGAGTCCGCCGAACGCACGGGTAAGGTTACCGTATCTACCCTGGACGGTAGCAAGGCCGAAATCACCATCCGGCAGGCGGCAGGCGGCGGCGCCGTGAAACGCGGTATCGGCAGTGCCGAAGACCTCGTGGGCTTTGCCCGCGCCGTGAACGGGGAATCGGGATACTCTGTCAGCCAGTATCTGGTGGACGGTGAAGTGAAGTTTACGGCCGATATTGACGCCTCTTCCATCAAGGAGTGGGTTCCTATCGGCACGGCTTCTTCTCCGCTTAAGTACAACGTTGACGGCTCCCGTTTCACCATCAAAAACATTGCCTGGACGGTAGACCTGTCGAAGTATCCCGACGCCGGCCTTTTCGGCTGCGTGAACGGGGCCACCATCCGTCGCCTCACGGTAGGTGACAGCGGAAGCAAGGCCACGTTCACGGGCGCATCCTCCGGCAAAGTGGCCGTGGGAGGCATCGTGGGGCATGCCCTGGGCGCCACCTTGGAGTCTGTTACCAACAACGTCTCCCTGGCGGTGGAGGGCGGTCCCGCATCCGGCGAGAACCTCTATGTAGGCGGCATAGCCGGCAGAACGGACGCCGGTACCCTCCTGGGGGGAGATCTCTCCGGCAAGGGATGTGTGAACAACGGTGATATCAGCGTTAAGACAGCCTGCCGCGAAGGAGGCCTTGTGGGATACAACCTGGGTACCGTTACGCACTGCACCAACGCGGGCGCCATCCTGGGCCCCTATTCGGCCGACCGGAAACTGGGCCCTGGCTGGGGCTGTTCGTACAACGAAACGGCAAAGAATTTCTTTGGCAATACCGGTTACGGTTTCGTCGGTGATGCCGACCATCCCGCCATGTGGGTGAACGCCGTGGTGGATCCGGCGAACAACTTCGTCCTATACGATGACGATAGTACCAATCCCGGTTTGAACAACACGGTAGACTGGACCCTGGACGCCTACTACGACTGGACGGTGGAAGACACCCGGCAGCTCGCTTCCGGCGTGGTGTATACCAAGTATTCCTTTGTGAATGTGCCCAGAACCATGCATGTGGTAGAGGTGGACTTGAAAGATCCCCATATAGAAGTGGTAGGGTCACTGGCTGGTGACATGATTCCCAACCCCAACGGGAACGGAAACAACAACAACGGCTTCAATCTGCGGGAGCGGCTTTCCGACGTTTGTAAACGGCGCCGTGCACAGGGAGAGAAGATTCTCTATGGCGTAAATGCCTGTTTCTTTGACTCCAACGACGGTATTTCCCGTGGTTTCCACGTAGAAAACGGCGAGCCTGTGTACATCAACAACCCTTCCGTGGTGAAACAGCTGGGCAATCACCAATGGGGCATTGCGGTTTACGCGGACGGGACGGCTGCCAGTGGCGTAAAATCGTTCCGGGGAAAAGTGAAAACACCTTCCAAGGAATACAATTTTTATACGGTGAACGATACAACGCTCCGGCATGCAAGCCCTTCCGTGTCTCCGATTAACCTGTACACGCACTACTATGTGCAGACGCCCTATCCCAGTAAGCCATCCATTACCAACCCGCTGGCGCGCGATGTCCTGTATGTCGTGTGCGAGTACACGGATGGTCCCATGAAGGTGAACGGCGGTTACGCAAAGGCCCGGGTGGTCTCTATCCTGGACGGACGTTCCCAGAGTGTGCAGCCTCCTTACATTTCGTCGGCTTCGCAGGTGGGAGTCGCCCTTTCCGGCACCCCGGCCAGTGAATGGGCCGAAACCGTGAAGGTGGACGATGTGCTCGAGTTCTCCTGCAGCATTTCCATTGACGGAGACAGTTCCAAACCCATGATCACCCTGGATTCCACCATGTACGAGATTATGGTGAACGGGGAGGACCGGACCAGTTCCATTCCGTCCGGTGCGGCTCCGCTTACCAAGTACGACCCCATGACTTTCCCCGTGGTGTCGGCCGACGGCACCCGCCTCTGGCTGGTAGAAGTGGACGGTCGCCAAGGCTGGAAGGGAATGGGCGTAAAAGCCTACGAAATGTTCCGGATAGGCAAGAAACTGGGCGGAGCCCATATCTCGCGCCTGGACGGCGGTGGGAGTTCTACGGTATGGCTCTGGGACGGTTCCCAGGGTTCCGTGGTGAACAAACCGTCCGATTCCAAGGGCGAGCGCAGTTGCTTGTCTTATATACTTATAAGAGAAAAATAGTTTTATGCAGTATATGAAAACCATGCAAAAATGTCTCGTCTTGCTCCTGGCGGGGGCAATGACGGCGGTTTCGTGCAACAAGTCGCAGGAAACCAAGACTTACATCATTTCCTCGGACGTTACGTCCGTCTCGGAAGTGCCGGCCAACAACCCCGGTTCCCAGACGCTGGTGGTGACGACGGACGCTCCCTACTGGATAGCCTTGGGACCGGACTGGGTTACCATCGATCCCGTCATGGGCGTGGGCGGCGGTAAATCCACCGTGGTCACGCTCACATTCCAGTCTAACTACAAGAACGAAAGCACGGATATGGCACCCCGTTCCGGCGAAGTGAAGTTCTCCGGCGGCAAGACCTCCCTTTCGATTCCCGTGAGCCAGCTCGGCCACAAGGGCTACGTGGACCCCAATGCTTCCATCGGCGGCATCCCCGACGAGGATGAATTCATGGACTTTGTCAATGCCGTGAACGAGGGCGATGCGCTCAATCGCTGGTATAACGAAAAGCAGGAAATCCAACTGCTGGCCGACTTGGACCTCAGTGAGATTACAGAATGGATTCCGATTGGAAACGTGGAGAATACCGGAAACGGCAACAACGCATCGGCTCCGGAAGGGAATTACTTCAATGGCGTTTTTGACGGCGACGGCCACACTATCAAGGGCCTCAAGGTTTCCAAGACCGACATCGCCGAAGGCGGCACCTTCGGTTTCTTCGGCGTCCTGTACCGTGCTACGGTGAAGAACCTCAATCTGGAGGCCGAGATCACCGTGGGAGGCCTGTCCACCGGTGATGCCGGCGTGCTGGCGGGCACGGTGTATGCTTCCACCATCGAGAATGTGAAGGTGAAAGCCACCCTTAAGACCGAGGGCACCCAGACGGACAACAAGCGCTTCGCCGTGGGCGGTCTCGCCGGTTTTGTCTTCTGCTGCACCAGTGAAGGCGAAGCGCTGGAAAGCCTGATCAAGGACTGTGAAGTGGAGGTAACTGTAACGGGCAATAGTGGTGCGAACACCAAGAACGGTGCCACCTCGGCCATGTTCGGTGGCATCGCCGGCTTCTCTACCGGTGACAAGAGCGCGGCCCGCACCACCATCGAAAACTGCGTGGTCCGCGGCACCATCACGGCCGACCAGGGTCGTTGCAGCGGCCTACTGGCCACGGCCAACAACGCTACCATCCTCAAGGACTGCACCAACTACGCCAGCCAGGTGAACAACTTTACCAACGGCCGTGTGGGCAACCTGGTGTCCCTGCTGAACCTGGACTGCCACATGATCAACTGCACCAACTACGGTGACCTGACCACGACGGCCAGCAATACCACCACGGGCGGTATGGTGGCCCTGCTGAACGACAACAGCTGCTCGGTGGAAGGCGGCGGCAACTATGGCAACATCCGCACCGGAAATGCTGCCGCCAACGGCCGCGGCCTGCTGGTGGCCAACTTCTCCAAGTTCTCCTATTTCAAGAATGTCGTGGTGAGCGGGACCCTGGGTATGGTCGGCGGCGAGGTCTATGACATCAATGCCGAAAACTTCCTGGATTACATCGGCGGCGGCAATTCGGACAAAGCCGAAGGTCTTACCTACGTGGCACCTGCCCAATGAGACGTTTCTTAGCTTTTGTTACTTCCCTCCTTGCCCTGTCCTCCTGTGCGTGGGGACAGGGCAGGGAAGTAAAAGTCCTGTACTGGAACATCCAGAACGGGATGTGGCACGACCAGGGAAACAACTATGATAACTTCGTCCGTTTTGTCAGGGAACTGGATCCGGACATTTGCATCTGGGCCGAAGCCGAGTCCCGTTACAAGACCGATACAGCAGAGAAGATGCAGATGCCGGAGGAGCAGTACCTGCCCTGGAACTGGGACCTGCTGGCCGCCCGTTACGGGCATGCGTACACCCTCATCTGCGGCAAGCGGGACACCTTCCCCCAGGTAATCACATCCAAGTATCCCCTCCGGATTGTAAAACGGGTAAATGGCAACGGAAGTGACATCATCGTGGCCCACGGCGCCGGCTGGGCGGTAGTTCAGTTGCCCGGCGGCGAAGAGCTCAACGTGGTTACGCTGCACACCTGGCCCCAGAAATACGCCTACCTGGCCGTCGATGAGAAAGCCGATGCCGCCGCCCACGGCGGAGACCGTTTCCGCGCCCGGGAGATGCAGTACATCTGTGAGCAGACCATCGGTACGGACCCCTCGGCCAAAGACCACCTGTGGCTGATGACGGGAGACTTCAACGCTATCTCTTCCGTGGACAACTTCCATTATGGGAAGGCCGCGGACGATACGGCTTTCCTGGTACACGACTATGTTCGGGGCAACACCCCCTACATCGACGTGATAGAGCGGTTCTATCCGGGAGACTTCCAGAAAACCACGGTTTCGGGGAAGCGCATCGACATGGTGTATGTGACGCCGGCCCTGTTCGGGAAGGTGACATCGGCCCGTGTCCTCCGCGAAGGCTTTGCCGACTGCTACCGGGACCCCCGCGGGAAGGACATCCACAACTTCTGTCATCCATCGGACCACTTCCCGGTCTTCCTTACCATCAGGCCCTGACGAAAATGGAGGTGAGTTGCCTTCTTTTTTTGTAGGGATGGATGTGGAGTCCCCCCGGGAGTGTATCCCTTCCTCCGACTCCTTGCCACGTTGACATAAAAAGTAACGTACACGGAGGCCGCTGAAAAAGTAGAGTGTTTTTTTTCGCCAGAGAATCTGATTATTGAGATGATCCCGGACTTTGTGTTGTTCGGGATCATTTTTTCAATT
>CACZUR010000030.1 GCA_902784435.1 uncultured Bacteroidia bacterium | reverse complement strand
TGTCAATGAACTAAACCGTTTTGGAAACCACATTTTGTGTGCTCGTTTCAAACGGGACTGCAAAGGTAGTAACTTTTTTTGACCTGGCAAATTTTTTTTCACTTTTTCACAAAATATTTTTTTCACAGGTTTTTTAGTATCTTTGTAGACCAATATGACCATGACAACTAAACCAAACTAATAAACCAATTCTTTTTTATGAAAAAATTCCTAGTTTCCGTCCTGGCACTTGCCATGACGTTTTCTGCCCTGGCGCAGGAAGAAGAGAAAGAAATGAAAAAAGGCTGGAGCTTCGGCCTGCTGCCCACCGCCACGTATTCAGTAGACAACGGCTTCCAGGCAGGCGCTTTCGGCGACGTATATTATTATGGTGACGGCAACACCTATCCGGACCCGCTCCACAAGATCAGCTGGGAGGCGTCCTACTTCACCAAGAGCCAGCGCATGCGCCTGTATCTGGCCTATGACTCCAAGTATCTGATTCCCAACATGCGCATCAATGCGTCCGTCACCTACATGACAGACCCGCTGTACAGCTTCTGGGGCTTCAACGGCGGCGCCTCGCTGGCCCATCTGCCCGACACCTATGACACCTATTGGACCAACAAGAACACCGATATCAACTATTATGGCATGAGCCGCAAGATGCTGCGTATCCTGGCCAACATCCAGGGCCGCATCACGGACAACCTGAACTGGGCCGCGGGCGTCAACTTCTGGCACTGGGGCCTGGGCGACATGCAGGACAAGGGTTATGCCAAGCAGGGAACCGACCAGAAGGGCTATTATAATAAGGAAAACACCCTGTTCAAGGATTACCAGAAATGGGGCATCCTCAAGGCCGATGAAGTAAATGGCGGCAACGCCCTGGAGATCAACGCCGGCCTGGTGTACGACACCCGCGACATCGAAGCCGCCCCGAACCACGGAATCTGGGCCGAGGCCTACCTGAACGGCAACATCCTCACGCACAAGTACCTGAAGGCCTGCGTCTACTTCCGTCACTACGTAGACATTCCCATCCATCTCCCGGCCGGAGACCCCGTGTTCGCCTACCGTCTGGCCTGGCAGCACACCATTGCCGGTGAAACCCCGCTGTACATGATCCAGAACAACCCGCTGCTGGTTCAGCGCAACATGATTTCCGAGGGCTTCGGCTCCTCCAACACCATCCGCGGCCTGCGTGAAAACCGCATCCTCACCGAAGGGATGGCCTGGGCCAATACGGAACTGCGCATCAAGCTGGTGAAATTCACCCTCTTCAACCAGTACTTCTATATAGCGGTGAACCCGTTCTTCGACGCCGGCATCATCACCAAGCCGTACCGCGCAGCGGCATTCGCCGCCGCCGTGGAGCGTCCCGACACCTTCATGAAACTGAGCGAAGTCTACGATGCCACCAAGGTGGGCGATATCGTCTACAGCGGCGGCGCCGGCCTGAAGATCGCCATGAACCAGAACTTCATCGTTTCCGTGGAACTGGCCAAGTGTTTCTACAAACCGCTGGATGCCGGCATGTGGCTGGGTATCGGCATTAACTATCAGTTCTAGGCCCTATGAAAAAGATTCTGCATTTTGCGGCCATCGGCCTCATGGCCCTCAGTCTGAACAGTTGCCTGGCCGGCAAATTCATGTCCCATTATGCCCTTACGCCGGAGGTTCACGGGGTGGCCGATATCGAGCGCACCCGCCACAAGGCCGATTCCCTGCTGCCCGGCAGCACCGCCTGGTACGACAACCTGAAAGCCCAGGGCATCCTGAAAGACCAGTGGATCACCAATGACGAAGGCCTGAAGCTGCACGCCTGCACCGTGCCCGCCGCAGACCCGGCCAACGCCAACGGCACCGCCATCGTGGTGCACGGTTACGGCGACAACCACTTCGTCTTCCTGTACCTGGTGCGCATGTACCGCGACCAGCTCAACTACAATGTGCTGTTCCCGGACCTGCAGTACCACGGCTACTCCGAGGGTGACGAAATCCAGATGGGCTGGAAAGACCGCCTGGACGTAATGAAATGGATCGAGTTGGCCCACAACCTGTTCCAGGACGATTTCATGGTGCTGCACGGCGTATCCATGGGCGCCGCCACGGTCATGATGACCAGCGGCGAACAGCTCCCGGACTACGTGAAGTGCTTCGTGGAAGACTGCGGTTACAGCTCTGTGCGCGGCCAGTTCGCAAAGAACCTCAAGGACATGAGCCCGCTGCTGCCCAAAGTCATCCTCACCAGCGCCAGCATCGTCACCAAGCGTGAGTTTGGCTGGTCCTTCCCGGAGGCCGACTGCCGCAAAGCCCTGGCCAAGTGCCAAAAGCCCATGCTGTTCATCCACGGCGACGCCGACGACTTCGTACCCTTCGAGCACCTGTGGGAGAACTACAAGGCCAAGACCCAGGGTTACAAGGAATATTGGGTGGCCCCCGGTGCCGTGCACGCCAATTCTTACGCCAAGTATCCCGAGGAATACACCCGCCGTGTCACCAACTTCCTCAAGACGGTCAAGAATATGATCAAATACGGAAGTATTTATGACTGATAAGTTCATCTTAGCCCTGGATCAAGGAACCAGCTCCTCCAGGGCAATTGTTTTTGACCACGAAGGTCACATCTGCTCGGTTGCGCAGCAGGAGTTCACCCAGCATTTCCCCCAGCCCGGCTGGGTGGAGCACAATCCCATGGAAATCTGGGCGTCGGAAGCCGCCGTCATCGCCGAGGCCATCTCCAAGATCGGCATCAACGGCCTGGACATCGCGGCCATCGGCATTACCAACCAGCGGGAAACCACCATCGTGTGGGACGCGGAGACGGGCCTGCCCGTGTACAATGCCATCGTGTGGCAGGACCGCCGCACATCGGCCTTCTGCGACGAACTCAAGGCGCGCGGCCTGGTGGACAGAATCCGCGAAAAGACGGGCCTCATCATCGACGCCTACTTCTCCGGCACCAAGATCAAGTGGATCCTGGACAACGTTCCGGGCGCCCGCGAGAAAGCCCGGGCCGGGAAACTGCGCTTCGGCACGGTGGACAGCTGGCTGGTGTGGCAGCTCACCCGCGGAGAAGTCCACATCACGGACGTCTCCAACGCTTCCCGCACCATGCTGTTCAACATCAACACCCTGGAATGGGACCAAGAGCTGCTGGAACTGCTGGACATCCCGGCTTCCATGATGCCGGCCGTGAAGTCTTCGTCGGAGGTGTACGGTCACACCAAAACCACCATCTTCGCGCACGAGGTTCCCATCGCCGGCATTGCCGGAGACCAGCAGGCGGCCCTTTTCGGCCAGATGTGCACCACCCCCGGCAGCGTGAAAAACACCTATGGCACCGGCTGCTTCCTCCTGATGAACACCGGCGACAAGCCCATCCTGTCCAAGAACAACCTGCTCACCACGGTGGCCTGGAAAATCGGCAATACCGTAAATTACGCCCTGGAAGGCTCCATCTTCGTGGGCGGCAGCGTGGTGCAGTGGCTGCGCGACGGCCTGGGCATCATCCGCTCCTCTTCAGAGATTGAGGCCCTGGCCGCTTCGGTGTCCGATAACGGCGGCGTGTACTTCGTGCCCGCCCTCACCGGCATGGGCGCTCCCTACTGGGACCAGTATGCGCACGGGGTCATCTGCGGCATCACCCGCGGCACCACCGCCGCCCACATCGCCCGCGCGGCCCTGGAGGGCATCGCCTTCCAGACCATGGACATTGTGAGCGCCATGGAACGCGACGCCGGCGTGAAGCTCTCCGAGCTCAAGGTGGACGGCGGCGCCTCCCGCAACAACCTCATGATGCAGTTCCAGGCCGATATCCTGGAAACCGCCGTCATCCGTCCGGAAGTGACGGAAACCACCGCCATGGGCGCCTGCTACCTGGCCGGCCTGGCCGTGGGGTACTGGAGCTCCCTGGACGAAATCAAGCAGCAATGGAAGGCCGAACGCACGTTCACCCCTTCCGGCACCTCCATGCAGGCCGCCAAGGCCGGCTGGGCCGATGCCATCGGCAGAACCGTTCAACAATCCTAAGACCGACAGCTATGGAACAGTATATTTTTGAATTTATCGGTACACTGATATTGGTCCTGTTTGGCGACGGCGTATGCGCCGCCTGTTCCCTGAACAAATCCAAAGCACAGGGCGGCGGATGGGTGGTCATCGCCCTGGCCTGGGGCCTGGCCGTGATGATGGGCGTGCTGGTGGCAGGCCCTGTTTCCGGTGCCCACCTGAACCCGGCCGTGACGCTGGGACTGGCCATCGCCGGCAAGTTTGCCTGGAACCTGGTACTGGGTTACATCGTGGCCCAGATGCTGGGCGGCTTCGTGGGCGCCCTGCTGGTGTATGCGTTCTACAAAGACCACTACAAGGCTACGGCGGACCAGCCGGATACCATGCTGGGAACCTTCTGCACCATGCCCGCCATCTGGAACCCCTGGCGCAACTTCCTGAGCGAGTTCATCGCCACTTGTGTGCTGGTGTTCCTGATCCTGGCCATCGGCACGCAGGGCAATGCCTTCCAGGTAGGTCCCGTGTCGGCCTCTACCGGTGCCCTGGGCGCCTGGCCCGTAACCTGTGTGATCATGGCCCTGGGTATGTCCCTGGGCGGAACCACCGGCTATGCCATGAACCCCGCCCGTGACCTGAGTCCCCGCTGCGCCCACGCCATCCTGCCCATCGCCGGCAAGCGTGACAGCGGCTGGAACTACAGCTGGGTACCCGTCGCCGGTCCCATGCTGGGTGCCTGCCTGGCCGCCGGCCTCTTCCTGCTGGTGTTCTAGCCTGGCCCCTAGGCCAGTTTCTTCTCGCTGGGGATGAGGATGGCGCAGAGGCCCACGCCGATGAGCGCGCCCACTGCCACAGAAAGCATGGCCGCATCCCAGGAACTGCCGCTGGCAATGCCGCCCACGACAATCTTGGAGCAAACGGCGTCTCCGATCAGGTAGCCGAACAGCCCCACGAAACCGGCGGCCGTGCCGGCGGCATTCTTAGGCACCAGATTCAGCGCTTGCACACCCGTGAGAGCCACCGGGCCGTAGATGAAGAAGCCGATGAGGCAAAGAGCAATGTAAACCAGCACCTTCTGCATCTGGGGCTGGACCTGCACCGCGCCGGAGCCCACCATCCAGTACAGGAACACGCCCACTGCGCAGAGCAGCATGCAGATGACATTCATGGGCGCGCAACGGCCCTTGAAAATCTTGGAGGTGGCCCAGCCGCAGGCGATGGTGCCCACGGCACCCACGATGTTGTGGACAGAGAAGGCGATCTTGCTTTCGGCGGCGGTCATGATGCCTTTGGCCTGCAGGTAGGTAGGGGCCCAGTCGCCGATGCCGTACCGCACCATGTATACGGCCACATTGGAGATGGCCACGATCCAGAGGAGCTTATTCTTGAGCACGTAGTCGACAAACAGCACCTTGAAAGGAAGCTTTTCGCCGGCCGTGCCTTTGGATTTGATGCCGCTGTGGTCGTTGCGCCAGTCCGCCACGGAGGGCAGGCCGCAGGATTCCGGCGTATCCCGGATGGCCCACCAGCAGAACAGGGCCACCACCAGCGCCGCGAGGGCCGGGAACACGAAGTTGCCCCTCCAGGTCTGGACGATGCCCAGATCGGCCGCCAGAGATACGCCCGCGATGGCCAGGAAGCCAAGGGAGAAGCTGCCGATGGTATGCGACACATTCCAGATGCTCATCTTGAAGCTTCGCTCATTCTGGCTGAACCAGTGGGCCATGATGCGGCCGCAAGGAGGCCAGCCGAAACCGCTGAGCCAGCCCACCACCAGCATGAGCACAAAGATGATGGTGGTATTGACCGCCGTATTCTGCCCGAAGGGGATGAGCCCCACGGACATCATGGTCAGGGCCGACAGGATAAGGCCGATAACCAGGAACTTGCGGGCATCGGAACGGTCCGAGACGCTGCCCATCACGAATTTGCTGAAGGCATAGGCGATGGAAACCGCCGACATGGCGAGTCCCACTTTGCCGGCATCCAGGATACCGTCGGCAATCATGTCCGGCGCCGCAAGCGAAAGGTTCTTGCGGACAAAATAGTAAGCGGCATATCCCAGGAAGGCGCCCAGGAACACCTTCAGGCGCATGGCCTTGTATTCGGCGTCTACTTTTTCGGAGGGAATCTGTGCTTTGGGTTTAGGTGGATCTAAATAACGGGCCATTGTTTGAAGTTTATGATTCTATAGCCTCGGCCAGGATGGAGATGGGGTTCATCACCGTGTAGCCGGTACTCATTTCTATCTGCCATTTGCAGGTTTCGCAGTCGCAGGCCACCACGTCCGGATTCACGGAGCGGATCTGGGCGAAAAGGGGCTCGCCGATGGCCTGGGAAACCTCGTAATTCTCTTTCTTGAAGCCGTAGGTGCCCGCAATGCCGCAGCAATTGGAGTCCAGCAGCGTGAATTCTACGCCGGGAATCATGGACAGCAGCTTTTCCGAGAAGATGCCCCAGCCCATCTTTTCCATGTGGCAGGGGGTGTGGTAGGCCACTTTCTTGTGGAAATCGGGCTTGAAGCGCAGCGTGGCGCCCTTTTCCAGCTTCTCGTAAATGAAGCGGGTGGCCAGCAGGAGGGATTCGCGGACACTGGCATTGTCTACGCCCAGCAGGTGCGGATATTCGTCACGCAGGGTAAAGGTGCAGGTAGATGAGGTGGTAACCACCTTCAGGCCTTTGTCCACCACGGCCTGACGCAACTGCTCTACATTGTGTACGGCGTGCTTGGTGGCCTGGGCCGACATGCCGTTGGTAATCATGGCGATGCCGCAACACTTTTCCTTCTCCAGCAGCTGCACGCCCACGCCCAGTGCATTGAGCACCTTCACCAGGTCTTTCCCCAGCTGCGGATAGTTGTAGTTCACGTAGCAGCCGTGGAAGTAGGCCACCTGCTCGGGGAAGGCCGCCTGCTCTTTGCGGCGGTGCTTCAGCCAGCTTTCGAAACTGCGGCCGCTGTATTTGGGGAAGCTGCGCCGATGGTCGATGGCCAGGGTCCAGTCCAGGGCCGTCTTGGTAACGCCCAGGCCGGTGACCCCGTTCACGATGGGCGCGAAGGGACGGGCCAGTTTGCCCATGAAGTCCGTGGAGGCCAGCAGTTGGTCCCGGAGCTTGGGCGGCGTATGGTCGTATTTGATGCGGGCGCTCTGGATGAGGTCGGCCACGTTCACCCCCGAGGGACAGGCCACCTCGCAGCGCTTGCAGTTGAGGCAGTACTTGAGGGCTTTGTTGAAGAAGAACGGGTCCTTGAGGCGCAGGCGTTCCCCGTCCGGACCGGCCTGCTTGGGCCCCGGATACAGCGGATTCACCTGCAGGACGGGGCAGTATGCCGTGCACACCGTGCACTTCATGCATTCCTCAAAGTTGTGCTTGCTTTCGGTATATTCCTGGAGTTTCATAGTCCTAGTATTTTATCGGCCGCCGCCAGTGCGGTTAAGATGGCTTGACCGGCGGCGGAGCCGAACTCCGGACGGGTCTGGCCCAGGACGGACCCCACGGCGTACAGGTTTTCCAGCGGCCGGCCGTCCTTGAGGGCACGGAGGGATGCGTCCGTCTTGACGCCGAAGTGCATATAGGGCTGGTCCTGGGCAAAGGCCGGATTGTACCACTCGTTGCGGTCCTCCTTAAAGTCCACATCCAGGCCGAAGACCGGCTCGTACACCTGGAAAGGATTGGCTACCAGGCCTTTGGAGAAGTATCCGCCCGTGGCCAGGATAAAGTGAGAAGCCTCTATATAGTGCTGCTCCAGGTTCTTGGTGACCACGCTGTGCACCACGCCGTCGTGGATGTGGGCCCGGGTTACTTCGTCGCCCATCAGGTAGGAGCCGCCCAGCAGCTGGTAGCGCCGTTTCAGGAGAATCTGCGTGCGGATACCCGGCACGGAAGGCGGCAGCGTGCCCGCGAAGATGACGCGGGCGGGGATGCCCTGCCGGATGCGGGTGGGTACGGAAAAGTCCTGCAGGCCGAACACCTGCGGCAGCACCACGGCGTCTTCGTCCTTGAGGAGCACCCGGATTTCCTGCACCACCTTTTCCCAGATGCGGTCCATGGTGCGGGCAATCTGGACGGAACGCATTTCGCTGGGGCTCTGCTCCAGTTTTTCCAGCTCCGGCAGGTTCAGGAAGCGCACGCGGCACTGCATGCCCTGCTTTTCCAGGCCGTCGGCCAGGAAGGAAGAGAAGAAGTCGTGGTAGCCCAGGAAATTGACGATGAGCACCTTCCGCGCAAACTGCGGCGTAGGGAACAGGTCGATGTCTTCCAGGGAAAGGGCGGCCTCCCGGAAAGTGCCCATGGGGGTGAGGCGCACGCCGGGGCTGTAGTGCAGCCGCACGCCGGCCTCCGAAAACAGCGTCTGGATGCGCTTGTCCGGCGAGAGCAGCGACTCGAAGGTGCCGGAGAAAAAATGCAGGGCGTTTTGCCCGGTGCTGATGATGGCGGTGCTCTGCCCGGCTTTCTGCAGGGCGATGCCGGCCACCATGCCGGAGAGGCCGCCGCCTACGATTACGCTATCGAATTTCATAGGCCCAGAACATGTTTATAGACCCACTGTGTATACTCTGCTTCGCGGAGGGTGTCTCCCCAGCCGATGGGGAAATTGCCCTTCCAGCGCTCCTGGAGGAAGTCTTCCAGGTCTGCCCGCTCCCGCTCGATGCAGCCGTGGGCCTTGGCCAGCAGGCCGGCGGCGCGGCAGGCGCAGAACTCTCCCTGACAGGTGCCCATGCCCACGCGGGTGCGCCGGCGGAGGTCCGTCAGGGTGCTCACGTCCATGCGGTCGATGGCGGCGTTGATTTCCCCCACCGACACTTCTTCGCATTCACAGATGAGGGCGTCGTCCCGCTTGTTGCCGGTGCGGATGCGCCGGGCACGGGAGCCCATGCGGGAGGCGGCGGCCTTCTGGGCCATCGTGGGTGCCTCCCAGATTTTCTTGGCCACCTCTTCGTAGGAACCTTCCTCGGAGCCGGGCAGCGGGACAACGGCCGTTTCGCAGGCCTTGTCCACGGCCAGTTTCCGGCACACCATATCGGTGGCAATCTCTGCCATGAGCCTGTAAGTCATGAGTTTACCGCCAGTAATGGTGATAAAGCCCTTGAGGCCGTCCCGGGTTTCGTGGTCCAGGCATACGATGCCGCGGGAGATGTTGCGGCCGGAAGGGTCGTCGTCGGCGCTCACCAGCGGACGCACGCCGGCATAGGCCCTCAGAATGCGGGTCGATGACAGCGACGGAGCCAGCTTGGCCCCCTCGGTGACCAGCAGGGTTACCTCGTCCGGGGTGACGGCCACGTCGTCGCACTCCTCGAAGGGGATGCGCGTCGAGGTGGTGCCGATGATGCATACGGTGTCTCCGGGCACCAGGATATCGGCATTGGAGGGCTTCCGGCAGCGGTTGATGACCACGTTGTTCACGCGGTGGGCGAAGATGAGGAGGGCGCCCTTGGCGGGGAACATCCCCACCTTTACGCCCGCCATTTCCGCCATGTGGTGGCCCCAGATACCGCAAGCGTTCACGGTGACGGGGGCGTAATAGTCTGCGTCTTCACCGGTCTGGTGATTGTGCGTGTGCACGCCCTTGATGGTATTGCCTTCCCGGATGAAACCCGTCACCTCCGTGTGCAGGCGCACCTGGCCGCCGTGGAGCTTGGCGTCCAGCATATTGGCGGCACATAGGCGGAACGGGTCCACGCTGCCGTCGGGCACCTTGACGGCGCCTATCAGTTCCGGATTCACGGACGGTTCCATGCGCCGGGCCAGGTCCGGGTCTATGATTTCGGCATTGATATCGGCCCGCCGGCAGGCGTCCACGAAGGTTTGCTGATAGGCCAGGTCGTCTTCCGGGAGGGTGATGAAAAGGCCGTCCGTTTCGTCTACGCAGTGGGCGGCGATTCTGCGGAGAATCCGGTTTTCCCGGATGCATTCCTCCGCACTTTCCGGATCGTTCACCGCATAGCGGGCGCCGGAGTGCAGCAGGCCGTGGTTGCGGCCGGTGGCCCCGGTGGCAATATCCGAGCGCTCGATCAGGAGCGTCCGCAGGCCGCGCATGGCGCAGTCCCGCTGCGTACCCGCCCCGGTGATACCGCCGCCGATGATAATGACATCGAATTCGTTTGCGTTCATAGTGGTTGGTTAGTGCAGTACAAATTTACGAAAAAAAAGGATAGGTTTATCCCCCGGGGACGTGTTCTGGACCAAATCGCGAAAAAATCGTTATATTTGTGCATGGAAGAAAAGAAAATGCATGTACAGCTGCCGGAAAACGCACACCGGGAGCTCAAACCGGGAGAGCAGTACCAGCCCATCCTGGACCCCAGACAGAAATATGCCGAAGCCACACCTTATTCGGTGGCGGTGGGCATCCTCATGGTCATCCTGTTCAGCGCCGCAGCGGCGTACCTGGGCCTGAAAGTGGGCCAGGTGTTCGAGGCCGCCATCCCCATCGCCATCATCGCGGTGGGCCTCACGGGGGCCCTGGGCCTCAAGCAGGGCCTGCCGCAGAACGTCATCATCCAGAGTATCGGCGGGTGCAGCGGGGCCGTGGTGGCCGGCGCCATCTTCACCCTGCCCGCCATCTACATCCTGGGGGTGGAGGTGAGTTTCTGGCAAATGGCCCTGAGCTCCCTCCTGGGCGGCGTCCTGGGCATCCTGTTCCTCATTCCGTTCCGCAAATACTTCGTGAAGGAGATGCACGGCAAGTATCCCTTCCCGGAGGCCACGGCCACCACGCAGGTGCTCATCAGCGGTGAAGGCGGCGGCTCCAGCGCCAAGACCCTCATCACGGCCGGCCTCATCGGCGGCCTGTACGACTTCTGCGTGGCCACCTTCGGCACCTGGGCAGAGACCCTCTCCACCACCGTCATGGGCTGGGGCGCTGCCCTGGCCGACAAAGCCAAACTGGTCCTGAAGATGAACACCGGTGCGGCCGTGCTGGGCCTGGGCTATATCATCGGCCTCAAATACTCCTTTATTATCTGCTGCGGCTCGCTGCTGGTGTGGCTGGTGATCATTCCCCTGCTGAACCTCATCTGGGGCGGCAGCGTGCTGGACCTGATGGGTACCGGCATCGCCACCACCGTCGGGGAAATGGCCCCCGAAGAGATTTTCAAGACCTATGCCCGCCACATCGGTATCGGCGGCATTGCCACGGCCGGCATCATCGGCATCGTGAAGAGCTTCGGCGTCATCAAGAGCGCCGCGGGCCTGGCCGTGTCCGAATTCAAGCGCAAGCCCGGCACCCTGGATGAAAAATCCCTGCGCACAGAGGAAGACCTGCCCATGAAGACCATCGTCTTCGGGGTGGTGATCGCCCTGCTGTGCATCTTCGCCTTCTTTGCCTTCGGCGGCGTAGTGAACAATGTGTGGCAGGCCCTCGTCGGCCTGGTCATCGTGGCCGTGGTGGCCTTCCTGTTCACCACCGTGGCAGCCAATGCCATTGCCATCGTGGGATCCAATCCCGTAAGCGGCATGACGCTGATGACCCTCATCATTGCGTCGTTAATCCTCGTGGCCGTGGGCCTGAAGGGCAACACCGGCATGGCCGCCGCCCTGGTTATCGGCGGCGTGGTCTGCACCGCTTTGAGCGTGGCCGGCAGCTTTATCACAGACCTCAAGATCGGTTATTGGCTGGGCTCTACCCCCAAGGTGCAGGAAGGCTGGAAATTCCTGGGCGTAGCGGTGTCGTCCGTCACCGTCTGCGGGGTCATGCTGGTACTCAACAAGACGTACGGCTTCGTGGGCGACAACGCCCTGGTGGCCCCGCAGGCCAATGCCATGGCGGCCGTCATCCAGCCCATGTTCAGCGGCGGCGGCGCGCCCTGGCTGCTGTACGGCATCGGTGCCGCCATCGCCCTGGTCCTGAACTTCTGCAAGGTCCCCGCCCTGCCGTTCGCCCTGGGCATGTTCATTCCCATCGACCTCAACCTCCCGCTGCTGGTGGGCGGTGCCATCTCCTGGTATGTGAGCACCCGCTCCAAAGACGCGGCCGTGAACAACGCCCGCATGGAGAAGGGCACCCTCATCGCTTCCGGCTTCATTGCCGGCGGCGCCCTGATGGGCGTGGTGAGCGCCATCCTCAAATTTGCCAACGTAGACCTGTACATGACGGAATGGGCGGCCAGCTACGGAGAGGCCGTGGCCATCGTCCCCTTCCTGTGCATCATCGGCTATATGATTTATGCATCCATGAAAACTGATAAATAATGGAAAAGATTTTAGACCGTTTTTTGCGCTATGTGAGCGTAGACACCCAGAGTAACGAAGAAAGCGAAAGCCAGCCGTCGGCCGCCAAGGAGTGGGATCTCCTGAAAATGCTGGAGGCGGAACTCAAGGCCCTGGGCGCAGAGGTTACCCTGGACCCCTATGGCTATGTAATGGCTTCCATCCCGTCCAATATAAATAAGGAGGTGCCCGCCGTGGGCTTCATCGCCCACGTAGATACTGCGCCGGATGCCAGCGGCGCCAACGTGAAGCCGCAGATTGTGCCGAACTATGACGGCGGGGCCATCGACCTCAAGGGCGTGCCCGGCCTGCAGTTAAAGCCTGCGGAATTCCCGGAAATGCTGCACTATGTGGGCCAGACGCTCATCACCACGGACGGCACCACCCTCCTGGGGGCCGACGACAAAGCCGGCGTGGCGGAAATCATGTACGCCGTGCAGTATATGGCGGAGCATCCGGAATTCAAACACGGGCCGGTAAAGGTAGGCTTCACCCCGGACGAGGAAATCGGCCGCGGCGTGGTCAAGTTTGACGTGCCGCGCTTCGGGGCAGACTATGCCTATACCATGGACGGCGGGGAAATCGGCGAGCTGGAATTCGAGAACTTCAATGCCGCCAGCGCCAAAATCCACATCCAGGGCTGCAACGTGCACCCCGGCTATGCCAAAGGGAAGATGCGCAATGCCATTCACATCGGGGAGGAGTTCAACGCCATGCTGCCCGTGCTGGCCCGCCCGGAATACACAGAAGGCTATGAGGGTTTCTTCCACCTCATTTCCTTCAAGGGAACGGTAGAGAAGGCCGACTTCGCCTACATCATCCGCGACCACGACCGTGCCAAGTTCGAGGCCCGCAAGGAAATGATGCAGAAGGTGACGGACTACATCAACCAAAAATACGGGGAAGGTACGGCCACGGCCGTCATCAAAGACCAGTACTACAATATGCGGGAGCAGGTGGAACCCCACTACCACATCATTGAGAAGGCGGTGAAGGCCATGGAGATGGCCGGCATCAAGGCCAAGATCCAGCCCATCCGCGGCGGTACGGACGGTGCCAACCTCTCGTTCAAAGGCCTCCCCTGCCCCAACATCTTTGCCGGGGGACTCAACTTCCACGGAAAGATGGAGTTCGTGCCCCTGGAGAGCATGGAAAAGGCCTCAGAGGTGATTCTGAATATTATTACGCTGTTTGCCCGCGGCTAGCTTTCCTGAATCTCGAACAGGTTCAGGAAGCCGGTCATCATGAAGACCTGGCGAATCTCGTTGTTAATGTCACGGATGATGACTTTACCACCCTTGGCGGCAGCGGCTTTGCGGATGGTCAGGAAGATACGCAGGCCGGAGCTGGAGATGTAGCTGAGCTCCTTGCAGTCCAGGACCAGGGTTTTGTCGGCCTGGTCCACCAGGGGCTGCAGGGCGGCGGAAACCTCCTGGGAAACGGCGGTGTCCAGACGGCCGGTCAGCTGAGCGGTGAGGACATTGTCTTTTTCGATGATTTTAACTTCCATTGTCTTTATATTTTCTTTAACATTTTCAGTGTATTCCTGCCTCCCGTGTACTGGTAGGTGACCTGGTCCATGATTTTGCGCACCAGGAAAATGCCCAGCCCGCCGATGGGGCGTTCCTCTACGCCCAGGGAGATATCGGCCTCCGGGGCTGCCGTGGGATCAAATGGCGTGCCACTGTCCGACAGGACGAAGCAAAGTTCCCCGCCGTCCAGGGTGGCGTCTATGTCCACCGGTCCCTCCGTGCCCTTGGGATAGGCGTACATGATGACATTGGTAACCGCCTCTTCCAGCGCCAGATTCAGGCTCATGGTCATGGCAGGATCCAGGCCAGCCGCAGTGGCGACGCGCTCCATGAATTCCTCCAGGAGGAGGATTTGCTGCACGTCGTTGCGAAGGCTCAGATGAAAGGAGGCACTCATCAGATGATTCCTTTAAGGGCGGCGCGGAATTCGGGCATGGGACGGCGGGTATCCCGCTCCACGATCAGGGTCTTGAGACCGGCATAGGGCAGAACTTCTTCCGTAATGTCCTTCAGGGAGCGGTCTGTGCCGAAGTATACCGGGGCGAACTCCTCCCAGAAGCGGATGGCCACCGATTTGGGCATGTGGAAGGTTTCCTGGATGAAGGCCTCGTCCGACAGGACGCAGCACAGGTAGACCATGCCCACATCGAAAAGATGGTTGCCATAGCAGAAATCCCCCAGGTCTATGAAATAGCGTTTGTCGCCCGCAAAAATGGCGTTGGAGTACTGCAGGTCTCCATGAATGGCGGTGTCTTCGTCGGGGGTGTCCGCGATGAACTTGCCGAGGGCGTCCTTTTCCGCCGGGGTGAAGAAAGGATTCTCTGCCAGGAGCCGATAGTAACGCTCCTTGACATTCTCGAACTGGGTGGTATCCACATGGGTGGCGTGCAGGCGGAGGCACATCTGCGCAAATTCCGCCGCGTACTGCCCCACCTTCTCCGGGTTGTCGCCGGTGGCGCGGGAATAGGACTTCTTGCCCAGGATGCGGTGGAAGCGGATGCCGTACCGGCCATCTTCCGTGACCACATATTCCCCGGGTTCGGGCGTGGGAACGCCCATCTCGAATACTTTCCTGGCCAGTTTCATCTCGTCCAGCGGCTGCTGGATCTTGCCGGGAAAATACAGTTTGAGCATGACCGTGGGGTCACTGATGCAGTCGAAACTTTCGCCGTTGGCCCCTCCGCCGGAGAGGACATAATCGGCCATCGAGATTTTTTTCGCTTCTTCCATAGGGCTATTGGTTCATAAAGGGAAGGTCCCTGGTCTGTTCCAGCAAAAATTCGGCCATCATCTCGTTGCTGTCCGACTCTCCGTTCAGGATGTCGAAGAGCATCTTCAGGCCCAGCTTGCCAGCGCCTTTGATGAGGATGCCGGCGATGCAGATGTCCTGCGGGGCCAGGGACGAGGAAATGATGTCCAGGTCCGTGAGGCCTATCTGGTACGTGGCAATCTGGTAGGCCGGTTCCGAATATTCCTTGATCAAGCGGTCGATGTCTCCCAAGGTTTGGCAGCGCATAAGCTTGAACGCCTCCAGGTAGGGCATCAGGTTCACCTCCTGGATTTCCGCCTGGTTCACGGCGGCAATCCGGCGGTTCAGTTTGTCGAAGGGACGCAGCTGCAGGTAGCTGCGGAACGTGTCGGCATCCAGCAGGACGTCGTTCAGGTTGCCGGAGGCCACCAGGGCCTGCACCCTGCGCCGATAGTCCGTGAGTTCCGTGCGGATGGAGCTGAACTGTTCGTCCACCAGCTCCAGCATGCCGGCCAGGCGGGACAGGTTGCGCAGATACTCCCGGGGAATTTCCACACCGGACTTATAGCCGGTGTCGTGATTCATGTTGGCCCAGGCGTGCTGCAGCACCGTGCGCATCTGCACCTCGAAGCGGTAGGGGAAGCCCTTTTTCCGGCAGATATAGTGCAGGGACATATAGCCGAAGCTGTCTATCTCGTGCGCTTTGCGCTTGTCCACGGAGTTTTCCCAGTCTACGTCGAACAGACGGTCCACGGCCGATGCCACCTTGTCCACGTCGTCTATGTAAAAGGTGATGACCCTCAGACCCACGATGTCCGTGATGTCTGCCAGGGTGGCATATTTGGCGCCTTTCAGTTCCAGTTTGCCGGCCAGCGAGCCTTCCGTTTTTACGCGGCCCTCGATAGAGGCCACCACCAGCCCGGCTTCGGCAAACACTTTCTCCAGCGAGGCCTTGACAGTGGTTACCACCTTCTCGAATTCCGGCAGATGTTCCCGGTACTCTTCCAGGATGGCCTGGCAGTGTGCATCCAGATTATAGGTGTTATTGGACATCGTTCAGGTACTTTTACTGATTTTGCAAAAATACGAAACAATCCGCGTTTGTGCAAGCACGTTTTTTATAAAGTTTTTTCCAAAATCGCTTGCGGATTCAAAAAAAAGCCGTACATTTGCAGTCCCGTTTTGCGGGACCATTGAGATATGGTGTAATGGTAGCACTACAGATTCTGGCTCTGTCAGTGAGGGTTCGAGTCCTTCTATCTCAACCAAAATCAGCCGTTTAAGCTGATTTTTTAATGCCCTGGCGGGGTAGCTCAGCTGGTTAGAGCGTCGGATTCATAATCCGGAGGTCGTGGGATCGTGACCCACTCCCGCTACAAAACATCACACATAAGTCTTGGTTCGACTACGATCGGCCAAACAGACTAAACTCCCTATATACCCGTCACAAAACCTTGTGATGGTTTTTTGTTTTCCAGTGTCCTTTTAGAAATTAGCCGCCATCAATTCTTGCCCCAAGCGATGAATGTGCGCGAGGATGGCTTTCTCTCTATCTGCGGAAGGCTTTTTGAAACCGTTGATATAGTTCCGCAGTAGCGTGGCATTCATTCCGATGGAACGGGCAAATTCGGCCACATTGATTTCTTTGTGCGTGAGGAAGAACCGCTGCATTGCCGAGGGCTGCGCATCCTCATATTCAAAACTCTCAAAGCTTATGTCCTCATCCAGGTTTCGCCAGTGAATCCCGTCAAAGCCGAAGGTAAACTTCTCCCGCTCCTCTGGCGAGGCCCCTTTAAGCCGGGGATACCAGAGCAGGGACTGGCTGTAAACCTGTCCTTTCTCGTCACGACCGAATATCTGGTCGCCGCTGAACCATATTTCTTTAATCTTCATAACTCCCCTCCTTTATTGATTGAAGTGCTTGTTCCATTGGGCGATAATAATGTCGGCATTTTCATCAATAACCGCCTTGATCTTCTTGAAATCTCCAGCCTTAATGCCGTGGCGCTCAACAAGGGCAAACTCCGTTCCATTCCACTCAAACTTGGCCATTCCTCCATTGCCCTCCACGTGGACATGTAGCGGGTCGTGCTCCTTGCTGTAGAAGAAGAACGAGAATCCAAAGAATCTGAATAATTCAGGCATGTTGTATCGTCTTTAAGTATCCCATGCAAAGATAGGTATTATTTTCAATACCCGCAAGTGCTTCCATCCGCTTCCGCACTTATGCCCTAAAGACGAAATCCCAAACAGAATGCAACCTCTTCCCAAATACCTTGAAATGTAATGGCTTATACCAAAGAGAGTGACCTGGGTCAAATTGACTCTTGGCCACTCACTATGAACCCTTGAATGATATCGGATCACTCGGCTTTCTTCAAGGCGGGAACAGCACCCGAAAGATCCCAGACATCCGTGCTCCAGCCGAGGTCGGCCGCAAGCTGCGATACCGTCTTGCCGG
>CACZUR010000029.1 GCA_902784435.1 uncultured Bacteroidia bacterium | reverse complement strand
ACCAAATAAATAATTGATTATTAGCACGTTGCAATAATAATGGCGAGGCAAAGGATACAAGTAATCCTGTAATTGAGCGGGACTTTTTCAGCGGCCTCCGTACACGCGTTCTGGTTGTCAACGCGGCAACGTTTTCTCCGTATTTGTCCGATTTCAGTGCCACGTTGACAGAAAAACGGAGATACACGCAATCTGAATGTCAACGTGGCAAAGGAATAAAAAAGAGTGACCTAAGTCAACTTGACTTTGGGGTCACCCTCGTTTTTGTGCCTGTGCCTGGCGGCGAGGTTTGCGCACATGTGCTTGGTGGCTAAGTGTCTGATACTTAGCGCTTTGTGAATTTTTATCGGTCCGAATTGCGCCGATAAAAATCCGTAACTTGCTGAACTATGGCTAGTTATGCGCCATGGCGCGGCCGTCGCCTATGCCGTTTCGGGAGGGGGACATCGGCCTGGCCGGGCGTTTTTGCGCTTTCACTTTTTTTGCCTATTTTTGTGTATTGAAACAGAAAGAGATGAACCAGGAAATAGGATTGTTCTGCGAAGTCTTTCCTCCCATCATGGACGGAGTGGCTGTCTGCGTGCAGAACTATGCATATTGGATGCAGAAGAAGATGGGCGCCGTGTCCGTCATCACCCCGCACAAGAATAACGCACATTACCAGGATTACGACTACCAGATACTGGACTATATGTCCATCCCGGTGCCCGGACGTGCCCCGTACGTGACCGGTGTCCCGCAGTTGGATCCGGTTTTCGAGTACAAGCTGCATCAGCACCAGTTCAAGATTGTCCACGCCCATTCTCCCTTCTCTACGGGCAATCTGGCCGCTCAGGTGGCCAAAAGCCAGGGCGTTCCCATGATTGCCACCTTCCACTCCAAATTCAAGGACGACTTCAAAAAGGAAGTCAAGTACGACTTTGTGGTGGACCAGATGCTCAAAAGCGTGGTATCCGTCTTCAACAAGGCCGACGAAGTGTGGGTGCCCCAGGAATCGGTGAAGGAAGTCATCCGCGAATACGGCTACAAAGGCCCCCTGGAGGTGGTGGAAAACGGTTCCGACCTGGCCGCCGACTATCCGGACTCTTATTTCGAGGATGCCCGGACTGCGCTGGGCATCGGCCCGGATGAGTTTGTGCTCCTGTTCGTGGGGCAGCATATCTGGCAGAAAAACACGCGCCTGGTGATTGACGCCCTGGAGCGCCTGAACGACCTTCCCTTCCGCATGTTCTTCGTGGGCACCGGCTACGCCGCCGGGGACATGAAAGCCCTGGTGCACGAGAAAGGACTGGACAGCAAGGTTACTTTCACCGGAGTGCTCACCAAGCGGGAAGATATTGTGAAATACTATGCGGCGGCCGACCTTTTCCTGTTCCCGTCCCTGTACGACAACGCCCCGCTGGTGGTCCGCGAAGCCGCTGCCCTGCACACCCCTTCCATCATGCTGGAAGGCTCTACCGCCGCCACCATCCTGAGAGACGGAGAAAATGGCTTCTTAAGCCCGCAGGACCTGGATTCCTTCGTGGCCAGGGTGCGTTCCCTGATGGCCGACAGGCCGCTGGTTCGCCGCGTGGGCCTGACCGCTTCGCGCAGCATCGTGCGGCCCTGGTCGGACGTGGTGGACGAAGTACTGGACAGATACGACGCCCTCATAGCACGAAAATCCAAATAATTGCTTAAATTTGAGGGATTAAACGCCAATAATTTTTAACAAATAAAACACAGAACCATGTCTCAAACCAAACCCAAAGGCAATCTTGTCGCCATCATTACCATGTGCTTCATCTTTGCCATGATTTCTTTCGTGACCAATATGGCCGCGCCTTTCGGTGTCATCTGGGGCAACCAGTACGAATGGTCCAAGATGGCCGGCAACCTGATGAACTTTGCCGCCTACCTGTTCATGGGTATTCCGGCCGGCAAGATGCTCCTCACCGTAGGTTACAAGAAAACCACCCTCATCGCCCTCGTCACCGGTTTCGTGGGCATCTGCATCCAGTATCTGTCCAGCTTTGCCTTCCTGGGCCAGGCTGCCATTTACGTATACCTGCTGGGCGCTTTCATCTGCGGTTTCTGCGTATGCATGCTCAACACCGTGGTGAACCCCAGCCTGAACAGCCTGGGCGGCGGAGGTAACCGCGGCAACCAGCTCATCCAGACCGGCGGCACCCTGAACTCCCTCACCGGCACCCTCACTCCGCTGCTGGTGGGCGCCCTTATCGGCACGGTAACTTCCTCCACCTCCATGTCGGATGTGGCCCCGTTGCTGTTCATCGCCATGGGCGTGTTCGCCATCTCCTTCATCATTATCCTGTTCGTGGAAATCCCCGAGCCCGCCAAGGAGCGCAAGAATGTCAAATTCGAACACAGCCCGTGGAATTTCCGTCACTTCGTGATGGGCGCCCTGGCCATTTTCTTCTATGTGGGTATTGAGATCGGCATTCCTTCCCAGGTAACCTTCTACCTGGCCGATGCTTCCGAGCGCGGCGCCGGTATCGCCGTGAACGGAGCGGCCATCGGCGGAGCCATCGCGGCCGTGTACTGGCTGCTGATGATGGTGGGCCGCTTCTCCAGCACCCTCATTTCCGGCAAGGTGAGCACCCGCACCCAGATGAGCGTCGTGAGCGCCGTTGCCATCGTCCTGGTCCTGGTTGCCATCTTCGTTCCCAAGACCGTTACCGTGAACATGCCCGGTTACAGTGTCGCAGACGGTTTCGCCATGTTCGAAGTTCCGCTCAGCTGCCTGTTCCTGGTCCTGTGCGGCCTGTGCACCTCTGTCATGTGGGGCGCCATCTTCAACCTGGCCGTGGAAGGACTGGGCAAATACACCGAGGCCGCTTCCGGTATCTTCATGATGCTGGTGGTGGGCGGCGGTATCATGCCTTTCATCCAGGAATTCATCGCCAAGGGCGCCGGCTATATGAACAGCTACTGGCTGGTGGTGGCCATGCTGGCCTACCTGCTTTACTACGCTGTGGCAGGTTGCAAGAACGTGAACAAAGATATCCCTGTAGACTAATAGAATATGGCACAAGACTTAGTTATCGGCATTGACATCGGGGGTCAGACCTCCAAATGCGGCATCGTAGACGCCCGTGGCACCGTATTGGCCCAGACCGTCATCCGCTCGGACAACCACAAAGAGGTAGAACCTTTCATCGCAGAGCTGGCAGAGGCCCTGAACCGCATCATCGCGGAGGCCAAGGCCGAGGGCCGCATCCGCGGGATCGGCGTAGGCGCCCCCAACGGCAACTACTACACCGGCAACATCGAGAACGCCGTGAACCTGGTGTGGGGCGGTCCCAACGTGATTCCCTTCGCCAAATTGCTGTCGGAGCAGATGAACGGCATCCCCGTGTCCCTGACCAACGACGCCAACGCCGCCGCCATGGGCGAAATGACCTATGGCGCCGCCCGCGGCATGAAGAATTTCATCATGATCACCCTGGGTACCGGCGTGGGCTCCGGCATCGTGATTAACGGAGAGATGGTCTATGGCCATGACGGTTTTGCCGGCGAACTGGGCCACACCTGCGCCGTGCGTCACAACGGCCGCACTTGCAACTGCGGCAAAACCGGCTGCCTGGAAACCTATGCCAGTGCTACCGGCGTGGCCCGTACGGCCCGCGAATGGCTGGAAATGAGCGAAGAGCCTTCTACCCTGCGTTCCCTGGACAAGATCACTTCCAAGGACGTGTACGAGGCCGCCAAGGACGGGGACCAGCTGGCCCTCAAGATCTTCGAGTTCACCGGCCGTATCCTGGGAGAGAAATTTGCCGACTTCATCGAGTTCTCCGCCCCGGAAGCCATCGTGCTGTTCGGCGGCCTGGCCCGCGCCAAGGAATTCCTCACGGAACCCATCCGGAAGGCCATGGACGCCAATGTCCTGCCCCTGTGGCGCGGCAAGGTGGCCCTGGTGTACTCTCAGCTCAAGGAATCCGACGCCGCCATCCTGGGCGCATCGGCCCTGGCCTGGGAACTGTAAATTGCTTACCGGACAACCACCTCTTTAGACGTCAATGTCTAAACTGCGATCGCTCATACCTAAAACTGCTTCTGCCAAAATCGTTTTGCAGACTGTCTCGGCCATAGCCCTGCTCCTGATTCCCACCATCCTGGCCTTGGTTATCGGAACGCGGCTGATTATCCGGGAAGAAGTGGGGCGGCAGGTAGATCAGGCACTGGATGGCATCGCATACAGGATTGACAATATCCTGCTCGGCGTCGAGCAGACTGCAGCCATGGTCCAGGGGAACATTCCAGCGCATCTGGAATCTCCCCCGGATCTTTCTGCGCTGTGCCGGAAGGTGCTCGAGGCCAATCCGTCCGTGGCGGGATGTGCCGTCGCCCTGAATCCGGAGCATTACCTGATGGACGGGAATCCTTTCATGACCTATCTGTACAGGGAGCATGGAGAAGTCAAGGCTACCCATACTTTCACCTCCCGGCCGTTTACGGAACAGGACTGGTATCAGGCACCTCTTCGGGAAGGTGTCGCCTCGTGGGTGGGGCCGCTGAAAGAGGAGGACACAGGAACAGAGCCCGTCATCTCTTATGATGTTCCCGTTTTCAAGGACGGCCGCGCCGTGGGGGTTCTGGGAGTAGACCTTTCCTTGAATGCCCTCACGCGGATGGCCCAGCATTACAGGACTTCTACTCATTCCTACATCACCATCCTGGACCGGGACGGTTCCTATATCGTCCATCCCGACAGCACCCGGCTCCTGCACATGGACAACCTGGCCCAACTGAGGGATGTCGAGGATCCTTCTGTCATGACGGCACTGCAGGAAATGGTCGGGGGTGCATCCGGGAGGCGGTCTTTCACGCTGGACGCCACAAGGTACCTCATGGCTTACAAGCCTTTCCAGCCATCGTCCTATCCCGGACGGCAGGTAGGCAGCCTGGGGTGGAGCATGGCCGTCATCTACCCGGAAAAGGAATTGTATGACGAATTCGACCCGGGCTACCGTCTGGCCCTCAGCCTGACCCTTGTAGGTCTTCTGCTTATCTTTGCCGGTGCAGTGGCCATCTCGCGCTTCAGCCTGAAGCCGCTGAAAGAACTGCTGCACTTGACAAAGATTATTTCGAAGGGGAATTACAGGATGCCGGTTTTGGCTTCTACCCGTACAGACGAGATAGGACGGCTCCAGGACCAGTATAACAGGATGACGCGTGCTGTCGCAGACCATATGAATCAGCTGCAGGATATGTCCCGGAAAGAGGTCGAACACCAGCATACGCTGGCCCGGACCTACGCAAGGACGAAAGATATCCAGCAGCACGAAGCGGCGTTTTTCGGCAGCATGACCCATCAGATGGCCGATGTGACGGCCGATATCCAGGACAGTGTGGACCGGCTCTGTGAATTCGGCGCTCTCATGGGAGAAGAGCAACGCTGGCAGGTGCTGGACGGCATTGAGAAAAACGGGCTCAGGGTAACCGAGATCCTGAACGACATGCTGAACACAAATAAACAGGACAGCCATGGGTAAATGGTCAAAATATATCCATCGCTCGTTCCCGACGCAGATCAGCATGAAGATGTTTCTCGTTGCGGTCTCGGTGTTTGTCCTGACAAACAGCGTTTTCATGGCCGTGTCCTGGAGGCATTTCCAAACCGTGGCCATGGACAATGCGTCAGAGGCCCTGAACGCCGCCGTCGCCCGGGCGGAGCGCTATCTGCGGTCTGTGGAAACGGTCACGGATTTAACCGCCCAGATGGCAGAAGAGCATTTCTGCCCGGACTCCCTGATTGTTTTTTCCAGAAGAACGGTAGCGCAGAGCGGTTTCGTTTCCGGTTGCTCCATATCGGCCCGGGCCGATATGTTCCCGGAACACGGACGCTACTATTCTGCCTATACGGTCCGCAAAAGGGATACGGTCATTACCGCCGTCGAAGAGGGATACGAATACTTCGACTATGAGTGGTACAGCAAAGCGGCCGTTTCCGGAAAAGCCGTATGGGTGGATCCTTTTGTCGACAACAATGCGGGTTCGCTTTCTGCCGACCATATGATTGCGTCCTACTGCCGTCCCCTGTACGACAAAGAGAAGCAGCTTATCGGCGTCATTTCCACAGATATGTCCCTGCCGGAGTTTTCAAAAGCCCTTTCTTCCATCAAGCCCTATCCCGATTCCTATCTCATACTCCTGGGGCATGACGGCCGCTACTATGTGCACCGCGACACCACCAAGATTGTCAATAAGACCATCTTCGACCTCACCAATGGCCGATACTACCCCGACAAACTGGCCCTGGGCTACGAAATGACAGCCGGGCACATCGGCAGGATGCACGCCGACGTGGCCAACGTAAAAAGCCTGATTTGCTATCAACCCGTACCGGGAACGAACTGGAGCGCCGCGCTCATCAGCCCGGAGCGGTCTGTCCTGCACGGATACCGGCGCCTGAACATCAGCATCCTGATCATCATCCTCATCGGCCTGATCTTTATTTACGTCATTTGCCGGAGAACCGTGGTCCGGGCTTTTGCTCCCCTGAGCCTTCTGGAAGAGCAGGCACAGCGCATTGCCGATGGAGACTACTCCACCGTGATTGCCCGCGGCAACGAGTACAGTGTCGTGGGAAAACTGCAGAACAGCTTTGCAGACATGCAGGAAACGCTCAGAGGGCAAATCCGGGAATTGAATGCCGCCATCGCAAAGTCGGCCAAACGCAATGAGGAACTCCAAAAAGCCAATGCCGACCTGGAGGAAGCCATCCGTCGCCAGAGTGAATTCATCTCCAACATGAGCCACCAGATCCGGACCCCCCTGAATCTGATCATGGGCTTTTCCCAGCTTCTCCAGGAAGGCGGCAACGGCATGTCCGCCGAAGAAAGGCAGGCGCTCCTCCATGTGATAGACTACCATACCATGACGCTGCGCAGGATGTCCCTCATGCTGTACGACAGTTCGGACCGGGGCTACCACGACGAAATGCTGAGCCTCAAAGAAGACGATGTCTCCTGCAACGAGGTGGCCAGGGAATGTATCGGCTATGTAAACCGCTTTTTCCCGGGTGTCTCCGTGAAGCTGGAAACTTCGCTGGAGGATTCTTTCATGATCCGTACAGACCATCTGTACCTGATGCGGAGCATCCGCGAGTTCCTGTACAATTCGGCCAAATACTCTGACGGGAAAAACATCTTCCTCCGTGTGGAAGCCATCCCCGACGGTGTCCGCTTCGTTTTCGAAGATACCGGCCCCGGCATTCCACCGCAATTTCAGGAACACGTTTTTACGCCTTTCTATAAGTCTGACAGCCTCTCGGAAGGGCTGGGCGTAGGGCTCCCGCTCACCAAACGGCACATTATCCTGCTGGGCGGCACCCTGGAACTGGATGCCACGTACCACCAGGGTTGCCGTTTTATCATGGTCATGCCCCTGAAGAACCCGAGAATCAATGATAGCCTATGAACTTGTTGCTGCCCATTTGTACCTCGCTTGTCGCCGTACTGCTGGCTGCATCGTGCGGGCCTTCCCCATCCGAGGTCGAGAATGAGGACAGGATGGCCAGGCTCCTCGAAGATGCGTCACGTATCGCCCGCACAAGAAGAGACTATGACCAGTCCACGAAGCTCCTCATCGAGGCCATGGAACTGGCCGACAAGTCGTCGGACAAAGCAATGAAAAGCTATGCCTTGAGCCGCCTGGCGCTCATGGATATCATGACATGGCGGGATGCCCAGGGCTGGGAACACGCCGTAGAGTCGGAAAAACTGGCCCGAGAGTGCGATACGGACAGCCTCATCGCTCATGCCCTTTTTGCCAAGGGAAAACTTCTGGTCGTGGGCGGCATCACGGAACTGGAAGCCCGGGACGACGAGGCCATCCAGTATTTCCAGGAAGCGCTGTCCCTGGCCGGTAATTGCACGGAACTGAAGGTGGATATCCTCTTCCAGCTCTCCCAGGCCTATGTGAACAAGAACCGCTTCAACACAATCATCGACCAGGAACTCTACAAAACGGCCGGAGACTACATTGCCAGTGCAATAAAACTTGCGGAACAGGAGAACCGGAAAGACCTCATCGCCAAATCGGCCACCTACCAGATGCGGTACTACCGGCAGGGCGGCCGGATACAGGAAGGCATCCGCAGCTGCCAGACCATCCTGGAGGACTGCCCGGAGGACGATTACCTCTCCCGTTCCCAGGCCTGGAACAACCTGACTATGCTCTGGGCGCAACTGGGCAACGTGGAAGAGACGGCCGCCGCCCACCAGCAGTATGTCTACGCCTGCGAGTACTACATGCGGCAGAAGGCCGATGAGACCCTCCAGGACATGGAAACGGCATACCAGGCCAGTTTCCTGCGGGCAAAGGCAAAGAGCTACAGGTTGTTGAGCATCCTGCTGGTGGCCCTGTCCCTGCTCCTGTTAGCCATCATCATCCAGTCCATCCTGTACGCCAGGAGGATCATGGCCGCAAACCACAATCTGTCCGTCTCCAACAATGCCAAAGAGCAGCTCATACAGCTCATCTCCAGGGAGTTTGCCTTCCCGGGTGTCGCCGGAGACCAGAACCTGAAAGGCCTCACTTCGCTTCCGGAGGAGAAAATCCGCCAGCACATAGCCGACCTGCTTCCCGGCAACCCCGCCCTCTCGCAGGAGGTGTCTGACTATGTCATCTCCGTGGCCAGGAAAAAAGAGGACGTCGTCCGGAACTACGGCCTCACGGCGCGTGAGATGGAGGTCCTGAACCTCTGCCAGGAAGGCCTTTCCGCCGCGGAAATGGCCGAGAAGATGCACGTGAGCGTGCATACGGTCAATAACCACAAGCAGAACATCTTTTCGAAACTGGATGTGGGCGGCGTCTCGGAAATGCTGGCCAAAGCACGAAAAGAGGGCCTGTTATAGACCCTCTTTTCGATGTACAGTCAGAACTGTCAGATTAGTACGCCCCGATCTCCCCTTCTACGGGAACGGTCACTTTCACGTTGATGGGCGCTTCTTTCTTGAACTGGGGAACCCACCAGGAACGGGCCTCGTAGAGCGCCCGGACGATGACCTCGTCCAGCCCGGGGAGGGCCGAACGGCGCACGATTTTTACATCCTGCAGCGTTCCCAGCGGAGTTACTGTCATTTCCACCACGGCACGGCCCTTTCCGGGATGTGCGCCGGGTGCGGTAATCTTGGTGATGCTTTCGAATGCCACCAGATTCTTGGCAAAGTCTACGGGGTCCCAGATTTCATCCTTGCGGTAAACCGTCCAGGCCTGTCCCATGACGCAGGGGTAGGTGTCGAATTCGTATTCAGAGGGGTCGGTTTCTGCCACACGGAAATAACCGCCCATGGAATAATCTCCCTCTGGAACCTGCAACACGATATTGGGGCATTTCTCCTCGGCCTTCCGGATGAAACCATAGACATCCCCGACGGTTGACTTTTTGTCCACTTTCAGGAGGATGGCGTTGTATTCCTTTTCCTGCAGTTCCTTGACGGGGTCTTCGCAGGGAAGCGCGATTTCCAGGACGGCGCCCTTTTTCTTGTCCTCGTCATAGAGGGCCCAGTCTTCGAAAAGATTGTGGACAGCCATGAAGGGACCGTATTCACGCCCGCGGTCTGCGTATTTGTCGGGGTTCATGAATACCACATCTGCACTTCCGTTCATGGATACGGCGGCCTGCACGTCCTGGCACAGGACAAAGGGTGTCGTGCAATCGACATACACAAAAAGGTTCTGCGGGGCTTTCTCTTCCACCAGGGCCCCTACGGCATCGTAGGAAAGGACCTGGGCACCGAACCATACGGTGTCGTTCTGCACGGATACCATCAGGTTCTGGGCTCCGAGGGCTTGGGAAAACAGGATAGCTGCCGCTGCGGCCATCACGGATACAAATCTTTTCATAATAGTCAGTAATTATCTGGAAGATCTGCCGGTAGACTTGCTGTGGATATAAGGGTTTTTGCTGCCGTAGTTACTGCCGTTAATGTACATGCGGACGATCTTTCTGCCGTTTTCGGTAGGAATGCTCATCGGGGACATATAACCATCGTCCCATGTGGTCCAACTCTGTCCCGAACGGTGGTTGCCTCTCAGCGTCCAGTAGAGGTTGCCATAGATGTAGCAATTCTCCTTGTCGGGGACATCGTTCGTAGGAATGGTCCTTGTAATGCGGGTTTCGCCCTGATCAAAGTTTCTCCTGGTGTAGTCTACATAGCCCGGAAGGATACTGTCGTCTTTGGAGCGGGGGGAATTCCAAATCTCATAGCTGGTGATTTTGCCATCGCTGTTTTTCGTGACGTGAATCACCTGATAGTTGAATCTGAGCTCGATGGAAGATTGGGCCACCTGGCTGGCATCCTTGTGCATTTCGATGGTAATCCACTTGGGGCAGGGAACATATTCGGTTTTGTAGTACTCGTTGGTGACATGCTTTTGTGCCAGACCCTGGGAAGAGACAAAACGTACGGTGTAGTTCAGCGCAACGCCTGGATTGTCCGCAGTAATCTCGGTAGCCTTGGTCATGGCTTTCATGAAATCGGAATTGCCGTTGTTGGCGTCGGTGTTGTTGAAGATTTCCTTGTCGCTATGTTTACCTCCCTGAACATAGCCCCAGAAACGGCTGCACTTGCTGGAATTGGTTACATTCTGGGTAGAGGCTACGCTCACCTGGGCCCCGCCAGCGTTCACATTGACACTTTCATCGCCGTTGAATGTAAAGTCATTGGAGGTATACTCGCGGAAACGATAGGCCCGGCGTCCATAGGACACGTTTAGGATCATGCCGATGGGACCGTTGGCGTTGACTCCGTTTATGACTTCATTGACGGAGGTGCCTTTGCCGATGAGGGTGGACGGATCGTTGTTGATTACCTGTGCAGTAACGGTGTAATATTTCTGCGTGAAGTTTTCGACGGCCACGATCTTGAGTTCATTGCTCTGCGTGTTCATGTTCACCTTCGCTTTGTTTTTCAGGTAACTGGCCGACACCTTCAAGTCTACCGCCATATGGGAAGAGTTGCTGTAATAGTGGGTTCCCCCTTCGCTGTCCAGGTTGCCGAAGGATTTCTCGGTTTTGGCATTGAGCCAGTTGAAAATCTGCTGCTTGACAGAGGCGTAATCATTGGGTACAACAGCGGAAATACTGGTGCCGGCACCCAGGTTCAGATCGATGGTAATCCTTACCTGTCCGGTCGCAAAGGCGCAGGGGTCCGGGTTTCCGTCGGCCATTTGTTTGTTTACATAAAGCAGGTTGCCGGGGAAAATGATACTTTCGTCCGTTCCGAACAGTTCTTCAGAGGTGGAAGATCCGTCTTGTTTGGTATTGATGAGACGGAATACGCCTTCGCTGTTGGCGATGACATCCGGTAGTTTCTGCAGCCTCTCGGACGTGGCCTCCACCAGGGCGCTGGCTCTTTCTTTGCTCCGGTATTCCGTGCTTCTCAGATAATCGGCAACCGTAGCATAGTGCTGCGTTGTGTTGTTGTTGTTGGTGGTGGTAGTGCTGGTGGTGGACCTGTTGATGGTCCTACTGGTAGGGCGGGATACGCGGCGGTTCTGTCCCACTGCGACAGCGTCACATACGGTGAGGCCGAGTGCGAGCATGCCGATGCATGCCAAAACTTTACTGGTTTTCATGTGTTTGTGTTTTAGTAATTTGTGTTGTTAGGTTTTCAAGAATGCCGGAAAACAGTTCGATGGACTGCGGATCGGCGCTTTTACTGACCGTGACTACATTGTAGTTGTCCACGAGCAGGGAAGAGAGGACCAGGTACACCGGTTGGTCTTTCTCTTCGGGTTGGACTGTGATAAAGGCATAGGCCTCCGGGCGGGAGGGCGGCTGGGAAAGTTCTATGTCGCTTTTCTGCAGGATCTCGACACCAGGAAGCTGCGAGAGTTTTTCCTGCAGCTCCGCCACATCGGCCACCAGTTCTCCCAGACGCTCTTCCCTGGGGACCTGCTGCAGGAATCCGGGGTCGAATTCGCTGATGCCCCATTCGATCCGGGAATCCGGGTCTTTTTTCTCTGAAAGGAAGAAGGAGATGAAGCGGAGTTCGCTGTTTTCTTCCACCTGGGAAATCTCGCAGGTGCCCGGATAGCGGATCCGGAGGTCTCCGAAGCGGAATTCCTGGATGGCCGACGATGGGCCTGCGCAGGCTCCGAGGAGTATGCAGACCGTAACGATACCCAGATAGAAATGCTTCTTCATAGTCCAGTACCAAAATTAAGCGTTTTTCACGTTGACGGCATGGCTAAAATTCACTATTTTTTACCTCCGGGGGCATAACTTCGCCCATTTGCGCTTTGTGGAGGGGGAGTTTTCCGAAAAAAAAGATATATTTGTGAAAACAAACACCGATGAGAAAGCTCGCATCCGTTGCCATGGCCCTGATGGCCGCTACGCTCTTTTCCCATGCGCAGGAAATCCGCGACATTTCCACCACCGTCAACCTTTTCCGCACCGGTAACGCCCAGGTAATCCAGAAATGGGACGTCACCGTCACCAGCGGTACGGAGTGGTACATCCCCATAGACAACCCCGGCAAGTCCTACATCCACGATCTGCATGTCTTCGAAAACGGGAAAGAGTACGCTAACGACGGCCGGAAATGGAACCCGGACCGCTCGCTGGAGGAAAAGACCCGCCGGTGCGGCATCTTGGAGAAAAGCCACGGGAACATAGAACTCTGCTGGGGACAGGGTCCGTACGGAGACCATGTCTATACCATCTCCTATATCATCGACAACCTGGTGCTCTCCTATCCGGAGTGCGACGGTTTCCATTGGCATTTCCTGAACGACGAGTGGAATACCCCTCCCAAGCATGCCTCCATCCGCATCGTGAACATGACGGACAGCGAACCCTGGTTCTGGGAAAAGGCCGATTCCTGCAACGTCCAGTATTGGGGATTCGGCATGGACGGCGAGTCCTGGATGGAAGACGACGCGCTCTGTTTCGAGTCCACGGAGCCCTTTTCCTATAGCAGCAACTTCTCGGCGCTGGTCAGTTTCCAAAAAGGGCTGTTCCTGCCCTCGGAAAAAGGGGACGGCACCTTCCAGGAGCTTAAGGACGAGGCTTTTAACGGCAGTGACTACGACGATGGGGAGTATGGCTTCTGGGATTATGTCGGCATGGCCGTGATGGCGCTCATTTTCATCGGGATCCCGGTCCTGATTGTCCTGCTTCTGATCGGCTACGTCATCAAACGGATCTGGCGGAAGACCACTGGAAATCGCTACAGGAAGGAAATCTTCGGGAAGAGCAAGATAGACACCTGGTCCCGCGATATTCCTTTCGATGCCAACCCGTCGGCCCTCTTCAGCCTCATGCAGGAGGGAGACTACTTCTGCAAGAGCAAAAGTTCCGCCTATACCGATGTGATCAGCGCCTACTTCCTGAAGTGGATACAGGAAGGACTCCTGCGCACGGAACGGGATCCCAAGGACGACAAACGGCTAAACCTGCGCTTCGTCAAGCCGTCCCAGCCGCTACAGTTCACGGACAAGATGGAGTCGACTGTCTACTACGCGGCCGCAGTGGCCGCCGGAGACGACCTCCTGGAAGCCGATGAATTCAAGAAATGGTCCTACAAGAATGACGCGGAAGTGGCTTCCTGGCCCAATGAGGCCCTCTCCTACTACCGTTCCGTATGGCAGGCGGCGTCCCTGGAAGAACGCTGCAAGGCCGTGGAATTCAAGAACTTCCTGGAAAATTTTACCCTTGTTTCGGATCGCCATGCACCGGAAGTAGGCCTGTGGAAGAAGTACATGATTGTGGCGTCCGCCTTCGGCATCGCAGACCAGGTGGCCAAGAACTTCGAGAAACTGTATCCCGAGATCATGGAGGAGTATGCCAGGGAGTCCAATATGCTGAATACCACAATGTTGCACTCGGTTCTTAACAGTCTCAACCGCTCTTCGGCGGGCATGATGTCTGCCGCCATGGACCGGCAGGCCGCGCGTGAGGCTGCCAGGGCAGCACAGCAACGCCGTTCCTCCGGCGGAGGCGGTCGCATCTCCCGCGGCGGCGGTCACGGCGGCTACGGCGGCGGCCACGGCGGCGGCTCCCGTTGACGTTTTTAGGAGGCGTTATGAAAATGCATCAAGTTTTACTTTATATTTGAATCAGTTATGGAACAGTTACCTCTCGTTTTCGATCGGTCGGAAGTGGAACCGCTTATCGAGGAATGCTACGAACCGGCCTACAATTTCACCAAAATCAATTCTTCCAACGGAAGGCTGGCTTTTACCCCCGGCAAAGTGTACTGGCTGCCGGATAATCCTATGGCCATGTTAGACCAGGGCTGGGTTGTCAATATCTCGGAAATTGACAGGTGTGCCAAGTATGGCATCAGCGGATTCACCATCGTGCTGAAGGACGGAAAGGAACTCCGCTTCTCCAATGTGGGCTCGAACATGCGGGAAGGTATCATGGCGGCCATTGAGGCACGCAAGGCCAATCCCGTAGCCGATCCCGTAGCCGATCCCATGGCCGATCCCGCCACCGATTCCGCACCGGAAGAAACTGCCCCGGAAGTTGGTCCTGCCGCAGGTCCGGCCGCTGAGCCTGCCGCTGCGGAGATTGACCCCGCAGACGCCGGCAATAACAAACTGATGGGCGTTCTGGCCTATCTGGGCGTGCTCGTCCTCATTCCCCTGATCGCCGCCAAGGGTTCCAAGTTCGCCCGCTTCCATGTGAATCAGGGCCTTATCCTTCTCATCTGCAGTGTTGTAAGCTGGTTTGTGGGAAGTATTTCCTCTGCCCTGGCCTGGGTTCTGAATATAGCCATCTTTGTCCTGGGCATCATCGGCATCTACAACGTTGTCAAGGGCGAAACCAAGGAACTTCCGCTGGTCGGAAAATTCCGGATCATCCAGTAATGCCCGGAGCGTGGCATGGTTCTCAATGTGCTACGCTCTTTTTGTCTAACTGGGTTTGGGGAAGGTCCCTGGCGTTTTTGGGGAAGGTCTATTTTTAGTAGGGGGGACCTTCCCCACTGAAAATGCACTACAGATGCTTCTATGGCCTATTTGGTGGGGAAGGTCCCCCCTACTAAAAATAGACCTTCCCCAAAAACGCCAGGGACCTTCCCCAATTTCCCCGGAGACCTTCCCCATTTGCCCCGGAGGCGGCGGCTCCCGCTGACGTAACACCCCGAGGGTGTTCTCTGTCCCCGTTAATGCGTTTTGCCGGGGAAAGGATTTGCCTATCGGCGCAAAGATTATTACCTTTGTGCACTAATAACCGAAAAATTATGAAAAAAATCGTTTTGATCGCATCGGCCATCTTGGCGCTGGTTACATCGGGCTGCAAAAAAGACACAAACCAGCCGGTTTCTACCGGGGAAGCAAAGGAAATCACCGAAAATTCAGCCGTCCTTTACGGCCACGTGAATGCCAATAACCTGAAGGATTCGAAGGAAATCGGCATCATGGTCTCCAAGAGCTATAACCCGGAAGCCGTCGGGAAAAAGTATCCGGCTTCCGTCATCGACAAGAGTAATGAGTTCAGCATTAAGGTCGACAAACTGGATCCCGCAACAGAATACTATTATGTCGCATACATGACCGTCGGCGCCGCAAGCTATGTGGGCGCGACCAAATCCTTCACTACGAAAGAGACCGCCAATGGCGGAAAGGTCGAAGATAAAAGCCCCATCAAACTGGGCCGATGGGATGCTTACCATGAAGGGGAGGATACCAAAATTGATTATTGCCTGATCTTCAGTGAGGGTAATACGGTGGATCAGTACGATTTCCTTGGCGGAGGTCATTTTAAAGGTACTTTCACTCTTGAGAACGACCGCCTTGTGATATCTGCACAACAATGGTGGCAGGCTGCCTGGAGCCCGACACCCAATCCTTGGCCGGACATTTATGAGTGGGTAGACCCGGACACGCTGCAACCGTATAACAACGGCTTTTGGAATGAAGTAACGCGAGAATCGGACCTGGAGTACTATTATGAGACTTGTAAGTGGTGGTTCGACCGCGAATTCATCCTTGACTCCCCCACCTTAGCCCATGGTGAAGGAGGTCAATTCGGTGGAGAATACCCGCCATTGACCTACAAATACAGACAATAAAGGTGCGCGGCAGGGGCGCTACTGGAATCTTGTGATTACGCCTCTGCCGTTGCAGCTCTTGCATTTTTCGGAGGGGTTCCGCCTGTCCTTTCCGGTGCCATTGCAACTGTGGCATTTGGTCGGAGTGGGTGTGGCCTGCGACGCGCTGGCGGGCTTTTTCGCTGCTGCGGGTTTCTTTGCCGCTGCGGGCTTTTTTGCTGCTGCAGGCTTCTTTGCTGCTGCAGGCTTTTTTGCTGCTGCAGGCTTTTTTGCTGCTGCTGGTTTCTTCGCTGTTGCAGGTTTCTTTGCTGCCGCGGGCTTCTTTGCTGCCGCAGGCTTCTTCACTGCTTCGGGTTTCTGGCTCTGAAGTTCGTACGTGGGCGCAACGGCGTTGTTATTGGCGGCAAAGGCCGCCGCCGGCATCATCAGAGAAACAACGATCAGATAAAGGAATCTATGCATAGTTATAAGTGGTTTAAGTGGTTGATTCGTTCTTGTCTCATTGGCCATATCCCCGAATAGCCATGCCAAATATACGAAAAGCCTCCCAAAATACAAAATAGCCCCGCCACGCCGCAAGCTGTCCGGAGCGAGGCATAGTTCGCAATGTGCTGCGCTCATTATGCCTAACTGGTTATGTCTGACCGTGTTTTGGGGAAGTGCCAGGGTCTTGTTGGGGAAGCCCCCCGAGTTTTTTGGGGAAGGTCCTTCGCGGGTTTGGGGAAGGTCCATGGTGTTTTTGGGGAAGGTCTATTTTTAGTAGGGGGGACTTTCCCCATCAAATAGGCCATAGAAGCATCTGTAGTGCATTTTCCGTGGGGAAGGTCCCGCCCCCAAAACGACACCTTCCCCATTTGTCCCGGTGACCTTCCCCAAACACCCCGGTGACCTTCCCCAAATGCATGGGAGGAAGCGGCGGGGCTGGGCAGGCCTATTCCGATTCAATCCATTGGCGCGGTGTGACGCCGGTGACTTTCTTGAAGTTGCGGAAGAAGGAACGTTCTCCGGAAAAACCGGATTCCTCGGCAATATGGGATAATTTCTTGTCCGGGTTGCTTTTCATCAGCTCCTGTGCATAACGCACCCTGTAGCGGGTCAGGAATTCGTTGAAGGAGACACCGGCCTGGCCGTTGATGCAGGCAGAGATATAAGTGACATTGGTCCCCAGTTCCAGCGCAAGATCGGCCAGTTTCAGATCCGGGCGGCGGAAAAGCTCCTTCTCTTCCATCAGCGCGGTTATCCTGGACATCATATCGCTTTTTGCGCCCTGGGGGTCTGGAGCAGGCTCCTCTTCGTCCGGAATCTCTCTCTTTCTGCGCTTTCTGAGGAGAATGGCGGCAGAGAGGAGAGAGACAAGGATCACAAGGGCTGCCACCCATGTGGCTGTCCGGGGAGCGGTATGGGCGGCTGGTGCCTCCGTGTGGAGGATAAAAGCCTGGCCGGTCGTGGAGAAATTGCTTATATGCGGACTTCCCTCTGCGTTTGACAGCTCCACGCCGCCAATGAGGGCGAACCGGCCCCCGGGCATCATCACGGCATCTTGGGCGAAGTGCGTGTCTCCGGGAAGGGTGGCGCAGTAGAATGACACAGGCGCCTTTTCGCCTTCCAGTGCCGGGCTGTAGCGGATATCGGCCAGATAGACATGGCCACCGGCATCCCATCCCTGTAACCAGGCGGTTTTTCCCCGCCTGTCAACCTGGAGGTTCCCGGACCAGGTAATGCGGCCCTCCAAGCCTTCAGAGGGCAGGGGGACTTCCATGTCCAGCAGGGAGAACCCGCCTTGGGAGAACTGAATGACGGCAAATTTTTCGTCCTCGCGGTTGCGGGCGGCAATCAGATAGGTAAAGGGCGCAATCCGGAAGGTCTCTGTAGACAACGCGTCGTTGGCGATAAGCGCCCAATGGTCAAGCAAAGGCTCGTGATACGGGTCTCCGCCGATCACATCCACGGTTCCGTCCAGGGCTTCTCCCCTTGTTCCCTCGGAGGAAAAGATGACCGTCTGCCCGTCAGATGCGGGAAGGATGAAAGGATCCGTCCTTTCCCGGGACGGAGATTCCAGGTCTCTGAAACCCTGGCCGGAATAGTATATGCCCACAGCGTCCGGGGCATACCAATTGCCGCCGACCAGTACACCGCCGTTCGGCAGGACATGGGCCGATGGCCGTGCGCGTTTACGGTCCAGTATGCCGTCTGAACAGAAAGTATGGGTGAGGGGCTCATACAGCTCTACACCCCAGCTCTGGCCGATTCCAAAGTCGTCGGCGGTGCCTCCGATCAGCATGACCCTCCCGTCCGGAAGTCCCACAATGGCACCGAAATCATGGGCGTACATCATCTGTACCTCGTGCCAGGTGTCTCCGGAATAGTATGCTGCCGTCTGTAACGGCTTAAAACCGTTGGTATGGCCGCCGAATACGGTAATCTCGGCCCCCAGCAGGACGGTGTGATGGCCGCCGCGGGGCGTTGTGAGATCTGGCAGTCGCTCTACCGACATGGTCCGGAACGTTACATCACCGGCATAGATGGCGTTCTGACCCTCTCTCCCGGCAGGAGAGCAGGAGATGAGTAAAAGCGCTGTGGTTATGAGTGTTACTGCTTTCACACCCGTAAATATAACAATATTAATTGAATGTGGTGAAATATTCTTAAAGAAGTTGGCAGTGCGTTTATTGATTGTGTCAGTTGCGGTTATTCGTTAAATTGCGATATTTCCCAAAATAAAACCATAATAGCGCTATGTCAAAGAATTTTTTATTAGCATTTGCCGCGGGAGTTGCGCTCCTGATGGCTGGTTGCACCAAACCCGGTAACGACAACGGTAATGGTAACGGCAACGGTGGTGGTAACGGCAATAACAATGGGAATGAGGCCGCTAAGATCACGGCTGCAGATTTCATTGGCAGCTGGGGTCAGGGGACGGAAACAGACATCCTGGTTTTAAAGGAAGGTGGCACTTACACGGAAAAAGGATGGGATGAAACCGTTTCGGGGAAATGGACTTTCAATGAGAATGCCGGCACCATTACTATGACTCCTAACGGCGGCGAAGCCTTGACAAGAAAGGTTCTTCTCATCGGCGGAAAGGCCTGGCTGGTATTTATTGAAGAGATGGACAATGAAGGATTCAAGTCCAGGGTTACCGATAGTTACCGGAAAGCCGGCGCTACGGTAAAATCGGCGCCCCTTGGCGACGGCCGCTGGGATGCCCCTCACAACGGGGTCAAGCCTGCCAAGTACGACGAAGAAGCAGACTACAGAATATGCCTTGTGGTTGCCGGAAATAAGATCGACCTGTATGTCCCTATGTGGGGTTACCATATCCAGGGAACCTTCACCCTTGAAAATGGCAGAATCAAGATTACGACGGATGACGACCACATCTGGGCCGGTAAAACGATATCGAAACAAGATTCCTATCATTTTTATTTCGGCTGGAATGCCTGGAACGAAGATCTGAATTGTCTCTCAATGAATCCTGAAACATTTGAACTCAGAGGATATACCTGGTATACCGTGAATGCCCTCAAGGCCATGGGCCATGCACCGGCCGATTCGAATGATATCAGTTTTGAAGCCCAAATCTGGGGAACGGCAGAGCAGTTGCACGAAGAGGCTATGGAACTTTGTAATTTCGAACTCTGCGTCACCGACGATGGCAAGGAAGCCTACGGCGGTGCCATCGGCCTGACTCCCTGGTTCTACAAGCGCTAACCACTTTCTTTATATCTCTGCCGCGTTGACAGCCAGACAGCCTTCTATGGAGGCCGCTGAAAAAGTAGAGTGTTTTTTTTCGCCAGAGAATCTGATTATTGAGATGATCCCGGACTTTGTGTTGTTCGGGATCATTTTTTCAATTCT
>CACZUR010000028.1 GCA_902784435.1 uncultured Bacteroidia bacterium | reverse complement strand
GAGGAGAAATGGTACTTCTCTGTTGTGGATGTATGTGGAATATTAACGGAGCAGCCTACGCCCAAAAGGGCCAGCACCTATTGGGCGGTGTTAAAAGGCAGGCTCAAGAAGGAAGGCGCGGGTGAGATGCTTACAACTTGTAAGCAACTGAAATTAACAGCCGCAGACGGCAAGCCATATCCTACGGATACGGCAGATGCTCAAACGATGTTTCGTATAATTCAATCCATTCCTTCAGCCTTTCAAGCAGTGGATGGCCCGTATAGCACGCGAAAACATCGAGAAACGCATTGGCACCAGAGTGGTCACATCTCTTAATGCAAAAGACAAACCTGCTTTGGAAACCGGGACACCAGAAATTGACAACCAATAAACACAGAAAAGGGCGCGTAACGGCGCCCTTTTCTTATGTTTGCAAGACTTGAAAGATTACAATTCTTTAATGTCTTTCTTGATGTCTCTAAGATTCATATCTCTCTGAATTAATTCAGGTGCAAAGATAGCGAATTTATTTGAATTATGCACTTACTAAATACCTCCGTCCACTTCCCAGGATTGCCACTGATTGTCGTTGCGGAAGGCGAGTTTCATCTTCTTTATTTCTCCCGTAGCGAGTTGCACTTAACATGGGACGAAGAAGCCACCGGCTTCCCACTCGTTCAATGCTTTGAAGAGTTTATCCGCCGCCTCATCGACGCCGATGCCAACAAATTCACTTACAGGCAGTTCATCCATCCGCACGGCGACTGATTCACTGGTTTCATCCAGCTCCACTCCTTTTCAGGAAACCATACATATATGTTGTTGTCTGAAGCGCGCTTATTTGTTTACTTATTGCCCCATGTACATAGTATTTCGGACAGAAAACAAAGAGATATTATTTGCATACGTTGCTGCTATTTGGCAGAGTGGGCGTTTATTTTTGCGGCAGAATTCAAATCAAAACAATCAACATTATGGAACAAGAACGAATCGAAGAAGGGCTGCAACATTGTCTTTTATTGGATGATTTTGATTTCTTCAAGGTGATTGTTAATCACCTAAAAGAAGAGAAACCATGCTTGGCTGCATTGTATTTGGCGAGAGGATTTGGTCTTGACTGGGAAGAACGCTATAACAAGTACTTCAAGTTGGCAGTTGAAGCTAATCCTGAATGGGCTACAGCCATAGACGAGATGTATGGCCAACCATTGTTCAGGGAAATCTTTGCGGTAGGGGCTAATGACTGTCTTGATGCCTACCTGAATGCTGTGGGGAAAGAGAATAAGGACTTCCTTCAGTACCTATATCAATTTGCCGTTTCATGGAATGAGGATTTATTTAATGGAACGGCATTGCTCCCGGAAAAGTATCCTTTCGAAATCTTCAAAGGTGAGCAGCGGACAATATTGATTGGCTCTAACGAGGATTTTGAGTGGATAAATGACCTCGTCCGCCGCCATGATATATTGGCCCGCCAGAGGATGATGCTCTTTAAACTTGATTCTCTCCTTTAGGCCGTTCGCCTGAAAAAGCGTATATTTGTGAGAATTACCCGGATTAATAGATTAAAACTGCATACCATGGCGAAGACTTTAAAAATCAAGGATGGTAAAATCATTGTCAATGAAGAAATACAGATAGAAGACTATGCACTGCTTCTCAAGTATGATTGGCATCTGTACAACCTGCAGAAAGATATCCGGAATGCAAAGAATGACAGATTCAAGAATTACCTCAAAAAAGCCAAAGAGATTTTTGCTGAGGAAGTCCTGAGATCCAAGCCTAACAAAAGAGTGGATTTGTTTGGGACTCATTCCGTTTTCTATTACCTCTATGGGCATACTGCAGATTGGGTAAAGGAGGCAAAGAACGAGGCCGCTTTTATGAAAGACCTGCTAGTCTGTATTTCCGATAATAATGTCAATAGAACGGTGTCAATTATTCGGCAGGCAACGAGTCAAAAGGAAGCAGGCGAAAGCATTTGCAAGGCTTTTGGGATTCAACCCTCTTCATCAGCGAGAATCTTGTCGCTTTCGCTTAATAAGATTTTAAGCATAGTGCCTGGACAAATGGAAATGCAATACGAAGAGGCGGAAGCGCTCCTTCAAAGAATAACAGAGTTGGAACAGGCTGAGAACGAAATTTGATTATCACTCCCGACCCTTTCGCATGGCAAAAAGTTACTTCAACCGCTATGTCTGGCTGATTGATCTCATCAGCCGGTATGGCCATATCACCAAGAGGGACATCGATGACCTGTGGTCTAGTTCATCGCTAAATGATAAACATGAGACTGCGATTCCGGAGCGGACTTTCCACAATCACCGTGAAGCCATCCGGGATATCTTCGGCATTGATATCGGTTTCGACCGGGGCCGTGGGTATTACATCGTCAATACTGAGGACCTTGACGGAGAAGGCATCCGCAGCTGGCTCCTGGAATCTATGTCGCTGAGCAACCTCCTCCAGGAGAGTGCCGATATGCGCAGCAGAATCCTCTTCGAGAAAGTGCCGTCCTCATCCAAATGGCTGTCGGTGATTGTCAAGGCTTTGCGTGACGGTAAGGCGTTGGAGATGACATACCAGAGCTTCAAGCGTACGGAGCCCACCTCTTTCGAGACACACCCATACTGCCTAAAGATCTTCCGCCAGCGCTGGTATATGCTGGCCAGGACCATCGGCAAGGAAGAACTCCGAATCTACTCCCTAGACCGCATCATCAACATCAGGGTCCTGGACAAAGCGCTTGAGCTACCCGCAGGCTTCGACGCGGCCGACTTCTTCTCTGACTACTTCGGAATTATTATCGGTCACAATGTCCAGCCCAGCATCATGGAGATCAAGGCTACGGCCGAACAGGCCAAGTACCTGGAATCCTTGCCGCTTCATCCCAGCCAGACGTCCATCGAGGTAACGCCGGATTACACCATCTTCGGCTACCGCCTGGTTCCCACATTCGACCTCAAGCAGGAAATCCTCAGTCGCGGCTCCACTCTGGAAGTACTATCTCCGGACTGGTTCCGAACAGAAATTGCTGAAGAGCTACAGAAAACACTGAAAAAATATGAACAATGAGGAAATGAACAGGCGTATCATCGCTTGCACCAAAGTATATGAGAATGCCTTAGACATTCTTAAAAGAGGATACGTTACATGTGATAATTCTAATGCTGAAGAATTTCCATTTTTATTGATGGGCGTTAACCCTTCTTTTCCACCAAGAAGTCCCGTGTATCCCGGGCAAGTTGCAGATCCAGCGTTTAATTTCTATGCTGCCACCAAAAAACCTGATATGGATTACTGGAGAGAAAAAGGAGAATGGTTTGGAGATTTGTGCGAGAAAATGGCATATCTGGATTTGTTTCCTATACGAGAGTCAGATCAGAATCTCTTCGAGAAGACATTTTTTAATTTGGCATCACTTAGAAGAGACTTACTGGAAATCACTCAGGACGCAATTGAGGAGATGAAACCCAGATTAATTGTACATGCAAACAGGCAATCTTTTTACTACTGGGGACTATTTCCGAAAACTCCCTGGATGGGATATGATTTAAAGCGGGTAACACTTGAGGAGTATCCAGATTTGCCCCCGTGTTGTAAGGAACACAACCGATTGAATCGATATCCTATTTATGTTATCAATGGATTTATCTCTTCGAAAGAAAGAATTAATCAGGATCAACACCCCATAAATACAAACTTGAAGGGTACTTTTATTATCCACTATGTAATGAGGTATAGAAACGAAAAATACAAAAAGTATCTCTATGAGTCGAAGGACTGGGTAAAAATTTTGGAATGGGTAAAAAAACATACTTCCTCTCCTCGAATATAGGCTTTGACTATTGATAATCTTAACGAAAGTTTTCTGCAGATTCTTGTAGTCTGCCACCTTTTGGCAAGGTGGCAGATTATTTTTGCACCATAAAAACAAGAGATATGGATAGAATTAATGACCTCAAATTATTGGCACAGAAGTATTCGACTTCCTTTATCGGCTATGGCAATCCGGACAGCGATGTACTTATTATAGGAAACGAGTGCGCCTTTACTCCGGAGACAACGTGGGATAGAGAAAAGAAATTCAATCAAATAACATATTACAATAATGCCAAGTCCTGGCTGGAGTACGTGGAAAATCCCATAGACAGTTCTGAGATTCCGGATTGGAAAGATACGATGGAATGGGATTGGGAGAATCACTTCAGTCCGCGCTTTGCATTCAAGGGGCAATTCTATTCAGTGGCAAAATGGGCATATGGGGCAACTTCACCGGTCTGGTTTACATACCAAAAGTTGATAGACGCTTACCGGAGGGTAACAAGATCGAGTGGACTTTTTGATGTCTGGGAGGGTGATTATCTGAAGGAACCCGATTCCCTGGACTTTCAAGACCATTGTTTTATCACAGAGTTCAGTGATGTTCCGATGGAAAAGAGTAATCCTTCCCACAAGACAGAATCATCCGTAGTGAGCAGAATAAATACGCTTTTCAAGGAAGCGTTCTTTCAGTCCTTCCCAATCGTTGTAATATCCAGCAGGGCGTATGTGAAACTGTACAATATCGATTTGGAGTGCTTATTCCCCAATTCAAAAGTTATCGTTGCCAATCTCCTCTCCCGGACTCCGAGCGCAAAATATCTTGAGGGAATTGTTGCAAAAATGAAGGGGGAAAACAATTATTGCTATCCATATAAAGAATTGAGCTTCACGGATCCCTATGGAAAAACGTCTTTATCCTCTGTAAAGACACTCCTTTTCTGTGCCTATTTCCATTTCGTAATTCCACACGACGTCGTTGGGGCAATACTTTATAGTATGGTACTGGCTGGTTCCAGCAAAGCATCATTCGGCCATGACACTCAATTTGTCATTGACTTATCGCCTTTTGGCTGTGTCGAAAGTGCTGATTGGTGTCTCTCTGCTATAAAAAGCATGGGCTATCCCGATATCGTAGAAGAGTTTGAGCATCTTGACGACGAAATGATACGGTTTCTCGATGATAATTATTATGACAAACCTTGGGACATCGACAATATCCGCAAAAAGATTGAATCTATTGTCCCTCAGCAATATATGACCATTATCAAAAAAAATCAATAATGAAAAGCCGTACTAAAAAAAAGGACTTCACTTTTGACGATGCCGCACACTTGGTCGTTATTACGCAGAGCGCTTCTGTCAATAATCTCCGCATTAGACTTGGGCTCACGTATAAAAGAGCACGAGAGGTGATGGAGCAATTGATCCAAGCCGGCATTGTCGGACCTCTTAGTGAAAATGAAACAGCCGAGGTCCTTATTACAAATTATGCAGATTTAGAATCCGTACTATCAAATTATTGAAGAATGGATAGAATCAACTGTCGGACCTTCTGTGACAATTCAATATGGATTGAGGGGATGGTCCTCCGTCGTTTTCCGCGCCCCCCCCCTTTGTCCAGCTTCCAGCGGCCGTCGGAAGCCACTGTCATCGTGTGGTCGATGAAACCCTTGCAATCGCAGAGCAATTGGATTATATTTGTAAAAACGTTGAAGAGGAGAAATGGTACTTCTCTGTTGTGGATGTATGTGGAATATTAACGGAGCAGCCTACGCCCAAAAGGGCCAGCACCTATTGGGCGGTGTTAAAAGGCCGGCTCAAGAAGGAAGGCGCGGGTGAGATGCTTACAACCTGTAAGCAACTGAAATTAACTGCCGCAGACGGCAAGCCATATCCTACGGATACGGCAGATGCTCAAACGATGTTTCGTATAATTCAATCCATTCCTTCCAAGAAAGCAGAGCCTTTCAAGCAGTGGATGGCCCGTGTGGCAAGTGAAAGGATTGACGAGATTCAAGACCCGGAACTGGCCATACTGAGGGGCGCGGATTACTATCGTGCAAAGGGCTATTCTGAGGGTTGGATACATCAGCGGCTCCAGTCTATTCGGATGAGAAAAGAACTCACAGACGAATGGAAGGCCAGGGGCATTGACAAAGAGAAAGACTATGCCATTCTTACCAACGAACTCACCAAGGCGTGGAGTGGTCTATCCGTGAGAGAATACAAAGATTTGAAAGGCCTTAAGAAGGAGAATCTTCGGGATAATATGACCGATATAGAACTTGTGCTGAATATGCTTGCCGAAGTTTCTACAAAGGCAATCTCCCAGGCCAAGCAGCCAACTTCTTTCGGCCAAAGCAAACGTATTGCCCGCGAGGGGGGCTTTATTGCAGGAGAAGCACGCGAAAACATCGAGAAACGCATTGGCACCAGCGTGGTCACATCTCTTAATGCAAAAGACAAACCTGCTTTGGAAACCGGAGCACCAGAAATTGACAACCAATAAACAAAGAAAAGGTCACATCGCCGTGGCCTTTTCTTATACTTGAGAGACATCGCCGCTGCGGGCGCCTATATCATAGTGGAAGTATACGTCTCCTGTGAGTTATGCCGGAACGCCGTACTCCGAAATGGTTGCTGCAGAGAGTTTTGCCTTTACACAACTTGTGTAACACAAACCGGTATCACAGATCATCCCATTTACTACAATAAGGAGAGAGTATTTTTTGTGGAATCTGGAGTTCGGATGCAACCTTGCGCCAGTCTTTGACAGCAGCGCGAACCTCCTCAATGATTTCGGCGGCCTCTTTCTTGTCAAGCATATAGTTGGTTGAGGCCGATAGCAGGGCGGTGATGTCCGACTGCTCCGTGTACTGATCAATGAGCAGGCATTGGTGCGACTTGACTCCAGGGTTAATATCGTATGCCGGAGAGAGAGTCCACCCCTTAGGGGTAAGCAGGAAGCCGTGGTTGCGGAAGTGGTCATCGGTGTTGCCGAACAGCACATTGAAAGCAACTCTTCGGTAGAGTTCCCTGAGGTTATGACCGACATCCACACATCCCTGCAGGATGAAATCAACGATGTCCAGATAGCCGTTACCCGTGCTGCTGCCGGCGCCATCATCCAGACCAAGCAAAGACATAGCAGATGCGAAATGTATGCGCCTGCCATCTGATGTCCTGTCGAATCGCTCGGAAAGTAAAAGGTCTCGGTACGGGTTTTAGCGACATTGATACCGGCAGCAGCTGCCACGCGATGGGAAAAGTGCTCTATGAGTTCTGTATTCTCCAAGTCCTTTCGGGACGGGAATATTGCAACATAGAGTTTGCCGTTGGTATCGATTATGTTTGCTTTTGGCCGGGCGCCGCCAAGCGAAGATCCGGGGTCAATCAGTTGATCCAGCCAGCGCCGATCAGGCAATTCGTTTCGCTCTTCCGCCAACTCAATCTCCTGGCAGGCTTCACACAGGGCGTGAAGGCTCTCAATCTTTGACGAAGCCAAAAACGCTGTCTGCGCCACGAGGATGCTGCAATGCGGGGGCGTTGATAAGATCACCGCTCAACACAAGTCCACCGTATCGCACCAGCCACTCACGTGAATACTCAAAGACAGAATACTCAAAGACAAAGTGGTCTTTGCCCCGGACGTGTTCGTAGCCCAATGTGCCAATCTCTTGCGGGGATGCAAGGAAGTCGAAATCGGCGTAAACAGCAATCCTTTTCATTTTCTCAGCAATTCAGCGTCTTGAAGTTGGCGACCGAGTGCATCGTCGGCAGCCAGCAACGAGATGTCTTTTTCCAGATTCAAAGCAAAGAGGACGCGCGCATAGATGCCCATAGACACCCTGGGGTCGCCATGCTCCACTTTAGAGACAGTCAGACGTGTTACAGTTGCCCTGTCTGCAATATCCTGCATAGAGAGATGCCTGCGCTTACGTGCCAGCATAATCTGCTCACCCATAAGCTGCAGCTGCTGAGTCAATGCCCTCGGCATCATTTTTCCAAATGTGTTCTTGCCCATGTTTGTTATTTATCGCATGCAAAAATATACAATAATGTTTAATATAACAAACAAATAAATAAATTAAAGTATCTTTGGTTCGTGTACATTACTGGACCTCTTCAACTTCCTGAACCTCTTGGCCCTCGCTGGCGGCCAGGGAGTACCAGGGGGTGAAGAAGCGTTCTATGAGATTGAAGGCGGCAATGGCTTTGTCGCTGATGTGATTACCATACCAGTCTGCCGTGACGTGGTCTCCGGAGGTGTATTCCATGTGAATCCGGTAGGAGTGGCCGCCGGTTATGGGCTCTTCCACATGGTAACCGTTCAAGGTATAGACTTTATGGTTGGCCAGTAACTGGGCCAGGGAATCCACGACGCTCTTTTCCACGGGGTACTCGCGCTTGATCACCGGGTCTCCGAAACGGTTGCCTTCGTTCAGGACCACGACCACCTTGGGGATGCTGTCTGTGTCGGCGATGAGTTCACAGTATTCCGACCCCAAACCGGCGGCGCCCCGGCGGGCGTAACTGCAATAGGTTAGGTCTCCCTGGGGTTTGTGCGAGAAGATGCAGGTAAAAAGTCCGAGTGTCATAAATGTTGCTAATAAACTGATTCTCATTGTGTTGTGCTATTAATTTAGGGCGGTTGTGCCTGGGAAAGAGGGATTCCGGCAGCGTCAGGGCGTCAGCCGTACGTGCAGGCGCCGGCGGGCGTGGGCGGGAAGGGTGCAGGTAAAGCCCACCAGGGCCTTGCCGGGATTGGGAGCGTCGAATTCGTGGAGGCCGGGACCGGGATAGCTGGCCGGCCAGATGTGCGGCACCATGCCGCGGCTGCCCACAAGCCTGCGGGTGTGCCCGCCGCTTTCCAGGACAATGACCTTCCCTTCTATCCGGGCCGATGCCTCCGTGCACATGGCCCAGCGCACGGTGCAGGTGCTGTCTGCCGCCTGGACCCGGTCGGCCACATGCAGGACGTCTCCCTTCAGATACACGGAACGCCGGTAGGAGGCCACATCCTGGTCGTATAATGCGGTCAGGTCCAGGGCGGCGCCCCGGCCGGGTCCGGAGAAGATGCGGGCGAAGGTAACGGGATGGTTCACCTTGGGCGCATGCCCGTTGAAGGTGACGATGTTGTGCGACCAGGGACCGATCCGGAATACCTCCCAACGTTCGCTGTCCTGGGTCATGTCCCACAGGTCCAGGCCGATACGCTCCAGGGAATGGTATTCCTGCATGCCCAGGTCGGTGGCCCAGGCCACGCCGTCTGCTTCGAAGCAAAAGGAGCCCTGGTCCTGGTGGGAATGGCTGGACTGGGCAAGGCCGCCTTTGATGCCCAGGTAGGCATCGGCCTCTGCATCCCAGCCGGACCGGTAAATGTACACGGGCGTCGTACCGCCGGAAACATACACGTTCCCCTCCGGGACATGCGGCGTCCCGAAGGAGTCCAGATACAGCAAAAACAGGGGCAGAAGGCGCTCCTCGGCCGGTTTTGCCCCTTTTTTCAGGAGCTGCAGCTCCGGGTAAAGCAGGGAGGCGTCTCCTGTGGCGGCCGCCATCCAGGCCTGCATATACTGGAAATTGGCGGCAGGGTAACTGTCCGAGAAATTGAAGGTCCGGCCCGAAGGGGTGGACATGAACTGCATGAAACGGGCCGACCGCAGGAAGTTCTCCGGGATCCGGGCCGGATTCCGGATGGCGGCTTCCAGCATAATCTGGAAGCTGGTGCCGTAGCCCCAGTAATTGTAGCCTTCGGCAAATCCGCCCTCCGGCGCATAGGCCTTGTAGGCCAGCAGACTGGAAGACAGGGACTTCTCCAGCATTTGCCGGCAGAAGTCGGGGTCGCGCTCCCATACCGCCAGGGCGCCATAGACCATCCCGGCGTTGCAGACGGAATTCCAGTTGATGTCCGTCCGATAAAACCAGGCGTCCTGCGGGTTCAGGGCCGCCTTGAGCCCCTTTTCCAGGATGGCGTCCCCGACCATCCCGCGTTCCTCTTCGGACAGGCAGTCGTACAGCCAGTCATAGCCGATGGAAAGCGCCAGGGTCATTTCCCCCACATCCAGGAAGTGCGAGGGGTTCCAGTCCGGGAAGCGGCTCACGGCCAGCATTTCGGCAATGGCCCGTCGGGCATACGGCTCGCCGCCATAGGCCCGGTATGTATAGGAAAGCCAGAAAATGCGCTTGAGCACCTCGCGGGAAACGCCCAGCAGGCGTCGGCCTTTCAGCTCCCGCACGGCCGGCGGAAGCGCCAGCACTTCGTCGGAAAAAGCGCGGATGACGCTGTCTACCTGCACGGCGTACCACGGCGCATCTGCCCGCAGGGCCTGCGGGCTGTTCAGGAGACGGGGATGCTGCATGGCCGACCGGGCTCCCAGAATGGAGCCGCAGAACAGTAGCAGACAGGCCAGGAATACCTTTTTCACTTTGCCCCTACAGGGTCTTGACCAAATCCTCCAGGGGTTTGCGGACAGCGTGCAGTTCCGAGGGTTTACCCTCGTTGTTTTCGGCCGGATGGCCGATGGCCAGGAGGGCATAGATGCCATGTTCCTGCGTTTCCGGAAGGGCTTCCCGGATTTTGCTGGGATCGAAGTCCCAGATCCACATGTTGGCCAGGCCGGCGTCCGTAGCGGTGAGCATCAGGTGGGTAAGGACGATGGCGGCATCTGTCTTGGCCGAATTGATTCCGTCGCTTTCCCGAACCCAGGCTTCTTCATTGCGGCAGCCTACGATGAGGACCACCGGCGCTCCGTAGCAGGGATGCACCTTGTGCAGGCGGGCCAGCGCCTCTTCGCTCTTGACCACCCAGATGCGGGTGGGCTGGAGATTCTTGGCCGATGGAGCCATGCGGCCGGCCTCCAGGATCATGTCCAGTTTGGAATCGGAGACGGGATAGCTGCTGAAGGAATGGCAGGAATAGCGGCTTTCCAGAATGCGCATGAAGGCATCCGAGCCGTAATGATACTTGGTAATCTTCTGATCCACCTCCGTAAAGGCGGCGCGGGTCTTGATTTTTTCTACATCAAAAATGCGGCTGAGGAAATTCTTTTTCATCTTCGGTTGCGTTTTAGTGTCTGAGTAGATGTCAAATATAGTGGATTTGCGCCAAGCTTCCAAATATTTATTTGAACAGGGCGCGGACCAGGGCGGGGATATCGGCCACCTTCACCACTTCTATGCCTTCCGGTTTCACGTCGAAGTGGGTGTAGGAGCTCACGAAGATGCGCCGGAAGCCTACGCGGGCGGCTTCCACCGCGCGCCGGGCCGCCTGGGAGACGGGGCGGATTTCGCCGCTCAGGCCCACCTCGCCGGCAAAGCACACATCGGCGGAAATGGGATAGTCGAAATTGGAAGAGAGCACCGCCACGATGACAGCCAGGTCGCAGGCCGGGTCTGTGATGCGCAGGCCGCCGGCCATGTTCAGGAATACGTCCTTCTGGCCCAGTTTGAACCCTGCCCGGCGCTCCAGCACGGCCAGGAGCATGTTCAGGCGGCGGACGTCAAAGCCCGTGGCGCTGCGCTGGGCGGTTCCATAAACTGCGCTGGACACCAGTGCCTGCACTTCGAAGAGGAAGGGCCGGTTGCCGTCCAGCATGGCCGATATGGCCGTACCGGAAAGGCCTTCCTCGTGCATGGGAATGAGCATTTCCGAGGGATTGGCCACCTCCCGGAGACCGGTGCCGGTCATTTCGAAGACCGCCAGTTCCGAGGTGCTTCCGAAGCGGTTCTTGATGCTGCGGAGCACCCGGTAGGCCCCGCGGTTCTCTCCTTCGAACTGCAGGACCACGTCTACGATATGTTCCAGGATCTTGGGCCCCGCGATGGTGCCCTCCTTGGTAATATGGCCGATGAGAATGACCGGAATGCCGGTGCTTTTGGCAAAACGCAGCAGCTGTGCGGCCACTTCCTTGATCTGGCTCACGCTGCCTGCGGTGGAGTCTACATGCTGGCAGTACATGGTTTGCACGGAGTCTACGATCATGAGGTCGGGTGCCGTGGCTTCGGCCTCTTTCAGGATGGCGCCCATGTCCGTTTCGCTGTAGATGAGGCAGCCCGATGCATCCCCGCCCAGGCGGTCGGCCCGCATCTTCACCTGTTTCACGCTTTCTTCGCCGGTGACATACAGCGTTTTCAGTTCCGGCCTGTGCAGCGGAAGCTGCAGGGAAAGGGTACTCTTGCCGATGCCCGGCTCACCGCCCATCAGTACCAGCGACCCTTTCACGATGCCGCCGCCCAGCAGGCGGTCTACTTCTGCGCTGCCCAGTGACAGGCGGTCTTCCTGTGCGGTGGACACCTCCTTGAGCGGCTGGGGTTTCCGGGAGCCGCCGGGAACGGTCATGGCCGCCGCCTTGCCGCTGCCGGTGACTACTTCCTTTTCCACCATCGTGTTCCATTCCCCGCAGGCCGGGCATCTGCCCAGCCATTTGGAATACTCGTTGCCGCAGTTGCTGCAGAACCACAGCGTCTTTGTCTTCGTCGTTGCCATAGCGGGACAAATATACAAAAAAAAACCGGCCCGCGGCAAAGCGGACCGGCTGTAAGCGTTCAGGAAAAAGCTTAGTTGTTCTTGATAGCTTCCTTGGCGGCGTCGGCGGCCTTGTTGATCTGGTCAACGGCGGCGTCCTTGGCGGCGTCCTTCACTTCCTCGGCGGCGTCCTTCACGGCGTCCTCGATGGTGGTTTCGGCTTTGCAGCACTCACCTTCTGCTTTTTCGCAGGCCTTGTCGCAAGCCTCGGTAGCGGCCTCGGCAGCGGCCTCTTCGGCCTTCTTGGAATTGTTGTTGTTTCCACAGCTGACAACGGCGGCCATCAGGGCCACGATTGCCACAGACATAAATACTTTCTTCATGGTACGTACAATATTAAAGTGTAAGAATACGCATTGTTTTCGGCTGCAAAATTAGCCTATAAAAACGGGAAACACAAGAGTTTTTGAAAAAATTTTAGAAATTGTAAGTATAGCTAAGGCACAGACTCAGTTTCAGGGAGGCCACATAAGCGGCCGAAAACAGCCGGGTACCTTCTTTATTCGTGTCAATTTCGTAGTCCGAGCAGGAATCTATCAGGAGGTAAGGGGTGAGGCTGTGGCGCTTGTCAAATTGGATTTCGGCGCCGATGTCGGCCCTGTACCGGTTATTGTAGATATGGGAATAGCCGGTAGGGGTGTAGTCGTAATAAGTCCTTCCGCTGCTGCTGGTCTGCCGGGCGCCGGAAGTAGTGCCCCAGGGGTCGTTGAGGGCCGTGCGCAGTTCAAAGGCGGCATAGGGCTCCACTGTTCTCCAGCCCTTGTATTTGAGCGTGAGTTTGCTCTTGAGCGCCAGCGCACCCGGGGTGTTCTGATACACGTTGAACTCGCCGGTGCGAAAGGTATATTGCAGGCGCTCTTTCAGCGAAAGCTGGAAGTCTCCGAGGGGCAGGTAGCCGGTAAGGTCGGCATAGAAGCGGTGCCGCGGAGGATTGTACACTTTTTCGGCGGCCTTGAAAGGGTTGATGAGCGTATAGCCCACGCCCAGTTTCACCGCCTTGCGGTACTTGTAAGACAGCTGGACGCCGGTGCGGAAGCTGTTCACCGAGCCGAAGTTGTTGTCGATGCGCATCTCTTCTTCGACGCCCAGGTGCAGTCCTTTGCGGATTTTATAATCGGCCGATACCGAGGCCCGGGCGCCGGTCTCGGTCTGGGCAAACGCGGTGGCACCGGCCAGGAGCAGGGCCACGAGGAGGGTGAGTCTTTTCATTATTCTACGTAGTCTTTGGCCCGGGTGAGGGTGTTGATGGAATTGCTTTCGCCGTTTTCCAGGCGGTAGTAAACCTTGATGAAGGCGGCATCCTTCAGGAAATCCACATGGCCGATTTCCACGTTCTCCACCTTGACGCCGAGGCGTTTTTCCAGGTCCTGGATGAGTTCGGCCCGCTTTTCCGGGACGATGAGTTCGATGCGGTCGTACAGGACCAGCTTGGAGGTGACGTGCCGGACCAGGCGTTCGCTCTCCAGCACCCAGATGAGGACGATGATGAGGGCGTTCACCAGGGCCATCACCGCCACGCTGCCCCAGCTGATGACATAGTGCGGGGCGGTGCTCACATCCACCAGGTGGTACACCGGCGCCAGGCCGTTGGCGGCCGCCAGGGCGATGATGACGAACAGGTAGGTCATCTCCCGGATGGGAACGGTCTCGGTGCGGTAGCGGATGACCCCGAAAATGGCGAACAGGCCCAGCGTAAGGCCCACGCCCACTTCCACATTGCCCATGATATACAGCAGGATGAGCATGGCCGACGAGAACAGCATGAAGGTGAAGTAGTAGTCGCGGCGCCGGCTCTTCTTGTAATAGAAGCAGTGCACCAGGATCCAGCACACCACCAGGTTCAGGACAAAGCGGATGCCCAGCTCGGCCACCTTCTGCGCGGTGGTCATCATGGCGTCCGTGATGGTCTGGACATCCAGGAGCAGGTCGTCTCCGGCATCCAGGTCACCGAAGGAGGAGAGGTCTTCCTGGACAAAGCGGAACAGTTTATCTATCATATCGTTACAAGTTTATTTCCGATGGTTTTCTCAATGGCTCTCACCTTTTCCTTGAAGCGGCCGGTTTTGGCCAGCGGGTCTGTGAGGGTGAGGGCTATGCAGTATTTGCTCACGCGGACGGGCTTCACCCGCAGGTCCAGCAGGATGTTTTTCATCTGGCTCGCGGCCCGGCCGTCCTGTTTGAGTTCGATGATGACGGCATCCTGCAGCGAGGTCTCCTTCCCGGTGCGGAAGTTCTTGAATTGCAACAGGGTGTCTATGGTGAGACGCTCGGTCAGGGCGGGATTCACCAGCGTGATGCGGTGGAAGCGGGTTTCCACGGCGGGGGACAGGTCCCCGGCCCGGAACCAGGAGTGGGCGGCCAGGTATTCGCAGGCGCGTTCATCGGCCCCGAACCCCATCATTTCCGCGGCCGGAATGCCGATGCGCTTTTTCTTGGTGCGTCCCTTGTTGTTCTTCCGTTTGATTTCCAGGAAGCAGTCCCCGGAGTTCACGTAGCTGCGTGTCCGTACTTTCTGGCGCACCAGCCGGCGGTTGTGATGGTCGTAGAACATCTTCAGGCCGGCCGTGTCGTAATAGACGGAGTCGTAGGGGCTGATGCGCGCCTCTCCCGTTACCAGCACACGGTAGCCGGCTGCGGCTGCCGCAGCCAGGATGTGCAGCAGGCGGGCTTCCGTGGTCAGATACTTTGTGTCGACGCGGTTCATCAGCTTGATGCCGTCCATCTCTTCCAGGGTAATGGGCCGCAGAGCCTGCAGGGACTCGGTAAAACAGACGTGCCTATTCTCCGTCATCCTGCGCGATGTATTCGTATTGCTTGATGGACAGGAGTTTCCCCTTGGCGTTGTAGGTGTACTGGACCTTCTTTCGGCCGAACTCGTTGAATTCGAATTTCTTGAAGGTTTGGAGCCGGTTGCGCTCGTCGTATACCAGTTCGCGGGAAACGCGGCCGTCCGGGCCGTATTCGAAACGCTTGCGCCATTTCTGGCCGGAGGAGCTGTATTCTATCTCTTCTATCTTCTTCCCTTCGGCCGAAAAGGTAGTTACATGGTCCAGCACTTTGCTGCTCCCCTTGGGGTCGGTGTTCCATTCCTTGACCACCAGGTTCTTCTTATTGATCTTCTGTGTCTGCTGGGCGCCTGCCGCCGGAATCAGCAGCAGGGCCGCAGCCACGAGTATGAGCCATCTTTTCATCGTACAAAGATAATCAATTATTTTGTACTATGGACGTCCGCCGCCATGACCGCCACCGCCCGGGCCTCCGCCGCCGTGGCCGCCCTGATTGCCGCTGTAGGTGCCCAGGCTCACGGCGCTGCCGCCGGAGATGCCTTCGGCCGCCCACACGCCGTTGCACAGGCTTTCGCCCACGCTGACGCCGGTGTAGCCCTTGCTCAGGGACGGGGCGCTGACGGCCACGGACGATACGCCGGAGGGTGCCTTGAAGGCCGCGATATAGGTACTGCCGTTGTGCAGGGCATTCCAGCTGCCGGCGCTGCAGCTCATGCCGTACACGCTTTGCGCGGCGGAATAGCTGTTCTCCAGGCCGCCATAAGCCACTACGGTGGCGCCGCTGTCGATGTACAGCCTGGCTCCGCCTTCGGTATTGGCGTCCAGGGCCACCTCCGGAGCGCCGGCCGTGGTAACGGCCAACACATACCCGCCGGAAAGGCGCAGATTGCCATTGGCGTCGATGGCGTCGTTGGCCGTGGAATGGCCATAGACATAGCCCCCGGTGATGCTCATTTCGCCCTGGCTGTTGATGGCGTCGTCTGCCGATGACCAGGCATAGACGCTGCCGCCGCTGACGGTGAGTTTGCCCTTGGCCTCGACGGCCTCGCTCCGGGCGCTGCTGGCCACGACGCTGCCGCCGCTGATTACCAGGTTGCCGCCATAGACATAGTTGCGTCCGCTGCCTTCCTTGTAGCCGATCTTGATGGCCTTGGAGGATACGTCGTTGGACTCATTGCCGGAAGTGGTGATGGTGAGGGTGCCGCCGCTGATGTAGCTGTCGGCCAGGGAGCCGTTTTCGGCATAATAGGCGTAATTGCCCGCCCGGACACCTTTTCCGCCGCTACCGGTGTTGGTGATGGTCACCTGGCCGCCCGTCATGCCAAAGTAGTTGTCGGCCTTGATGCCGGCCGATCCGGCATACTCGCGGTCTTCGCTGTCGTAGGCCGTGCCGCCGCTCACCGTGATGGTGGTGGTGCCGCCTTCCACCAGGACGAAACCGTCGGAGGTGATGCCTTTTTTCATGGCGGCTTTGGTGTTGATGTCCAGGGTGCCGTCGCTCAGGCGGACGTAGTCGTTGGCCTTGAGGCCGTGGCCGGCGCTGGCTCCGGCGGTGACGGACACCGCAACATTCGCGAGCATACGGATGTAATCGTCAGAGACAATACCGCTCTTGGCCTTGGCGTTGTTGGCCGATACGGTGAGCTTGTTGGTGCCGCCGGCGGGGCCGCTGAAGATGAGCTGGCCCTCGGAGAAAAACACGCCTTTCAAGTCCTCGTCGCCGGTGGTGGCATAAGCGGCCGATGCACCGTCGGCCAGGGTGTTGGAGCCTTCCACATAGACAAAGGTGCGTTTTCCGCTCTGGTTGTTGATGGCGGCGCCCTCGGGGTTGGTGAGGCTGAGGCCGCTCAGCCAGAGGGCCTGCTTCTTTTCGCTGTACAGCTTGAAACTGCCGTTGGCGGAAGCGCCGCTGAGCTTGTAGATAACGTTCTCCGCCCCGGTATAGGTGATGGTCACCTTGGCGCCGTCCGTTTGCACGTCCATCACGTCCGTGAGGGCGTCGGTGCCGCTTACGGTGGCACTGCTGCCGTCGTAGGTGATGGTTACCAGGTGCGGAAAATCCTCCGGAGAAAAGATGTCGTCGGCGTCGTCTTCTGCACTGGGCGTAGTGGAACTGCCGGAAGAGCCGCTGCCGCCGGAGCTGGTTTGGGTTTCTGGTGCGGTGTTTTCAATTTCCTGCTTGTTGCAGCTGCCCAGCACCAATACGGGCAGCAACAGGCTTAACAACACCTTCTTCATAGTACACGTCTTTTGGGTTTTATCAATACTAACGGGAGGCATATTTTCAAAAATGTTGCCAAACTCTCCCCCGGGGAACGGATTTGCGAAATCCGGGGGGATGTGTTATTTTTGTGAAATCGAATGATATATATGAAACGTTTCTTCCTCTTCGTGGCCCTGTTGTTGCCCATGGCCGCCGTGGCCCAGACCGCTCCGGAGGCGGTCCGGATCCCGGACTATACGGTGAATATCATGGATTTCGGCGCCGTGGCCGATGGCAGCGCGCTCAATACCGTAGCGTTCGAAAAGGCGGTGTCGGCCCTGCAGAAACAGGGCGGCGGCCATCTGGTGGTGCCGGAGGGTTTGTATATGACGGGCCCCATCGTCCTGAAGGACTGCATGGACCTGCATCTGGAGCGCGGCGCGGTTGTCCTGCTGTCGGCCGACAAGGCGCAGCACCTGGACAAGGACGGCAAGGTGCGGCCGGGCATTTCGGCCTCCAAGCGGCACGACGTGAGCATTTCCGGAGAAGGGGTCATCGACGGCAACGGGGCCTGGTGGCGGCCGGTGAAACGCTCCAAGGTGAGCGACGTGGAATGGAATGCGTTCCTGTCCATGGGCGGCACGGTGAGCGAAGACGGCAGCCTGTGGTATCCCTTCGACTTAAAGGCCTATGGCAATATTGCGGCCGATGCCCGCACCCAGGAACGCATGCGTACGCATCTGGTGCGTTTCACGGACTGCAAACGGGTGAGCGTGACGGGCGTCACCATCCAGAACGCCCCCAAGTTCCACCTGGTGCCCTCCCGTTGCCAGGATGTGACGATAGAAGGCGTGACGGTGCGCTGCCCCTGGAATGCCCAGAACGGCGACGGGATAGACCTGATGAACTGCCGGCGGGTGGTGGTGCGCCACTGCACCGTGGACGTGGGTGACGACGGCATCTGCCTGAAGGCCGGCGCCGGAGAAAAAGCCCTCCAGGACGGTCCCTGCAAGGATATCCTCATTGAGGAAAATACCGTTTACCATGCCCATGGCGGCTTTGTGATCGGCTCGGAATTCAGCGGCGGCATGGAAGACATCACCGTGCGGCACAACGTGTTTTCGGGCACCGATACGGGGCTTCGCTTCAAGAGCGCCCCGGAGCGCGGCGGAACGGTGAAGAACCTCAGGATCAGCGACATCGTCATGAACGACATCGTGGGCGAAGCCATTGTCTTCGAAACCAGCTACGCAGACCGTCCGGCCGGGTACGAGGACAACCAGGCGGCCACCACACAGCATTTCCTGCCCAACTTCCAGGACATTGTCATAGAGCGTGTGTACTGCTGGAACGCCCGCACGGGCATCCGCGCCAGCGGCACCCTGGAGATGATCCACGACATTGTGGTGAAGGATGCCGATATCCGGGTGTGGGAGACGCCCCACAAAATAGACGTTCCCCAGATGATCACCCTGGAGAACGTCCGAATCTCGCTATTGTAAGGCGCTATTTTCCGGCCAGGTGCTTTTCCCACTCCCAGGCGGCCTTCAGGGTCTCCTCCACGGAGCGGGTGGCTTTCCAGCCCATTTCGGTGTTGGCCAGGGTAGGGTCGGCCCAGATGGCGGTGACGTCGCCGGGGCGGCGCGGGGCAAACTTCCAGTTCAGTTTTACGCCGTTCACTTTTTCGAAGGCATTCACCAGTTCCAGCACGCTCACGGGCCGGCCGGTGCCCACGTTGAACACTTCGCAGTCCTTCTTCATCTTGCCGTCCATCATGCGGGTGACGGCGAACACGTGCGCCTTGGCCAGGTCTACGATGTCGATGTAGTCCCGCTGGCAGGTGCCGTCCGGGGTGGGGTAGTCGTTGCCGAAAATGCTCAGGCACGCCCGCTTGCCGATGGCCGTCTGGGTAATGAACGGAACCAGGTTGTTGGGAACGCCGCGGGGCAGTTCGCCGATGAGGGCGCTGGGATGCGCGCCGATGGGATTGAAATACCGCAGCAGGATGCCCTTGAGCTTGCCTTCGGAGGCCTTCACGGCGTCGCGCAGGATGTCCTCGCACATGGTTTTGGTGTTGCCGTAAGGGGACATGGCGGGCTTCCGGGGGGTGTTTTCCGTCACGGGCACCACATCCGGTTCTCCGTACACGGTGGCCGATGAAGAGAACAGCACGTTGCAGCCGCCTTTCTCCTGGGCGGCCTCCAGCACATTCAGGAAGCTGACCAGGTTGTTCTTGTAGTACATGAGGGGCTTCTCTACCGATTCACCCACGGCCTTGAAGGCGGCGAAGTGGATGACGGCGTCGATGGGATACTTGGCAAAGAGGGCTTTTACGGCGGCAGCGTCGCAGAAGTCCATCACTTCCAGGGGAAGGTCTTCACGGCCGGTGATCTTTTTCACCCCTTCGTAGCAGGTGCGGTCGCAGTTGGAGAAATTGTCGGCCACCACTACGTCGTAGCCGGCCTGGATGAGTTCTACGGTGACATGGCTGCCGATAAATCCGGCGCCACCGGACACCAAAACGGTTTTCTTGCTCATGGGATATTCTTTGATTTGCGTTTTTCTGCTTTTTCCTGCTCGCGGCGGAGGTACTGTTCAAAGCGTTTCCGCTCCTTGGCGGCGCGTTTTTCCAGTTTCCGGAGCGTCTTCAGTTTCCGGGCGCGTTCCCGGTCCAGTTTCTTCTGGGCCTTGGCGGCTTTCTTCTCCTCGTAAATGCGGTCCTGCTCGGCCCAGCGGGCCTCCCGCTCCTTCTGTTTTTCAGCCTTGATCCTCTCCTGTTCGGCCTTTTTCCGGGCTTTCTCCTGTTCCTTCAGTTCCTTGGGCGAGAGCTCCTTGGCCGGGCTTACGGTGGTGGAATCTGCCGCCGGGCTTACCCGGGTGGAATCCACCGCAGGTTTGACCCCGGTGGTGTCCGTGACGGGCAGGGGGGTGGAGAGGCTGTCCCGGGGCGCCGGAACGGCCGTTTGCAGCGAGTCTGCCGGGGTGGCCTGGAGGGCGAGGGAATCGGCCTGGGCCCGGGCGATGGAGTCCTTGCGGAACTGCTCCTGCCGCTGCCGTACCACCTTCAGGGAGTCGCGTATGGCAATGTCCCGGTATACCTTTTTGATATAGCCGGGGAAGTAGGTCTCCGTCTGTTTGAATTCCGTGTGCGGATGGGCCAGATAGGCGGTTCTTTCGCTGCCCCGGGGCACCAGGGTGGTCACATCCAGCGGGGAGGAAGGCCGGCGCTCCGGCTCCCAGCGGAAGCCCTTGAGCTGCTTTTCCTCTTCCGGCAGCTGCACGGTAGGGTAGCCGTCGTTCTTGGGGTTGTCGTAGTAGTACATGCGCTCGATGTCCCCGTCCTTGAACGTGGCATAGATCATCTTGGATTCCACCTTGTTCACCGTAGCCAGGGCATTCTGCTCTTCCAGGTAGAACAGGCTGGCGGCGCCGCCCAGGGCGTCGAAGCGGGTGAGGGCCGTGGTGGAGTCGAAGTAGGCCACCATTTCCGCGCCGCGGATCTGGTCATAGCTGTGTTCTTCTTCCTGGATGGTGATGAAGGCGTTGGACAGCAGGTGGGCTTTTTCCATCTGCCGGTTCCGGATGACCATGTAAATGCTGTCGGAGGCATATTGCCGATTGCCTTCGTTGTAGAAAATGGGCTCCTGATACAGCCGTACCAGGGAATCCAGGTCTGTGTAGGTGAGCGAGTCGCTGGCCATCTGGAGGTCCCGGCGGAACAGGCGCACGCGCTTGGAACCCCAGATGAATCCCACCTTGGTGGTGTCTTTGGGCGGCTCTGCTGCAACGGTGTCTGCCGGGGCCGGTGCAGCCAGGGTGTCGGCCGGAGCGAGGGCGGTGGTGTCCGCCGCCGGCATAGCCGGTGCGGTGAGGCTGTCCTGCGGCGGCAGGCTGTCTGCAGGCGGCAGGGGCATGCTGTCCCGGGGCGGGACGATGCTGTCCTTCGGGGGAACGGGCGGTGCAGCCGGCTTTTCGCCTTTGGCCTGGGCAGCAGCCTGGGCCGAGGACTGCATGGCCGAGGCGCCGCCTTTGGCCGGAGCGCCGCCTTTGGGCGGCTGCGGCGGCCGGTTAGGGTCGTTCTTGGCGGCTTCTTCGGCGGCTTTGGCAGCGGCCTCCGCCGCTTTCTTGCGGTATTCCATCACCGGGTCTCCGGCGATGTCGCTCTGGCGCTTTTCGGAGGCCTTGACCCAGCCTTCCGGGATGTCACAGCGGGGAATGCCGCGGTACAGGAGCACATCGGCCCCCAGATACAGGGTGTCCCGCTTGCCCTTTTCCTCGGAGATGGACATGATGGCGGGCTCCCGCGTGAGACGCAGTTGCGACAGGGAGTCGCTGTATTCCATCCGGCCAGCCAGGGCATAGGCGTTGCGGGTGGTGTCCATGAGCTCGACGTTGCCCAGCATCTCCACGTCGTTGCGGGCGCGGTGGTAGAACAGGGAATCCGACCAGGATTCCTGGTCTTCCGTGAGCAGGTGCACCTTGCGGCGGAACATGAACAGCTCCTGTTCCCGCTGGTACCAGCCGTCGTTGGCGCTGAGCATCTTGTCGTCCTGCCACATGTCCGTCCCGAAGCCGAAGTAGGCCGTGGACAGGTCTGAGCGGTATTCCAGGCGGGAAGTGCGCACGAAGGTGGTGTCCATGTACATGTTCACCTGGTCGTTGAACACGAACAGGTGGGCCTTGGAGTCGTAGGTGCCGTACAGGCTCTCGATCACCTGGCCGTCCTTGTCCCGCATGGCGGCGCCGTCCTGGAACACGGCCACGGAGTCTTTGGTGTTGTAGTCCAGGTAACGGGTGCGCAGGGTGTTCCTGTCCTTGTCTTCCAGCTGCACCAGGCTGCCGCGGAACCGCGCCATGTTCTCGTCCACCACATACTGGAGGGTTTCGCTGGACAGCTGGGTCTGGTCCTGGATGATGCGCACGTGCCCGATGGCGTCAATGATGTTGGAGTTCACGTTCCACAGGGCCGTGTCGCACAGCAGGTAGGTGTTGTTGTGGAAAAAGCGCGCGGGGCCCACCACCTTGCGGTAGCTTTCCCCGTCCTTGTCGATGAGCTGGGCGCTCTGGGCGCTCAGGAGTTTTACCTTGGAATCATCGGCCTGCTGGGCCAACGCGGAGAAAGCCGCCGTCAGGGACAGCAGCAAGGTCAGGCTATGCTTCCGGAGGCTTTGCACTATTTACGCTTGTTCCAGGCTTCGCGGGAGAATTCGCATTCCCTCATGAGCGGGTCTATGACAATGTAGGTGTTCTTGATCTTGTCTTCCAGGAATTTGTCCACGGCCTCCATCTGTTTTTTCTGCTGCACCTTTTCCAGGATCTGGGTATAGTCGTTCTCGAAGGTGGCGGTATGGGCCGGGAGAATCTTGTCTACGCGGATGATCTTGTACACCAGGTTGCCCTGCCGGCCCTGCTGGTAACCCTCGTTGTCCAGGGATTCCACGGGCTCGGAAATCTCGCCCACCTTCAGGTCTTTGATGGCGGCGTAATCGGCCGGCTTCAGCTGGTCTATCTCGAAGTAGGAGGACCCGGTGGCCGGGTCTGCCATCTGTCCGCCGTTGGTGCGGGTGGCCGGGTCTTCGGAGTAGAAGCGGGCGGCCAGGTCGAAGGCGATTTCATCGGCAAGGATCTTGCCCTTGAGGCTGTCCAGGCGGGCGAAGGCCTTTTCGCGGTCCTCGTTGGTGTACTGGGGCTTGAGGAGGATGTGGCGGGCGTTGAACATGTCGCCTTTCTTTTCCAGGACCTCGATGATGTGGAAGCCGTCCGGGGTTTCCACGATCTGGGAAATGGTACCGGGACGCAGCGACATGGCGGCGTCGGAAAAGGCGGGCCAGAAGATGGACTTGGAGGCCATGCCCAGCTCACCGCCGCGGCGGGCGCTGCCCGGGTCTTCCGAGTAGATGCGGGCCAGGGTGGCGAATTTCTCGCCGTTCATGATGCGTTCCCGCAGGCTCAGGAGCTTGTCCTTCACGGCCACGGCGGCCGCAGCGCGGTCCGGATAGATGCAGATCTGGCTGAGCTGGTATTTCACCGGCACCACCGGAAGGTCTTCCGGGTCCAGGCCGTTCATGTATTCCTGGACGTCGTAGGGCGTCACTTCGGGAATCTTGGAGGCAATCTCGTAGCGTTCCTGCTCGATGAGGCTTTGCTCTTCCATGGTCTTCTGCCACTCCTGACGCAGCTTGTACAGGGGCTTGCCGAAGTATTTTTCCATTTCTTCGTCGCCGCCCAGCTGGGTGCGTGCGTAATCGATGCGCTGGCTCAGGTTGGCCGACACCATTTCGTTGTTCACGGTGAGGGAGTCGATGCGGGCCTGCATCAGGTACAGGCGGGCCTCCAGCATCTGTTCCAGTACCTCGCAGCGGAGGTTCCGGTCACTGGACTGGCCGCTCAGGCGCAGCTGCTGCACTTCGGATTCGATGTCCGAGATGAGGATGGACTCACCGCCCACCACGGCGATGGTCTTGTCTGCGACGCCGCCCTTGTATTTTTGGGCGCTCAGGCCTGTGCACAGCAGGAGGGCTGTGAGCGTGAGAAGTATATTCTTCATACAATCAATAAATTACAAACTTTTGGTTCCTGCGGGCATCTTCCAGCAGGATCTTTTCCAGCTCCCCTTCCAGCCGGTGCTTGCGGGAACTGAGGATTAAGTCCCGGATGCGCTCCGTGCAGTATTCCAGGGGGGCGTTCTTGCCGTCGGCCACCATGTCCACCACATAGGCGATGCGAAGGACGCCGGTGCCGTCGTCCACCTGCGCCCACTGGTTCTTGAGGGAGCCCAGGAGGCTTCTGTAGTCCGTGCCCAGTTCCTGCGCCAGGGTGATGGCATCCAGCCAGGTATCCGAGGCGTCGGCATATTTGATGGCGGAATAGGCGCCCAGGCTGTCGGCCTCCGAGACCAGGGTTTCGTCGTCCGAGGACATCTTCTTTTTCAGGGTGTTCAGGCTCTTGGAGTCCTTGCCGATAATCATATAGCGGGCCTTGATGAGGGGCCTGTCCAGGCGGAAGCGGTCCTTGTTGTCGTTGTAGTAGCGCACCAGTTCCTCTTCCGTGATCAGGGTGTCCAGGCGCTGGTCTATGTACAGCTGCTCATAGCGGTATTTGAGCAGGGTGCGGCGGTATTCCTCCAGTTCCTTCTTCACGTCTTTTTCCGCGGAGGAGAGCTGCTCTTCCGCCATTTCCAGCAGGAGCAGGTCCTCGGCCCAGGCATTGATGTACTGGCGGGCCAGGCCGATGCTGTCGTCGGCCGACACCCCGGCGGGGATGTAATTCTGCAGTTCGGCGCGGTGCAGGGTGTGTTTGCCCACACGGGCCACCACTTCTCCGCCCAGGAGCTCCGTGGCGGTTTCCTGGAGGTCACGGGCCATCTTGCAGGAGACGGCAGCGAGGACCAGCAGCAGTATGTATGGCAGTTTTCTCATACAATCTACAAAGATAAGAAAAAATTACGGGATTCAGGGCATGAGCGTGAGCAGAAGCCCCGTGAGCACGGAGCGCACCTGGGCCGGAGAGGCCGTGGCATGGTTGGTGAGGATGGAGAACGTGACGGCGGGCCGGCCCTCCGGGTCCAGGATATAGCCGGAGTAGCACAGGACCCCGCCCATGGAGCCGCTCTTCATCCGGATCCTTTCGCCGCCGGTGATGCGAATGCTTTGGAGCGTGCCTTCGCCGGGGGTGGGGAGGGAGGAGAGGAACGCAGGGAAAGCGGGGCTCTTCTGCATGGCCCGGAGGAAGTCGGTCATCCAGCGGGCGCTGAGGGCGTTAGAGCGGGAAAGCCCGCTGCCGTCGGCCTGGTGCAGGCCGTCTTCCGGCAGCCCCAGGTCCTGCAGGACGTCCCGGATGGCCACCAGGCAGCTGTCGTAGCAGGCATTGCCGGTGGCCGCTTCGCCCATGGCCCGGAGCAGGGATTCTGCATAGAAATTGTCGCTGCGCTCGTTGGTGATGCGCACGATGTCCCGGAGCCGGGCCGATTCCGTGTGGCCCAGGCGCACCGGCGTTTCCGCCTTTTTGTCGGGGAGGAAATCGGGCCCGCACAGATAGCCGGAGCGGTCTTTGTAGGCATAACCGCCGCTCACCTCCCAGCCGGTTTCCTTCAGGTTTTTCCAGAAATAACCGGCGCAGGTAAGGGCGCCGAACTTGTTGGCAAAATGCTCGGTCTTAGGCTTTCTGTCCAGGGCGAAACTGCCGCGGAGTTCTGCGTAGGGGGCCAGGTCCGTGGTGAACAGGTACAGGCTGTTGCCGCTGCCCGCCGGACCGGTGATCCCGTAGTTGGTGAAGTGCATCCAGGGCGTTTCCGGATAGGTTTGCCGGGCGCTCACCGGCTGTCCTTCCGTGGTGGCGGCCACCTGCAGGTCTACGGTGTTCTGGTAAAAGCACAGGGCATCGGTGCCGGCGCCGTAGTAGGTGCCCAGGTCGTCGTAATTCCAGGAGGCGTTTTCCAGGTGCCCTTCCCAGGCCGATCCGTCTCCCACGATACGCCCGTGGATGCGCTGGATGCCCGCTTCTTTCAGGAGGGTCTTCCATTTCCAGAACAGGGCGTCGGGCTTATAGGCTATACTGTCCCGGGCGCCGAGGGTGGGGTCCCCGCCCCCCAGAATGTACACGTCTCCTTCCAGCGTGCCGTCCTCCCCGATGCTCCCGGTATAGCCGATGCCCGTGCGGAAGCGGTGGTCCGGGCCGAAGGCGTGGAGGGCCGCTCCGGTGGTGACCAGTTTCAGGTTGGAGGCCGGAACCATCCGGGTGTCGGCGTTGAGGGAAGCCAGGGTTTTGCCCTGGGCATCTACGGCCGATACGCCCCAGAGGGTGCCCTGCATGGGCCCCTTGCCGGCGTGCTGTTCAAGGTATTGCTGGGCAGGGGTTTGCGCCCCGGCCGGGAAGGCGGCCAGCACCAGGGCGGCCGCTATGCAGGAAAGACGGGTATTCATACTTGCAAAAATACGCGTTTTTCCGCATAAATGATGCCACAGGCCTATTGCAAATCGCCGAAATCGGCCCCGGAAGCGTTCGGAAACCAATCCTTCAGTTTGAGCTTGGCCTTGGCTTTGATGTCCGGGGTGATGGCCGTGGTCACATAGGTGACGGCCGCCAGCAGGGCGCCCCAGTCGTCGGCCATGCCGGCGAAGGGAAGAAAGTCCGGGATCAGGTCCAGCGGCAGGATCAGATAGCCCAGGGCTCCGGCGATGATGGCCTTGTACTTGGCGGGGGTGTTTTCATCGGTCAGGGTGTAAAAGAGCACCAGCGCATAGTACACCACCTTTACGCCGGCGCGGGAAGCCACCTTGCGCAATTTTTTCCAGAAACTCTGCTCGTCGTAGTTTCCCTGGTATTCCTGCAGGTCCCGGGATGTAAGATTTTTTTTCCCCATAGCACTGCAAAGGTAAAAAGATTTTCGAAAAAGCCGATTTTCTTTTACCTTTGTAGATGTCAAAACCTAACTTCATATGTTGATTGCCTTGAAACTCCTCGGCTCCATCGCCCTCCTGATTTATGGCATGAAGGTCATGAGCGAGGCGCTCCAGAAAATGGCGGGTCCCCAGCTGCGTAATATGCTGGGCACCATGACCGCCAACCGTTTCTCAGGTGTCGCCACGGGCGCCCTGGTCACGGTGGCCGTTCAGTCTTCCGCCGCCACCACGGTCATGACCGTTTCCTTCGTCAACGCCGCCCTCCTTACACTGGGCCAGGCCATTTCCATCATCATGGGCGCCAACATCGGCACCACCATGAGCGCCTGGATCATGTCGGCGGGCTTTTCCTTCAACATCGCCGACGTAGTGTGGCCGGCTTTCCTGGTGGGCATCGTGCTCATCCAGCTGGGCAAGCACCGCTATGTGGGAGACTTCCTCTTCGGCCTGTCCTTCCTGCTCTTTGCCCTGGGCATGCTCAAGCAGGCGGGAACGGACCTGGACCTGGCCAGCAACCAGGCCGTGGTAGACTTCTTCGCCAGTTTCAAGACCAATTACGGCACCATCCTGCTGTTCCTGCTCATCGGCACCATCCTCACGGCCATGGTCCAGAGCTCGGCGGCCCTGATGGCCATCACCATGGTGCTCTGTTCCACCGGCGCCATCACCATCTTCCAGGGTATCGCCCTGGTGATGGGTGAGAATATCGGCACCACCGTCACGGCCAACCTGGCGGCCCTGAGCGCCAATACGCAGGCCCGGCGCACCGCTATGGCGCACTTGCTGTTCAACGTGTTCGGCGTCATCTGGGTGCTCATTTTCTTCTTCCCCTTCGTGCGCATGGTGTGCGGCGTGGTAGGCCTGGACCCGGAAGCCCCGGAGCAGAGCGCCACGCAGCTTTCTTTCGCCCTGGCCACGTTCCATACCTTCTTCAATGTCATCAACACGGCTGTCCTCATCTGGTTCATTCCGCAGATAGAGAAGATCGTGTGCCTCATCATCAAGCCCAAGAAGGCGGACGAGGAAGACGAATTCCGTCTGCAGTACATCCGCGGCGGTATCATGAAAACCCCGGAAATTTCTGTCCTGCAGGCCCAGAAGGAGATTGTGCTGTTTGGCCAGAAGATGCAGTATATGTACGAGCTGGTGCGGGAACTGTATAAGAGTTCGGACGAGGACTTCCCCAAGCTGTTCGACCGCATAGAGAAGTACGAAGACCTGAGCGACCGCATGGAGAACGAGATCGGCAAGTACCTGGGCGACGTAGGACAGGCCCACCTGTCAGACGAAACCAAGGCAGAGATCAGCGCCATGCTGCGCCAGATCGGGGAACTGGAGTCCGTGGGCGACAGTTTCTTCAACCTGGCCCGCATCCTCAAGCGCAAGCGGGACAACAAGATAGACTTCTCCGAGGCCCAGATCAAGGGCGGTACGGAGATGGTGCAGCTCATCGAGGAAGCCCTCACCCAGATGAACGTTGTGCTGTCCAGCCCGCGTGAGAACGGCGGCCTGGGCAAATCGGCCTACATCGAGGCCCTCATCAACGACTGCCGCAACCGGCTCAAGCAGGAAAACATCGAAGCCCTGGACCAGCGCCTGTACGGTTACAACAACGGTACCGTGTTCATGGACCTGATCGGGGAGTGCGAAAAGACCGGCGACTACATCATCAACGTGGTGGAGGCCCGCCTGGGCGAATCCCACGACAAATAGCCCGTTTGCCAGCCAGGCCCGACAGTGTTTTGTTGGCCTGGTGTGCAAGTTGTTGATATTCAGTGTTTTGCTGATTTTTATCGGAGCAAATCGCGCCGATAAAAATCAGCAACTTGTTAATACATAGGTAGTTACGCGCCATGGCTTGCGTCCCTTGGCCGGGGGCCTGCGCCATCCAGGGCCCCACCTGCGCCATTTTGGCAATTGACGGGGATTTTTTTATCTTTCCTCTATAAATCAAAGTAAGACAGCTGTCCTATGTGGGCGGGTGGTCGTCGCTGCGCCGAGGCGGGCACATTTGACTTTCACCAGGGATTG
>CACZUR010000027.1 GCA_902784435.1 uncultured Bacteroidia bacterium | reverse complement strand
ACGGGTAACTTCCACATCGTGAAACTTAGGATCAGGAAGTAGAATCCTCTTTTTAGGCTTCGCTTTTCTCATTTTGAAAAAGAATTAAAGGTGAAAAAAATTACTTCTTAGATTTCTTGGGACGTTTTGCGCCATAGAGTGAACGGGACTGGGTACGTCCATCCACGCCGGCGGTATCCAAAGCTCCTCTAAGGATGTGGTAACGAACACCCGGAAGGTCCTTTACACGACCGCCGCGCACCAGCACGATGCTGTGCTCCTGCAGGTTGTGACCCTCACCCGGGATGTAGGCATTGACCTCTTTGGCGTTGGAAAGACGGACACGCGCTACTTTACGCATAGCGGAGTTCGGCTTTTTAGGCGTGGTGGTGTAGACACGCAGGCAAACGCCACGCTTCTGAGGGCATGCATCCAACGCACGAGACTTGCTCTTTACTTCAAGCTGCTCGCGTCCTTTACGGACAAGTTGTTGAATTGTAGGCATAAATGTTTGTTAATAAATAAATTATAGTTACAGCCCACTTTGCGGCTCTTATGTTTCCGCAAAATGGGCTGCAAAGATACGAAAAAAAATTTAATTAACAAAGTTATTCACAGGCCGGTCGAAAAACTGCGTTCCGGCTACTGCTTCACCCATACGTAGTTATAGACCACAGCCTGGGGCTTTCCGTTGAAATTGGTGAGGAAGGTAAAGGACAGCTTGGACCCGTTGGCGGCGCCGGCCCCCATCTTGAACGAGAAATTGATGCTCTGGCGGATGTTGTCACTCTTGTCCGTATTGAAGGTGACCATCAGTTTGTTTCCGGCATAGACAAAGGCCTTCCCTACGGCCGCCTGGGGCTTTCCATACTTCCAGCCGCAGCTGGTATTCCGCGTGAAGGTCATGTTCCATTTTACCTTTTCCCCGGCCCGGAGGATGGGCGGAGGATAAGGCAGGGCCAGGTGGGCCGATGCGAACTCTCCCTTGTGGTTATGGGATTCCCCGTCGGCTTTTCCGTTTTTCCGGTAGTTTACGTGCGCATAGTAGTTTCCCACATAATTCTCTTTGTAGGCAATGCTGTTGCCCTCTGCCCACACATCGTAATCCACGATTTGCGCGATGTGGGATAAATAGGCAGTACTGCTCATGCTGGAAAAGTCTACGCGCTGGTGATCGGGAACCCCCTGGTAGGAATTGCCCACCCATTGCCAGTAGCCTTGGGCCGATGCCGTAAGGCCGGTACCCAGGACCAGGACGGCAAGTAAAAAGGATCGGAACGCTTTCATCTTGATTCGGATTTGGTGGTTATGGCGCTAAGTTACTTATTATAATCAGAAAACGCAAATATCGCCGCCGTGGCTGTTTGCCGTTTGGGGCAAAATGCGTATTTTTGCATATATGGACAAAAAGTTATTTTGGGCACTTTTCGCCTGCCTGGCACTCTGCGCCCCCCTCGCCCGGGCACAGTACGTGCCCTCCGAGGGAAACCTGCAGTCCCGGAAGGAATTCTCCCAGCGCCGGCTGGGCATTTTCCTGCACTGGGGCATCTACAGCTCCTACGCACAGGGAGAATGGTATCTTTCCACGCATCAGCTGGACACCAGCGCCTACAAACAGGCGGCAGGGGGCTTTTATCCCGCGCAGTTTGACGCAGCCGCCTGGGCCGATGCCTTCCGGGAGGCCGGTGCGGGCTATGTGACCCTGACCTCCCGCCACCACGACGGCTTTTCCATGTATGCCACCCGCCAGACTCCCTTCAACATCGTGGACGCCACCCCCTTCGGCCGGGACCCGCTGAAGGAACTCACGGAGGCCGTTCACGCGCGCGGGATGCGCATGCATTATTATTATTCGCTCATCGACTGGATCCGCCCGGACTATCCCAAGGGCAGCTCCGGCGTGGCCAAGGACCCTTCCCGGGCCAACTACAACCACTACCTGGAATTCGAGAAGGCCCAGCTGCGGGAGCTCCTCGCCTACGGGCCCGAAGCCATCTGGTTCGACGGCAAGTGGGACCACGACGGGGAGAAAGACTTCCCCTGGCAGCTGGAAAGCCTGTACAGCCTGATCCACGGCATCGACCCTTCCTGCCTGGTGGGCAACAACCACCACAGCCTCCCCATCGACGGGGAAGACTTCCAGATGTTTGAACGGGACCTTCCCGGAGAGAACAAGTCCGGCTACAGCGGCGGGCAGGGCGTGTCGGAGCAAGTGCCTCTGGAAACCTGCGAGACCATGAACAGCGCCTGGGGCTACCGCGTAGACGACCCGCACTACAAGAGCGTGAAGCAGCTGGTGCATCTGCTGGTCCGGGCGGCCGCCAAAGGGGCCAACCTGCTCCTGAACATCGGCCCGCAGGCCAGTGGCGAGCTGCCGGCGCCGGCCCTGGAACGCCTGAGGGGAATGGGCGCCTGGATGGCCGAAAACGGCCATACGGTGAACGGCTGCGGAGCCACCGGCATACCGCCTCAGGCCTGGGGCGTTTCTACAAGTAACGGCAAAACCCTGTACCTGCACATCCTGGAACCCGGGAACCTGGTCTCCGACGGACAGCGCGCCGTGATCACGCTGCCCATCAAAGGGAAGCCCGCCCGGGTGACCCTCGGGGCCGCCAAACTGCCCTGGACGCTGTCCAAAGACGGTTTCCTGAGCATAACGCTCCCCCTGCCCAGCCCTGAAACCATCGACACAATCATTACCATCGAACTATGAGAAGATTCTTACTGGCCGCCCTGGGCGCCCTGACGGGCGTCTCGCTGGCCCTGGCCCAACCCGCCGGACGCGTGTCCTGGAACCAGGGCTGGACCTTTACCAAAGACGGTGAAAGCCGGACGCTGGACCTCCCGCACGACTGGGGCGTGGAGCAGCCGTTCCAGCAAGCAAACCCCGGAGAAACCGGCAAACTGGCCTGGTGGGGACAGGCTTCCTACAGCAAAACGCTGGAGGTGTCGGCCCCGGAGCTGGAAAAAGAGATCCGCCTGGAAGTGGACGGCGCCTTTTCCAACGCACAGGTATACGTGAACGGGCAGAAGGCCGGCGGCTGGCCTTACGGCTACGCCTCCTGGGCCGTGGACCTGACCCCCTTCCTGAAAGAAGGCGCCAACCGGGTGGAAGTGCGCCTGGACAACAAGCCGGAGAGCTCCCGCTGGTACCCCGGCGGCGGCATTTACCGCAATGTCTGGCTCACCACCACGGAAAAGACCTCCGTAGCGCACTGGGGCAGCTTTATCACCACCCGTCAGCGCCGGGACCGCACGGTGGTGCACCAGCGGGTGACCGTGAAGACGGACCATCCGCAGATTGCCTGCATCGCCACGCGCATCCTGTACAAAGAGGTGCTGCCCGGCCAGATCGTGGAACACGTGGTGGCCGATACCCGCAGTTTCGAGGCCATCTACGACGGCCGCACCGTGGACCAGAGCTTCGAGCTGGAGACCCCCCGCCTCTGGACCCCGGAGCAGCCCAACCTGTACCTGGCCCGCACCGTGGTCATTGCCGAGGACGGCACCCGCGACACCTATGAGACGCCTTTCGGCATCCGCCGCGCAGAGTGGCGTGCCGACGGGTTTTACCTGAACGGCCAGAAGACGTTCCTGAAAGGCGTGTGCCTGCACCACGACGCCGGCGCACTGGGCGCCGTCTGGAACCGGGACGCCTGGGTGCGCCGCCTGGAAATGCTCAAGGAAATGGGCTGCAATGCCATCCGCTGCAGCCACAATCCCCCGGCGCCGGAACTGCTGGACCTGTGCGACAGCATGGGCTTCCTGGTGCTGGACGAGCTCACGGACACCTGGACCTGGCCCAAGAAAGAGAACGGCTATGCCACGCTGTTCGAGGAATGGGCGGAAAAAGACCTGGTGGCCATGATCCACCGGGACCGCAACCATCCTTCGGTCATTGCCTGGAGCGTCGGCAACGAATGCGGGGAACAGGGCGACAGCACCCGCTGGTGGATTCCCCAGATGCTCACGGACATCTGCCACCGCGAAGACCCTACCCGTCCCAGCACGGCCGGCAACGACAATCCCTGGGCGGCAGGGCAGGGGTATGCCTCTACCCTGGACGTGTACGGCTTCAACTACAAGCCGCACCTGTACCGGGAGTTCCGGGACACGCACCCCGGGAAGCCTTTCTACGGCTCAGAAACGGCCTCCTGCATCTCTACGCGCGGCTATTACCGTTTCCCGGTAGAACAGGAAAAGGGCAAGGGCTGGACCATGGAACCGCCGTTCCAGGTGAGTTCCTACGACCTGTACGCCCCAGGCTGGGCTTCCAAGCCGGACTATGAGTGGCAGTTCGAAGACCAGGTACCCGAATGCGCCGGCGAATTTGTCTGGACCGGTTACGACTACCTGGGAGAACCCACGCCCTTCAACATGGACCCTTCGGTGCTCACCAACTTCCACACGGAGGAGGAGCGCGAAGCCTTCAAGAAAATGGTGGCCGGCTGGGGCCAGGACATTGCCGATGTCCCGCTGCCCAGCCGCAGCAGCTACTTCGGCATCCTGGACCTGGCGGGCTTTCCCAAGGACCGCTACTATCTGTATCAGAGCCGGTGGGCCCCGGACACGCCCCTGGCGCACATCCTTCCGCACTGGACCTGGCCCGGCCGGGAAGGGCAGGTAACGCCCGTGCATGTGTATACCTCCGGCGACGAGGCCGAACTTTTCGTGAACGGCGTCTCCCAGGGCCGGAAGATCCGGGAAGGCTACCGCCTGGTGTGGGATAACGTGGTTTATGCGCCCGGCACCGTAGAGGTGGTGGCCTACAAGGACGGCCGCGAATGGGCCCGGGACAAGGTCTGCACGGTCGGGAAGGCTTCCCGGCTGGCGGCCGGCGTAGATTTTGCCGGCGAGGACCTGGTCTATGTAAGCGTGGATGTGCTGGACAAGGCCGGAAACCTGGTTCCGGACGCCGCCGACCTCCTGAGTTTCAGCGTCAAGGGGAATGCCTGCATCGTGGCCACGGACGCCGGAGACCCCACCTCCCACATTCCCTTCTACAGCACAGAACTGCCCGCCTTCCACGGCAAGGCATCGGCCATTGTACGCAGGACCGGCGGCGGCCCCGTCATCCTCACCGTCAAAGGAAAAGGCCTGAAAACGGGAACCTGCCGTTTTTAGTGCGCAATCTGGAAAAGATTGACTATCTTTGTATGATTAAAAAACATAACCTGATTCTTCTATGAGCCAAGTGCACGTCATCAACCACCCCATGATCCAGCACAAGCTGACCATCATGCGTAAAAAGGAAACCGGTTCCAAAGATTTCCGCGAACTCCTGAAAGAAATTGCCCTCCTGATGGGATACGAGGTCACCCGCGACCTTCCCCTGATGGACGTGGAAATCGAAACGCCCATCTGCAAGATGACCGCCAAGACGGTGGCGGGCCGCAAGCTGGCCATCGTCCCCATCCTGCGCGCCGGCATGGGCATGGTAGACGGCCTGCTTACGCTGGTTCCCGTGGCCAAGGTGGGTCATATCGGCCTGTACAGAAATGAGCAGACCCACGACCCTGTGGTGTACTTCTGCAAGCTTCCGGAAGACATCCACGACCGCCTGGTCATTGTCACGGACCCCATGCTGGCCACCGGCGGCAGCGCCTGTGACGCCCTGGCCATGCTCAAGGAACGTGGCTGCCAGAACATCCGCCTCATGTGCCTGGTGGGTGCTCCGGAAGGCGTGGCCCGCGTGCAGCGGGAGCATCCGGACGTAGATATCTATGTGGCGGCCATTGACGAGCGCCTGAACGAAAACGCCTATATCGTACCCGGACTGGGCGATGCCGGCGACCGCATCTTCGGCACTAAGTAATTGCCTTCAGAATAGCGGCCACTTTTTGGGCCGATGTAACCCTGCCTCCGTACAGCCCCTGTCCGGAGGCAGATGCGTGTATTTCCGTGCAGCCGGTGCGCCGGAGGATGAGGGCGGCATTTTCCGGCGTCACGCCCCCGCCGGGAAGGAGGAGGATGCGGCCGGCAGCGCGCTCCTGCAGGGCCCGGATCAGGTCTGCCCCCTCCAGGGCGGTGGTTGCCTGTCCGCTGGTGAGGATGCGCCGGCAGCCGGCTGCGATGATGTCTTCCAGCGCCTGAAAAGGATTCCGGCAGCGGTCGAAAGCCCGGTGGAAGGTAACGGGCAGGCCGCCGGCGTAGGGCATGAGGCGGGCCAGGGCATCTGTGTCTACGTCTCCCTCCGGGGTAAGGCAGCCGATGACCAGGGCGTCGGCCCCCAGTTCCCGCGCGCGGTCCATCTGGGCCATGATTTCCAGCAGTTCCTGCGGCGAATACACGAAATCCCCTTCCCGGGGCCGCACCAGCACGTGGATGCGCAGTTCCGGATACAGGCGACGGGCGGTCTGGAGGTCTTCCCACACGGGCGTGAGGCCGTCTGCCTCCAGGCGGCTGCACAGTTCGATGCGCACAGCGCCGCCCTCGACGGCCGCGCGGACACTGTCCCAGCCGCCGCAACACACTTCCAGGAGGTTCACTGCAGCTGGAGTTTGATCAGTTCCCGTTTGAGCTCCGAGCCGTAGGCATAGGCGCCCACGTCCAGGCTGTCCAGCAGGTACAGGTCCGTTCCCTTGAACAGGGTGGCTTTTTCTGCCGTGGAACGGATTTCGCGGGCCTTGTCCAGGGATTCCTTGGGAATGACCAGATGGCAGGGAATCACATAGGCCACCGGGTTGATGGCGACCACGTGCGCCACGGGACGTACCCCCTGCGGATTACCGGCCAGGGCGGCCACTTCCGAATAACTGTACAGCCTGCGGGGCAGGTCAAAGAGGGTTTTCCACACTTTGAGCTGGAACTCCGTGCCAAAAAGCCGGAGGTCTTCCCAAGAGAGGAAGCGGGCCATTTCCAGCAGTTCTTCCGTGCAGATCTTGCGGGTGCCCACGGAGCCCACTTCCCGGACCGGCAGGGCGGCCACTTCCGCGCCGATGTGGGCCAGATGGCGGTAGTCGGTGGCAATGGATGCCACTTTTCCGTCTATTTCAGTAACTACCCATTGCGTTTTCATATCCGTGCTATTTTTTCAGGAAAGGGGCCAGTTCGTCCCAGGAGAGCGTGACCGTGAGGGGGCCGAAGGCATGCGGCCAGATTTCGTCGGCCTGGAAAAGCCACTGCACGCCGTCCGGGCCCACGGAAAAATTCTCGTTGGGCTCTACGTAAGACATTTCTACCAGGCTCAGGAGGCTTTCGTCCTCCCCTTTGAGGAATTCCGTCACTTTCTTCCGCATGAGCTCCGACAGCGGCTCTTCGTAGCCGTCCCGGAAAAGGTCTGCCTCCAGGACCAGCTCTCCGGTTTTGCTGTCAAAGACCAGCGGCGTGGTGCTGGTGTAGCCGTGGGCGCCGCCCCGGAAACTGTAATAGTTGATGGTGTAGTTGCGCCACCCCTGATAGTCCTCGCCGAAGGTGCCCGTGAGCTCGTCGGCCCAGCTGAGGACGGAGGTGCCGCCCACCAGTTCCTCGTTTTCCCTCAGGTATTCGTCAATGAGGTTCTCCCGGTAGCGCACGGCAATCTGCTCCAGGACAGGGTCTGCCTCTTCCAGGTCGAAGGCGTTGGAGACAATGGCGTCGTTCATCTTCTGCCGGGCTTCTTCGCCCACCCCGCCGGTCACATAGTCCAGGACGATGCTGAAAAACAGGGTATCCTGGTCCGAGCCCGGCAGGGGAAGCTCCAGGACGTCCTCGTAGGTGGCGGTTTTGAAACTGTTGTTGCAGGCGGCCAGGACAAGGAGCGCCAGCAGCGGAAACCACTTTTTCATCGCTAGTCGTTGTTGAGTTCGATCACATCCACCGGACGCTCCCGGCGGTCTCCCATCAGGTGGCGGGAATAGTAATCGGCCATTTTCCAGAAGAAGTATTCGTTCATACTGCCGAAGCCGTGGCGCTGGCCGGGCAGCACCAGCATGTCAAAGCGCTTGTTGGCTTTGATAAGGGCGTTTACCACGCGGATGGTGTTGGCCGGGTTCACGTTGTTGTCCTGGTCCCCGGTGACCAGCAGCAGGTGCCCTTTCAGGCGTTCGGCCATCTCCTGGTTGGTGTCTACGTGGTACACGAAGGAGGTGTCTCCCTTGGACACTTTTTCCTGGATGCCGTGGTGCTGTTCGCTCCACCAGCGGTTGTAGATGCTGTTGTCGTGGTTGCCGGCGCAGGATACGGCCACCTTGAAAAAGTCGTTGTACTTGAGGAGGGCCGCGGTGCTCATGAAGCCGCCGCCGGAATGGCCGTGGATGCCCACGCGGCTGGCGTCAATCCACTTGTGGCGGGCCGCCAGCTGCTGGATGGCGTATTTCTGGTCTTCCAGGCCGTAGTCGCGCAGGTTGCCGTAACCGTAGTTGTGGTACCATTTGGAACGGTTGGGATGGCCGCCGCGGTTGCCTACGGAAATGACAATCATGCCCAGCTGGGCCAGGCGGTCCGTGCGCAGGTTGTAGCGCCAGGATATGTCGTTGGCCTCTACCTGCGGGCCGGGATACACATAGTCGGCGATGGCGTAGACCTTGGTGGAGTCGAAGTCGTAGGGCTTGTTCATTTCTCCCCACAGGTCCGTGATGCCGTCGGCCGCCTTTACCTTGAAGCGTTCCGGGAACTTATAGCCGGCGGCCAGGAGCAGGGAGAAGTCGGCCTCTTCCAGGTCCGTGCGCTTGCCGGTGGCGGTATTCACCAGCATCACGGCGGGCTTATAGTCTACGCGGGAATAGTTGGCCACGATGTATTTGCCGCTATAGGAGGCGGTGGCCAGAACGTCCATGTCGTCCATGTCCAGTTGCGTCAGGGAGCCGCCCGCGAGCGGAAGCCTGTAGTTGTGCATCTGGTAGGGATTCTCGTCCGGGTTCACGCCGCAGGCGCTCACCACCAGGTACGAAGGGGTGACGCCCAGGACATCCTCGATGTGGAAGGAGCCTTCCGTGAGGGCTTTCTTGAGCTTCCCGTCCGGGCCGTACAGATACAGGTTGGCCCAGCCGTTGCGCTCGCTCCACCACACGAAGTCTCCGTTCGGGAGGAACTTGGGCTCCCGGACTTCCACGTAGGTGTTCAGGCGCTCGGCCACCAGGGTTTTGGTGCTGTCGGCCTGGAGGTCTACGCGGCACAGGTCCGTGCGCTTGAGGTCACGGCTGCGGCGGATGAGGAAGAAATGGTCGTTTCCGCCCAGCCAGCGGGTGCTGTAGAAGTCTTCGTAGTGCTGCTGGGGCGTGGCATCGGCCTGCAGGATGTCGCCGTCCTGGTCCTTGAAAGCCACCCAGGGGATGGTCTTGTACTTTCCGTCCGGTTCCATGACCACCAGCTCTCCCTTGGGGCCGGGTTCGCCGGGCATCTGGTAGTGGTAGGTCTCCAGCTTGGGGCGGGGCTTGGCCACGGAATTGATGACCCAGAATTCCTTCACGGGGCTCATGTCCCAGCGCAGGAGGGCGAAGTGCTTTCCGTCCGGCGCCCAACTCAGGCGGGCGAACTTGCGGGCGGTGCTGTCGGCCTCCGTGTCTCCGCTATAGTTGTCCGACAGCCAGGAGTGGTCCTTGGTGCCGTCCGTGGTGATGCGGCGTTCCACCAGGGTGCTGTCCTTGGGGTCTTTGGCCGCCTTTTTCAGGTTTTCGCGGTCCATCACCCACAGGTTGTGGTTTTTCACATAAATGCCCAGGCTGCCGTCCGGGCTCACATTGGCCCAGTTGGGGTATTCCTCCTCATGCTCTTCCGTGTCCCAGCTGAGCTTTTTGGAGGCGATGTCCCAGTAGAAACGGTACTTCACGAACTTGCCGGTGGTATTGCCGGCGCTGTCCCGCTTTTCCTGCTTCGTTTCCATGTCCCACTGGAAGGTTTTGTCTTCCTTGAGTTCCAGATCCAGCGGAATGTGCTGGGCGTCGTACGGGTCCCGGGTAATCTCGGAAAGCTGGCGCGCCAGTGCTTCCATGTCAAAGATTTCCTGCTTGGCACCCGTAGAAGGGTCTACGATGTAGTATTTGGTGCCCTTGGGGGTGGTCCAGCTGTACCAGAACTTATCCGAATCCCGGAACCAGTTGGGACGGATCTGGGTGGAGTGCACCATGCTGCGCAGGTGCTTGGCCGTAAAGCGGGAAGCCTGTTCGTAATTAGCCTCTGTCACTTTCTGCTGGGCCGCGGCCACGGTTCCGAGAACCGTAAGAAGGGCCGCAAGGGCAAGGAATCTTCTCATATCTGTTGTTTTTAATTTCTAAGGCTACGCCTCTTTTGCCGGAATGGCCAGTATGAAACGGGCGCCTTCCGTATAGCCGGTGTCCAGCCAGACCTTTCCCTGCATGGATTGGGCTACCATCCGGCAGATGCTCAGTCCCAGGCCGGCGCCCTGCTTGGTGTGATCCAGCTTGATGAAGCGCTCGAAGATGCTTTCGGCCTCTTCCACGGGCACGCCGGGGCCATGGTCTGCCACATAGAAAGTAACGTAGCCGGGGGTTTCCGTCAGGGAACTGCCGATAACGATGTCTGTTCCGTTGCCGTACTTGCCGGCGTTGGTGAGGAAGTTGATGAGGATTTGCTGTACACGCATGCCGTCTGTCACATACAGGGCATCCTCCGGAATGCCGGGCTTACGGATCAGGTTCACTCCGGCAGGTATGCGGTACTCGACGGCCTTGATGGCCAGCCGTGCCACTTCGTTCAGGTTGGTGGGCGTTTCATGGATGGCATAGCGGCCATTCTCCATGTCGGCGATGTCCAGCATGTCGTTCACCAATACGGTGAGCAGCTGGGAGTTGTTCATGATGTAACTCAGGTATTCGGCCTTTTCGTCGTCCGAAATATAGCCGTCCGGCATGCACAGGAGCTGGGAAAAGCCCGTAATGGCGTTCAGGGGCGTGCGCACTTCGTGGCTCATGTTCTGGATGAAGGCCGTCTTCATCTTGCTGGCATTTTCTGCCATGATCCGGCCCTGCCTCAGGGAACGGAGGCTGCGGCCCATGACAAAGAGGGTGTAGGCCCCCATACCCAGCAGCAGGATCAAGCACAGCCACATGATCTGCCCCTTGTGCGCCTCCCAGAGGGTCTGCGGCCTGTTGAAAACCACAGCATCCCGGGGAATGAGCGCCGGATCCAGGTCAAAGTGCTCCATGGCCCGGTAGTTGAGCGTGGGGATACCGGTCTGCATGTAGGAGAAGGGTATTTCCCGGGGTTCGATACCCAGGTCCAGCACATCCAGGATGCGCTGCCGGACAGTCCGGTTATACTCTGCCTGGGAATAGCTGTAGAAGCCCACTACGTAGGGATGCTTTTCCAGGTCGTTGGCAAACAGGGTATACACCGGGGTGATGTGCTCGATGAGCGACACGGTATTGTGGCGGGTAGAATAGCTTTGCCAATACCCTTCCCGCACCAGCCAGGACCCGAAGTATACGGCGGTCTTGGGGCCACGTTCCTGCTCCAGGATGGTAAGGAGCTGGTCCGTGGTGGCATCGGCCGATGTGATGGCCTGGTAGGAAAGCTGGGGATAGCGCTCCCGCAGCAGTTGTTCCAGGCGCCACTGGCGCTCCTTGCTGAGGTAGTTCTCCCCGGCCACGAAGATGAGTTTTTCCAGCTGGGGCTGCACCCTCAGGATCATTTCCAGGGTCCGGCGGACCAGGGGCGGAGCACACACCAGCGAAAGGTTGAGCCCTTTTTCCTTCAGGGCGGCAATGGGATAGCGGTTGGCCGACGGGCTTCCGGGACCGTGCAGGGTATAGTCCAGGTCGCAGTAGTAGTCTTGTTCCCCGACCAGGAGCATGGGAATACCCGGCCAGCGCTCCTGCAGGTGCGGGGCAAAACTGAAGCAGCTTCCGCCCAGCAGGATGACCAGCCTGGGCGGAAGTGCATGCAAATCCAGAACGCTGTCCCGGTCATGCTCCAGCGACTGGACACTGTCGTAGGAGATGAAGGGCAGGTGGGAAAAAACGATGTTCAGATCCGGCCTTTCCTGGGCCAGCGTGTCCATGGGGGGCGTCATGATGTGCTGCCATTCGCTGGAGGCGGAATGGGAAGACAATACGAGCACGTCTACAGCCTTGTCCTGGGCTGCAAGCGGATGCGCAAGCAGCTCAAGTGCCACCAGGCACGGGAACAGTCTGCGCATCATGACACGGGTCTGAGAAAAAGACAACACAGGGTGTCGCTTAATTCAGCTGGCCCTGCTCGGCGGCCTTCACCATGTCCTCGTTGGCAGAGATGTAAATCTCTACGCGACGGTTCTGGGCGCGGCCTTCCGCGGTTTCGTTATCGGCCACCGGGAAGTCGAAGGACAGGCCTTCGGCCACGATGCGGTTTTTGTCGATACCTTTCTTCTCCAGGTAGCTGGCCACCATGTTGGCGCGCTGGTTGGAGACCTTCTTGTTGGCGGCGGCGGTGCCCACGTTGTCCGTGTGGCCGTACACGTTGATGTTGGTGTCGTGCATGTCGGCCATCTCTGCTGCGAACTTGTCCAGGGATGCCTTGGCGTCAGTCTTGAGCGTGCTCTTGTTAAAGTCGAAGAGGATGCCGCTGTCGAAGGTGACCTTGATGGCCTTGAGGCCGTTCACATCCGTCACGGTTTCCACCTGGGCGTTTTCCAGTTTGGCCAGTTCTTCTGCCTTCTTGTCCATCTTGTTGCCGATGACAGCGCCCGTACCGGCACCCACGGCCGTACCGATGGCCGCGCCGATGGCAGCCGCCTGGCCGTCACCGCCAATCAGATAGCCGATACCGGCACCCAGGGCGGCACCTGCGCCGGAGCCGATGAGGGAACCCTTACCCAGATTGGACATACCACAACCCATTACCAGGGCGCCGCAAAGGAGGATAGTTGCAAATTTTTTCATATGAACATGTATTTTGTGGTTTCAGTTAACTCACAAATATACACATTTTTAGTTAAAAACGGTCCATCTGCCAGTCAAGAATCGTTTTTTTACATTTTTATTAAAAAAGTTTCCAAAAAATTTGGAGGTTCAAAAATTGTTTGTAACTTTGCAGTCCCGTTCAACGGGAAGTTCTCTAAAATACTGCGGAAATAGCTCAGTTGGTAGAGCACGACCTTGCCAAGGTCGGGGTCGCGAGTTCGAGTCTCGTTTTCCGCTCCAAGAGGCACCAGAAATGGCGCCTCTTTTCTTTTTATTTCTGCCCCTCAGCTCCCCTGTTGCCGTTTTCTTGCTTGATGCATCTAGACACGAGAAGACACGAATAGACGCGAATTTTTCAGCTATTTTACTCCAGGAACGCTTATTTTACTCCTATTTTACTCCTTGAATTCCCTGTTTTTGCCTATATTTGCGACAAAGGAGCTTGATATGGACGCAGAAACTAATAACCAAGAAGGGGTTCGAATCGAGCGCAGGAAAGGAATTACCTTCAATTTGGAGATCCAGAAGAAGTCTAATGGGTATCCCGTTTTCCTGAGGATAACGGAGAACGGGCAGCACCGGCGCTACAAATCCACTATTGTACTGAAGCGCAAATCCGACTGGGATAGCAAGAACCAGAGAATTAAGCCAACTGAGCAGATGTATGAGAGTTGGCAGAAGGAGTTGGACGGACTGTTACAACAGGCTCGGGAGATAGACCGCACGCTGAAAAAGCAGGGCGTGTCCAGCGCAGACAAGATTGTTGAAGAGTTGCGCTTTGGCACCAAGTCGGAGTCGTTCCTGGTTTTTGCTGAACAAAAAGTTCAAGAGTGTCGCGCTGCCGGTCGGTTATCAAGCATGAATAAGTATAGTCAGGTCTGCCGGAAATTCATAGCCTTCATGGAAAGTCGCGGGCGAGACCCTTACAGTGTTACCTTTAGGGAAATAGATTATACATTCATAGCGGAATTTGATGCCTTTATGCAGTCTCTGGACAACAAGCAGTATATGGCTCACAATGACCGTCCGGATTCCGTTACAACAGGCGCAAAGAAGCTGCACCCAAATTATATTGCAAAGATTCTGCAGTATATGAATACAGTCTTCGAAAGCGCGGAGAAGGCCAAAGTCATAAAGCATGAGGAGAATCCATTCAATACGTACCGCATCAAGACTGTGAAGACCGACCGCGAGGAACTGTCTCTTGAGGAAGTGCAGCGTATCGTTCACCTGGAGCTCGTTAAAGGAACCGGAGAGTGGCATAGTCGTAATTTCTTCCTCTTTGCAATGTACTGCGCCGGAATTCGCATAGGTGACGTCCTCTGCCTTAGATGGAACAATATCACGGAAGACAATCGTCTCCACTACCAGATGAGCAAGAACCACAAGATTCAAGACCTCCCGCTGATTCCTCCAGCAATAGAGATTCTTGACCTTTATAGGGCAGATGGCGCCAGCCCTGACGACTTCATATTCCCCTACATGAAGACAGGAAAATATGCGGAATTGTGGCAGGAAGTGAAGTCTATCCGGGATTTTGACCTCCTCTCCGGGGATATGAAACTGAAGTTCAAACAGACCGTAAGTAGTAAAGAAGCCCATGTAAACAATGGTCTCCGTAAAATCCGCGACATGGCTGGCATAACGAAGCCACTGTCAACTCATATTGCGCGACACACGTTCGCACGCTTGGCCAAGGAGGTCCACACGGACAACTCGCTACTGCAGGGACTGATGATGCACAGCAATATCAGCACAACGGAAAAATACATGGGCCGGTTCTCCACTGACGCGCGCGATGAAGCGCTGAAGGAGATATTTAAGCCGCTGGCGCCGGAAATGATGCGCAAAAAGGAACTGCTTGACCGATTAGCAAAACTGCAAGTGGAAGAGTTGGAGGTAATAGTTAAGGAACACACAAAGAACATATAATATGGACACGCGAGAACAAGATATCGTTGATTTTCGCCATGCTGTTGAGGAGGCATACGGCGACCGCTTGACCATTTTGCGGGAAGAGCTGAACAGGGTCCAAATAATAAGTGAGAATTGTGAAGTATGGTATGGACGGTATTTCAGCTGGCAACCGAAACAGGACAATGCAACGGACACACTGTCAAACTTTGATAGGAAAATTGCTCGAAACCGCTATGCTTTCGGCAAGAGGGTGCCTGCAATACGGACGTCTGCCGCGGGTGGCAAAGATAGTGTGAAGGACTTGTTCCCCACCAGGAAACAAGTCCTTCAGAAATTAATTACTCTATCAGAAAGGTATATTATGGGTGCAACTGGTTATATTGTACCTCACGCAATCGTCCAATACACTATTTACAAATACATGACGAGAGACTGGTCTGGACCGAGAGAGCTTGCGGAGGCGTACGACTCAAGACTCCTTTCCCCTGGCGATCAAGCACAATATCTACTTAATCTTTATTCTGCCGATAGGTTTCTTGCGTCTAAACTACTATCCATCCTTTCGCGCATTACGGAAAGCCTGTCGGTTTACCAGGCTGTATGTTCAGGTAATTCTACAGAGTTAATCACTCTTCTTTCCTCTGAGAAGAGTAACGCCGTTAGTTGTGCGCAGGAAATAACAGCTTGGGAGAAGTCATTGCCTCTTTCGGAAATTGCCGACCTGGATAAACTCAAGGACACCCTTCAGTCTATCCATGAGAACTTCTTTCTCCACCCGTCCTTCCCCGTGCTTGACAATGATGAGAGCGACATCTGGTACACACTATCATATTATGTATGGCCGACATATCCCTGGGGTGATGCAGAGCAGGCGGAACAGATTAGACAAGAAATTATAATGCTGGATAGGGACTCTGAAACTGTGAGACCGCATCTCTCTGATCCCCCCTTAGATATTAGAATTGATTCTGAACCACAGGTCGAAGCGGTTGAAACCAATCATAATCTTCCGGCTGGCTCTCAAGTTCGCCGTCCTCCGAGATTTGTTGGCGATGCCGGAGAAGAAGCGTTTAAACGGCTTTTCGAAAAAATGAATAACAATTTCTATGTGACCACATATGAAAACATCGCCGGCCTTTTCCGCTGTCCATCACCTTCACCGCAGCAACCTAGTCAGCCCGTTACGTACAACAAAATCGAATGGATAGACGACGACGGTGAGCGGGGAGTACAGTATTTTGTGGAAGCCCTCTACAGAGTTGAAAGGAATAAGCCTGCGGCTGACTTGCCTAGTAAAAAGGCCATCTCGAAGCTGTTTTTCACGAAAAGCAAAAAAAACCTTGATATCGGAAAGAACTCTCTATACTGCTGGGGGAAGAACAAATCTATAGATCATAGTCACTCGCAGGAAAAGAAGATTGAAGGGTTTCTTGACATAATTGACAAGGCGCTGAAACCAAGCGGTATGTCGTCATAACCTGAGGTGTTTTTCATCATCTAACCACGTCTGAAAAGGCGTGGTTTTTTGTTGTGTTATAGGGTTATATAAGGTTGTGTAGGGCGCCGTAGGGTTTGGCATAACATATTGATAATTAATTATTTAATACGCCGAAAATAATTGTTTTGGCAATAATCCTTTTTTATTTTTGCATCGTCAAAAATGCTAATTGGAGATGAGCGAAGTAAAAATAATTACGATGACCGAGACGGATCTGGAAGACCTGCTCCAGCGGACTGTACAAGAGACTGTTTCCCAAATGATGAAGTGTGGATTTACCTCTAATAATGCGCGCGAGGAAAACGACCTCATAGGGACAACGGACGCCTGCCGAATATTGGGGTGCAGCTCCAGAACCATGCAGCGTTATCGTGACGGGAAATACTTCACCGTCGTCATGGTCGGCCCCAAGAAGGCCATGTACTATCGTAGCGAGATTCTGGCCTTCCGCGATGCCCACACACGAGCAAATAGAAACAACCTTAAATAATACGAGTACAAACCGGCCTTGGTGGGTTTTCCCGCTGAGCCATTAAACAAATTATATTATGACCAATTTTACAAAACTACACCCCGAGTACGTTGACGTACCGAATCCAACCTTGCGCGATGCAAAGGATGCCATGGGTGCCTTCCTCGGTTCCGTTCGAACCGAAAATGGACACCGCTTCAACTCCCCCGAAGCCAAAGGAGACAAGTGGGTTGTCTTAAACGATAGAAGCATTGAAAAGCTTCTTGTTTCAAACTTTGTCTGCTACGAAGCGGCATGTAACGCTTATGCCTCTCGGCGGACAGCCCTCATCGGAGGCCTTGTAGGCGGCGCTATCATCAGTGCTGGAATCATTGGCATCTGCGCCGGTATTCGCCGACGTCGTAACAAAAGACCGGAGGTGGCATAGTTGCATGTATCATCGTTAACCCGTGAGGGCGGCCACCCGCCCTCACATTAACTACAACAATGGACAAGACGGAAACAAACACACAAATTGCAAAGCCCTCCAAGTTAGACAAGGCATTGGATATCCTCGAAGCCAGCAGCGCGGCATTCAATTTCCTTGCAGCGATTCTCGGACCGCTTGCAATGCTGTATACCTACCGCAAGGCTAACCAAAGTAACGTTCAAACAGCGCAGGCATATTACGACATCGCTTATCAAGATTGGGTAAGGCGGCAAGAGTACACTTCAACACACAAGCGTCATGGCAAAAAACAGTAATGAAATCACCTTTTGGGGCATTATCGCGGACATGCTCCAGGGTCTCTTCAATGGCTCTGGAGTGATGTTACCTCCTACCGTAGAGCCACCATACCCGCAGAGTCGCCGTGGCCGGCGGACTGCGGAAAGACGCACCACCTCAAGTAGAGCACATCGGCATGCAAAAGCGCGGTACGGACAGTTCACCCTTGAGACATCCGGTGAGGATCCCGTAGGTATGATGAATCAACTCGGTGCCGGCGTCACCAAAACATATGCCGGGATAAAGGTTGCTGAAAGAGGTATCGGCTTCGTCTTTGATACCGCAGAAAAGGTAAGAGACCGCGTCCTGGAGTCAAACAACAAGAATAATAACGAAGGCGGCGGCAAAGAGCCGGGTAAAGACAATACCGATTGGTCCACGTGGTTCAAGGAGCGCTTCCCATTCCCCGAACTTCCCAATCCGCTGGACTGTATAGTTGCACTTTATCCGGAAGGCCAGCGTAATGCAATGCTTCTCCACCTGATTTCCATGTACGGGGCACTCGGCTGTCCAAGGGTCTGCGCCACTTACGGTGGAAGGACGCAATGGCCAATTCTGGGTGTCATAGTGGAAGGTGAGGCAGGGCAAGGGAAAGGCAATTTTGCGGAAATTTACAATAACTGTTTCGCTCGTATCATTGCCTCCGACAACGTAAAGAACAGAGCCGGGACAGGTATTATTCAGAACATCGGCTCCAATACAACAATGGCGAAATACGTCAAATATGTTGACGCAAACCAAGGTATTCCCTTTTATATGTTTGAAGAAGAACTGGACACCCTAAACACGAACCTTGGTAAGCAGGGAAGGTTACCATCAGAGATCTTCCGCAAGGCATTCGATAACGGTTATATTGACCAGAACAAGGACGATGGTTCTCCCTGTGGAAAGTTTCGCGCATCTTTCAACTACACCGCAACCGGGACGCCCGACGCTGTCCGACGTTTCATTGGCAACGGTGACGAGAATGGTCTGGCATCAAGGGTTGCTTTGGCCAAAATCGAGGATCGCGACTTTAACTTTGACGTGGAGCAACTGTCCGATGAGGACTACCGTGCGCTCCAAGACCAAATTGACGACCTGCGTAAGAAATACTGCTATACAACGGATAGTAACGGACAGGACACCCCTTGCCAGGAGCACCGCGTAGACCTAGGCTATGTGGAAGCCGCCCTTAAAAACTGGGAGAAGGAGCAAGTGGCGATGGCAGACGAGGGTGATAACCGTGACTATCTCCGAAGGGACTGGTGCGGGAGGATGTCAACAATTGCTTTTAGGTGTGCCATAGTAGTAGCTACGCTATACGGTTTCCCTGAGCAGGAGCAAGACACAGAGCGCCAGAGTATAGTAAAAATTGCTCTTTATATCGCCAACTACTGCATGGAGCGCGGTCACAAGCTCTTTGCCAAAGACCACAACCGCCGCAGGGAAGTTAACCACCAGGCCGAGCAAATGCATATTGAAGGCGTCAGCTGTAGTACCGCTGCCGGCAGCACCGCTCAGGACCCTATGGACCCTCAAGCGCTCTATAAGTTATACGTAGAGCAGAACCAATCATACCGGGATGTAGAAAGGATTGTCAAACGTCTGCTGCCTCCCGGTACTCCCTCCTCCTATGGAACAATTCGAACAAGGATTATGGCGTATGCGAAAGCCAACAATCTCCCATTGCCAAGTAGCAAACAAAGTGTTAAGAGTAACAAAAAGCTTTAACGGCAATGCGCTGATAATCAAACGAATCATTATTGTTGTTGAGTTGTTAACGTTATAACATTAACACCCTATAACAAGAATATGGGAAGGTGACTGACGGTTACCTTCCCATTCTTTTATACCAAAAAGCATTATAGTAGTTGGTGACAACTACTACTTATTATATCCGTTTGAGAAAAATGTACAAAAACCGAACAGTTGGGAAGTAGCTCTGCCGGAGACTAAACAGACAGACAAGCAAGTACCTTTTTCCTTATCTACGTCGGCATCGGCAGGACGCTGGAGAAGAATGGGTTCCTGCTGGAGGAGACCAGGGCCGGGGCCGTGGTGAAGGGCGGGAAGCGGGTGGTTTGTCACCTCCTTTCGGACCTGGACCAGTTGCCCGGTGAAGTGTCATCCTGCAGGCGGGTACCGGAACTGAGCACGGAGCATTCTACCGTGGCGCTTTCCTATCTGCACGAGCTGGGAGACCGGCTCCCATGCGAGCACGTGGTGAACTGGTTCTGTGTAAAAGAGCCTATGCAGGATCTGCACGGTAAGCTGGACAGCAAGCGCCGCCAGATGCAGAGTATGAGCCTCCGAAACGCCCAGAACCGCAAGTACGCCGAAGAGATTAACGAATACCTGGAGAAAGCCTCCGTCGAGCAGATGACCACTGTCCGATGCCACCTGAACGTTTTCTCTACGGATGAGCACGCTACCACTTCGGCCATCTCCAGACTAGGCCTCGTGCCTGTGCGGGATATGTCCAATGCTCCGGCGCAGATGTGGGCCAGCATCCCCGGCAACGAGAGCGGCCTGGCCTATACGGAATACATGACCCTGGAGCTGCGGCCGGCGTGATTGGTTCTGCAGTGGCTGCGGGTATCCTCTTAGGATTCCTTGGTTAAGGTTTCAAACGAAGGAAACTGTAGCCGAAGCGCTTGCAAGCGGCTTTCTCCAACTCCTCCCGGTCATCGGGATGCGCAATGGAAATCAGGAGCCTGGCCCTCTCGGCCAGGCTTTTTCCGCGTAAGTACACGATGCCGTGCTCGATGGTGTAGCAGTAGCCGGGCTCCGGACATTCGCAGCCCAGACGAGCCATTTCCGGGCCGATGACCTGAAACTTTGGGACAGCGCAAAGCATGCCTTCGGCTTCCGGAGAGGCCGTACAAAGATCATGATCGGCGCTTCTTCGGAAGATATCCGGCTGAAGAAAAGGATCCGGTTATAAATTGAATTCCTTCTTGAACGGCTGGTCGTGCCGGTACGGCGCCCAGCCGGGATTTCCGTCCCAGCAGAAGGCGGTCCAGGCATCCACCATCTCCTCAGAGAGGGCGTAATCGGCCTCCGTGAAGGGACGCCAGCTGTTCTTGAGGGTTCCGAACATGTACCACAGTTCCGCGGAATGGAACGCGCCGGCGGCAGATGCCGGGTGGGCCTCATCAGTCGGAAGGTCGCGGAGGAACTCATATTCGTAGACCGTGCAGCCCAGGGAATCGCGGACGGCGCAGAAGCGGTCCACGGAGGCGCCGGCCAGCATGCCCATGTCGTCCTTGTTATAACCGATCATCACGGGGATCCGGGCGATGGAACCGCTGTACAGGGTATGGTCGAAGTCCTGTACGAGGACCTTTCCGTCATTATGCGGGGAGAACATGACAAAGCCCTTTCCGTCCGCCTGGTACTTTGCGGAGGCGTCGAAAATCTCCTGGGCGGAGGCGGCGCGCATGGACTTCAGGTCGGGGAAGCCGGCGTAGTCCATCACGGCTTTGCCCTGAGCATCATAGAACGACTGGGGAATCCGGTTGTCCGGAGAAAGGGCACGGACGTCCAGCCCGCCGCCGCTCTGGATGATGGCCTTTGCCATGAGGTCCTTGGAGAGCGGGGAAATCAGCAGCGTCTTGACGCTCATCGCGCCGGCACTCTGGCCGAAGATAGTGATATTGTCAGGGTCCCCGCCGAACTGGCCGATGTTGTCGCGGATCCACTGCAGGGCGGCGATCTGGTCCATCGTTCCGTAGTTTCCGGACTGTCCCTGTTCGGCCGTCAGGTCCGGATGCGAGAGGAATCCGAAGGTGCCAAGCCGGTAATTGATCGTCACCAGGATGACCCCGCGGCGCGCCCACGCATCGCCGTCCATCGTCACCTCATAGCCATAGCCGTTCATATAGGCCCCGCCATGGATCCACATCGCCACGGGCAGTTTCGCGTCCGTCTTGCCCACGGTGGCCGCCGGCGCCCAAACGTTCAGGTACAGGCAGTCTTCGCTTTGCTCAGGGGTCCCCTCCCAGTAGAATTCATCGCCGTAAAAGGTGCCGGGGGCATTGCCGGGCTGCCAGGCGATAGGGCCGAAGGTATCGCATACTTTCACCCCGTCCCAGGCCGGAACCGGCTGCGGGGCCTGCCAGCGGAGGTCGCCCACCGGCGGAGCCGCATACGGGATGCCTTTGTAAACTCTAACCTGGGAAGAGTCGGTGAGAACGCCCTGGATCCGTCCGCCGGAAACGGTCAGGACCGGATTCTTGGGAGCACAGGCGGCGAGAAGGGCCAGGCCGAGGACAAGGGTAGAAAAGATTCGTTTCATTCGTGTTTTATAGTTTACTTAAAGGATTCTCCTGCTTTTTGAAGGGCTTTGGGAAGA
>CACZUR010000026.1 GCA_902784435.1 uncultured Bacteroidia bacterium | reverse complement strand
CCGTGGGAGATGTATTCCGGGTGGGCGGCAAGATGAGAAAAGAAAATATCGGCAAGCGCCGGAGCGTCTTGCACAGTGGCAAACTCAATCTTCATAGCTAAATAGTGATTTAATTCTCTCCCAAATGCTCCTGATGGAATTGGTGAGCACCAGCAGCAGGGCAAATATGGTGACGCCGGCAACCGCGGCCAGCACAATGGCAGAGAGGCGGTTGCTTTCGAATCCGAAGTAGGTGAGGAAAGGCATTTCGTCTTCCTGGAAGAACAGTTCGAAGGTGGAGGCCACGGAAATGATGGCCAGGATGATGTTCAGGAGGAACTCGCTGCGCATGGACTTGTAGTCCGACAGGTTGTGCAGGCCGCTGTCCACGTTTTCCATCAGGCTTTCCAGGCGCTCGTAATCCTCGTTCAGGCCCAGGCGGGCGGTGGTGCGGTCGAACATCACCTTGTGGGAAGGATATTTGGAATACTTCACCACGTCCAGCTGGGTGACCATCCTGGTCAGGCGCATGGACAGTTTTGCATTTTCCCCGATCAGGTCCTGGGAGGACTTTTTCTCCGCATTGAGTGTGGAGAGGACCACGGTGTCCGAAGCCAGGCCGATAACATATTTCTTGGCCAGGATCATCTGCAGGATCAGGAGGTATTCCGCCCAGGAAACGTGGTAATGGGCGCGTTCCTTCAGATGTTTCACCCAGTCCACGCCCTCTTCCCCGGCCCCGCGCCGGCCATAGGTGCCGATGACCACGCACAGGCTGCTGCCGGCCAGCACCAGGTCGTCCGTATCGATGGCGATGTTTTCCCCGCACACTTCGTCGTAGGCGGCCGGGTCCCGGTAGGGCCATTCTTCCGGATACAGGGACAGCAGGCCGATGAGCTCGTTCTTGTGCTCTTCCCGGATATGGTCGATGATCTGGGCCTCCGTGAGCGGATTCGGGCGGTCTGTCGCAAAGAGGTCTGTGCCGTCGGGTTCAATGTGCTGGATGTTTTCCCACACGTCCACCATGGCGTAATGAAGGTCATTGTCTACGGTGAAAGGCATCCTGTTCCAACGCCGGGTGATTCTGCGGCGCTCGCCTAGCGGGGTGTCCTTCTTGAACTGGGAACAGTGCCGATAGATGAAATTCTTATACCGCAGGGCCACGCCGTCGAAGCTGCGCCCGGTGCCCAGGTTGGGAATGGACTCCGGCGCATCCAGCGGATTACCATCGGCATCCAGCCAGATGGCATCTACCGCAAAATGGGTCTGGTAGTCGATGCTGGTTTTCTCGCCGCCTTCTTCCGGAGACCAGAATTCCGCGCTGAGCCAGTTGCTCAGGAAAGCGATGATGTGGTCCGTGGTGACGGGACGGGAGAGCTGGCAGGCATGGCCGTCGAAAAGGAAACGATACGTGATGCTCACCGTATGGCCGAAGAACAGGTTCATCTCCACATTACAGTGGCCCTTGAGGGTGGCCGCATAGATGGATTCGCCCGGTGCGGGATTAATGGGCATGGTAAAGTCGAAGCCCCGGAGGCTGTATCGGCGCACATTCCCCTTCATAGGGATGCGGCGCTTTTTTCCAAACAGACATTTCCGCACCTTGGCCGGGGCTTCCAGCGGGCTTTTGTCCGGCAGTACGAAAATCTGATTCTCGATATCACGCTCGACCCAGGCGATGGGGACCTTGAGGGCATCGGCCTTCTCTATAGACACGCCGCGGTCTTCGTCAAAATCCTTGTACTCTTTGTTCATCTGGGCCAAAGCCATTTCCGGCAGGATGAACTCCTTGGTATGATGCACGGAAAAAGTCTGGATAAAAACCACGGAAAACCCCGGGTAGGTGAGTTTCTGGGACATACAATGGTGCGTTTTTTGATTGCTCAAATATAGTGATTATTTTTATGCCATGGAAACATTTATCGGAATCCTGGCCATCGTGCTGGGTGTAGTGGGTATCATCGGCAGTATTGCGCCCGGTCTTCCCGGCCCTCCCCTGAGCTGGCTGGGCATGCTGGCCCTGTACATTTGGGGCGGCGGCGCCAATGCGGCCGGGGAGCCCCTGGGCACCACTTTGCTCCTGGTGTGGCTGGGTATCGTGATTGCGGTCAGTATCCTGGACTACATCGTCCCGGCCTGGTTCACCAAAGTGACGGGCGGCAGCAAATATGGCGGCTGGGGAGCCATCGCAGGCCTGTTCCTGGGGCTCATCTATCCGCCCATCGGCATGATTTTCGGGTCTTTGCTGGGGGCTTTCGTGGCCGAACTGGTCTTGGGCGGCCGCGACGGCGTGGGCTCGTTGAAATCGGCTTTCGGGGCCTTCCTGGGCTTCATCTTCGGCACCGGCGCCAAGCTCATCACCAGCGCCGTCATGCTATTCTATATTGTCGTTTACGCATTCTAGCACGGCCTGGCCCTACCATGCCATGCCTCGCGGCGTATTACGCACTTTCGGGCGTTTTTCGCGTTACACGTTGCATCGGCATGCACCCTGTAACGCACTTTTCCGCGTTTTTCGCGTAACACGTTGCATCGGCATGCGACCTGTAACGCACTTTTGGGCGTTTTTCGCGTTATACGTTGTCAGGAGCCGCGGCGGTCACGTCGGAATCCGGAGGCACCGGCCGCAGGAAGAACCAGAAGCCGGAGCGGCGGTATAGTACCTGTGCCTCGGGAACTTCCGTGCGCAGGCGTTCTACGTCTTCGGGGATGTCTTTCACCACGAAATAGCAGGGCTTGTCGATGGGGCCGGTGGCCAGCCATTCGAAGTCTTCGCAGCGGTTTTCCGGCTGCCGATGGGTGTAGAAATACTGCGCATAGCTCTTGAAATAGGCGGGCTGCACGTAGCAGTCTTCGCCCTGCCGCTCTACGTAAAAGTCTACGGCCGATGCCTGGCTGTATTTCTCGGCCTCGGGGACGGCGCAGAACAGGGCCGTGAGGCCGAAAATGAGGTTTCCGGCGGCCAGGGGCAGGAAACTGCGCAGCTGCTGGCGCCGGCCGAAGAGCACGCAGAACCAGATGGTGGTTCCCAAGAGCAGGATGCCGATCACGGGTTCGAAGCCCCGCCAGGTGGCTTCGGCTTCCATGCAGCTCACGGCAAAGGGGTCGTTTACATAGGGGATGATGTACTGCTTGAAGCGGTCCAGCAGCGTGAACGCGGTGAAAAAGAGGCCGTAGCCGGCTGCAATGCCTATCAGGCCGGTCTTGTGCCAGGCGGTGAAACGCAGCTGGCCGTCCATCATCCGGGAAGCGGCCCAGGCAGCCAGGTAGGTGAGCGGGAACCAGCAGAAGGAGGAGTAGTGGATGATCTTGGTGCGGACGATGCTGAAAAGGATGAGCACCACCCAGAACGACACCATCATCCAGCGGAACAGGCCCTTGTTGCGGCTCTCGGGTTCCTGGGCCAGGATGCTCCGGCGGAAGGTGGAGATGGCCAGGACGGAGGCCGGGGTTACGCCGAAAAACAGCACGACGAAGTGATATAGCGGGAATCCGCCATGTCCGGCGTCCTGCGTCTGGAACAGGCGTACCTGGTATACCAGGAAGTCCTGGATGACCTCTGCGTGCCCAGTGGCGGCCAGCACGATGAACCAGGCGCCGCCAGCGAGGGCCAGCATGGCCAGATACACCAGGACGTCCCCCCAACGAAACCGGAGCCGGAACTTCCTCACGGCCAGCCACACCAGGAAGGTGAGGGCGAAAATGAGGAAGCCTACCGGCCCCTTCGTAAGCACCGCCAGCCCTGTGAACAGGCCGCTCAGGGCCGCCTGGAAGGTTTTTTCTTCGTCGGCATAACGGGAAAAGAAATAGATGCCCAGGAAGATGAAGTAGTTGAACCAGGGGTCGATGATGCCGGACTTGAAGTAGAAGAAAGGGAAGAAGGAAATGGCGTACAGGCCTGCCCAGAGGAGGCCGAAACGCCCGTTCTCGCTCCGGAGGCCGCAGTGGAACAGGGTAACGAGGGTGATGATGCCCATGATGGCATTGGGGAAGCGGGCGGCGAATTCGCCCACGCCGAACACCTTCATGCTCAGGGCCTGCATCCAGATGAACAGCGGCGGTTTCTCCCAGAACGACTGGAAATTGATTTGGACGTTGAACCAATCGCCGGTGACCAGCATTTCGCGGGCGCTTTCGGCAAAATTGATTTCGTCCCAGTCAAAGAGCCTGACGCTGCCGATACCCGACAGGAACAGGAAGGCGCCCAGCACCACCAGGATGCCGTCGATGAGGAGGATGTTCTGCTTTTTCATCGGTTTCTGAAAAGGAGGAGTTTCTTGGCCGCGAAGTTCCAGACGAACACGAGGACCGTAGTGACAATCTTGGACAGGAGGTAGTGCAGTCCGGCTTTTTGGGCCAGGAGCCACATGAGCAGTTCCGTGAGCCCCAGGCCGATGACCCCGATGAGCACGAAGACGGTAATCTCCGCCGTCCGGCTTTTCATGCTGCGCTTGTCGAACACCCAAAGGATGCTGAACAGGTAGGTGATGACAAGACCTGCGGCGAAGGCGATGCCTGTCCACAGCAGCAGGTGCTCCCGGCCGAAACACTCCGTGAGGAGGGTCAGGAGGGCGGTATCTACCAGGAAGGCCGTGCCGCCGGATATCAAATAGCGAAAGGCCTGGATGCGGAGGTCTCCGCTCGGGCCTTTCAGTAATTTGTCGATGAGCCGGCGCAGCGTCATTTCTTTACGGGGAACAGTTTGGAGTGCATCAGGTGCCATTTGCACAGCCGGTACACGATGGACACCCGCAGTACGCCCAGTCCGTAGATGGAACTGCGCTTGAGGTTGATGGAAGAGGCGTCGTCGAAGTACTTGGTGGGGCAGGTGACTTCTCCGATCTCATAGCCCTCCCAGAAAATCTGGGCGGCCATCTCGTTGTCCAGGATGAAGTCGTCGGAGCACTGGTGGTAGTCCACTTTCCGGAGAACCTCTGCGCTGAAGGCCCGGTAGCCGGTGTGGTATTCCGACAGTTTCTGGCTGATGAGCAGGTTCTGGAACAGGGTGAGGCAGCGGTTGGCGATGTACTTGATGATGGGCATGCCGCCCTTGAGGGCGCCTTTCCCCAGGATACGGGAACCGAACACGACCGGGTATACGCCGTTGGCGATGATATAGGCCATGGCCTCGATGAGCTTGGGGGTGTACTGGTAGTCCGGGTGCAGCATGATCACAATGTCTGCGCCCAGCTCCAGGGCCCTGTCATAGCAGGTTTTCTGGTTGCCGCCGTAGCCCCGGTTCCTGGGATGGATCAGGACCTCCCGGATGCCCAGTTCCCGGGCCTTTTCCACTGTGGAATCCCGGCTGCAGTCGTCCGTGAGGATGACTTCGTCCACAATATCCATGGGAATCTCCGCATAGGTCTGTTCCAGGGTTTTCTCTGCGTTGTACGCAGGCATCACCACCACTATTTTCTTTCCGTGTATCATGCTGTCTCCAAATTAACCGGGCAAAGTTACGAAAAAACGGCAAATAATCCGTACCTTTGGGTCACCTAACCCTTATTAACGATGTTTGCAAAAGAAGTATACGTACGTCGCAGGGCCACGCTGCTGGCCAAAATGCGTGAAGCGGGCCAGCAGGGCCTGATCCTGTTTATCGGCAATGCAGAGGCTCCGGCCCAATACAAAGACAACTGTTACAAATGGCGCCAGGACAGCACCTGGCTGTATTTTATGGGTCTGGACGAGCCCCTGATGGCCGCCACCCTGGACATCGAAACCGGAGAAGAGACCCTCTACGCCAACGACGTAGACATCGACGACATCATCTGGATGGGCCCGCAGCCCACCGTGGCGTCCAAGGCGGCCCTGGTGGGCCTGGCCCGGACGCAGCCCTATGCACAGGTGGACAAGGATGTTTACGCGGCCCGGAAGGCCGGACGCCACATCCATTTCATCAACCCTTCCCGCTATTTCAACACCCTCCGGCTCATGGAAATCATGGGCTGTGCCCGCATAGACCGGCAGGTGTCCCGTCCGCTCACGGAGGCCATCATCTCCATGCGCCTGATCAAGGAAGACGTAGAGATCGCCGCCCTGGACCACGCCTGCGACCTGGGCTTCCAGATGCATTCCGCGGCCCGGGATGCCATCCGGACGGGCATCGTGGAACAGGAAATCGTGGGCCGGATGGAAGCCGTGGCACTGGCCAAGGGCTGGGGCGTTTCGTTCCCCACCATCCTCACCCAGCACGGGGAAACCCTGCACAACCACGGCCATGCCGCCGTGATTGAACCCGGCAAGCTCATGGTCATCGACGCCGGTGTGGAAAGCAACGAGCACTATGCCTCGGACTTTACCCGCACCTATCCCACCAGCGGCAAATACACCGCCAGGCAGCGGGAAGTGTACCAGATTGTGTACGATTGTAACGAACTGGCATTCAGCCTGTCCAAGCCCGGCATTACCTACCGGGAAGTGCACCTGGCCACGGCCCGCAAGATGCTGGAGGGCCTGAGCGCCCTGGGCCTGGTGAAAGGGGATCTGGACGAGATGGTGGCCAAGGGCATCGCCGGCCTGTTCCAGCCCCACGGCCTGGGTCACAACATGGGCCTGGACGTGCACGACATGGAAGACCTGGGCGAGAACCTGGTGGGCTACGACCCGGACCAGACCCGCGCCAAACAGCTGGGCCTGGGCTCGCTGCGCATGGCCCGCCGCCTGCAGCCCGGCCATGTCATCACGGACGAACCCGGTATTTACTTTATCCCGGCGCTCATCGAAAAGTTCAAAAAGGAAGGCCTGGGCTACGACTTCGTGAACTACGCCAAACTGGAGAGTTATTATGATTTCGGCGGCATCCGCCTGGAGGACGATATCCTCATCACGGCCGATGGCGCCCGCCGTCTGGGACCGCAGCGTCTCCCCATCAGCCCGGACGACGTAGAAGCCGCCATGGCACAATAGGAAAACACGGCGGTTTTTTGTAAATTTGCAGGCTCCATCGGCACTAAGCGCCGGGAGCCTGTATTTTTATGGCCAGTCACATCAAAGATATCAACCTGTGGGAAAGCGGAGAACTCAAGCTAAGCTGGGTGCGCGCCCACATGCCGCTGCTGGACGGCATCCAGAAAGATTTTGAGAAAACCCGGCCGTTCCAGGGCCTGAAAGTGGCCCTGAGCGTGCATCTGGAAGCCAAGACGGCCCATCTGTGCGAGGTGCTGGCCGCGGGCGGCGCCACCATGTACATCACCGGCTCCAATCCCTTGAGCACGCAGGACGACGTAGCCGCCGCCCTGGTGCACGAGGGCCTGAGTGTGTTCGCCATCCACGGCTGCACGGAGCAGGAGTACTTCGAAGACATCCGGCGGGTGCTGGAAGTGGGGCCGAACATCATCATCGACGATGGCGGGGACCTGGTGACCACCCTGCACAAGAAGTTCCCGGAACTGCTGCCGGGCGTCATCGGAGGCTGCGAAGAAACCACCACGGGCATCCTGCGGCTTAAGGCCATGGATGCCGCCGGACAGCTGCGCTTCCCCATGATGCTGGTCAACGATGCAGATTGCAAACACCTGTTCGACAACCGCTACGGCACGGGCCAGAGCGTCTGGGACGGCATCAATCGCACCACCAACCTCATCGTGGCCGGCAAGAATGTGGTGGTGGCCGGATATGGCTGGTGCGGCAAGGGCGTGGCCATGCGGGCCAAGGGCCTGGGCGCAGAGGTCATCGTCACGGAAGTGGATCCCGTAAAGGCCATGGAGGCCGTGATGGACGGCTTCAAGGTGATGCCCATGCTGGAAGCTGCCCCGGAGGGCGATTTCTTTGTGACCGTCACGGGGTGCGAAGATGTCATCGGCCCGGAAGCCTTCCTCCGGATGAAGGACGGTGCCATTTGCTGCAACGCCGGTCATTTCGACGTGGAGGTGGCCGTGGCCCGGCTCAAGGCCATGGCCGTGAGCCACAGGCCCGCCCGCAACAACATTGAGGCGTATACGCTGGAAAACGGAAAAACCATCTACATCCTTGCCGAAGGCAGGCTGGTGAATCTGGCCGCCGGCGACGGGCATCCGGCCGAGATTATGGACATGTCCTTCGCCATCCAGGCCCTGAGCGCCCGCTATCTGGCGCAAAACCGCGGCCGCCTTACCGGGATGCTGAACCCTGTTCCGGCCGAAATCGACCGCGAAGTGGCCCTGCGCAAACTGGCCGACTGGGGCATCCGGATCGACACCCTTACTCCCGAACAGCATAAGTATATTTTTGGATAAGCTATGGCACTCATTCCCATTTACTGGTGGAACAAGGAAGTCCACAACTTCAAGATATCCCAGGCCAGTTTCCGCAAGCAGCCCTGGGCCAACGGGGTCATCCTGCTGGGTTGCGTGGTGGTGGCCATGCTGCTGGCCAACCTGCCTTTTACCAAGCACATTTACCACAATTTCCTGCATACGGAATTCACCATGCGCCTGGCTTCGCCTGACGGCGGCATAGACTGGATCTTCCCCCATGGCATGACCATCGAGAAGTTCATCAACGACATCCTCATGGTCATTTTCTTCTTCACCGTGGGCCTGGAAATCAAGCGGGAAGTGGTGTGCGGGGAATTGTCGACCTTCAAAAAAGCCATCCTGCCGGTCATCGCGGCCTTCGGCGGCGTGGTCATGCCGGCCCTTATCTTCACCCTGGTGAACAAAGGGACGCTGGCTGCTTCGGGCTGGGGCATCCCTACCGCTACGGATATCGCCTTCGCCGTGGGCATCCTCTCCATCCTGGGAGACAAAGTGCCCGTCGCGCTCAAGGTTTTCCTGACGGCCCTGGCCATTGCCGATGACCTCATAGCCATCCTGGTGGTCGCCATCTTCTACGGTGGCAACATCAATCTGCCGCTGCTGGGCGTGGCGGTGCTGGTCATCCTGTTCGTGGCCCTGATGAAGCGCCTGGGAGAAAAGCGCATCGGCTTCTATATGGTTCCGGCCATCATCGTGTGGTTCCTGTTCTATTACAGCGGCATCCACGCCACCATGACCGGCGTGGTCATGGCCCTGCTCATCCCGATGGAGGCGCGCTACAACCAGGCAAAATTCCACCGGCGCAGCCGCATCCTGTGGGAAAGCCTAACGGAATCGGAGGGAATCCATACTGGAGAACCCTTCCCCAACGGCCCCCAGCGGCACTATCTGCGCCACATGTACGGCCTTACCAAGAAGACCATCCCGCCGTCCTACCGGCTGGAGCACAAGCTCAATCCCATCGTGAACTTTGCCATCATGCCGGTCTTCGCCCTGGCCAACGCCGGGGTAGAGATTACGGACCCGTCCTACTTCAACATCTTCAAGGCCATCGACCCGGTTACCGGCAGCGTGGGGCTGGGTATCTTCCTGGGCCTGGTGCTGGGCAAGCCGCTGGGCATCACCGCCGCCTCCTGGATCGCCATCAAGTGCAAGGTGGGCGCCATGCCGGCCAAGTCCACCTGGCCCATGCTCTTTGCCGTGGCCTGCCTGGGCGGTATCGGCTTTACCATGAGCATCTTCGTAGATACGCTCTCTTTCGCAGGGCCCCAGATAGATCCGGCCGTTACGCAGCACCTGCGAGACGCCGGCAAAATCGCCGTCCTGCTGGGCTCCCTGGCCTCCGGTGTGCTGGGGTCGGCCCTCATTTCCCTGGTTGCAAAAATTGAAAAGAAAAAATAATATGGAACTCTTGAAAGGAAAAGTGGCCCTGGTTACGGGCGCGGCACGGGGCATCGGCAAAGCCATCGCCCTGCAGTTTGCCGCCGAGGGCGCAGACATCGCCTTTACGGACCTGGTCATCAACGAGGCCGCCGAAGAAACCGTCCGTGAACTGGAAGCCTTCGGCGTGAAAGTGCGCGCCTATGCCTCCAACGCGGCCGATTTCGAGGCCACGCAGGCCGTTGTAGCCCAGATTATGGCCGATTTCGGCCGCGTCGACGTGCTGGTGAACAACGCCGGCATCACCAAGGACGGCCTGGTGATGCGCATGAGCGAGCAGCAGTGGGACGCCGTGATTGACGTGAACATGAAATCGGCCTTCAATTTCCTGCATGCCGTGGTGCCCGTGATGGCCCGTCAGCGCAGCGGAAGCATCATCAACATGGCTTCCATCGCCGGCCAGACCGGCAATCCGGGGCAGGTAAACTATTCGGCCTCCAAAGCCGGCCTCATCGCCATGGCCAAATCCGTGGCCAAGGAGATGGGCGCCCGCGGCATCCGCGCCAACGCCATCGCTCCCGGCTATGTGATTTCCGAAATGACCCAGGCCCTGCCGCAGGCCGTCCGCGACGAATTCGTGAAAATGATTCCCCTGGGCCGCGGCGCCTCCGTGGAGGAGGTGGCTTCCGTCGCCCTCTTCCTGGCTTCCGATATGTCATCTTACGTCTCCGGCCAGGTGATTGCCGTGAACGGCGGCATGTACTGCTAGGGTCGGGGGGGGGCGGCCCTGGCGGGTGCTTTCGGGCGCTTTTTCGGCCCTTCGGGTGCATCCCGGTATTTGCGGGCTGGCTTGTAACCAATTGAGTGTTAGTTGTTTATGGATTTTTATCGGGGCAATTTGCGCCGATAAAAATTCATAACTGTCTCAGTGTCATGCGTTTACGCACCAGGGCTTTGGGGGCGTTTTCGTACTTTTGTGCCCATGATAAAGGAAATGCTGGATTTGCTCATGCCCCGGACGTGCCTGGTGTGCGGCCGGCAGCTGGGGGCGCACGAGGAGCACCTGTGCATCTGGTGCGCGGAGGACCTGCCCCTCACGGGTTACTGGATGCGCCGGCACAATCCCATGGCCGATGAACTGAATGCGGTACTGGAGCGGCATCGGACTCCGGGCACCCACATGGACTATGTGTGGGCGGCGGCCCTGCTGTTTTACCACCACGAGAACCCCTATAAGCTCATTCCCCGGGCGCTGAAATACGGCCGCAACCTGTCTGCAGGACGGTTTTTCGCGGCGCAGCTGGGCGGCTTCATGGCGGGGGCGGAGCACTTTGCCGATGTAAACATGGTCATCCCCGTGCCCCTGCACTGGTATCGGCGCCGGCAGCGTGGATACAACCAGGCGCAGGTGATTGCCGACCAGTTGGCCCGGGCCCTTCACGCCACCCTGCGCACAGACCTCCTGTACCGTGCCCGCCGCACCCGCACGCAGACCCGCCTGGACGCCGAGGCCCGCCTGCAAAACGTGAAAGGCGTGTTCCGAATGCGAAAAAAAGCCGGGGAAGAGCCTCCCCGGCATGTACTTTTGGTAGACGATACGTTCACCACGGGCGCTACCCTGAGTGCCTGTTACTGGGCATTGCGGGAGGCCTGGGGCCCGGAGCCCCGCATCTCTGTGGCTACGCTGGCCGTGGTGCAGGCCTGAGGCACCACACATCGGACGGCGCCCGGCCAGCCTCTCTGCCCGCCCTACTTCTCTGCCAGCCGCAGGGTGCCCAGGGCCAGGAACGTCTGGGCCAGGAGGTAGGTGAGCATGACCACGAACTCCCGGAGCTCGAACTCCCACACATGGAACGTGCCGGCGGCAATGAGGGCATCCGAGAAGGTGAACAGGAGCGCTCCCACGAAGAGGAGCCCCCAGGCGGTTTTGTCCCGGAGCCGCACCAGGCCGCAGAAGGTGCTGAAAATCAGGAGGGTAAGCGTAAACCCGTACACGGCCATGGGCGGCAGCAGAGCCCCCTCTATCCGGAGCAGCTTCACCAGCGTGAACACCAGGGCGCCCATGACCACCAGGCCAGCCAGCCAGGCCTTCCAGTCCATGCCTTTCCAGGACTGGCCGCCGAACAGGGTGATGTAGAAGATGTGCCCCACCAGAAAGGCTCCGATACCGGAGGCAAAGGGGATGAAGCCGTCGAACAGCAGGCAGATATCTCCCACACAGCCAAAGAGTTCGGCCGTGACCAGGAGGGTGATCATGTGGCGGTCTGTCCGGTGATTGCTCACGAACACCAGCACGGCCATGGCCAGCAGGGGCAGCAGGGCCGGTTTGACGGCCGATGCCAGGGCGGGTTCCCAGATGCGTCCGCACAGGTTGACCACGCAGGCCAGGAAAAAGAAGAAAGCGGGTACGTTTCTATTCATAGCTTATTCCATAAAATGCAGGTAAACCGCAAGGGCGGCGGTGACGGCGGCCGTTTCCGTGCGCAGGCGCGAGGCTCCCAGGTGAATGGGCACATAGCCGCTGTCCAGGGCCAGCTGCGCCTCTTCCGGCGAAAAATCCCCCTCCGGGCCGATGAGCACCGTCACGTCATTCCCGGCCTGACCGGGCATCTTTTGCAGCGCCTCCTTGATGCTGGTGCGCGGGCGCTCTCCTTCAAAGCAATATGCGATGAGTTTGAGGCCTTCGCGGGGCTCCCGGAGAAACTCCTTCACGCTCAAAGGCTCCTCCATGCGGGGAATGCGGGCCTTCAGGGACTGTTTGGTGGCCGACAGGGCGATGCGCACGGCGCGGTCCGTTTTGTACACCTTGCGCTCCGAGCGCTCGCCGATCAGGGGGACGATGCAGTCTATGCCCACTTCCGTGGCCTTTTCCACGAACCATTCGAAGCGGTCGTTGTTTTTGGTGGGGCAGCAGCCGATGGTAAGCCGGTAGGGGTGGGCGTTCCAGTGGGCCTGGCTTTCCAGCACCTGCGCCTCGGCGCCCTTGGGGTTGTCGTCCGTGAGTCGGCAACGGTACAGCGTACCTTCCCCGTCGATGACATCGATGAGGTCTCCGGCGCGGTGCCGAAGCACCCGCACGCAGTGGCCGCTCTCTTCGGCGTCCAGGCGGCAGAGGTTGCCGCTGATCTCGCTGGCATAAAACAGTTCCATCCATACAAAGATACATCCCCCCGGTCTAAAAAACAAATCTCCGTGATTATGTAAAGTACGACAATGCAACCCGGTTGCGGAAACTGTGCTTTACCTTTGCAGCAGAAAAACCGTAATACCATGATACACGAAGATTACAAACACGAATGCGACTGCCATGAGCACCACCATGAGCATCACCATGAGCATCACCATGAGCATCACCATGAGCATCACCACCACCACGAGGAGGGGGAAGGCCGCGGCCGGCTGGTAAAGATTATCGTTGCCACCGTGCTGCTGGTCGTAGCTGTCGTCATTGAGAAAAACACGGACTGGGCCCTGTGGCAGTACTTGCTGCTATTCCTGGTGCCGTACCTGGTGGTCGGTTGGGATACGCTCCACGAAGCGGCCGAGGGACTTTTGCACGGCGAGGCCCTGAGCGAGGATTTCCTGATGAGCATCGCCACCTTGGGAGCGCTGGGCATCGGCTTCATGCCCGGTGCGGAATCGCAGTTCCCGGAAGCCGTGTTTGTGATGCTCTTTTTCCAAGTGGGTGAACTTTTTGAGGAAATGGCCGAAGGCCGCAGCCGCAAGAGCATCGCGCACTTGATGGACATCCGTCCGGACGTCGCCCACGTGCTGCGGGGCGGACAAATCCTGGATGTCCATCCGGAAGAAATAAAACCCGGCGAAGTAATCCTGGTCCGGCCCGGAGAAAAAGTGCCGATGGACGGCCGGGTCCTGGACGGCCGTTCCAGCCTGGACACCGTGGCCCTCACCGGCGAAAGCGTACCCAGAAGCATCCACGAGGGCGACGAGATCCTGTCCGGCTGCGTGAACCTGAGCGGTGTGGTCAGCGTGGAAGTGAGCAAGGCTTTCGGGGAATCCACCGCCGCCAAAATCCTGGAACTGGTGGAAAATGCGGCCGAAAGCAAGTCCCGGAGCGAAAGCTTCATCACCCGCTTTGCCAGAGTGTACACGCCCATCGTGGTAGCGCTGGCACTGGTGGTGGCCATCATTCCCAGCCTGATTACCGGACAGTGGGCCACCTGGATTTACCGCGGCCTGCTGTTCCTGGTGGTGTCCTGCCCCTGCGCCCTGGTCATCTCCGTTCCGCTCACCTTCTTCGGTGGCCTGGGCGGCGCCTCCAGGAAAGGCATCCTGGTCAAAGGCTCCAGGCTCCTGGACCGGCTGGCCGGGCTGCAGACCGTAGTCTTTGACAAGACCGGAACCCTCACGGAAGGGGTCTTTGAAGTAACGGCCGTTCATCCGGAAGTGATTGACCAGCAAGAACTTCTTCATCTGGCCGCCCATGTGGAGCGCCATTCCACGCACCCCATTGCCATGGCCCTCAGAAATGCCTATCCCCACGAGCAGGACAACTGCGTCATCGAAGACGTCCAGGAAAGCGCCGGCCACGGCATCATCGCCACGGTAAACGGCAAAAAAGTGGCCGTCGGCAACAGCAAACTCATGGACAGCCTGGGCGCGCAGTGGAATCCCTGCCACCAGGGCGGAACCATCATCCATGTGGCCATCGACGGGGTCTACGCCGGCCACATCGTGATCAGTGACCGCATCAAGGCCGATGCCCCCGATGCCGTCGAAGCGCTGAAAGCCGCTGGCATCGGCAAGACCGTCATGCTCACCGGCGACCAGGAAAGCGTGGCCAGGGAAGTGGCGGAAACGCTGCGCCTGGACGAATTCCATGCGGGATTGCTTCCGGCCGACAAAGTGGCGCAGGTGGAAGGTCTGCTGCAGAAAGGTACGCTGGCCTTCGTGGGCGACGGCATCAACGATGCGCCCGTCCTCACCCGGGCCGACATCGGCATCGCGATGGGCGCCCTGGGCTCCGACGCCGCCATCGAAGCCGCCGACGTGGTGCTGATGGATGACAAGCCCTCCAAGATCGCCCAGGCCGTCCGCATCGCCAGAAGGACCCTCCGCATCGCACGGGAGAACATCGGCTTTGCCATCGGCATCAAAGTACTGGTCCTCGTCCTTGCCACCCTGGGCCTAGCTACTATGTGGATGGCTGTCTTCGCCGATGTCGGCGTTACTGTCCTGGCCGTCCTGAATGCCATGCGGGCGATGAAAGTGTAGCGCCCCGCCCGGCGCTTGCAGAGCCCGAGAAAAAACGCTATTTTTGTAAACTATAAACTGTAGCGTTATGGCCAATCTGTTTAACTTCGGCTTTTTCGGCAACCAGCCGCACCGGGTTTTCAATTACAAACCCCGCTATTACGACCCCGAAGAGGAAAAACGCCGCCAGATGTTCGGCGACGTGGACGGCTCCAACGATGCCGCCCGCGAGAAAGGGGAATATGTGCCCGGCAGCAGCATCCGCGGTGCTTTCCGCAACGGGAACTACATGAAAACCCGCAGTTCCATGCACACCGCCCACACCATCATCACCATCGTGACGCTGGTGCTCATCGTGGTGGTGCTCATCTTTATGGCCCGCTTCTTTGAAATGCTGTAATGGAATTAAGGATCCTACCCAGAAATATTGCCGACATGATTGCCGCGGGAGAGGTGGTGCAGCGCCCCGCTTCCGTGGTGAAGGAACTGATGGAGAATGCGGTGGACGCCGGCGCCACGGATGTGAAAGTGGTGGTGACGGATGCCGGCCGCACGCTCATCCAGGTCATTGACAACGGGTCGGGCATGACCCCGGACGATGCCGTACTGTGCTTCGAGCGGCATGCCACCAGCAAGCTCTCTTCGGCCGAAGACCTGCACCACATCCTCACCTTCGGCTTCCGCGGGGAGGCCCTGGCTTCCATCGCCGCAGTGGCAGAGGTGACCCTTCGCACCCGCATGGCCTCCGAAGAGGCCGGCGTGGAAGTGAGCATGGCGGCCTCGGAAAACAAGGGCACGCGGGAGGTAAGCTGCCCCGTGGGCACCAACATCGCCGTGCGCAACCTTTTCTACAACATTCCCGCCCGGCGGAAGTTCCTCAAAAGCGACAACGTGGAACTCCGGCATATCATCGAGGAGTTCCAGCGTGTGGCCCTCACGCGCCCGGACATCGCCTTCACCCTGACGCACAACGGCCGGGACATCCATGTGGTCAAGCCTGCCCCAAGCTACAAATTCCGCATCCAGGACCTGCTGGGGGCTGCCGTCGTGGGCGATATCGTAGACATCGAAGCCAGTACCACCATCGCCGCCCTCCGCGGTTATGTGGGCAAGCCGGAAAGCGCCCGCAAGACGCTGGGCAACCAGTTCTTCTTCGTGAATGGCCGTTACTTCCGCAGCCCATACCTGCACAAGGCCGTGATGAAGGCCTACGAAAACCTGATTCCGGAGGGCAGCACCCCGTCCTACTTCATTTATCTGGAAGTGGACCCTGCCACCGTGGACGTAAATATCCATCCTACCAAGGCCGAAATTAAATTCGAGGAAGACCAGCTCCTGTTCCAGACAGTGTTCGCCGCCGTGAAGGAGGCCATGGGCCGCAGCAGCGTGGCCGGAGCCATCGACTTTGACAATCCCGAGGCCCGCGACATTCCCGTGGTGGGTCCCAGCTTCCAGGAATACCGGCCTTCCAGCACTCCGACGGTGGGTGTGGACTGGAACTTCAACCCCTTCGAGGACCTGGGTCCGGCGGCCGTGGACAAAGCCGAAAAGTACACGGACGGCTATGGTACCCGGGAGCACGTGGACCGCAGCCAGAACTACGGCGCCCTGTTCGAAGACCGCACCCTGCCCACCTCGCAGATCCTGGTCGTCCAGGGCCGCTTTATCCTTACCCAAAGCGCCTCCGGCCTCATGATCGTGCACGTGCGCCGGGCGCAGGAACGTATCCTGTACGACCGCTTTCTGAAAGCCCTGACGGCCAATGCACACGTTACCCAGACCGCCCTTTTCCCCGTGCAGGTGACGGTGGGGCTGGAAGGCCGGCTCACTTTTGACGAGCACGGAGAGCTGCTCCGGCGCCTGGGCTTCGACATCGCGCCCTTCGGCCCGGACACCGTGGTGGTGAACGGTGTTCCGGAAGGTTATTCCGCCGAGCCCGGCAAGGCCGAGACCCTGGTGCAGGACCTCCTCCTCATCCTCTCGGACGACCAGGCCGCCCTTCCCGGCGTAATGGAGCAGCAGCTGGCGCAGAAGTTTGCCATGCTGGGGGCCGCCGGCGGCACCAGGCTGGGCTCCCCGCTGGAGGCCCAGCGCCTGGTGGACACCCTGCTCCAGAGCGAAAACCCCGAATTCACCGCGTCCGGCCGGCGCATCCTGTCCATCGTGCCGGCGGACGAACTGGAAAAACGATTCTGACACCATGAGCAACAACCCTTTGCAAAACATACCCGTCGTAACCCGGAACCTGCTGTACCTGAACGTCATTCTGTTCGTGGCCAGCCTCATCTCTCCGGATTTCATGTACGACACCTTCTCCATGGCCTTCCCCCTGAGCCGGGACTTCCGCTGGTGGCAGCCTGTCACGCACATGTTCATGCATGCCAACTTCATGCATATTTTCTTCAATATGTATTCGCTGGTGATGTTCGGCATGGTGGTGGAACGGGCCCTGGGCACCCGGAAGTTCCTCTGGTTCTATGCCATTACGGGCTTTGGCGCCGTACTGCTGCATACGGGTGTGGAATTCCTGCAGGTGCAGGAGATTGTGCGGCAGCATCCCGGCGTAGACCCGCAGCTCATCTATAACCAGGTTCCCGGTGTGCTGGGCGCTTCCGGTGCCGTTTACGGCGTCCTGGTGGCCTTCGCCATGCTGTACCCGCAGGCCCGGATGACGCTCATCTTCCCGCCCATCACCCTGGACGCCAAATGGTGGGCGGCCATCTTTATCGGCATTGAACTCATCACCGGCATTACCGGCACGCAGATGGGCGTGGCGCATTTCGCCCACCTGGGCGGAGCGCTTTTCGGTTTCCTGCTCATCCGCTACTGGCGGAAGACCCGGCAGATTTATTATTGATGGCAAAAGCGAAAAAACGGCATCACTGGCTGTCCCGGCTGTCGTTCGGCGGCGTCTCCCTGGCGCTGTCGGGGCTGCTGGTCCTCAGCTACATATCCGTGGTGGTAGACCCTGCAAAGGCCTGGTTCTTCACGCTTTTCGGCCTGCTGTATCCGCTGGTCTTTCCCGCTACGCTGGCGCTGTTCGTGTGGTCGCTTTTCCGCCGCTCCAGCATGCGGGGACTGCTGGCGCTGGTGCTTCTGCCTTCCTTTTTCTTCGCGGGCCGATACATCCAGTTCCAGGCCCCGGAACCGGCCCGGGAGCCCACGCTCAAGCTGGTTTCCTACAATGTCGGCCTCTTCGCCCACGGCCCTGAAGGCGCCGACCGCCTGACGCTGGCCGCCCAGGTGAGCGACTATCTCATGGGCCTGGATGCCGATATCCTCTGCCTCCAGGAGTTCTTCCTGCCGCCGGAAACCGCCATCGGCCCGTGGTTAAAAAAGCATTTCCCGGGCTATCAGGCAGAATACTATGTGCTCACCGGCAAAAACGGGCACTTCGGCAACCTGACCTTGAGCCGTCGGCCGGTAGCGGACCGCGGAAAGATCGATTTCCAGAAATCCACCAACCTGTCCCTCTGGACAGACGTCCGGCTGGACAGTGCCACCCTGCGCCTGTACAACTGCCATTTCGAGAGCTACAACATCTCCCTGTCCAACCTGATCAAGAAGGACGGCGCCGTGGAGGAGACGGAGCAGAAGATGCGCCGATCCATCACGGAGCGTCCCAAGCAGGTGGCCGAGGTCCTTCACGGGGTAGACAACGCCCCGTTCCGCTCCCTGGTGCTGGGCGACTTCAACGACAGCCCGCTCTCCTATACCTATTTCCGCCTGCGGCGGGGGCGCAAAGACGCCTTCGTGGAGGCGGGGAAGGGTTTCGGCGCCACCTACCGCTCGCTGTGGCCGCTCCTCAGGATAGACTATATCCTGTACCCCAAAGACCTTCAGGCGGTGCAGTACCGGATAGAGAAGGTGGACTATTCAGACCATTACCCCATTATTGCAACATACTATGAAAGCGGAAGAGATCTTCAGTAAAGCCCTGCAGACGCTGCGGGAAGGCGGTACCATCCTGTATCCCACAGATACGGTGTGGGGCCTGGGCTGCGATGCCACCAACCCGGAAGCCGTGGCGCGCATTTTCGAAATCAAGCGGCGGGCCGACTCCAAGTCGCTGGTGCTGCTGGCCTGCGACCTGGATATGGTGGCCCGGTACGTGAAGGAGATTCCTTCCATCGCCGTGGACCTGGTAGAGGTAAACGACGCTCCCATGACCCTCATCTATCCGGGCGCCGTGGCCGGTGAACCCGGCGCTTCCGGAGACCGCTGGCACCTGGCCTGGAACGCCGTGGCGGCAGACGGTACCGTGGGCATCCGCATTCCGCTTATGGACTGGTGTAAACAACTGGTTTATAAGCTGGGACGGCCGCTGGTCTCCACATCGGCCAATATTTCCGGGGAACCTACTCCGCTGCGGTTCTCGGAGATTCCGCAGGAAATCAAAGACGCCGTAGACTTCGTGGTGCCGCCGTCGGTGGACACCGCTTCTACCGGCAAGGCCTCGCAGATTATCAAGGTGGGGCTGAAGGGCGAAATCGAGATTATAAGGAAGTAAGCTATGGATATCAGAATCGGAAACGGATACGACGTGCACGCCCTCTCTCCCGGCCTCCCCATGTGGCTGGGCGGCGTGCGCATTCCTTCGGATACGGGCTTCGTGGCCCACTCGGACGGCGACGTGGCCATCCACGCCCTGTGCGACGCCCTGCTGGGCTGCCTGGCACTGGGAGATATCGGCCACCTGTTCCCGGACACCTCCGACGAGTGGAAGGGGGTAGACTCCAAACTGCTGCTGACCAAGGTGGTGTCGCTCGTGCAGGGGCGCGGCTATGTCATTGGTAACGTGGACATTACCATCGCCCTGCAAAAGCCCAAATTGGCACCGCACATTGCCGCAATGCGCCGTGTGCTGGCCGGTATCCTGGGTGTGGCGGAAGACTGCGTTTCCGTCAAGGCCACCACCACCGAGCGCCTGGGCTTCGTGGGCCGGTGCGAAGGCTGCGAGGTGTGGGCCTCGGCCCTGATCCGTCGGGATTAGGGCCCGGTCTGTCCGCTGGTTCGGGCCCGGGCTGGGCCGCGTGTTCGGGTCCGGGCTGTCCGCTGGTTCGGGCCACCCCTGGGCGTTTTTGCTAAGTACCTGATACTGAGCAGATAACGAAATTTCCTCCCGGCAGTTTTGCTGGGAGGAAATTGTATAAATGGCTGTGTGTGAGCCGATTAGGAAAAACGCTGGTTTATTCGCCCAGGCCTTTCTTCACGGCGGCGGCCAGTTCATCGTACAGACCGTCCGTCTTTTCCAGCAGTTCTTTGTTGATGCCGGTATAGGCAGCCTTGTTCTGCTTCTCCTTGGCGGCAGCAACCACCTTGTCGCGGAGCTCATTGTACAGGTCTACGGCCTTGTCGATGAGGTTGGCGATTTCGTCGGCGTTCTTGCCGGGATTCATATTCAGGAACAGGGTGCAGTCATCGATGAATGCGCCAATCACATACTGGATGTCTTTCTTGATGTCTCTTAAATTCATATCTCTCTGAATTAATTCGGTGCAAAGATAGCGATTTTATTTGATATTTTTATAACTTTGCAATACTGATTGGGAGGAGAAATACCCACCAGTAAAAAGGCAATTTTGTGCTTTTATCCAAAATCGCGAAATCTGGAAAATTTCAAACTAAGAAGGGATAAGAGACATAGAATTGATCTTGCTATCATATGTATTCGGCTCAACCGTATGCATATAGGCGAGGGTTCACACTATGTCCATATTCTTCTGACGGTTTTCCAGAGCCTGCGATTTGGTATGGGACAAAAGAGTCCCTTGCCTTTTTTGTGTTTATTTCGGCCGGTTTCTGGGGGCTGCCGGCAACCATGCAAATGACAAGGCAATGGAAAAACTGAATTATGAAAAACCTGCGTGTTGTAGTTTCGAATTAAGCGTCGAAGATTCTTTACTTAATAATACGTCGCCCGGTGCCGGTGGCAGCGAAGGTGTTGGCGGGGGAGTAGACGACTAAATTCGGCAGCGATATGAAAAAGCTTGTTTTCTGGGCAGTAGCACTACTATCTGTCATTGGCTCTTGTACACAAAAGGAAATAGAAATCAATACGCCCGAAGAGCCCGAAACGGAATTAATCCAACTTACCGTCAGGGCCAGTATCGGCGAGACGGATGGTACCAAAACCGCCATCCAGCCGAATGGAACTTCCATTTTCTGGACCCCCGGAGACGCCATCAACCTTTTCTATGGGGAGCTATCGGCCGGTCAGTTCACGACATCTATCACCGAACCTGCTCAGAGTGCAGACTTCAACGGTACTTTGAGCGTAGCTACAGGCACGACGGAAGCCGGAATGAGCGCCAGGCATTTCTGGGGTGTATATCCTTACAATGTAGCCAACTCCTGCGACGGAGACGGCGTCATACTGACCATTCCGTCGGCCCAGCAAGGTGTCCCCAATACTTTTGCCGATAAACTGAACCCTACGGTCGCCACTTCTGCTGGACTGGATCTGGGTTTCTACAATGTCGGCAGCTGGTTTATCTTCTCCGTAACCCAGGAAAACGTAGTCTCTGCTACGCTCCAGGGAAACACAAACGAGGATATTGCCGGCACCATCCGCGTCACGATGGACGGCAATTCTCGTCCTGTAGCTTCCGTACAGTCTGGGGCGAAGAGCATTACCATCACCCCGCAGACAGGGGATTCCTTTGCGGTAGGAGAACTCTATTACATGGTCCTCATCCCGCAGACCCTCTCCGGCGGCTATACGCTTACGCTTACCAAAGCCGACGGCTCTACCGCCCAATATGTGAACTCCAACGAGGCCGCGTTCGTGCGTTCCCAGTATCGGCGCAAGAAAAATGCCGATAACGGGCTGATTTACATCAAGGAAGGTAACATTGACTTTGCCGATGCCGCCGTCAAGACCATCTGCGTAACTAACTGGGACACCAACGGTGACGGCGAACTCTCCTACACCGAGGCCGCGGCCGTGACCAGCATCCCTTACAGCACCTTCGCGGAGAACACCACCATCACGTCATTCGATGAGTTTCAGTATTTTACGGGGCTTACCAGACTGAATTATGAAGAAGAAGGGGACGATTATTTCGGCACATTCTACCGTTGCACCAATCTCTCGTCCATCGTTCTTCCTCCTACCCTTAAGACCATTTCCGTCGCCAGCTTCCGGGAGTGCACCTCGCTCAGCGAGATTACCATTCCCGCATCCGTTACAAACATTCAGGCCCTTGCCTTTCTGGGCTGTCCCCAGTTGGATGTGATTATGGAATCCGAGACCCCTTGCACGCTGTCGAAAGATTCCCATGGCACATACGACCACCCCTACTCCTTCGGCTTCCTCACCGGCATGGTTCAAACTATTTACGTTCCCACTGAAGAATGCCTGGACACCTACAAGAACGCCACCTGGTGGACGTCGTACAAGTGGAAGATGAAGTGGATTGGAGATGCTCCCGTACCTCATGCACCAACTGACCCGATTCAATTTGCAGATGATGCCGTGAAGGCAATCTGTGTCGCCAATTGGGACACCAACAGTGACGGAGAACTATCCTATGAAGAGGCAGCAGCGGTAACCAATTTGGGTCAATTGTTCAAAAACAATACCGATATTACATCATTTGATGAGTTGCAATATTTCACTCGGTTGACAAGTATTGAGCTCAGTGACTTTAATAATTGTATAGGCTTAACAAGCATTACGATGCCCGATAGCGTCGAAAGCATAGGCAATCTTGCCTTCGAGGGCTGTTCATCGCTAACGAGTATTAATCTTCCGGAGAACATATCAACTATTCCGGTAGGTTGTTTTAGGGGCTGTACAAGTTTTATTAGTCTATATATTCCTGAAAACATAATATCCATTGGCAACAACGCGTTCGAGAATTGTACGAATCTATCTGAAATCATTTTCTCTGAAGGATTGGAAACTATTGGTAAGTATGCATTTAGTGGCTGTTCTTCATTGAAGTCCATTTCGTTACCGGCGACAGTTACTCAAATCGCAGACTCGGAAACACGTGCTCAGACACTTTGCTATTATGGCGCCTTTGTTGATTCTGGAATTGAGAGAGTTGAATGCTATTTGCCGTTGTTGAAGGTGTGCTGCGCTTTAAATACTCAAGTTGTTTCAAAACTCTCGGCTAGTTTTCAGAATGTAACCAATAACGGTTATAATAATTCAAATAGCAAGGGCGCGATAAAAGAAATCGTCGTAAAAAAGGAATCAGGAATTATAACATATCAATTGCCAAATTACGCATTTGATGGTTTTTCGGGATTAATTAGTCTTCAATTACCCAAAGGAATGACCAGTATTGGCAATTATTCTTTTCGGCAATGTGTTGAACTGAAGGACTTTGACTTTCAGAACACTCTTACAACTATTGGCGCTTATGCATTTGGAGCTTGTCGTAGCCTGACTTCCATTGTTATTCCTCAAATGGTAAGCTCAATCGGCCCGGGCGCGTTCTCTGGCTGCACCAACTTGGTAAGTATCAACTGTTTACCCGAAACTCCGCCATCAATTAATACTACTTATTACCCTTTTGATAGTGGGGGTATTTGTCCTATTTATGTTGGAAGCGAGTTAGTAGAAGCATATAAAACAGCATGGCCGATGTATTTAGATAGAATACAGGCTAATCCTTGATTGGTTGTTTGGGATTGATGTAAACTTCTTTAACTCTTCATTTGATTGCCTTAGTCTGAAACCGGTACATATTATATCTGGCTATGCATCCAAACGAGTGTCGGAAGGCGAGTCCACGCGTTCTGTCCAAAATACACAGGTATGGGACGAGTCCAAATAGACATTTCGGAACAGGCCATGCTTACCCGTGAGGACCTGTATAAGAAATAAGTCAAACCACACAATTCTGGCAAGCCTTGCCAAAACTTTGTTTTCGCAGTCTTTTGAATTATCTTTGCGTAAAACGATAAGGCCATGTCTGATATAGAAAAAATACAATTGTTTGAGAGCAAGAAGGTACGGACAGTATGGGATGATACAGAGGAGAAATGGTACTTCTCTGTTGTGGATGTATGTGGAATATTAACGGAGCAGCCT
>CACZUR010000025.1:60723-67842 GCA_902784435.1 uncultured Bacteroidia bacterium | reverse complement strand
TTCGGTCTCTATCTGTTGTGGGCGTTGGAAGTTTGCGGAGGACTGACCTTAGTACGAGAGGACCGGGTCGGACCAGCCTCTGGTATACCGGTTGTGGCGTCAGCTGCACCGCCGGGTAACCACGCTGGGTCAGGATAAGCGCTGAAAGCATCTAAGCGCGAAGCCGTCTTCAAGATGAGACTTCCCTTGAGGGTCGTCGGAGACTACGACGTCGATAGGCAGGAGGTGTAAGCGTAGCGATACGCTCAGCCGACCTGTACTAATAGCCCGAGAGACTTTCCCTTATTACGGAAAGATACGCCGAAGGTGAAATTGAAGTAGCGAGTAAGTACGCGAAAGCGACTTTCTGCGGAGCGTGTCAATCGGAGCGCACGGTCGCGCCGGCTGACAATCTCGAGATGTTAAGCTCACCATCGCCGATGGTACTGACCCACCAGTTGGGAGAGTAGGTAGCTGCGGTTCTTCGAGAGCCCCGAGTCGTCTGACCCGGGGCTCTTTTTTTGTTTGGGTGTCTGCGGGGGCCGTTCGGCCCCACCCTATAACGCACTTTTGGGCGTTTTTCGCGTTACACGTTGCATCGGCAAGCACCCTGTAACGCACTTTTGGGTGTTTTTCGCGTAATACGTTGCGTGGAGTGCCGGGCCTCCTGGGGGTGCCGGCTAAATTGTGAGTCCGGCGATGACGGCGGCCGTGAAGCCGGCTTCTTCCATGGCGTTGAGCCCCCGGATGGTAATGCCGCCGGGCGTGGTCACGCGGTCAATCTCGGTCTCGGGATGGGTGCCCCTCGCAGCAGAGAGGTCCACGGCCCCCTTGAGGGTCTGGTACACAGCCTCCTGCGCCTCACGGGGATATAGCCCCAGCTGGACGCCGCCTTCCATGGCTGCACGGGCGTAACGGAGTGCGAAGGCTGTCCCGCAGGACGCCACCATCATCCCGGCCTGGAGGCGCCGTTCGTCCACGATGAGCGTTTTTCCCAGCCGGTCGAAAAGGGCCGTGACCAGGTCGTCGTCCTTCCCCAGGACGGCCGAGGCAAAGGTCATGCTCTCTCCAATTTCTGCCGCTATATTGGGAATGACCGTATAGGCCGATGCAATCCCCGTTCCGTCCAGCCACTCCGCCAGTTGCGCCGACGGAATGCCCGCCGCCAGCGACAGGACGGCCTTCCCGGCCAGGGCCGGGGCTATTTCCCGCAGAACCGGTTCCACCAGCCAGGGTTTGACGCCCAGGATGATGACATCGGCCTCTTCAGCGGCCTGGCGGTTACTGTCCGATGTCCTTATCCCCAGTTTGGCGTAGGGCTCCAGGGTCTGCGGATGGGCTGTGGTGACGGTAAGCGCAATCTCGGGGGCGAAGCGGTGCAGGCCCAGGGCGACGGCGCCGCCCATATTGCCGGCTCCGATGACGGCGACATGGCCGATTGTACTTGTGCGTTTCATGCCTCAAAGATAGTGAATTAATTGCAATAACCGTCCGGGAAACTTTATGGGGAAAACAGGTGGCTGCCCATTCTTCATTTATGCCGTTATTTGACAAAAAAGACGTATATTTGTAAGCTATGAAGGAAACGGTAGACAACAATATCCTGTGGAACGAGGCAGCCAAGGCAGGCTTCCTGCTGGGCGCTGTCTCCATCGGATGTCTGGCCCTGAAGGAACTGGCCACCCTCTCCGGCAGCAGTTTCCTGCTGCAGGCGGCGGCCATCATCCTGTGGGCGGTGGAATTTTTCGGCTGCATCCTCCTCATGAAAAAGGTACAGCTGGACCTCCGAGACAAGTACCAGGGCGTGAAGATGGAAGACACTTACAAGCTGGGCCGGCGGGCGGCGCTCCTGAGCGGTCTGCTGTTGGCATCGGCCCAAACCCTCCTGATCCTGAAGATGCCCCAGGAGGAGATGACGGCGTTCGTGAGCCAGATGACATCGGCCCTTCCCGCCCTGTCCTCTTCGGAGAAAGAGCAGCTGGACGGCATGCTGGACAAGCTTCCGGTCATTACTTTCTTCTCCCAGTGGATTTACTGTTTCCTGTACGGGACGGTGCTGTCGGCCGTGATGTCCCGCTATATCTTCGTGCAAAAACTCTTTGGCGACACCTTCCCTCCGCAGGAAGACAATACGCCTGATGAACAATAAGTTATGGACCTTTCCATCATCATTCCGCTGTACAATGAGGCCGAGTCCCTGCCGGAGCTCAAGGCCTGGATAGACCGTTCCCTGCAGGACTTCAGTTATGAGATTATCTTCGTGGACGATGGTTCCACGGACGATTCGTGGAAGGTTATTTCGTCGTTCCCGGCTCCGACCGGGAATCTCAAGGGCATCCGCTTCCGCCGCAACTATGGCAAATCGGCCGCCCTGTACGAGGGCTTCGCCGCCGCGGAAGGGGACATCGTTGTCACCATGGACGCCGACTTGCAGGACTCCCCGGAGGAAATCCCTGAGATGGTGCGCATGATCCGGGAAGAGGGCTATGACCTGGTTTCCGGTTGGAAACAGCACCGCAAGGACAACGCCCTCACCAAGAATCTTCCCTCCAAACTGTACAACTGGACGGCCCGCAAGGTCACCGGCATCAAGCTCCACGACATGAACTGCGGCATCAAGGCCTACAGGGCCGATGTTGTGAAGAACATCGAGGTGTACGGGGAGATGCACCGCTACATCCCGTATCTGGCCAAAAACGCCGGATTTTCCAAAATCGGGGAGAAACCCGTGCATCACCAGAAGCGCAAGTACGGTACGTCCAAATTCGGCATGAACCGCTTCATGAACGGCCTGCTGGACCTCATGAGCCTGTGGTTCCTGTCCCGCTTTGGCGGCAAGCCCATGCACTTTTTCGGGACCAGCGGCATCCTCATGTTCCTGCTGGGCTTTGTGATGACCGTCTGGATTATCGTGGAAAAGCTGGTTCATCAAGCTAGCGGCCTCAAGTTCCGCCCCGTCACGGACCAGCCCCTGTTTTACCTGGCCCTGGTGGCCGTCGTGCTGGGCGTCATGCTCTTCCTGGCCGGCTTCCTGGGGGAAATGATTTCCCGCAGCGCCGAAGGCCGCAACAATTACCAGATCAAAGAGCGGATCGGCTAGCCCCGCCCCGAAAAGCGTTCCCCGTCCGGAAAAACGGCCTTTTTCCCGGACGATCGTCCCGAAAAGCGTTCCCCGTCCGGAAAAACGGCCCAAATCCCGGACGGCCAAAAGACGTTTATCGATTTGCGATAAAATCATAAAAAACATTTTCGAGATTTTTCTGTTTTAAAGGATAATGTAGCCGGATGATGCTTAAATTGCGGCTGGTGGCATAAAGGTCACCGTTGACGCATGATGAAATATGGCACATTACCCACTTGTGAAAAGCTGTTCATGGAAGCCGAAGCTTTTTTCCATGTCTGCACAAAGCCGATAGAAACCGAAGTTTATTTCCGCTCTGAAGAAGAGATGGATATGGCGTTGAATGCCATCGGCATCGCAGTTTTTGCATCCGGATGCCGCTTGCTGGCGTTTTCGGTGATGAGCAACCATTTCCATTTTATAATAGAAGGCCGACGGGAGGTTTGTGAACTTTTCTTCCAGGTTTTCAGGATGCATTTGGCCAAGTTCATTCCGGACGACAGAATCAGACGGCTCCTGCGAATCCTGGAGGCCCAGTACATTTCCATTGATCATCTGCGGCAACTTCGTGACGAGATTGCCTATGTGGTACGAAATCCGTTTTCGGCCAGGAATAATGTGAATATGTTCGCTTACAAATGGTGCAGCGGGTATTTGTATTTCAATCAGATGCTTCCGTTGTTCCAGAAGGGGACCAGTGCCTCTGAGATGACGGTTGACAGGCGCCGGGCATTTTTGAAAAGCCGGTCACCGGAAGTGGATTCCAGGTTAATGGTCTTGGACGGCGCGGTACTGCCATCGAGTTTTGTCGATTACAAAAGAGCCGAATCGTTTTTCGAGAACGCGCGCGAGTATCAGCATTGCCTGTTAAAAAATGTGGAGTCGCAGGTAAATATCGCTAAACGTCTGGGAGAAACCGTCGCTTTGGACGACCATGAGATGTGGGATGTCGTCTTCAGGCTTTGCCGAAACACGTTTAAAGCCGGAAGTCCCAAAGAATTGACTCAGGAGGACAGAATCACTGTCGCCCGAACAATGAAATACGATTATTCCGCCTCCAACGCCCAGATAGCGCGCTGCCTTGGCATGATGCGGTCAGCCGTAGATCAAATCTTCCCCCTTTCGGCCCGGAACAAATAGCCTCTGTCCCGAAAAATGGCCTAAATCCCGGACGATCGGCCCGAAAAGCGTTCTCCGTCCGGAAAAATGGCCCAAATCCCGGACGGCCATCCCGAAGAGCGGGGGAGGTGATACATCATGTTAAAAAAATCACTATCTTTGTAAGCTATCACAGAAATAGCGAGTGAAAGACATTGTAAGTAATATACTCAAAACAGATTATGATCAACATTACGTTCCCCGACGGAAGTGTACGTCAGTACGAGGCTGGCGTAAGCGGCTATGACGTGGCCATGGGCATCAGCCCGCGCCTGGCAGAGCAAATTTTGGCAGTTAACATCAAGCGCCCCGATGAGCCGGAGACTTCCAAAGGAACTACCATCGACGTAACCCGTCCCATCACGGAGGATGTGAGCATCCGCCTGCTCAAGTGGGAGGACGACGAAGCCAAGAAAGTGTTCTGGCACAGCTCTTCACACCTGATGGCCGAGGCCCTGGAGGCCCTGTTCCCGGGCGTGAAATTCGGTATCGGCCCCGCTATCGAGAACTACTATGACGTGGACATGAACGGCCGCACCCTCACGGACGCGGACTTCAAGGCCATCGAGGACAAGATGCTGGAATTCGCCCGCCAGAAGCAGGACTTCTGCCGCATAGAGGTTTCCAAGGCCGATGCCCTCAAATACTTCACGGAAAAAGGAGACCAGTACAAGCAGGAACTCATTTCCGAACTGGAAGACGGCACCATCACCTACTATACCAACGGCCAGTTCACGGACCTGTGCCGCGGACCGCACCTGAAGAACACGGAGGTCATCAAGGCCGTGAAGGTGCTCTCCCTGGCCGGCGCCTACTGGCGGGGCGATGAAACCCGCAACCAGCTCACCCGTATTTACGGCATCACCTTCCCCAAGAAGAGCCTCCTGGACGAATATCTGGTAGTACTGGAAGAGGCCAAGAAGCGCGATCACCGCAAGATCGGCAAGGAGATGGAACTCTTCACCTTCTCCCAGCGTGTCGGTTCCGGCCTGCCCCTGTGGCTGCCCCGCGGTGCCGCCCTGCGCAACACCCTTCAGAGCTTCCTGGCCAAGAAACAGGCCGAATACGGTTATCTCCCGGTGGTTACGCCCCATATCGGCGCCAAGGAACTGTATGTGACGTCCGGTCACTACGCCAAATACGGCAAAGACAGCTTCCAGCCCATCCATACCCCGCAGGAAGGGGAGGAGTATCTCCTGAAACCCATGAACTGCCCGCACCACTGCGAAATTTACCGCAGCGCCCCGCGTTCGTACAGGGACCTGCCCCTGCGCTTCGCAGAATTCGGCACCGTCTACCGCTATGAGCAGAGCGGCGAACTGCACGGCCTCACCCGCGTGCGCAGTTTCACCCAGGACGACGCCCACCTGTTCTGCCGCCAGGACCAGCTGCAGGAAGAGTTCGAAAAAGTGATCGACCTCATCCTGTATGTGTTCAAGACCCTGAAATTCGACAAGTTCACCGCCCAGGTATCCCTGCGGGATCCCAAGAATCCCAGCAAGTACATCGGCTCGGAAGAAAACTGGAACAAGGCCGAACAAGGCATCATCGATGCCGCCAAGAAGAAAGGCCTTCCCTATGTGGTGGAAACCGGCGAGGCCGCTTTCTACGGCCCCAAGCTGGACTTCATGGTGAAGGATGCCATCGGCCGCAGCTGGCAGCTGGGCACCATCCAGGTAGACTACAACCTGCCGGAGCGCTTCGAACTGGAGTATGTAGACTCGGACGGCAGCCGCAAGCGTCCGGTGATGATTCACCGCGCCCCCTTCGGCTCGCTGGAGCGCTTCGTCGCCGTGCTGCTGGAGCACACCGCCGGCCATCTGCCCCTGTGGCTGCACCCGGATCAGGTGAAAGTGCTGCCGGTGAGCGAAAAATATGCAGATTATGCAAAAAAAGTTGTAAATCTGCTAAATAATTCCGAAATTCACGCCTCTATTGACGACCGGAACGAGACGCTGGGTAAGAGAATCCGTGAGACGTCCCTTATGCGCGTACCGCTCCTGGTGATTGTCGGCGAGAAAGAACAGGCCGATGAAACCGTGTCAGTACGCCGTGGAGCCGTGGACCAGGGCTCTATGAGCGTGCCGCAGTTTGTGGACTATGTCCGCAATGCCGTGGCAGAGGAACTGGCCCAGTAAGTTTAACATTTTAAAGGAGCAAAACTATCGCAACGCCTTTTAAACCCAGGCCCTCGGGCCTGAAAAAGAAGCCTCAGCAGGCGCAGGCTAATTCCAAGGACGAAAACGCCCTTCGGATTAACCGTGAAATCACCGCTTCGCAGGTCCGTCTGGTCGGGGACAACATTCCCGAGCAGGGTATCTATCCTTTCACCAAGGCTTTGGCCATGGCCGAAGAAATGGAACTGGACCTGGTGGAAATCAGCGCCAAGGCAGACCCGCCTGTGTGCAAGATCCTGGATTACCAGAAGTACCTGTACCAGCAGCGCAAGAAAGCCAAGGAGATGAAAGCCAATGCTGCCAAGATTGTGATCAAGGAAATCCGTTTCGGCCCCAACACGGACGAACACGACTTCCAGTTCAAGCTCAAGCACGCCCAGGAGTTCCTCCAGGAAGGGTCCAAGGTCAAGGCCTCCATCTTCTTCCGCGGACGCTCCATCCAGTTTGCCCAGCAGGGAGAGAAGCAGCTGCTTCGCTTCGCCGTGGAACTGGAAGAATTCGGCCGGGCGGAAAGCATGCCCCAGCTGGAAGGCAAGCGCATGAGCATGATGATTGCTCCTATTAAGAAAAAATAGGCCGTCGACGAAGACGGATATGTATAATTATTAATTGTTTAACACAATGGCAAAGCTTAAAACCAACTCCGGTGCCAAAAAGCGCTTCACGCTTACCGGATCGGGAAAG
>CACZUR010000025.1:0-60717 GCA_902784435.1 uncultured Bacteroidia bacterium | reverse complement strand
CTTACCGGATCGGGAAAGATCAAGAGGAAGCACGCTTATCACAGCCACATCCTCACCAAGAAGACCAAGAAACAGAAACGCAATCTGGATCACTTCGCCATCCTGGAAAAGGACGATGTGCGCCGCGTAAAGGAACTCCTGGTCCTGTAATTATTGTTTAACTGGAACGCAGTCGGAAAGCGCATCGGCCAAGATGCCACTGCCTCCAAAATTGTAAAAATTTATGCCTAGATCAGTTAATTCTGTTGCCTCAAGGGCACGCCGCAAGAAGATTCTTTCCAGAACCCGCGGCAACTTCCTGTCCCGCAAGAACGTCTGGACAGTTGCAAAGAACACCTACGAAAAAGGTCTTACCTACGCCTACCGTGACCGCAAGGCCAAGAAGCGCGAATTCCGCTCCCTGTGGATCCAGCGTATCAACGCCGCCGCCCGTCAGTACGGTCTCACCTACTCCCAGCTGATGGGACGTCTGGCCAAGCAGAACATCGGTCTCAACCGCAAAGTTCTCGCCGACCTTGCTATGAACAATCCTCAGGCTTTTGAGGCTATTGTGAACTCTGTAAAGTAGTTTTTGCCCCGTGAGCTGGACGGAATTCATCCAAAACAAGTGGTTTAAGCTGGGCCTCTGGTCTGTGCTTTATATCGCGTGGGTGATCTGGCTCGGAAATTATTGGTGGCTCCTGGGCCTGGGCGTCATCTTCGACCTTTTCATTACCAAAAAGGTGAAGTGGCTGTTCTGGAAAAAAGAATATGCCCCCGGAGAAAAACACAATGTGTGGCTGGACTGGCTGGATGCCATCATCTTCGCCGTGATTGTGGTAACCTTCATCAATGTTTTCTTCTTCCAGGCCTTCAAGATTCCTTCCTCGTCCATGGAAAGCAGCCTGTACACCGGAGACCATCTCTTCGTGTCCAAGCTCACTTACGGTCCGCGCGTCCCCCAGACGCCCCTCACCATTCCCTTTACGCACAATACGGTTTTCGGAAAAGAGTCGTATTCCACGCTCATCCAGAACAAGTATCGCCGGCTCAAGGGCTTCCGTGAGGTAAGAAGGGGAGACATCGTGGTCTTCGGCTTTCCCAACGGAGACACAGTCCTTACCCGCCGCCCTGCAGACGACTATCATGCATGGGTTCGCAGCATCGGCCGGGAAAAGACCATCTCCCAGTTCGGCCCCATCATTGTCCGCCCCATGGACAAGAAGGACCATTACGTCAAGCGCTGTGTCGCCCTTCCCGGAGACACGCTGGAAGTAAAGGCCGGCCTGGTTTGGGTAAACGGAGAAAAGGAACCGGACTATCCCGGACGGCAGCTCACTTATCAGGTAATCACTACGGGTTCCCGCATCAACCAGCTCAAGCTGGAAGAGTTGGGCCTGAACCTTTCCGAGCTCTATTTCGACAGCCGGCTTCCCGGATATCCCGCGATGCCCCTGACAGAAGCCATGCTGGAAAAGGTGAAAGCGCTCCCGAGCGTAGAGGATGTTACTCCCAATATCGAGCAGCTTCCCATCGCCGGACAGGAATCGGCCATTTTCCCCTTCAGTGGGAAAACCCGCTGGACCTGTGACTACTTCGGCCCGCTCTGGATTCCCAAAAAGGGTGTGACAGTGGCCCTGAGCATGGAAAACCTGCCGCTGTACAGCCGCATCATCCGTGACTACGAGCACAACACCCTGGAAGTGAAAGATGGCACCATCTTCATCAACGGAGAACCCTCCTGTGAGTACACCCTCAAGCAAGACTATTACTTTATGATGGGCGACAACCGCCACAACTCCCTGGATTCCCGCTACTGGGGATTCGTCCCGGAGGATCACATCGTGGGGAAGCCCTCCATCATCTGGCTTTCGACGGACGCTTCGAAAAGCTTCCCGAAAAGCATCCGGTGGAAACGGTTTTTCAAAATCCTGTAACCACCCCGAAACAAGTAACAATTAAAAAAGTAAAATATTATGTCAAAGGTTTGTCAGATAACCGGTAGGAAGAGAATGATCGGCTGCAATGTGGCCCATTCCAAGCTGCGCACCAAGCGCGACTTCTCCCTCAACCTCAAGACCAAGAAGTTCTGGTCCGAGTCCGAACAGCGTTTCATCACCCTGAAGGTGACCACCAAAGGTATGCGCATCATCGAGAAGAATGGTCTCGACGCAACCCTGAAGGCCGCTCAGGAAAAAGGATACGTGAGCCTTGTTTAACCCTTTTAATCCTTAAGAATTATGGCAAAGAAACAGAAAGGAAACAGGGTGCAGGTCATCCTGGAGTGCACTGAGCAGAAGGCCAGCGGTGTTCCCGGTATGTCCCGTTACATCACCACCAAGAACAAGAAGAACACCCCGGAGCGTCTGGAGCGCATGAAGTACAACCCGTACCTCAAGAAAGTAACCCTCCACCGTGAGATCAAATAAAGTATAGGAGATTTAGATTATGGCAAAAAAAGCTGTTGCAACCTTCGATGCTAAAGCCGGTGCCAAGCACATGGTGAAGGTTATCCGCATGGAAAAGAGCCCCAAGACCGGTGCCTATGTATTCGTAGAGCAGCTGGTGGAAGAGGGCAAGGAGAAGGAATTCTTCGCCAAGAAGTAAGTTTCTCCCACCCTTGGTGCTCCCAATGTCCCGGTTTTTGGGACGATAGGAGCATTTCAGGCCGATTTTGCGCCTACTGTCCCCAAAAATGGGACAGTAGGCGCAGTTTTTTATAGGGCGGGATTGTTTGGCAATGCGGCAGGAAATGACTACCTTTGGCCATGCTTTTTATTCCCAAGAATTACCGGAACCTGCTGGGCGGGCCCGAGCAGACGGAGAAGGCCATCAAGGCCGTGAAAGACATGTTCCAGGCCAACCTGAGCGCCCAGCTGGTGCTGCTGCGCGTCACGGCGCCCATGATGGTGCTCTCCGGACAGGGCCTCAATGACGATTTGAACGGCGTGGAACGGCCCGTGAAGTTCCCGGTAAAATCGCTCGCAGACGCTCCGGCGGAAGTGGTGCACTCCCTGGCCAAATGGAAGCGCCTGAAACTGGCGGAGCTGGGCGTGACTCCCGGCCGCGGCATCTACACGGACATGAATGCCCTGCGTCCGGACGAAGACCTGGACAACATCCACTCCATTTACGTAGACCAGTGGGACTGGGAAAAGGTGATGATGCCCCAGCAGCGGAACCTGGATTACCTGAAGCAGACCGTCCGCCACATCTACGAGGCTGTGAAGGTAACGGAGAACAAGCTCTTCGTGGAGTTTCCGCAAATTGCCCCCATCCTCCCGGACGAGATTCAATTCATCCACGCGCAGGAGCTCCTGGACCGATATCCGTCGCTGTCGGCCAAAGAACGTGAAAACGCCATTACAAAGGAGTATGGGGCCGTTTTCATCATGGGTATTGGCGGCAAACTCTCTAACGGAGTGCCGCACGACGGCCGTGCCGCGGACTACGATGACTGGAGCCTGAACGGCGACATCCTCCTGTGGAATCCGGTGCTGGACAGCGCTTTCGAAATCTCCAGCATGGGCATTCGTGTCGATGCCCCCACCCTGCACCGTCAGCTTGCAGAGCGCGACCAGCTGTGGAAGGAGGAACTGTACTTCCACCGCTTGCTGCTGGACGGGAAGCTGCCCCAGACCATCGGCGGTGGTATCGGCCAGTCCCGCCTGTGTATGTTCCTGCTGCGGAAGGCCCACATCGGCGAAATCCAGAGTGCCATCTGGCCGGAGGAGATGCGCAGCGCCTGCCATGCGGCGGGCATCGAACTCGCCTAGCAAAATCTTGCTTTCCCCATGGATTATTGCTATATTTGCAAACTATGGGTATATTTCAAAACGGCGTCAAAAAGACCAACCTGAACTTCTTCCAGAAGTTGGGAAGGGCCATTACCGGCAAGTCCAAGGTGGACGACGATGTGCTGGATGCCCTGGAGGAAGCCCTCCTGAGCTCCGACATGGGCGTGGACACCACCCTGAAGGTCATCGAGAACATCGAGGACCGGGTGCAGAAGGACAAGTACGTGGATATGGAGGAGCTGACGGCCATCATCCGGGACGAGATAGCCAATCTCATGGGACCGGACGGCGTGGTCCAGCCTTTCGACTTTTCCAAGAAGCCCTACGTGATGCTCATCGTGGGCGTGAACGGCGTGGGCAAGACCACCACCATCGGCAAACTGGCCGCCATGCTGGGGAAACAGGGCAAGAAGGTGGTCATCGGGGCGGCCGATACCTTCCGCGCCGCCGCCGTGGACCAGCTGGACATCTGGGCGAAGCGCGCAGGGGCGGACATCGTGAAACAGCCCATGGGCTCGGATCCGGCCGCCGTGGCCTTCGACAGCGTGAAGTCGGCCGTGGCCAAAGGGGCCGATGTGGTGCTGATAGACACCGCCGGCCGTCTGCACAACCGGGTGGACCTGATGAACGAACTCACCAAAATCCGCAACGTCATCCGCCGCGTGGTGCCCGACGGTCCGCACGAGGTCCTGCTGGTGCTGGATTCTACCACCGGTCAGAATGCCTTTGTGCAGGCCAGGGAGTTTTCCAAGGCGACGGACGTGACAGCCCTGGCCGTCACCAAGCTGGACGGCAGCGCCAAAGGCGGCGTGGTGGTGGGCATCGTGGACCAGTTCCGCTTCCCCATCAAGTTCCTGGGAATCGGAGAGGGCGTGGAAGACCTCAAAGTCTTTGACAAGAAAGCATTCGTAGAAGATTTATTTAAACTGGAAGATATACAATGAAACTCAGTTACAACTGGTTAAAAGAGTACTTGAAGTGCGACCTCAGCCCGGAACAGGTGGCCGAGGCCATGACTTCCATCGGCATTGAAGTGGATTCCGTCCAGATGCAGGAAGTGATTCCCGGCGGCCTGGCCGGAGTGGTGGTAGCCCAGGTCCTTACCTGCGTGCCCCATCCGGACAGCGACCATCTGCATGTGACCACCGTGAACGACGGTTCGCCGGAACCGGTGCAGGTGGTGTGCGGCGCCCCCAACGTGGCGGCCGGCCAGAAAGTCCTGTTTGCGCGCATCGGCACGGTGCTGCCCGGAGACTTCAAGATCAAGAAGTCCAAGATCCGCGGCGTGGAAAGCCTGGGCATGATCTGCGCAGAGGACGAACTGGGCATCGGTGCCAGCCATGCGGGCATCATGGTGCTGCCGGAGAGCGCCGTCATCGGCACGCCTGCCAAGGAATACCTGCAGCTCAAGGACGAGGCCGTCATCGAATATGAAATCACCGCCAACCGCATCGACGCCGCATCGCACATCGGCGTGGCCCGGGACCTGTACGGCTATCTGAAAAGCCGCGACATCCCCTGTCAGTTGTGCCTTCCTTCCGTGGAGGCTTTCCGCGAAGGGGAAGGGGAGTCCATCCCCGTGGAGGTACTGGATACCGCCGGTGCCCCGCGTTACACGGGCATCACCGTGAAGGGCGTGAAAGTGGCCCCCAGCCCGGAATGGCTGCAGGAGCGCCTGATGTCCATCGGCCTCAAGCCCATCAATAACGTGGTGGACATCTCCAACTTCGTGCTCTTCGAGACCGGCCAGCCGCTGCACACCTTCGACGCCGCCAAGATCAAAGGCGGGAAGGTGATCGTGCGCCGCGCCGCGGAAGGGGAACCCATCCGCACCCTGGACGGCATGGAACGGAAACTCCATGACTGCGACATGGTCATCTGCAATGCCGATGGCCCCATGTGCATCGCCGGCGTTTTCGGCGGAGAGGATTCCGGCGTGAGCGACAGTACCGTGGACGTGTTCATCGAAGGCGCCTACTTCGACCCTGTGAGCGTGCGCAAGACGGCCAAGAGCCAGACCCTGAGCACGGACGCCAGCTTCCGCTTCGAGCGCGGAGCAGACCCCGAGGCCGCCCTGTACGCCGCCAAGCGCGCCGCCCTTCTCATCCTGGAAGTGGCCGGCGGACAGGTGGTGGGAAAGGTCCGCGAGGTGTACCCGCAGCCCATCCCCCGCGCACAGATCCGCCTGGATTATGCCCGCATCCAGCGCTTCATGGGCAAGGAAATCGGCCGGGAAACCATTGAAAAGATCCTGGAAGGGCTGAACTATCAGTTCCTGGAAAAATGTGACGGAGGCGCCCTGGTGGCCGCTCCCAGCTATATGGTAGACGTTACCCGCGAGTGCGACGTGGTAGAGGAAATCCTGCGCATCTACGGCTACAACAACATCGAGCTGCCGCAGAGCCTGAGGATGAGCGTGAACCCTTCGCAGCAGCCGGATCCGGAAGCCACCCGCAACGCCATTTCCAACTGGCTGGCGGCCAACGGCTTCGTAGAAACCATGAACAACTCCCTCACCAAGGAAGATTACTATACCAAACTGGAAACCTTCCCCGCAGAGCGTTGCGTGTACATCGTGAACCCCCTGAGCCAGGACCTGAACGTGATGCGCCAGACGCTTCTGCTGAACGGCCTGGAAGTGGTGGCCTACAACATCAACCGCCAGATCTCTTCCCTGAAGTTCTTTGAGTACGGTTCTGTGTATCAGCGTCTTGCAGGCAAGGATGGCACCAACCTCTCCGGCTACGAGGAGCATCGCTGCTTCTCCCTCTTCTTGAGCGGAACCCCGGACAAAGTGTGGCGCAGCCCCGTCCAGAAGTCCAGCTTCTTCCAGCTCAAAGGCTATGTGGAGGCCCTGATGGCGCGCTACCGCATAGACGCCTCCACGCTGCTGCTGGGCGCCGCTCCGGCCGATATCTTCTCCGAGGGCATCACCTACAGCCTCCCCGGCCGGGAGCCGCAGCTGCTGGCCACCCTGGGCACCATCAGCCCGGTGCTGGCCAAGCGTTTCGGCATCAAGCAGCCCGTCTTCGCCGCCGAAATCAACTGGGAAGTGCTGTTCACCCTGATCAAGCGCGACAAATTCTCCTTCAAGGAACTGCCCAAGTTTCCCGAAGTTCGCAGGGACCTGGCCCTTCTGCTGGACGAAAAAGTCTCTTATGCCGATGTCCGGAAGTGCGCCCTCCGCGCCGGAAAGAAACTCATCAAGAGCGTTTCGCTGTTTGACGTATACCGCGGGGAGAAAATCCTCTTCGGCAAGAAGCAATATGCCCTGAATTTCGTCCTCCAGGACCTGGAGCACACCCTGACGGACGCCGAGGTGGAAAAGACCATGGACCGCGTCCTGGAAGCCCTGAAAACCGAACTGGGAGCCATCCTCCGCTAATGCGCCGTTTCCTTTATATGGCCCTGGCACTGCTTCTTCTGGCCTCCTGCGGCCCGGAGCGCATTTCCCGTGACAATATGGAACACATCCTGCGGGACATGCTGGTGCAGGACCAGCAGATCAAAGGCAACCAGGATCTTCGCAAGCAGGCAGACACCTCGCTGGTATACGAAGGTATCTTCCGGAAGTACGGCTACACCACGGACGACTTCCTGTACAGCCTGGAATACTATCTGGAAGACGCTTCCCGCATGGAGAAGATCATGAGTTCGGTGGCCGACGACCTGGAGGCGGAACTCAAGGGCGTGAAGAAGGAAGTTGCCCTGGAAGAATGGCGGGGCCGGATGCTCCGGCTTTACAACCTGCCCATGGACACCCTTCATCTGCCCCGTCCGCGGATGCGCGCTGTGGACAGCCTGCACATCCGGATGGACGGCCCCGACGTAAAGATGTACAAGAAGGATTCCATCCGGATGAGAGACCTGGATACCATCCTGTTCCGGGAGCCGGACAGCCTGAAAATGCAGCCCACGGACAGCCTATGAAACGTTTTGCAGCAGAATATGTATTTACCTTAAGCGGCCCCGAGCCGCTGCGGAAAGCCTTTGTGGAGCTGGCCGATGACGGCACGGTGCTCCGCACAGGCCCCGCCGAAAAAGGGGAGACGCTGCTGGAAGGCGCCATCGTCCCGGGCATGGTAAACGCCCACTGCCATGCGGAACTCTCCTATATGAAGGGGCTTTTCCGCAAAGGCACGGGCATGGCCGGCTTCATCGACCAGATCAATGCCCTCAGGGACTGCACTACCGCAGAAGAGCGGGTGGCGGCCCTGCAGGAGGCCATGGACGGCCTCTGGGAGCAGGGCGTGGTGGCCATGGCCGATATCTCCAACGGGGCCGATTCCTTTGCCCTGAAGGCCCGGCATCCCCTGTACACCCGTACGTTCCTGGAGGTGTTCGGCGCCGCCCCGGAGGATTGCGCCGCCGTCATGGCGGGCGTGAAGGACTTGCAGCGGCAGGCCCGGGCACTGGGTCTGGACGCAGCCCCCACCCCGCATGCCTGCTATACCATGAGTCCGCAGCTGGTGTCGGCCTCGTCGGCCGAGGGCCTCAAAAGCGGTTTCCTGTCCTTCCACAGCGAAGAATCGGAGGAAGAAGAGGAGATGATGCTGCGCGGCAGCGGCCCCATGTGGGACAACCGCATGCGCAACGGCATCCCTACGCCGCCGGTCACGGGCACATCGTCCCTGGAGTATTTCCTGTCCCGGCTGCAGGCCGCCGGCCTGTCCTGGCCCGTTCCCGGACACATACTGCTGGTGCACGAATGCTGCCTCACCCCGGAGGGCGCAGCGCTGGCCCGGAAGGCTCTGCAGGAGCCTTATCTGGCCGTTTGTCCGCTATCCAACCTGTTCATTCACAATACCTTGCCGCCTATTCCGGTCATGCGGGCATCCGGCATTCCCATCTGTGTGGGAACGGATTCCCTCTCGTCCAACGACAGCCTGGACATGGTGGCGGAACTCTACTGCCTGCAGGAGGCCTTCCCGGAAGTGCCGTTGCAGGAACTGTTCACCTGGGCCTGCCTGAACGGCGCCCGCTTCCTGGGAAAAGAGGCTGTCCTGGGCAGCATCGTCCCGGGCAAGAAGCCCGGCCTGGCCTTGGTAACGTCATGCCCGGCTCCGACCGGGCATCCCCGCCTGAGCAAAAACAGTAAATCCATACGCCTATGTTAAGGGAAGAGACCGTTTTCGGCCCCATTTTCAGCCGGCGGCTGGGCAGTTCACTGGGAATCAACCTCTTGCCGCAGAAAGGAAAAATTTGTAACTTTGACTGTGTGTACTGCGAGTGCGGCTGGAACGCAGACGGGCTGGGGGACACGAAGTTGCCGTCGGCCCGGGATGTACAGGAGGCGCTGGAAGCCAAACTGCAGCAGTGCGCAGCCCAGGGAACGCCCATCGATTCCATCACGTTTTCCGGAGACGGAGAACCTACGCTGAATCCGGAGTTTCCCCAGATCATTGAGATAACGCTCTCGCTCCGGGACCGCTACTATCCGGCCGCCCAGGTGTCGGTACTGTCCAATGCCACGCGCTGCGGCATGCCCGGCATTTTTGAGGCGCTGTGCAAGGTAGACAACCCCATCCTGAAGCTGGATGCGCCCACAGACTGGGAAGTGGCGCTGGTAAACCGGCCTTCCGGGGAGTATCATGTGGCCTCTGTGGTCCGGGACCTGAAGCGTTTCCAGGGGCAGTTTGTGCTCCAGACCATGTTCCTGCGCGGCCCTTCCTGGGAAAGCGGACAGTGGGTGGAAGCCTGGATGGACATCGTGCGGGAAGTCAAGCCCCGGGAAGTGATGGTATATACCATAGACCGGGAAACCCCCATGCGGGGGTTGAGGAAATATACGGCAGAGGAAATGCGCACCCTGGTGCAGCCTCTCCTGAACGAAGGATTTCACATTCAAATTAAAGGATAAAGTTATGTCATTATCAAGCAAATACGGCTATACGCCGGACAAAGAGGCCATTGCCCGCTCTCTGGAACTCATCGCATCTTCCCTGGAGGAAGTAGCCTCTGAGGAAATCTACAAGGCCTGCTTCGGCATCATGGACCAGACCACCCTCTCCAGCGACGACACACCCGCGTCCGTGAAAGCGATGGTGGAGAAAGTGAACGGCCTCAAAAAAGCCTACCCCGGCTGGCCGCTGCCCGCTTCCTGCTGCGTGTATCCCAACTTCGCGCATGTGGTGGCCCAGACCCGCCAGGATCCCGCCCTGCACGTAACCACCGTGGCCGGCTGCTTCCCCACGTCCCAGAGCTTCCTGGAGGTCAAACTCCATGAGATTGAGCTGGCCGTACGGGACGGCGCCGACGAAATTGACATCGTCCTGGCCTTGAACAGCTTCCTGGCAGGGGATTACGAGACCGCCGGTGCAGAAATCAAGGCTTCCCGCGAGTGCATAGACCGCGTGGCCAAAGAACTGGGCCGTCCCGTGGTCCTGAAGGTCATCCTGGAAACCGGTCTGCTTCCCACGCCGGAACTCATTGCCGACGCCTCCTTCCTGGCCATGGAAAACGGTGCAGACTTCATCAAGACGTCTACCGGCAAGGTGAAGGTGAATGCTACGCCCCAGGCCGCCTGGATCATGTGCGAGTGCATCAAGAAGTTCTACGAGGCCACGGGCCGCAAGGTGGGCTTCAAGGCCGCCGGCGGCATCGCATCGGCCCTGGACGCCGTCTGCTACTGGACCATCGGCCGCACCATCCTGGGCGACGAATGGATGAACAAGGACCTGTACCGCTTTGGCGTGTCGTCCCTGGCCAACAAGCTCCTGAGCGCCGTGGAGCAGAAGACCGTGGCGTACTTCTAGGCCGCTGTCGGCTTGCGCCCGTGAAGCGCCCTGTGCCCGTGAAGCGCCCTGCGCCCGTGAAGCGCCCTGCGTCCGTGGTTTGTAAGTGCCTGGCACTGAGATAGTTGCTGATTTTTATCGGTCCGGTTTGCGCCGATAAAAATCAGCAACTCGATAATAATCAACGGTTTGCGAACCATGCAAAAGGCGTCTGCTCTGCCAGCGGGCGCTTTTTTTCGTGTGCCGATGCCTCAAAAACCTCCGTCGGTACCCCTGCAGGGCCGTTTTTTCACTTAAACGTTTCATTTTGTGCTTACACGGATAAGTTTGCCAATCTTTGCAGCAAGAAATACTGATGGCTATGAGAAAGATCTTGCTGATAACGCTTCTGCTGCTGGCAACTTGCAGTCGTGAGGGCCTGGACCGGCAGGCCCGCTACCCGGAGGACGAACTGTTCCACGGGAAAATTGAACTGGGGGAAAAACTGGACGACCCCTACACGGTGGCCAATATGCAGGCCGCGCTGAACAATGTGTATCCTGCCAAGGCCGACAGGATTGACATCACCGCTACCGACCTGTACGTGCGTTTTTTGCCCCAGAGCGACGAGCAGTTGAAGCGGCTCAAGGACCTGGGCCTGTACCTGATGGACCATCCGATGGACTACCGTATCGTGCGGGAAGGAGACTATTACCAGGACCCCGACGTCGGGGAAGAGGACATCACCTGGCAATACGCCGTTGTACCACAAGACTTTATTTTTCCTGAAGGAATCCGCTTCGAATTGCTGGACGAATGCTACATTGCGGAGAACGCACCCGTGACGCGGGCGGGGCTGGAGGACGTTGACTGGGCGCTGGTGGAACGGGAGGCCTTCCGTCTCACCGGCAACGGCTGGATGCTGGAAGAAATGTGTCCCGGGACCGGTCTGCTTCCGGCCACCAAGGCCGGCAACGCCACCAAGGCCGCTGTCGCGCCCGAGGGCCGCATCACCATCGAAGACCCCAAATTCAGCGGCGGGCAGCCCTTCGGGGTGGCCGGGGTGAAGGTGGTGTGCAACATCTTCGTGAAAATTGCATCGGCCTATACGGACCGCGACGGCTACTATCAGATGAGCCGCACCTTCTCCGGAAACCCCCGCTACCGGCTGGTGTTCCAGAACGAGAAAGGCTTCAATATCGGCTTTAACTGGATTATTATCCCGGCGTCGGTGAGCACTTTGGGAAAAGGGGGTCCGGAGGGGCTGGACTATCACGTGACGCGGGAGAGCGACGGTGCCTTGTTCCGCCGCTGCGCCGTGAACAACGCCGCCTACGACTATTACTCCCGCTGCACCAAGGCCGATCTGGACATTGCTCCGCCGCCCGGTGACCTGCGTTTTTGGATCTTCAACGGCCTCACCAGCTCCAGCACCTGCATGTTGCACCACGGCGCCTTCCTGGAGGATAGTCTGCTGGAACGCTATCTGGGCAGCTGGCTAACATTGATCAAGCTGTTCCTGCCGGATATTACCATCGGCACAAAAGAGCAGGACTATGCGGGCATCTACAGCGCTGTGCAGCACGAACTGGCCCACGCCAGCCACTACGCGCAGGTGGGGAACACCTACTGGACGCCTTACATCCATTACGTCATCCAGTCGTATGTCACCGAGGGCGGGCGGCCGTACGGCAGCGGTTACGGGCAGGGCGCCGGTTACTGCGAGGTAGGGGAGATGTGGGGCTATTTCCTGCAGGAAAGCCTGAACAAGGACCATTACGGCGGTACCATGAGCCCGTTCGGGGAAATGTTCTGGTTCAAGCCGGACATCTTTACCTATCTGTACGAACGGGGCATGTCCCGCGGGGAAATCTTCCGGGCCCTGAAGGCCGATGTCACCTCCATTGACGACCTGCAGGACCAGCTGGTGTCGCTGTATCCGGACCGGGAAGAAACCATCGGAAATATTTTCACTTTCTACGGAAAATGAGCCGGTGTCGGGCAAGGGCGGAACTCGGGCTCCTGGCCACCCTGGTGGCTGGTATCGCCTTTTGTGTGGCCTGTAACGCTGTCCTGGAAGACCGGAGCGCCTGCCCTTGCCTTCTTTCCATCCGGGTTCCGGACCGGCCCACCCGCGTTTTTGTGGCTGGGAAGCTGGTGGGGGAGGAAATGAGGGACACCTGCCTGACGGTCTGGATTCCCCGGGAAGAGGTTCCGGTGACGGCGGTGTGCGGGGACGCAATACCGGTTTCTGGCAGTTCGCCGGCGTCGGACGGCTCCGTGACCATTCCCTTCGGCACCGGCTGCCCGCAACTGTATCTGTTTCAGGCGGTGGTGGACGGCCGTTCCGAGACCGCCGCCCTGGAAATCCTCCCTCGCAAAGCCTTTTGCACCCTTTCGCTGGAGGTGGGCGGCCCGCCCGGCTGGGAAAGTCCCTACAGTGTGGAAATCCGGGGCAGTGTAGACGGGTTCACCGCGGACGGATCGCCCCACGCCGGGCCTTTCCACTGCCGGCTGGAGGGGCGGGCAGGCGCCCCGGCAGAGGCCTTGACCTGCCGCCTTCCCCGACAGCCTGCCGGCACACCGCTGTGGCTGGACATCGTCCTGCCCGAAGGCGTAGTGCGCAGTTTCCCCCTGGGCGCCATCCTGGAGCAGGGCGCTTACGACTGGGACGCGCCGGACCTGGCAGATGTCCCGCTCCGCCTGGACCTGTCCGTTTCGGGCATCCGTTTTTCCTATGGAGATGACGCATCGGCATCCATCCTAGAAATTGTTATATGATTTTTGTGACAAAAAGTTTGGAGATTCAAAAAAAGTGAGTATCTTTGTAGTCCCAAACGATGCGCGGATGGCGGAATTGGTAGACGCGCTACTCTCAGGAGGTAGTGTCCGAAAGGACGTGTCAGTTCGACTCTGATTTCGCGCACGAAGGATGGCTTTTGAAGTCATCCTTTTTTCTTTTCAAAAAGTGCCATGGAACTCACTCTGTGGCTGTTTCTTCTCTCGGAAAGAGACATTTTTAGAGCAGCAAAAAGCCACTTATTTTTCCCTTATTTTACACCTAACGCCTCTTATTTTACGCCTATTTTACACCTGGAGGCTTTCTATTATTCTTATCTTTTCATATATTTGCGGTTGGTGAAACTGGCATATATATTATATAAGGTATATGGAAGCATTGTTTTATAGCGTTTTAATTGTTAATAATCAAGTTGTCCCCAGAGCAGATAGCCTCCCACATCAAGGCTATCCTGGGGCTCCTGGGAGAGGACGTTGAGAGGGAAAGCCTCCAGCCCCTTGGCGTTGCCGTTGTAATTGAAGCCATGCACACCTGCATGTCCATGCGCGGGGTGCAGAAATCCAACGCAATAACCACAACCAGCGCGTTCTCCGGCATCTTCCTCAAGAGCCAGAAAACCCGCAACGAATTCCTGAAACTAATAGAAAAATAGGGTTAAGGTCACGTGTCCATAACCTTATTTGGTTAACTGGATATGAAAAAAAGTAAGCTTTTAAGCATCCTGGCAGCCATTTTTGCCGTAGCGGTGCCGGCTATGGCCGTTTTTACGGGGATGAATCTGGACACCACGCTGTCCAACCTGAGGCGTGAACTATTCCAGGATTATCAGCAATTATCTGAGACTCAGGAGCGGATGAGGGGAAAATATGAGGTCCAGCACAGCCGGATGGTGGATATCGTCAAAAAGTGCAACGACCTATCCCTTATGCTATATTCCCAAAAGCAGGACTACACCTTTGATATCAGTTATGCACTGGAAAAGGTAAGCCAGGAATACTATGATTTCAATAAGAATCGCACCCCCTATGACCGCGTGGTAGCAAAACTGGATATCGAAATCAACCGCTACGCCCGTCTCATTGAGTCCCTTAGGCGTCTCCCTCCGGAACTCAAGGATGTGGCTGTGGTTCCGGACAGCCTTGCCTATCACAACGATACCCTGGACACTCATCTGCTCCAGAACGCTAGCCTCCTTCAGCAGGAGTTGATAGAGCAGGCGGAAGTCATAGAGCAGGCTATGGCCCGGCAGGTCCAGGATACACTGGCTACGGAAGAAAACGTTCCGGCGTTCATCCTCACGGAGCAGGGCCAGACAGACCGTGACACCTGCCTGTTCTATGCGTCGGAACTGCTGAAGATGTACGCCGACACCCGTAGTATGGTGATGGCCGACAGCACCCATTACCGCGAGGCCCAGCTCCGCATGACGGAATCCTACGATTACGCCCGTGACTATTACAAGATACTCCGGAAAAGTGTCTTCGTGGAAGGACAGACCCCCTGGCTGCAGATTCTGGCGCATCCTGAAGACCATCTGAGGCAGGTCAGGGCCGATATTGTAAACAAGTACTCCCTGGCTTTTATCCGGCAGTTATTCAAAGGGGATATAAACGCAGAGCAGACGACCGATCAGGCAAACAAGGACAACCGCTCCAGAAATTCCGCGTCCCTTGTATGGCTGCTTATTTATGGCGTATTGTTCTTTGTCCTCTGGGGAATTGCGGCCCTTCTTCTGCTGCCCGTCTTCCGCTTTGTGAAGCCTGTGAAGAAGGCGGTCGCCCCGGAGCAGCGCCGATATATAGCCCTTCTTCTTGGCTGCATCCTTTTCATCGGCCTTACTTTTGAGATTACCACGGATGACAGGGTAATAAAATCCCTCAGTCTGCTGCATACCTTTATCTGGCTTCTGATGGCCATCACGGCGGCCCTCCTTATCCGTATAAAGCCGGGCAAACTGAAAAACGGCTTCAGGAATTATCTTCCCACCATCTGCACGGCGCTCTTCGTGATAAGTTGCCGCGCCCTGTTTATGCCCAATGCCATAATGAACCTGATATTCCCGCCGCTTCTTATGCTGATGACGGTATGGCAGCTTCTTACCAACCTTTTCAGGGGCAGGAAGTCTGACAAGGCCGATACTGTCATAAGCTGGATATCCCTGGGAATTACTGCGGTGGCAACGTATTTCAGTTGGGCAGGCTTCATCTTCATGGCGCTGATCATCCTGGTGTGGTGGTATTTCCAACTGGCTCTCATCCTTGCCATAGCCACGGTCTGGGACCTTCTGCTTCTGTACAAGGAAAAAAGGCTCAACAAACTTGTATCTGAATTCAAGCAGCGGATTACCTATGTGACGGGCCCATCCAAGGAGCAACTGATGTTCTCCGCCACCTGGTTCTATGACCTTGTTAAGGAAGTACTGATTCCGCTTATGGCGCTGTTCTCAATCCCGGCATGCGTGGACTGGGCCCTTGACATCTTTGAATTCAGGGATCTCTACCGCAGCATTTTTGAGGAGCCTTTCATTCGTCAGGGAGAATTCCAGGTGTCCTTATATAGCATCATTTTCCTCGCGGGACTGTTTTTTGTATTCCGTTATGCCGATAAAGCGCTCCACACCATTTGGCAGATTTCCCGGTATAAGCATTTCCTCAGAAAGAATAACAGGAAGAGCGTCCGAAGTAACGAGATTAACCTCTCACTTGGAAACAGCCTGATAACCGTTTTCATCTGGTTTGTGTACGTAGATATTTTCATCGTTACGCTCAATATTCCTACCGGCTCTCTGGGGCTCATCGCCGGTGGCCTGTCGGCTGGTATCGGCCTTGCCCTCAAGGATATCATCAATAACTTTGTTTATGGTATCCAACTTATGGGAGGCCGGTTAAGGGTAGGGGACTGGATTGTATGCGACGGCGTGCGCGGCAAGGTGACGGACATCAATTACCAGACAACTATGGTGGAAACTATAGACGGCACCAACGTGGCTTTCCTGAACTCGTCCCTGTTTGGCAAGAACTTCACAAACCTTACCCGCAATAATGGATATGAGCTTACCACTATCCACGTTGGAGTAGCTTACGGTACCGATTTCGAAGATGTGCGTGAGGCGCTGGTGAAAGGACTGGAAGTGATGAAAACCAAGGATGCCTATGGTAGAGACGTCGTAGAACCATCATACGGCATCCAGGTGCGTTTTGGCGACTTTGGAGACAGCGGTGTGGACGTGATGGTGAAACAGTATGTCCTGCAGCCGGAGCGCATCCGTTACGTGGAGCGTTGCAAGGAGGTTGTTTACAAGACCCTGAATGAGAGCGGCATCTCCATTCCGTTCCCTCAGAGAGATCTTCATATAATCTCTGACGATAAAGACGATTAGTAAAACTTGAATATCAATGGAAGTAAGATTCAAAAAGAAGTCGGATGCGGTCAATGTGGTGATTACCGCCCTTGCCGCCGTTATCTCCGTGGCTATGATGATTTACGGAGTTATTACCCTGGGGCTGAAGCAAACATGGCCGGAACTTGTCCTGAACATCTTCTATATCGCCTGCCTGGTGATGATGTGGATGTATTTTTTCAAGTGGGGCATTACAACCAAGCAGTTCAACTATTGGTGTACCCTGAATATCGGGGTCACGGTACTGCTGAGAGACATCCTCTTTGCCCCTCCGCTGGCTAATTTCCCGCTCCATCTGGCTTGCCTGACTCTCTCTGTGACGCTGCTTGTGATGCTCACGTATTTTTATGCCCGCAAAGATTGGAAAACCTATTCCAAGGCCAACCTCTGGATGATTTGCGTGGTTGATATGCTCATCGCCCTGCTTTATCAGATAGATATTCTTATTGAGCCCTCCGACCAATTCACCACCTATCTTATGGTGGAAATCTGGATCCGGCCCACCATCACATACGGCCTGGTGGCCTGCTACGTAAACGAGGTTGAGAAGTAAGAATGAGCAACAGATCATTCACAAACAGGCTCATTTGGAGGATTCTGGGCATTGTTTCGGTCATTTTCCTGGCCTCTTTCATTGTTATAGGCATTGTTTCCCATTATGTCATCATCAATGAAAGCAAAAACGCCGCTCCGCTTATGCTGGCCCTAAGCCTGCTGCTTGTGGGTATCGTGGGACTCTTTGTACTGTACTTCGCCAGCCGCCGCGCCATCCGCCGGATGACACGTCCCATCACGGAACTCTCTGTGTCGGCCCTCAATATGGCCAAGGGCAATTTCAAGGCCAATCTTCCGGAAATTACCAGCAAGGATGAGATGCTCAGGCTGAGGGACAGTTTTGTGTATCTTCAGAACTCCATCTCGGACTATATCGGCCAGCTTAAGACCACCCGCAGCGACAACGAGCGTATGGAGTCTGAACTCAATGTGGCGCGCACCATCCAGATGGGAATGCTTAACACCAATTTCCCTCCTCAACTTCACGCGCTGCTTACCCCCGCCAAGGAAGTGGGCGGAGACCTGTACGACTTCATTCTCAAGGGAGATATGCTTCATTTTGCGGTAGGCGATGTAAGCGGCAAGGGCGTTCCGGCGTCGCTAGTGATGTCAATCACCCGCGCTATGCTGCATTTTGTGGCTACCCTGGACCTGCCTCTCAATGAATCGGTGAGCCGTATCAATAACAGCATTGCCGATACAAACAGCAACGATATGTTTGTGACGCTCTTTATCGGCCGCGTGAATCTTAAAACTCTGAAGATGGATTACTGCAACGCCGGTCACAACCCGCCCATCCTTATAGGGCCGGACGGTAAGCCCCGTTTCCTCCCCGTAAAGAGTAATCTGGCGGCAGGCCTTCTGGAGCAGTTCCCCTATGAAGCGGAGTCCATTGACCTTGAGCCTGGAACCCGTATTGTGGCATACACGGACGGCGTTACAGAAGCGGAGAACGACAAACTGAAACTCTACGGAGAGGACAGGCTTATGGCCGATATAGAAAAACTTGAGGCCGATATTGACGAGAAAACCGTTGTGGAGCACATCTACAGGTCTGTGAAGTCCTTTACCGGCGGCCACCCGCAGAGCGATGACATCACCATAATGAGCTTGAAGGTATGAAGTACATATATATTATAAACGGTAGGGCCGATAAATCGCTGCAGTATCAGGAGTTCTATGACCAGTTGAAGGAAATTCCTCACCTGCATCTGGTTTATACCACGCTTGGGGAAGGCGATGCCACCCGGTATGTTCGCCTCTACTGCGACCTTCATCCTGAGGAGGAAGTTTGCTTTGTTGCCTGCGGCGGCAACGGCATCATAAACGGTGTGGCGTCCGGCCTTGTGGGCTATGGGCAGGCCGCCGGACAGTGCGGCAACAAGACAATGGCCATCCTTTATTTTGCCGGCTCCACGGAGGACATAATCATCAACTTCCCTGGCCGCAACTTCCGCAGCATAAAGGATATGCTGGACGGTACCGTCACTCCCACGGACATCATCCAGGTAAACGACAGTTACTGTCTGAACGTCTGTAACATAGGCTTCAATTCCAGGGTGGCATCCCGGGCCAACGAACTTGTGGCCAAGGGGAAATCGGCCCACCAGGCATATACACGCGGTGTCATAAATGCCATACTGACCAGCCGTTATAACAGAATTAAGGTCAAGGTTGACGGAGAACGCATAGCCCGCGGCCCTATGGTGCTGTGCACCGTTGCCAACGGACGGCGCGTGGGCGGAGAATTCAACTGCGCGCCCAATGCCAAGGTAAACGACGGTCTTATGGATGTGTGCTATTTCCGCGCGATGAGTCTCCTGCGGCTCCTGATGCTCATCCCGCACTACCGCAGCGGCACTCATATCGGCAGCCGTGCCGGCAAAAACAAAGTCCTCTACAGGCAGGCCAGGGAGGTTGTTCTCAGTAGCAAGGACCTCATTGACATCTATCTTGACGGAGAGCAACTTCCGGGTTCCCATTTTGTCCTGAAGATTCTGCCCGGAGCGCTTCCGCTACGCCTGCCTAAAAGAGTATAAGAACAATAATAACAATAATAACCATGAAACAGACACTGATTCTTGGCAACATCATCACGGTGGATGAAAAAAGGCCCTTTGCCAAGGCCGCAGTAGTAAAGAACGGCGTTTTTTCCTATATCGGCAGTGCCGATGAGGCCAAAAAAATAGCAGGTCCCAACGCAAAAGTGCTGGACTATGGAGATAACTTTATCTATCCCGGCTTCCTGGAATCCCACTGCCACCCGTATTTTGCCGGAGACCGCCTTGTGGGACAGGCCCACCTGGCCGACGTAGGATTGGCCGATTACGCCAAATACCGTGAGATTATCAAGGACTTCATTGCCAGCAATCCTGACCGCTCCTATTATGTGGCTTCGGGATGGAATGAAACGGAGGAATATGTGAGCAAGGCGTTTCTGGACGAAATCTGCTCCGACAAAATCCTTATTATGCAAACCGGCGGCGGACATTCCATGCTGCTTAATACAAAGGCGCTGGAATGGGCCGGCATAGATGCGGAATATGCCAGGAAAGTGGGCTACGCCCAGGTTCACGTGGACGCAAACGGCCAGCCGGACGGCTATATCTGCGAAACTCCGGTACTGCAGGTGATAAACAATCTTCCCAAGAATATGGAGGATGCGAAGAAATACCTCCTTGCCTGGCAGGATTTTGCCCTGAGCAGCGGCTTCACCGGCGTGGCAGACGCAGGTATGGAACTCTTCTACCCTGAATGCGCCCAGGCTTTCCACGAACTTGAGGAAGAAGGCAGGCTGAAGCTACGCACATATGCCTATGCTTTGTCTCCTGACAATGTAGAAGACCCCAAAGCGGAGGTCGCACGTGTAGCAGAGCTACGTGCCAAATATGACAGCGACTATTTGCACATCGTGGGAATCAAGTGCTTCCTGGACGGTGTCACGGAGGCTCATACAGGCTGGCAGAACCAGGATTATCTGGACCAGCCCGGCTATCACGGCGTGGAACGTTTCAATAGCCACGACAGAATGGTGCAGCTCATAGTTGAGGCCGATAAAGAAGGACTGGCTGTCCACTGCCACTCCGAAGGCGGTGGCGCAACTCACTTCATGCTGGGCTGCATAGAGGACGCCCAGAAGATTACCGGAGACAAGACACAGATGAACGTACTGGCCCACCTCCACTTTGTGACTGAGGATGATATCCGCCGCATGGGGGAAACCGGTACCGTTCCTGCTGTGGCTCCGCTTTGGGTGACAAAGATTCCGGCCGCCTTTGCGATGGAGTCCTCTTATGTAGGTGAAGAACTGGCAAACAAGGCATATCCAATCAAGTCGTTCTTTGACGTGGGAGCCAATGTTGTATTCCATTCGGATTATCCGGTCTCACCCATGATGAACGTCAAATTGAGTTTCTACATGGCTGAGGCTCGCAATGTTCCTAAGGTTTTATTCCCCTCCATAGAAACCCAGCCGCTGAATCCCTCCGAATCCATTACCCGTGAGAAGGCTCTGAGGGCCATGACCATCAACATCGCCAAGGCCTGGCATCAGGAACACCGCGTGGGCTCCATAGAGTTTGGAAAACTTGCCAATATGACGGTGTATGACTGCGACTTCCTGCACGACTCCCTTGACAAGGTGGCCGCGGCAAATCTTATTGCCACCATCGTTGACGGCGAGGAAGTTTACAAAAACAATTAATAACCAATAAGACACTATAGCCATGAAAGCAGACAAGATTATCAAAAACGCCAAAGTGTTTACGGCAGACAAGAACCAGCCCCTGGCTTCGGCCCTGGTGGTAAAGGACGGTAAATTCGTCTATGTAGGTGACGAAGCAGGCCTTTCTGCTTACGAAGGTGAGATCACGGACCTCGGAGGCAAGTTTGTGATGCCCGGCATCATCGACAGCCACGTGCACGTGACCATTCCGGTGGCATTTGACTACGCCGACCTTGGCGTCCGTTTCGAGCCCGACGGAAAAAAGGGTGCCATGGATTTCATGGCGGGCTATGTCAAAGAGCATCCCGGCCAGAAATGCTACCGCTTCCTGTTGGAGCGTCACTTCCTGAAAGGGGAGGAGATCACCAAGGAAGACCTGGACGCTATCTGTCCCGACACCGAACTAATCCTCCTGGAAGGGGAGTGCCACAGCAACTGGGTCAACTCCAAGGTTCTGGAAAGGATGGGCATTGCCGATGATACACCGGATCCTGTTCCCGGACTTGCCTATTATGTAAGAAAGGACGGCCACGTAACAGGCAATTCGTTTGAAACTGCCAGCTGGCCCATTCTTTTCGACGGTGTGAACGACCTCACGGAAGATCAGATCCGGGTATCCCTGGAGCGCTGGGTAGAGTATGCCAAAAAGGTAGGCGTCAGCGCGGTTTTCGACGCCGGCTTCCCGGAGCATAACCCCGTCCACGAGCGGATGTATGACATCCTGTGCAAGATGGACAAGGAAGGAAAACTGTCCACCTACATAGACGGCTGCTACGTGCTCACCCGCCCCAGCAAGATGCAGGAGGCCATTGAGGAAGTGAAGCGCTTCAGCCGCAAGTTCAACAGTGAGCACCTGAAGGTGCATACCCTGAAAATCTTTATGGACGGCACCCTCAAGATTGAGACGGCGGCTATGGTTACGCCCTATGTAGACACCGGCGTTACCGGCACCACGGCCTTCCAGCCCGCACAGGTGGCCGAAATCCTGAAGGCCCTCAATGAGGCAGGTCTTGACCTCCACGTCCACACAGTAGGCGAAGCCGCATCCCGCGTGGTGCTGGACGGCGTGGAACTGGCCCGGAAGGAACTGGGAGACAAGTACCACGTAAAGGTCACCTGCGCCCACCTGGAGGTCCAGGCCGATGAAGATCTTGAGCGTTTTGCAAAGCTGGGGGTGTTTGCAAATTACACCCCCTGGTGGCACAACGGAGGCGGCCCGGGCGTGTTGACCCCGATGCTGGGCCAGAAGCGCGCCACCTCGATGTACCGCTGCAAGACTGTTTGGAAAACGGGTGCCCTGGTGGCCTGGTCCAGCGACAACGTAGCCTACGGGGACTTCACCACCTGGAGCCCTTATCTTGGTATGGAGATCGGCATGACCCGCACCATTTCGGAAAAGACCAGTGTCCCTGCCTATTGCATAAGCCCTGTCGCCAATCCGCCGGCAGAGGAGCGGATGAGTGTGGAAGAAATGCTCATCGGCTACACCATCAACGGCGCCAGGCAGCTGGGCATCGAGGATAAGAAGGGTTCCATCACCCCCGGCAAGGATGCCGATTTCCTGGTCTTTGACAAGGACCTTCTGACGGCAGAGCAAGAGGGCTTCAGCCATAATATGCCTGGGGAAGTGTACTTCGGCGGAAAGAAAATAAGTTAAAAATCAATAATTTGTCATTTGTGAAGAAGTATATCGCAATGAGTAATACAACAATATCGAAGGCGGTCAAGTGCAACAACGGCACCTTCGTGGGCAAGGAGACAGACCAGCTGATTATCTGGAAGGGCATCCCATACGCAACGCAGCCGGTGGGGGAACTTCGCTGGAAGAAGGCGCTTCCTGCCGCAGGCGATGATGCCGTTTACGACGCCACAAAGCCCGGCCACGTTCCCATCGGCCCCATAAACGACTCCATGGGCACGGCGGAGTTCGGGGAGGACTGCCTTGTGCTGAACATCTATTGTAATACCCGCTGCACGGATGGCAAGAAGCCGGTCATGGTGTGGATTCACGGTGGCGGGTTCTGCTCCGAATCCCAGGCGTCGCCCCTTTACGACCTTACGGGCATCTCCAAAGAGTGCCCCGACATTCTGTTCGTATCCATCGACTATCGGCTGGGGTTCCTGGGTTTTATGAACTTCGAGCGGGTTCCTGGCGGAGAGAACTTCAAGGAGGCAGGCAACCTGGGCCTTCTGGACCAACTTGAGGCCCTCAGGTGGGTGCAGAAAAACATCGCCGGATTCGGCGGAGATCCGGACAACGTGACCATTTTCGGTGAGTCGGCAGGCTCGGCAAGCGTCACCTTCCTCCCGCTCATCGACGGAAGCGAGGGGCTCTTCAAGAGAGTCATTGCCCAGAGTGCCAACATAGCCTACTGCGACACTATGGAACACGGCCTCCACGTCACGCAGAACTTCCTTAGCGTAACGGGCTGCCAAACTATGGATGAACTGATGAAGCTCACATCAGAGCAACTTGTAGACGCGTGTCTGAAAGCAGGTATGATAGACAAGAACAGCCTTCTGGGCTTTGCCAACTTCCCGCTTCTGGATGGCGTCACGCTGCCCGAGGATCGTGCGGATATGTATGGGATGTGGGGAGACGAAAAGAGGTCGAAGATTGGTTTGATGATTGGGTCCAACCAGGATGAAATCAGGTACTTCGTCCCGTCCGAGGGCGGCGAGGAAGGCTTCCTGGACACGCTGAGATGGATTGCAAAGAAGGATAGAGCCCTGCTTAACGCCAATGAAAAGGCCCAGTACGACGATTTTATGGCTACAATGGCAAACGAAAGCGAGGGCCGCAGGTTGGAGCAATACTGCAACGACATCAACTTCAGGGCCGGTAACACCAATATGGCCATCAGGCACGCTGCCGCCGGCGGTGACACCTATATGTACTTTATCAAGAAACCGGTGACAACCCCTTATCTTGGTGCGGCACACGCGTGCGAACTTCCATATCTGTTTGATAATTGCATAGAGGACCCGATGGGGAGCGGAAAGATTATCGGGAACGACGATTGTGAGTTCCGCCGCGTCGCAAAGGAAATGTGGACCAATTTCGCGCGGACGGGTAATCCCTCCACCCACAAATACGAGTGGAAGCAGTTTTCGGGGGAGGACCGTCAGACGATGGTCTTTGCCGATGTCATCGGTATGCAGAAGGATCTGTTCGGAGGGCGTGAGGACCTCGTGATGTCCTGGGCCGAGCGCCTTGGGAACGGGTCGTCCAAGAGAGTATGTTAATTAATACACAAGCGCAAATATGAAAAGGGGATTCAAGGATTTAGTCAGATTCGAGCATTATGAATATCTGAACAGCGAAATCACGGGAGACTACGACAAGGCCGTGACCCCGCTGGTTGGCTACTACCAGTTCATGGACAAGTACTTTACGCCTCACTACCTTTTGGATATAGTTGCCGCGCGTGGGTAGGCCTGCCAATAACCTGCTTCTATGACAGAGATAACAATAAGCGTTGGTCTCAACGATGCCGCCACCAAGCGGCAGGAGTATCAGACCGAGATGTACGTGGACGTAATGAAGCACGTATGTCAGAGTTACAAAGTCCCTTTCTCGTTTATCGTTTCAGATGGCGGCTATTGTCACGAAAATGGAGACTATACCCAGGAGAAGACCCTTGTCCTTTGTTTGCTGGACCCCCGGGAAGGTGTTGCGGATGCCATCGCAAGAGATCTCTGCGTCTTTTTCCATCAAGAATCCGTCCTGATTACCGAGAGTAAGGTGAGGGCGTATTATATAAAAGAAGAAGCATAGCACCCGATGGCCTCCCGTATCCATTTATCAGAGCATTTTACAACCCGGAAATTGCTTCGGTTTACCCTGCCCACCATTGCGATGAACATTTTTGCATCGCTGTACATTGTGGTGGACGGCTTCTTTGTGGCAAATTTCGCGGGGAAATCCGAGTTCGCGGCGGTTACACTGATATTTCCCATACTGAATATCCTGGGTACCATAGGCTATATGTTCGGTGTGGGCGGCAACGCGCTGGTGGCAAAGACGCTGGGAGAGAACGACCATGAAAGGGCCAACCGCCTGTTCTCCTTGATAGTGATGGCATCTTCTGTAGTGGGCGTTCTGCTGATGGTGCTGGGCTTTGTCTTTATGCCCCAGGTGGCAAGTATGCTGGGCGCGGAGGAAAAACTCCTTGAAAACAGCGTGCTGTACGGGCGTATCTTTATCCTGGCTCTTCCCGCCTGGATATGGGTATATGAGTTCCAACTGTTCTTCATTGCGGCAGAGAAGCCTCGCCTGGGGCTTGCCATTACCGTTATTACCGGACTGGCCAATGTTGTGCTGGATGCGCTTTTTCTCATAGGCTTCAAATGGGGACTTGCGGGAGCGGCAGCGGCGTCGGCCTTGACACAGATTGTGGGGGGCGTGTTCCCGCTCATCTATTTCAGCAGGAAGAATGACAGCGACCTCAGGCTTGTAACGCCAGTATGGGATGTCAAGTCGCTAGTCAAGAGCTGCATAAACGGGACTTCGGAATTCATGGAGGAGGCAGCCGGTTCTTTTGTGGGGGTTTTCTACAATGTGCAGCTGCTTAAGTATGCCGGTGAAGACGGGGTGGTGGTTTATGGCCTTCTGATGTATCTCAGCCTTATTTTCTCTGCCATCTTTGTGGGCTATTCAAATGGAATTGGGCCGGTGGTGAGTTATCATTACGGCGCGCAGAACTACCTGGAACTCAAGACTCTCAGAATAAGAAGCCTGAAAATCATCGGAGTCGCGTCCCTTGCGATGTTTGTCCTGTCCGAAGTCCTGGCCCGTCCGTTCTCAGCCCTTTTCCTTCAGGATGGAGGGAAACTGCTCTCTGATGCAGTCCACGCGTTCCGTATTTTCTCTTTTGCATACCTGTTCACGGGAATAGCCGTTTTTGGTTCGGCCTTTTTTACCGCGCTCAGCAACGGGGTGGTATCGGCGCTGATTGCCTTTTTGAGGACGTTTGTGTTTGAACTGGGGGCGGTTCTTCTGTTACCTCTGTTCTTGGGTGTGGACGGCATCTGGAGTTCTGTGGTTTATGCGGAGTTTATGGCAGCGGCCACCGGATGTATATTTATGGCCGCCCTGCAAAAGAAGTATCACTATTGAGATTATTATGTATCCGGAAAAATTAGTATTTTTGTAAATCCGTGCCGGGTTTACTGCCGGTTTTTGACCTCACATTTATTGTAAAACGAGAAATAATGCTTAAAAAAAGCCTCTTATTTTACACCTATTTTACACTAAATCGAATAGTTGAAAACATAAATACTTGATAATGAGTTTCTTAAATAAACGAATCCGACTCTGATTTCGCGCACGAAAAAAGGATGACCCAACGGCCATCCTTTTTTTGTGCAGATACTGAAAAAAGTGTAAATTTGCAGGATTTTTTGGAGTGATTATGCAAGATATTAGGAACATAGCCATCATTGCCCATGTAGACCACGGCAAAACCACCCTGGTGGACCGCATGATTTATCAGGCCAACCTGGTCCGGCGTCCGGAAGACCTGGGCAACTTGATCCTGGACAACAACGACCTGGAGCGCGAGCGCGGCATCACCATCCTGGCCAAGAATGTGTCCGTCACCTACAAGGGCGTCAAGATCAACATCATCGATACGCCCGGCCACAGCGACTTCGGCGGGGAAGTGGAACGCGTCCTAAATATGGCCGACGGCGTGCTGCTCCTGGTAGACGCCTTCGAAGGCTGTATGCCCCAGACCCGTTTCGTCCTTAACAAGGCCATCGACATGGGCAAGAAACCCATTGTGGTCATCAACAAGGTGGACAAGCCCAACTGCCGCCCGGACGAGGTCCAGGAGGAGGTATTCGAACTCATGTTCAACCTGGGTGCCAACGAGGACCAGCTGGACTTCAAGACCATCTATGGCAGCGCCAAACAGGGTTGGATGTCCCATGACTGGAAAAAGCCCGCCAGCGATATCACCGCCCTGCTGGACACCATCCTGGAAGAGATTCCTGCACCGGAAATAAAGGATGGCACCCCGCAGATGCTGGTTTCCTCGCTGGAATACAGCCCCTATGTGGGCCGTATTGCCGTGGGCCGCATCACCCGCGGAACCCTCCGTACCGGCATGCCCGTAAGCCTGTGCAAGCGCTACGATATCGTGGAAAAGAGCAAGATCAAGCAGCTGATGGTGTTTGAAGGCCTGGGCAAGGCCAATGTGGACGAGGTCCAGTGCGGCGACATCTGCGCGGTCGTGGGCATCGACGGCTTCGAGATCGGCGACACCATTGCCGATTTCGAGAATCCGGAGGCCCTGCCGCCCATCGCCGTGGACGAGCCCACCATGAGCATGCTCTTCATGATCAACAATTCGCCTTTCTTCGGCAAGGATGGCAAGTTCGTCACCTCCCGCCACATCAAGGAGCGCCTGGAAAAAGAACTGGAGAAGAATCTGGCGCTGCGCGTGAAGCCGGGCATCAATGCCGATTCTTTCGTGGTGTACGGCCGCGGCGTGCTGCACCTGAGCGTGCTCATCGAGACCATGCGCCGCGAGGGCTTCGAACTGCAGGTGGGCCAGCCCAAGGTGTTGGACAAGACCATCGGCGGGAAGCGCTGCGAACCCATCGAGGAACTGTCCATCGAGGTGCCGGAGCAGTTCGTGGGCGCCGCCATCGAACTGAGCACCCGCCGCAAGGGCGCCCTGGTTCGCATGGAACCCCGCGGAGACCGGACGCTGCTGGAATTCGAAATCCCCACCCGCGGCCTGATGGGCCTTCGGTCCAATTTGTTGACCGCTACGCAGGGAGAGGCCGTGGTGGCGCATCGTTTCAAGGATTATCAGCCTTACAAAGGCGATATCGAAATGCGCACCAACGGTTCCCTGGTGTCCCTGGAAACCGGCGAGGCCATAGCCTATTCCATGAATAAGCTGCTGGACCGTGGCCGCTTCTTCGTGGAGCCCGGCGAGGAGATCTATGGTGGCCAGGTAGTGGGCGAACACACGCGCGACCGCGACCTGAACATCAACATCTGCAAGACCAAGAAGCTCACCAATGTGCGGGCTTCCGGGTCGGACGAAAAGGTGGTGCTGCCGCCGGCCATCAAGTTCTCCCTGGAAGAGGCGCTTGAGTACATTCAGGAAGACGAGCTGGTGGAAATCACGCCCAACCACATGAGGATGCGTAAAATACAGCTGGATCCGCTGGACCGGAAGAGAAATTCCGCCACAGAGGATTGATTTTCCGAAAATTATTTGTATCTTTGCACCCCTTAATCTGTTTTTGTGGCTGTGAATACCATGATCATACCCTTGAACGGTTGGGCTGCGGGAGAGCGTAAGTTTCACTCCCACGCAGGAATAGAGTTCTTTCACACGTTTGACAATACGGAAATCCTGGATGCCAATGTCCAAGTGGAAGTAACCGTCCGGAAAGAGGCCATGCGCAAAGTGGAGGCCGTCCTTCACCTGCAGGGAACAGTCACTGTTCCGTGCGACCGCTGCCTGGAACCGCTGGTACTTCCCGTAGATGCCAAACCTTCCTTCAGCATCCGCTTCGATGCTCCGGAGACAGACCTTTCCGAGGATGGAAAGGAAATCCTCCAGTTGAGCACGACGGACGCGGACCTGGACCTCTCGCAGGCAGTGTACGACTACATCCTGTTGTCGTTACCCCTGCAAAAGGTACATCCGGAAGGGGAGTGCAATGCGGACACCATCCGGTTTCTGGGTCATCAGGAGCGAATAGACGAGGAGGCTGGGGCCCAGCAGGCGAACAGCCCGTTTGCCGCTCTGAAAGGACTTTTTTGAAGCAAATAAACAATTAAAGAAGATAAACAATGGCACATCCGAAACACAAACTCTCCAAGCAGAGAAGGGACAAGCGTCGTACCCACGACTTCGTAACTGCGGCGCCACCGTGATGTATCACCGCGTATGCCCCGAGTGCGGCTACTATCGCGGTCGTCAGATCATCGAAAAGAGCGCCGAGTAATCAGCGCTCTTTTCGTCATTCCCGACCCTGCTCGGGAAGCTGTCCGGCCCGGTAGTTCAACGGATAGAACGGAAGTTTCCTAAACTTTAAATAGAGGTTCGATTCCCCTCCGGGCTACGAAATAAGCCAGGCTTTGCGGCCTGGCTTATTTGGGCTATGGACTCCGGCCTCCAAGCCTCACAGTGCAGGAGGTGTCCCGTTTTTGGGGTGACCTCCTGCAAAATAGGGCGTTTTTGCGTGTGGTGTCCCTGTTTTTGGGACACCACCCGCACTTGGGGCCACCATGCAATGGACATAAAGCACTTGGGTCAGTCATACAATGAAATTAAATGGCAATGCGGGTAAAAGGAGCATAGTGATTCCAGGAAGAATTGCTATATTTGCAAAGAATCTCCTTTAACACTGCGAGTTATGGCACACAGTCGCTTTATGGGCCTCATGGCTATGGTTTTAGTCTTTGCTTCCTGCTCTGTTATGAAAAAGAATACCTTCAAAGAAACCGTATGGACCGGCGAGTACCGTATGTTTGTGGCCGATGCCGGGTATGAAACCACCACCATCCAATTGAGTTTCCTCACCGGGAAGTCCTTTACCATGGCCTTTAAGAGCACCTTGCCACCCCATCCCAGTATGTACATGAATCCGGACGGTACGGTAGACACCCAGCCCGGTTTCTCCCGGGAGTATGAGCGTCGCGGCACTTATTCCATCGGGAATAACATCCTTACCCTGAACATGGATGATGGCACCACCCTGGAACTGCGCTATCTGGAGGGTTATCTGCTATATTACGGGTATCCCGGCGAGGAACCTGTCAGGTTGGCTAAGAAACCTTAATATTCGGACCAGATGGAATTTCTTCTGTATCAATTGTCCCTCGTGCTGGCTGCCATCGCCAACCTGGCCATGGCGGCGGGGCTGCTGTCCCGCCAGAAAGCCTACAAAAAGTATCCGGTGTACTATCGTGCCCGGCTGATGACCATCCTGTGGCTCGCCGTGTTTGCCGTGGGGTATCTGCTGCACTTCTTCCTGAAGCTCAGGTCGGGCTGGCCGGCGGCGGCATCGGCCCTCACCGTTTCCTATTTCCACTGGGGGGCCATCTGTTTCTGCTGGGGATACATCCCGCTCCTGAATCCGGACCACTTCAACCGGAAGCTGGTTGTCAGTAACCTGATCATTTATATTGTGGGCCTCATCGGCTACTGGACCGTCCCGCTGCTGTGGAAAGAAGCACCCCTGGCAACGCTGCTTTCCTATTCGGTGTTCTTTGGTTACTGCGCCTACTATCTGGTAGTCTTTTACAAGACTTACAACCGGGTCAGCTACCGCCTGGTCAGGATGTCCTATGGCAATGTCAGCGGTTTTGTCCGCTGGATGCAGGCCAGCTGTGACCTCATCCTGCTGTTCGGAATAGGCAGTGTAGCCATCACTGCCATGTTCCCCACGGATATGTGGCCTTATACCGCCCTGGAAGTGGTGGGCACCCTGGTTTATGCCTATATAGTGTATTCTTTAAGCCGCTACGGCTCCGTAGTGGAAACAGCTTCCCGGGCAACGGAAAGCGTTGCGGCCATAGATATGGATTTCAACCTTCCCCAATGATGAAAACCCTCCTCCGCCTGGCCACCTTGCTGCTGATTCCCCTCATGGGCTCGTTGTCCTGCCAGCGGTTTCAGCAGATAGCGCTTCCTCCCTCTTCCAACGCCGATTCCCTCATCGAAGCCGCTCACCTCTCGCACGACAGCGACCGGATTATTTTCCTGGCCGATTCCCTGGAGGCAGCTGGAGCCCTTGGCCCCGTCGAGGCCGACTATTGGCGTGGCTACGGGTACTTCGGAAAATGGGATCTCCTCGCGAGCCGGCAGTACTGGTACGAGGCCATGTCCCATGAAACCATCACCCGGGAGGACATGATATTCTATGGCCGTGCTGCCAACCGTCTGGCCGACGGACTGCTCACCAGCGGAGAGTATGAAGCTTCCATGCGCGTGGCCATCCCGGCCATGGAAAAGATGCGCCAGGATGGGACCGACATCAGCCGTGACTATGCCTACCTGCTGGTGGTTGTGGGCTGCTGTGAGCTGAATAATCATAATTTCCAGGAGGCCGATGACCGTTTCAACGAGGCCTACAAGCTGTTCATGCTGCTGGTGGCCGATAACGGAGAGGACGGCGGATCCTCGCACGAAGACAATCTGAAGACCACCGTGGCCGGGCTCACCACCATCGCCCGGCACTGCCTGGAAAAAAAGCGCTTCGCCGAAGTCCTCGTCTGGACAGACCGGCAGGACTCCGTGCTGGAGGAATACGCCCTTCAGCCGGAAACCATTCAGGAGAGCCTGGACCGCCGGCAGACGCTGTCCGGTTTCTTCCGGGCCTCTGCGCTGGAGGGGCTCGGCAGCCATTCGGCAGCCTCCGAGGCCTATGAAAAAGCCCTGCGCAATCCCTTTGCCGCAACGCCGCAGGGGAAGATAGAGGCGGCCCGGTACCTGATGATGGCCGGACGCTGGGAAGAAGCGGCCGACAATTATCGGCAACTGGACCGGGTGGCGGCCACCTTCCGAGCCGGCCTTACTCTGGACAACATCCAGCAGTATCTGCTTCCCAAGCTAAGGGCCAACCTGCATGCCCACCGTAGCGAAGAGGCGATGGCGGCCAGCATCCAACTTTGTAATTCACTGGATTCGGCCATCATCCGAAATCACATGGACAAGGCTGCCGAACTGGCCACCCTGTACCGCACCCAGGAAATCAAGCAGGACTTCCTGCAGCAGAAGGCCAATCTGGAGCGTGAGCGCTTCCGCTCCTCGATGGCCGTGCTGGTCCTTCTGATTATCGGCTTCCTGCTGTTCGTGTTCCTGCGCTACCGCTCCTCCATCCGTCTGGAAGAGGCCTACCAGAAACTGGAAGTGGCCAATGCCCACGCCCAGGAGGCTTCCCGCGTCAAGACAGCCTTCCTGCAGCAAATCTCCCACGAGGTGCGTACGCCCATCAACCTTATTTCCGGCTTTGCCCAGCTGCTCACCACCCCGGGCATGGAACTGGACGAACAAAGCCGCCGGGAAATCAATACCGGCGTGGTCCAGAATACCTTCCGCATTACCAGTCTCATCAATAAAATCCTGGAGTTGAGCGACCTGGTGAGTACGCCGGTGCTGGAGAAGAAAGACCGGGTAGCGGTATGGCAACTCTCTTCCCAGGCGGCCGATATCAGCGGCATCCGCAAGCATTCCGCCATCCAGTTCGAAATCCGGATGGCCGACGAAACCCGCGACTTGGAACTGCAGACCAACGTGAAAGCCGTCACGCGCATCCTGGGCCTGCTGCTGGAGAATGCCGCCAAATTCACGGAGAAAGGGTCGGTAACCCTGCGGGTGGTTCCCAAGCAGAGCTATCTATGCTTCCTGGTGGAAGATACGGGAATCGGCGTTCCTCCGGAGGACGCAGAACGCATTTTCGAGCATTTTGTGCAGCTGGACGACTACCGGGAAGGCACCGGAACCGGCCTTACGCTGGCCCGCAGCCTGAGCCGGCGCCTGGGAGGCGACGTTGTCCTGGACACCTCTTACACCTCGGGTGCCCGTTTCATCTTCTCCACACCTATCAATGCAGGCTAGCTAATTTCCAGCAGATTGTTCAGCAGCGCGTACACGGTGAGGCCCGCGACGGTTTTGATGCCCGTCTTGCGGGTGATGTTCTTGCGGTGGGTGATGACGGTGTGGACGGAGATGTTCAGCGCGTCTGCGATTTCCTTGTTGATCATGCCCTTGGCCACGCACACCAGGATTTCCCTTTCCCGGGCCGACAGCGTATTGTCTTCGGGCTGGTCTGCCTTCCGGCCCTCCAGGGCGGTCTCTTCCAGGAGGATGTGCTTGCGGATGTCCTCCTGCAGGGAGTGGATGGCCTGCAGCACCTTGTAGGCTTCCTGCTGGTCTGCGCTTGAAGGTAAATGGCTCATCACCAGATTCTTCAGGTCTTCCAGGGTTTCTTCTACGCCGGAGTGGTCCTCGTCCGGAATACCCGCTTCCGGGCTGCCGGCATAGGGGAATACATAGGCCTCTTCGTAGTCGAAGTGCTTCTGCAACTCTTCCTTGAAATCCGAGAAGAACTTCCAGATAACCCGCTGCGTTTCGTCCCCGCAGGGGACAATCATCCGGCCCAGGCTGGCCGCCAGGTCCTTCATGGCCACGTCCATATAGTGGCTGTGGGACAGGCTCAGGTAGCGGACAATCACCGAAAGATCGGCCTGTTCCAGTTCCTCCGGGGAGGGACGGTAACTGTCCTGGGAATAGACCCGGCAGATGAGCAGGAAGGTTTCCGGATCCGTTCCGGCGGCCCGGCAGACCTCGGCCACGGTTGCGTCCCCGTAACCGAAGTTGAAGCCCATCCGGGTGAATACGCCCAGCAGCGACGGATTCTTCTCCAGAAGCTCCGCCATTTTCATTCCCGTAGTGAATTCTGTTGTCATTACGGCAAAGTTACGGTTTTTTGCCCGTTTGTGCTATCCCCATTTATGGGGATGGTTACAGCTCCACTTCCAGCGTCTGCTTCCCGGGCTTATAGGGGATGAACAGGCTCCCTCCCTTCCCGGTGCAATGGATGTGCAGGTCGTATTCTGCATCGCGGAAACGCCTGTGGATACGGAAGTTACCGAATGCCAGCGGAATGCAGGGCTTTACGAGCAGACCGTCAAACTGCGGCTGGATGCCCAGGATGGACTCGCTCACGGCTTTCCACGTCCAGGCGGCGGTGCCGGTGAGCCAGCTGTTCTTGCCCTCTCCGGGGCGGAAGGCTTCCTTGCCCGCCACCATCTGGCAGAAGACATACGGCTCCACTTTCCGCAGGCGCTGGTCCTGGCAGAAAGCCGGGGTAATCTTGCAGTAGTGGCGCCATGCGTCGTCGGCACGGCCGGCCATGGCCTCGCCGATGATGATCCAGGGGTTGTTGTGGCAGAAGATGCCGCCATTTTCCTTGTATCCTTCCGGATAGCTGCTGATTTCGCCGTATTCGTACAGGTACCGGCTGTAGGCCGGGGCGTTGAGGACCAGGCCGTATTCGCATTCCAGCAGCCGGCAGGCCGCATCCAGCGCCTTGTCGCACAGGCCTTCGTCGGCCCCGATGCGGGCCATGGTGCACCAGCCCTGGCTCTCGATGAAGATCTTGCTCTCTGCACACTCGTCCGAGCCAATCTTGTTTCCGTAGAAGTCGTAGGCCCTCAGGAACCATTCGCCGTCCCAGCCGTACTTCTTGACAGCCTCTTCCATGGCGCTCACGGCCTCCTTCACTTCGGCCACATAGGCAGGGTCTGCGCCGATGCGCTCCAGCAGCTGGGCATAGTCCCTTCCTTCGGCCACGAACAGGCCGGCTATCATCAGGGATTCCGCCCGGCTGCCTTCGGTCTTGTTTTCGGTGGTCTGGAAAGAGTCGTCGGGGTTCTGGGAGAAGCAGTTCAGGTTCAGGCAGTCGTTCCAGTCGGCCCGGCCGATGAGCGGCAGCCCGTGGGGACCCAGGTTGGCGGTCACGTGGCCGAAGCTCACTTTCAGGTGCTCCAGCAGCGGCACCTCCGTGCCGGGTTTGTTATCGAAGGGGACGGGAGCGTCCAGGATGCCGAAGTCGCCGGTTTCGCGGATATAGGCCACCGTGCCGAAGATGAGCCACAGCGGGTCGTCGTTGAAGCCGCCGCCGATGTCGTTGTTTCCGCGCTTGGTGAGGGGCTGGTACTGGTGGTAGCAGCCTCCGTCCGGGAACTGGGTGGCGGCGATGTCCAGGATGCGCTGCCGGGCGCGTTCCGGAATCAGGTGCACGATACCCGCAAGGTCCTGGTTGGAATCCCGGAAGCCCATGCCGCGGCCGATGCCGCTCTCGAAGTAGCTGGCGCTGCGGCTGAAGAAGAAGGTAATCATGCACTGGTACTGGTTCCAGATATTGACCGTACGGTCCAGTTCGGGAACGTCGGAAGATACGTGGAACCGGCTCAGGAGGTCTTCCCAGAATGCCTGGAGTTCCCGGAAAGCGGCCTCTATCTGCGCTCCCGTGGCAAAAGCGTCCATCAGGGCGCGGGCCTTGGCCTTGTTGATGACGGCGGGCGAGAGGAACTTCTCCTCCGGGGCGTTTTCCACGTAACCCAGCACGAAGACGAGTTCCTCGGTGGCGCCGGGCTCCAGCGTAAGGTCGAAGCGCGGAGCGGCCACGGGACTCCAGCCATGGGCGATGGAGTTGCCGGAAGTGCCCGCAAGTACCTGCTGCGGGTTTTCGAAGCCGTTATACATACCCATGAACGTCTCCCGGTCCGTGTCAAAGCCGTCGAAGGGGCGGTTGGCGCCGTAGAAGGCATAGTGGTCCCTGCGCTCGCGGTATTCGGTCTTGTGGTACAGGGCATCGGCCTCCACCTCTACCTCTCCGGTGGAAAGGTTGCGCTGGAAATTCTCCATGTCCGTGGAGGCATTCCACAGGCACCATTCCAGGAAAGCGTACAACTGGATGCGTTTGACGGTGTTGCCTGTATTGCTCAGGCGCACGCGGTGCACTTCGCAGCGGTGGCCGATGGGAACGAAAAACAGGGTGTCGGCCCGAAGCCCGTCTTTCTCTCCGGTGATGCGGGTATAGCCCATTCCGTGCCGGCATTCGTAGCTGTCCAGCGCCGTCTTGCAGGGCTTCCAGCCGGGGTTCCAGACCGAGGCGCCGTCCTTGATATAAAAGTAACGGCCGCCGCTGTCCATGGGCACGCCGTTGTAGCGGTAGCGCAGGATGCGGCGGAACTTGGCGTCCTTGCAGAAGGAGTATCCGCCGGCGGTATTGGAAATGAGGGAGAAAAAGTCCTGAGTTCCCAGGTAGTTGATCCAGGGCCAGGGGGTATCCGGGCGTGTGATTACGTACTCCCGGGACGGGTCGTCAAAATGTCCGAACTGTTCCATCGATAATTGCATTAAACACACAAAGATAGCGAAAACTGCCGTTTTTTCCTTAACTTTGTGTGACCAAACCGAAGAATATGGCAGAAGAAAAAGTGGTAGTGCTGTCGGAGGCGCAACTCCAGAAGGCCCTGGGACTCAAAGGACGCCTGGGCGCCTGGGCGGCGCACCGGGTGATGAAACTGCTGGAAGCCGACAAAGTGAACGACCTCCAGTCCAATAACGCAGATTTGAAAGGCCCCGCCTTTGCACAGAAAGTGCTGGAGGATGTCGGGGTGAGCTACGACCTTCCCCGGGAGCAGCTGGAACGCATTCCCCTGGAAGGCGGCTTCGTCACCGTTTCCAACCATCCTTATGGCAGCCTGGACGGGCTCATCCTCACCTCGGTGGTAGGCGGCCGCCGGAAAGACTTCAAGATTCTCACCACCTTCCTGCTGTCGCTCATCCCCAGTCTCACGGACTACTTCCTGCCCGTCGACAACCTTTCCGGCAAAACCGGTGCCCGCAGCATCAACGGCATCCGGATGGCCTTGAACCACATTCACGAAGGCCATCCCATCGGCTTTTTCCCGGCAGGGGAGTGCTCTACCTGGCAAATCCGGCGCCGCCGCCCTTCCGGCGGCCGCTGGGAAGTCCAGGACACCTATTGGGCCGACAATATCATGCGCCTGGTCCAGAAGTCGGGTTTCCCTGTCATTCCCATTTATTTCGAGGGCTGTAACTCCCTCAGTTTCCATCTCTTTGGCATGTTACACAGGCGCCTCAGGACCGTCCGCCTCATCCACGAGGTATTCAATAAACGCGGCCGGGTCATCCGGGTGCGCATCGGGGAACCCATCCCCCCGGAAGCCCTCAAGGAGTACGATGCCAGGGCGCTGGGAATTTTCTTGCGGGAAAGCTGTTATAAATTAGGCAAATAAAGGGAAATTGCCTATCTTTGCAAGATATGGGAAAGAAGACAACAATAGCGGCCGTAACGGTTCTGGCGCTTCTTCTGGCCGGTATTGCACTGGCTATCTCCAACTTGTACAAGCCGGTCTCCGGAAAAGAGGTAGAGCAAAACTCGGCCCCGTCCGGCTGGAGCGTCCTCCGTGCCATCCCCTCGGATGCCACGGCCGTCATGGTCTTCGACGGTTCTTCCAAGGCACAGCGAATCCTCGCAGACTCCACGGGCCTGGTCCAGGGGCTTCTGGCCCAGGACAATGCTGCCCTGATGCCGCTGCTGCAGGCCCTGGGAAACCGCCATCTGGCCGTGTCGCTGCATAACAGCGGCGCCCTGGTCCCGCTGGTGGCCGCCGTATCCAGCCCCTCGGATTCCACCCTGCAGACGCTGGCCGCCCAGGCCGGTCTCAAAACCAAGGAGGCGGGCGGCTTTTTCCTGGCATCCCGTTCGGAAACCTTCATCAACGCCAGTGCCCGTCATTTGGAGGAGGGCACATCCATCCTGGGCACCCGCCATCTGCAGGAACTGGTCAGCACCGTCAGCGGCCCTGCGGTCCTTTTCATCTCCCATTCCCATGCCCCCAAACTGCTGCAGATGTATGCCGGAAAAGGCTACCAGCAGGAGGCTACTTTCGTGAAGAATCTTACCGCCTGGAGCGCCTGGATGGTCCAGGACTCCGGGAAAGACCATATTCTCATCAAGGGCAGCGCGCTCCCCGGGGAAAGCAGCGGCAGTTATTTCGCTGCTTTCCAGGGTTCGGAAGCCCAGGCGCCGGAATTCCCGGACGCACTCCCTTATTTTACCTCCACGGCCGTTTCCCTGCCCATTTCGGACGTAGATGCCTTCCTGGAAGGACGGCGTCGCTTCGAGGACGGAAACGGGCGCCTGGTGCGTTACAACAAGGCATTGAAAGCCTGCGACGGCCGCAAACTGACGGCCGAGGAATGGTTCCGCAGCCTGCAGCCCAAAGAGGTGGTACGGGCGTCCTTCCGGGACAGTGACGGCCTCCTGCACCAGGCGGTGCTGGTGCGGTCGGCCCAGAACCTGAAGCTGGGCAAGGAAAGCAAGAATGAATACAAAGGTGTACTGGCCACCGTGCTGGGAGAAGACTTCGCCCTTCCGGACAGTGTCTGTACCCCGGTGGGCGCCCGCTGGAGCGTCTTCGCAGACCTTCCCACCGTGCGCCTCTTCCAGGACCGCGCCTTCCTGGACTATACCCTGAAAAACCGGCTGGCAGACGCCTCCGTTTCCCTGCCGCAAGGTTCCGTGGCGTATGCCTCGCTGGGCGATGCCCCGGAGGTGGCGCAGGAACTGCTCAAAGACAACATCGGCCAGCCCGTACAGGAGTTCGTCCGCGGGGCCGGTTATGCCCCTGCCATGGCTTCCCTGGACCTGCAGGGAGATAAACCTGCCCTGCGTCTGCAGCTGGACACCCGCGTACTCAAGGGCACCAAGGTGCAGGTTCTGGAAAGGGACACCACCGTGGTCATTCCCACCGGGCTTTTCCCTGTCACCAACCACGCCACCGGCCAGACCAACTACCTGTATCAGAATGCGCACCTGTCCATCTGCCTGAACGATGAAAACAATAAGGGCGTTTGGGGCATCCCCTTCAAGGAGCCCATCTGCGGCCGGGTGCAGACCATAGACTATTACAATACGGGCAAGCTGCAGTTCCTCTTCTGTGCAGGAGACAAGCTGTATCTGCTGGACCGTCTGGGACACTGGGTAAAAGACTTTCCGGTGAGCCTGGGCAAACCCGTGTTGCTGGGCCCCGACGCCTACGATTTTACGGGTGCCGGCGGCTATACCATCACCGTCCTGCACAAGGACAACAGCCTGGAGCGCTATAACCTCCACGGCCAGAAACCGGAAGGCTGGAAGGGCATTTATGCCCCCGAAAAGGTGAAAAACCTGCCGGAACTGGTGGAAACCAGAGGCAAACGCTACTGGATTGTCCGCACTTCGGTGCAAACCCTCCTGTATCCCTTCGACGGGGGAGAGCCCCTTTACAAGGCCGAGGGCGGAAAGATGCTAAAACCGGACGCCGTGGTCATGCCCACGGGCAAAGGCGTCAGTGCGGAATGCTACGACGGCAAGGTCCGGGATATCAAACTGAACTAAAACCTATCAGATATGGAATTCAAATCCGTTAACAAAATCCTGCAGGAAAGCATGGTCCGCAACTGGGACCGTCCTGCCATCACCAATTACCAGGGCATGACCCTGGCCTACCGGGATGTGGCCCGCAGGATTGCCAAGCTGCACATCGCTTTCGAGGAGTGCGGCCTTCACCGCGGAGACAAAGTGGCCATCTGCTCCCGCAATCAGGCCAACTGGGGCGTGAGCTTCCTGGCAGCCATCACCTATGGTGCCGTGGCCGTCCCCATCCTGCACGAGTTCAAGCCGGGTAATATCCACCATTTGGTCAATCACTCGGAAGCCCGCGTCCTGTTTGTGGACGATATCATCTGGGAAGGCCTTTCGCCGGACGAAATGCCGGGGCTGTCGGTCGTGGTCCAGATCAATAACTTTAAATTCCTGTATGCCGCCAGCGAGGACCTGGCCCAGATCCGGGAGCACCTGAACGAGGAATTCGGCCACCGCTATCCCAATAACTTCGAGGAACCGGACGTCAATTACTACGAGGACAGCCCGGAGGAACTGGCCGTCATCAACTACACGTCCGGCACATCCGGCTTCTCCAAGGGTGTCATGCTGCCTTACCGCTCGCTGTACTCCAACATCGAGTTTGCCGCCAAGGACGCCTGCCCCATGCTCAAGGCGGGCATGAATGTGGTGTCCATGCTGCCGTCGGCCCACATGTACGGCATGATGTTCGAGTTCCTCTTCGAGATGACCATCGGCATGCATGTGCATTTCCTGAGCCGTGTCCCCAGCCCCAAGATCATCATGAAGGCTTTCTCCGAAATCCATCCGGACATCATCATCGCCGTGCCGCTGGTCATGGAGAAGGTATACAAGAGCAAGCTCAAACCCCTGGTGGACAAGACCAAATTCTACCGCCGCATCCCGGTGCTGGACAAGGTCATCGAGAACAAGTTCTGCACGGAACTCACCAACGCTTTCGGCGGCCAGTTCGAGGAAGTGATCCTGGGAGGCGCCGCCTTCAACCCGGAGGTGGAGAAGTTCCTGCACAAGATCGGTTTCCATTATACGGTGGGCTATGGCATGACGGAATGCGCTCCCATCATCGGTTATGCCCATTGGGACAAGGTGAAGGTGGGATCGGCCGGCCGCGCCGCCCTGAACATGCAAATCCGCATCGATTCCCCGGATCCGGAGAATATCCCCGGCGAAGTGCAGGTGAAAGGCCCCAATGTGTGCCTGGGCTATTACAAGAACGAAGAAGCTACCAAGGCTTCCTTCACGGAAGACGGCTGGTTCCGCACCGGTGACATGGGCGTCATCGACAAGGACGGCTACCTGTTCCTGCGCGGCCGCTCCAAGTGCATGGTGCTGGGCCCCTCCGGCCAGAACATCTATCCGGAGGAGCTGGAAGCCGTCATCAACAACTTCACATACGTGGTAGATTCCCTGGTGGTGGAAGACGACGGCGGCCTTACCGCCCTCATCTATCCGGACTGGCACCAGGCCGACCTGGACGGCATGACCCGCAGCGCTTTCGAAAAGCGCATGACGGAGATTCTTCCGGCCATCAATGCCGAACTTCCCAAGTATGCCCAGATCAAGAAGATAGAGCTTATGCCGGAAGACTTCGAGCGCACCCCCAAGAAGAGCATCAAACGTTATTTGTATCAGAGAACCTAGCATGGCAAAATTCGACCGCAGCTACCTGGAAATGGCCGAAGTCTGGGCCCAGAACTCCTACTGCAAACGCAGGAAGGTGGGGGCCCTGCTGGTCAAGGACCGCACCATCATATCGGACGGGTACAACGGAACCCCTTCCGGCTTCGAAAACATCTGCGAAGACGAAAACGGCGTCACCAAGCCCTATGTCCTGCATGCGGAGGCCAATGCCATCACCAAGGTGGCCAAAAGCGGCAACAGCAGTGAGGGTGCTACCCTCTATGTGACGGCGTCGCCCTGTGCCGAATGCGCCAAGCTCATCATCCAGGCCGGCATCACGCGGGTCGTATACCGGGATGCCTACCGGCTCACGGACGGCATCGACCTCCTGAAACGGGCCGGCATAGAGGTAGAGCAGGCAGCACAATGAAAAAACAGACCCTCATCCAGCTGGTGCAGGTACTCCTGGGCATCCTGATCGGTGTCCTGTGCACCCTCAGTGTCGCCCATTACCGGGAAACCCGTCACCTGGTCAAAACCAGGTATACGGACTGGACCAAACTCAATCTCATCCTGGACCTGGTAGAGAAAAACTATGTAGACACCCTGAACCGGGAGGGCATGACGGATGCGGCTGTCGCAGCGGCCCTGTCCCGCCTGGATCCGCATTCGGTGTATCTGCCGCCCCAGCAGCTCAGTGACTCGGAAGAGGAACTCGCCGGCAACTTCGACGGTATCGGCATTCAGTTCAATGTGCCCAACGACACGGCCATCGTGCTGGAGGTCATTGCCGGCGGCCCCTCGGAAAAAGTGGGCCTGCAAATCGGAGACCGTCTCCTGAAGGTGGACGACAAAGTCATCGCCGGGGTTAAATTCCCCCAGGACAGCATGGTCCGGCGCATGAAAGGCCCTTCCGGCACCAAGGTCACCATCACGGTAAAACGCGGCACGGAGGTAATTCCCTTCGAGATCACGCGCGGAAAGATTCCCGTTCACAGCGTAGACGCCGCTTTCATCGTCCGGGATTCCATCGGCTACCTCCGCCTGGGCAAATTCTCCCGCACCACCTATAAGGAGTGCCACGAGGCCACGCTCCGGCTCATGGAGCAGGGCATGACGCACCTCATTTTCGACGTCCGGGACAATACCGGCGGCTACATGGACCAGGCGTTGCTGCTGTCCAACGATTTCCTTTCGCCCGGAGACACCATTGTCTACATCGAAGGTCTCCACCGTCCGCGCGAGGTGTACAAGGCCGACGGCAGGGGCCTGTTCCAGAGCATGGGCCTGACGGTGCTCATCAGCGAGAATTCGGCGTCGGCCAGCGAAATTTTCGCCGGCGCCATCCAAGACAACGACCGGGGCACGGTGCTGGGCCGCCGCTCCTTCGGCAAGGGCCTGGTGCAGGAACCTTTCTTTTTCACCGACAATTCCGGCATCCGGCTCACGGTGGCGCGCTATTATACCCCCAGCGGGCGCTGCATCCAGAAACCGTACGCCAGCGAAAAGGATTATGCCTACGACATCTATAACCGCTATGCCGACGGGGAAGTCTTCAGCGCCGACAGCGTGAAGCTGGACACCTCCGACGTGCATCATACCCGCCGGGGACGCATCGTGTACGGCGGCGGCGGCATCATGCCGGATGTCTTCGTGCCCATGGACACCACGCGTGCATCGGCCTTCTATCTGGCCTGCAACAGGAAAGCTACCCAGATGCGCTTCGCCTCCGAGGTATTTGACAAGCACAAGTCCCGGCTCCTGGAGATCGATTCCTATCCGGCCATGGACCGTTTCCTCACCGGCCTGAACATGAAGGTGGAATTCCCCGCCTATGCCCGTCGGCAGGACGGTATTTCCTGCACCGAGGCGGAGTGGGACCAGAGCGCATCCTATCTGGTTCCGCAGCTGCAGGCGCTCATCGCCCGGTATTCCAAACTGGGAGAAAACGCTTTCTACAAGTACTACCTGCCGGTGGACAACACCGTGGAGGAAGCCCTGAAACGCTTGAAATAACACTATGAGTGAGTATATCGTATCGGCCCGGAAGTACAGGCCAGACTCCTTCGAAAGCCTGATAGGCCAGGACACCATCGCGCGGACGCTTTCCAACTCCATCCGGCGCGGCCAGTTGGCGCATGCATATCTTTTCTGCGGCCCCCGCGGCGTGGGAAAGACTACAACGGCGCGCATCTTTGCCAAGATGATCAACTGTTCCAACCCGGGCCCGGAGATGGAGCCCTGCGGCCAGTGCGAATCCTGCGTCTCCTTCCAGGAAGGCCGTTCCTACTGCATCCACGAACTGGACGCCGCCTCCAACAACTCGGTCGAGGACATCAAGGCCCTGATGGAGCAGGTGCAGGTACCCCCCCAGGTAGGAAAGTACAGCGTGTATATCATCGACGAGGTGCACATGCTGTCGCAGAGTGCCTTCAACGCCTTCCTGAAAACCCTGGAAGAACCGCCGGCACATGCCATCTTCATCCTGGCCACCACGGAAAAGCACAAGATTCTTCCCACCATCCTGAGCCGCTGCCAGACCTACGACTTCAACCGGATTTCCATTCCGGACATGGTGCGGAACCTTCGCGGCATCGCCACCAAGGAAAACATCACCATCGACGACGAATCCCTGCACATCATTGCCTCCAAGGCCGATGGCGCCATGCGCGACGCCCTCACCATCTTCGACCAGACGGTAGCGTTCTGCGGTACGGAAGTTCGCTACGAGGATGTCATCCGCAACCTGAACGTACTGGACTACGAATACAGTTTCCGCCTGGTAAACCACTTCCTGGAAGGAAACTATGCCGGCGCCTTCCTCATTTTTGACGAAATCCTGGCCAAGGGCTTCAATGCCCTCCATTTCGTGGCCTCGCTCTCCAGCCACTTCCGCAACCTGGTAGTGGCCAAGACCGGCGGACTGGAGCCCCTGCTGGAGCTCCCGGATTCCCTGAAAAAGCGCTACGCAGAACAGGCTTCCCGCTGCTCCCAGCACTTCCTTTTCGAAGCCCTGGGCATCACCACGTCCTGCGAAAGCGGTTATAAAGCCGCCGTGAATCCCCGCCTGCACATCGAATTTGCCCTGATGAAACTCAGCTTCATCACCAGCAAACCCGCCGGAAGCATTCCTCCTCCCGCGGCAGGCAATATCCCTTCAGGGGCTAATAATAAGGCCGATGCCCCTTCAGGGATATCGCCTGCCGCTATGTCCCCTGATAAACCCGCAGAACCTGCGGCCCCCAGGCGGCGGGCGGCAAAGACCGGATCGGCGCTTTCCATGAGCGCGCTTATGCAGGAGAAGAAGGAAGCGGCGGCCCCGGAGGAAGCATCGGCACCGGCGGCACTGCCGGATGACGATACGCTCCGCCTCAAATGGAAAGAGATGGCGGCCACTTACAGCGCCAAACCCCGTCTGGCCAGCATGCTCACCAGCAGCGAAATCCAGATAGCGGAAGAAAACGACGTAAAACAAGTCACCTTCACCGTTACCAACGAAGCCCAGAAGCAGTGGGTGGAGGAAAAGATGCTCCGGGACATGGAAAACAAGCTGCGGAGCCTGGTGGAATGCCCCCGGATCAACATCCTGGTAGCCGTGGCCCCGGATACGGAAAGCACGGAGAAAAAGCCTTATATGCCGGAAGAGAAAGCCCGGGACCTGATGGAAAAGAGCCCGGAGGTACGTGCATTCATAGCCGATATGGGATTGGATACAAAGTAGAACTATGCGTTTAAGAGCAGAACAACTTGTCAAGAAATATGGCGTCCGCACGGTGGTGAAGGGCGTTTCCATGCAGGTACAGCAGGGAGAGATCGTGGGATTCCTGGGCCCCAACGGTGCCGGAAAAACCACCAGTTTCTATATGATTACCGGCCAGATCAAGCCCAACGGCGGCCAAATCTTCATCGACGACGATGAAGGCAATGCCACGGAGCTCACCAACCTGCCCATGTACAAGCGGGCACAGAAAGGTATCGGCTACCTTCCCCAGGAGGCATCGGTCTTCCGCAAGATGAGCGTAGAGGACAACATCATGTCCGTGATGGAGCTCTCCGACAGCACCAAAGACATGACCAAGGAGCAGCGGGTGGCCCGGATGGAGCAGCTCATCGACGAATTCAACCTGTCCAAGGTGCGCAAGTCCCTGGGTATCCAGTTGTCCGGCGGTGAGCGCCGCCGCTGCGAAATTGCCCGCGCCCTGGCCGTAGACCCCAAATTCATCCTGCTGGACGAGCCCTTTGCCGGCGTAGACCCCATTGCCGTGGAGGACATCCAGTACATCATCGCCAAGCTCAAATACCGTAACATCGGCGTCATTATCACAGACCACAACGTGGGTGAGACCCTGGCCATCACAGACCGCGCCTACCTCCTGTACGAAGGCGTCATCCTGCAGGCCGGCACGCCGGAAGAACTGGCGGCCGACGAAGACGTGCGCACCAAATACCTGGGCTCCGGATTCGTGCTCAAGCGCTCCAAGTCTGTGGAACGTGCCCGCCGGGAAGTGGAAAGCGAGCACGGGGTTTAATCAAACAAAAAGGCGGCGACTCATCAGAGCCGCCGCCTTTTTACCTATTATTAACTAAACCAACTAAAACTAACCTGATTCCATGTAATGCAAGAGCCGTGCCAAAAACAAAAACGGCTCCCGCGAAGGGAACCGTTTTATAGAAAAAGGTGTAAGAAACTTACTGCTCTTCCTGAAGACGAAGCTGCTGAACATAGATAGCCTTCTGGAGCGCCATGCGCTTTTTGACGGAAGGCTTCTCGAAGTTCTTGCGGGAACGCATCTCGCGGACGGCACCGGTTTTCTCGAACTTGCGCTTGAATTTTTTCAGGGCTCTTTCGATGTTTTCGCCTTCTTTGATGGGAACGATGATCATTGCTTTTACACCTCCTTTTTCTTAATTGGGGTGCAAAGATAGAAAGATTTTTTTATCCCGCCAAATTTTATTGCACATTCAGCTGCAGTTCCAGCGTTTCCATCGATTCGTCAGGCAGTTTGAGCACGGCCGTGAGGGTGTTTTGCCCCGTAGTAAGGGTGACGGACTTGGCGCCGGAAACATCCCGGCCGTTGTGGGTCCATTTCACGGACGAAGGAGTAACGTCATCGGGAAGGTCCAGGGTGAGCGGGAAGGCGTATCCCGCTGTATAGCTGCCCTTTTCCGGGTCTTGGATAGCACAGATACCCATCTGCCCGAAGGTCTCGATTTCCTGGCCTCCGTCGTCGGTTTTGGGGCGGAGGGTGGCCGATGCTTTCAGGTCCAGATAATACTGGGTGTCGGGACCATCCCAATGGCTCTGTTGCAGGTCCAGATTACTTAAATAAAGGTTTCCGCCGCCCTCGGACGCATAGAAGAGATAACCCTTATAATCGTCCGGGCAGTCTGCGTTTTTCAGGGCATAGCCAATGTACAGGTCTTCGCCGGCGGGGAATTCCACCTGCAGCTCGTACAGGTCTTCGGTATGAAGGTCGCCAGGATTGCCGACATCCGTTATCTCGTGGGTAAGGATACGCTGGGAGCCGGAGTCCACGATGAGGTAATAGGTGGCGGGGAAAGAGGGGATGAACGATATGGAGTTCAGGTAGCCGCCCTGCTCCGGAAGCTCTTCTGCCGGGATGCGGAAGGCCGCCATCAGCGAGGTGCTCTTGCCGTCGCCGTACATATAGGTCTTTGCGTTCTCGTCGTAATACTGGTATTCGATTTCGTTCTCGCTTCCCTCGGGGTACAGCACCAGTTTTACGGTGGTGATGCCTTTTCGGAGCGTGATGTCCTTCGATTGGGACTGGTAGCCGTCTTTGCTCAGGTAGAGGCGCGCGTTGTCGGCCTCGAAGGTGGCCAGGTCGATGGTGAAGCGGCCATCGGCATCGGTCACCGCCTCATAGCTGTCCGAACTGCCGCTGCGCCGGTCAATAATGCGCGGCGCCAGACGGGGAGCCTTGGGCGAAGAAGGAGCCTGCAGGGACACATACACCCCCGGAACGCCCTTTCCGCCCGGGGAGGTCACCGTTCCTTTCAGGGTTTTGCTGATGGTGTAGTTGGCCGTCAGGCTCACCTTCCCGTCGGCATAGGTGATGCTGCTGAGCGTGAGCCCCGTTTCGTTGTTTTCCCAGTCTACGGGCGAATAATCCGTCACATTCCGGCTACCGGGGAAGGGCATTTCGCTGAGCTGTCCCTTGAAATTGAGCGAACTCTGCTTGTAGGAAGGAACCACATAGAAACAGGGGTGGTCGCCGTAGGCATTGATGGCATTGTAACGATTCCATTCCATCCAATGCCTGTACGGCGTAATGCCGCCCACTTCCCGGCTCTCGGACTTGTCCACATGGTATACCACCATGCCCTTGGGCAGGTATTTGTCCCAGCCGCTGCCGTCCCGGCATTCGTACAGGAAATATTCGCCTTCGGTTTCCGTGTAGCTCCGGTATGCGATGTCGTCCTTGATGGAGCTGAAGGACAGGCTTCCCGCGGGAATCTCGGGGATGTCTTCGGGAATGAGCCAGCCCAGGTAGATGCGTTCTTCGGCATTGTAATAAGGCGGCGTACGGCTGTCGTTGAGGTAGCAGCCGGAACACATGATGGAGAAGTCGTACAGGCCGCCGGATTGACCCTCTTCTTCGTAATCGGTGTCGTAAAAGTCCGGAAGGCCCAGGGAATGGCCGAATTCGTGGGCCGTGACGCCTATTCCGCACATGTCGCTGCCTTCGTTGCCCTTGAGCTCGGCAGTGCAGAAGTACTTGCCCAGCCGCAGGCCGTCAAACCTGTGGGACCGGGCCGTGGCATTGGACGAATACTGGACACTGTACTGGTGCGGCCAGATACTGTTTTCCGAAGCGCCCTCGGCCTGGCTGTAGCCGGCATAGTAGAAGAGTGTCATGTCCACCAGGCCGTCACCGTCCGTGTCATAGATGGAGAAGTCTACCTTGTCGTCCAGTTTCAGGCAGGCGTCGTAAAGCGCCAGCTCCGGCTGTTTGTCATTTTCGGTCACTTCCCCGTCCTGATAGACAGCTTGGCCATAATAGGATATGTCGCGGTCCAGCGTGACGGGGCCGTATACGTCGAATATAGGGGCGAACTCCCCATGGGAGTTGTCCATGTAGTAGTCCCGTACAGAACCGGTGGCGCCGTCTGCGGAGTATCCATTCTCGTTGAGGAAGGCGTTGAACCGGTCATTGACTTCCGTCAGGGTGAATTTCACGTCCTTGAATTCCACCAGGACTACCGGGATGTGGCGCTCGCCGTGGGTGATGGGATTGTCCGTATGGGTACGGGGCAGGGTGGCGCTGCGCTGACGGTTCACTTCCCGGCGACGCTCCCGAGCCCGCTCGCGGGCCTGAGAGCTCAGGACGGCAGGCCTGTAGAAGCCGTCGGCTCCTTTGGCCACCACCTGCGTAGTGCCGGCCAGGGTGGTCCAGTTGAAGAATTCGTCACCGTGGCGTTCCAGGCGCACGATGCTTCCGTCCGGCTGCCGATAGGTAAAGGCGCCGGGTTTGGCGGGCACGGCCAGGGCCGTGAATCCCAGGCAGAGTACTGCAAGAACAGAGAGGATATATCGCTTCATAGGACCTTACTTTTTGAGGACGAAATAGGTTGCGTCGCTTTCTTTTAACCAATAGGTGCCGTCTTTCACTTCCAGCACGGTTGTAGTAATGTAATTGGAATACAGTACCTTGGCTTTTTCCTGAACTTTCACCTGCAGGATCATCTGACTGCCCCGCGTGGTATCTTCCTTGAGTCCGCTGACGGTGACGGCCTTCAGGGCCGATGCATTCAGCAGCCGGAAGCGGAGCGGTTCGCCGGCCGCTTCCCGGACGGAAGACTGGTTGAAGCCGTCTTCCCCTTTGCGGTAATTCACGCCGTCGATGCCGTAAAAACCGGGCTTCGTTACGCTCAGGATGGGATCTTTGCCGCCCTGGGTCACTTTGACCACCAGGGATGTCTCCGGGTTGGCCTTGTCCGTGAAACGGATTTCCGCGCTGCGGGGTTGCGGCGCTGTATTCTGCTCCAGCGCAAAGACTTCGGCGGCCGTATGCAGCGGCGCCTTAGTACTCACGTGGCTGATCCAGGAGGCCGATGTCTCTATCTTGTATTCCACGTTGTACTGCGTGTGCACGGTCAGGGAGGCGTCGTCGTAGTAAAGGGCGACATCGGCCCCGTCCTCGGTGAGGATGACGTCTTTCTGGGCCTGCACCACGGGAATGTCCACCTGGGACTCGCCGATGGTCACCCGGATGACGGCTTCGCGGGAACCCACGTTCACGTTCTCATCCTTGGCTACGCAAACGATGTGAGAGTTGCCTCCCGAGCCGTTGCTTCGGGTAAGCGTGAGCCAGTCGGGGTCTCCCACCAGCTGGGCTTTCCAGGAGAGGGGGCTGTTAAAGCTGACGGAGGCTTCCGCCGTTCCCGCAAGCTGGATTTTCCGGGGGCTGAAGAACGTGCCCAGACCTCCCTGGCGGATAGTTTGTTTGAGTTCGGACTTACCGGCCTTGAGGATGATGGTGTTGGTGCGCTCCTCTTCCGTCAGGTTGGGCTGGAGGGTAACCATGAAACTGCCTCCAGTGCCTTCTTTCTCGCTGTTGATGGCAACGCTGCCCCAGGAGGTATCCTGCAGTTGTGCCGTCCAGTGGAGGTCACACTGTACCGTGACGCTGATACTGGTCTGGAAGGCCGAAAGGTCTGTGGCCGACGGATTCATCTGGAATACCTCCGGCACGCGTTCGGATTCTGCCAGGACGCAAGAGATGGCTGCGAGGGACAGGAGTCCAACGGCCAGTACCCGGGAGGCTTTGAAAAGGAAGTTGTTTCTCATCAGTTTTTCTTCGGATAACGTACAAATGTAAGAAAAAATTTTGTTACATTTGCGAAACAAGCTTGTTAGCAAAATCACAAAGCACCCGTTATATGAAAAAATCCCCCGAAACTTATCCCTGGCAGTTCGCCCCGGTGGGCGGCACCGTCCGTGTAAAGATCACCAGCGGAGAAGACATCCGCAACCTGTATCAGCTGGACCGTAAGCTGTGGACCGTCCTCAGCTGCCCTACGGAAGGCCTGGAATTCGACGCCAAAACCCTGAAACTCATCGACGTGGACGGCGACGGAAAAATCCGTGTAGACGAAGTCATCAAGACTTCCCAGTGGATCACCCGTATCCTCAAAGACGCCAACCTGCTGCTGCAGGAGGCCGATTCCCTGAAACTGGAAGACTTTAACGCGGAAGACCCTGACGGAGCCCGCCTGCAGGCATCGGCCCGTCAGATCCTGAAGAATCTGGGCCTGGAGAAGGAGGAGATTGCGCTGGAGGATACGGCCGACAATACCCGCATCTTTGCCGAAACCCAGTTCAACGGCGACGGCATCATCACCCCCGCCAGTGCGCCTGACGAGGCTACGGCCACGCTCATCGGCACCATTGCATCCCTGGCCAGCGCCGTGGACCGCAGCGGCGCCGCCGGCATCACCGCGGAGCAGATAGAGGCTTTCTATGCCGCCTGCGCGGATTACGAGGCCTGGCAGGCAGCCGGCACCCCGGAAGTGTTCCCGTTCGGGGACAAGACGGCCGATGCCCTCGCTTCCGTACAGGCCCTGCAACCCAAGGTGGCAGACTATTTCATGCGCTGCAAGCTCATCAATTTCGATGCGGCCATCTCCGGCGCCGTGGATGTGAGCGTAGACCAGATTGCCGCCATCGAGGGCAACCTGTCGGAGGCCGCTGCCCAGATTGGCCTGCAGCCCCTGGCCAAGCCCGCCGCAGACGGCAAACTGAACCTGAAGGCCGTGAACCCTGCCTGGAAAGCCTCCGTAGACGCTATGGTGGCCCTCACCGGCCTCAAGGAAGAGACCCTCTCCGAAGCGGACTGGAACGCCCTGGTGGGTAAATTCGCCCCTTATACAGCCTGGATGGACGCCAAGAAGGGCGCCGAGGTGGAAGGTCTGGGCCTGGAGGCCGTAAAGGCTGTCCTGAAAGAGGACAAGAAGGCCGCCCTGCTGGCACTGGTGGAAAAGGACAAGGCCGAGGAAGCCAACGCCCTCTCCATCGAAGAGGTGGACAAGGTCCTGCGCCTGAACAAGTACTTCTACCGCTTCCTGAACAACTATGCCGTGCTGGCAGACTTCTACGACCCTTCCCACAAGGCCATGTTCCAGGCCGGCCGCCTGTACATCGACCAGCGCAGCACAGACCTGTGCGTGAAGGTGGCGGGCCCGTCCCCGGAAATCGCCTCCCTGAGCGGCATGTACATCCTGTACTGCTCCTGCGTGAGCGAAAAGCTGGGCAAGAGCTTCAACATTGCCGCCGTGCTCACGGACGGCGACGTAGACGGTATCCGCGTGGGCAAGAACGCCGTCTTCTATGACCGGGACGGCAACGACTACACCGCCAAGGTAAGCGCCATCGTAGAGAATCCCATCTCGGTGCGCCAGGCCTTCTGGACGCCTTATAAGAAGGTGGCCCGGATGGTGAACGACCGCATAGACAAGAAGGCTGCCGAAAAGAACGAGAAATCCATGGCCGGTCTCACGGAGGCCACCAACAAGACGGCCGACGGACAGGCTCCCGCCGCACCTTTCGACATTGCCAAGTACGCCGGCATTTTCGCTGCGGTAGGCATGGCTGTTGGCTTTATTGGCGTTGCCTTGGCTGGTGTCGCCTCTGTTCTCAAAGATCTTACCTGGTGGCAGATACTTGTTATCGTGGCCGTGGTGCTGCTGCTCATCTCCGGCCCGTCCATGTTCATCGCCTGGCGCAAGCTCCGCACGCGGGACCTGGGTCCCGTGCTCAACGCCAACGGCTGGGCCATCAACGCCAAGTCTCTGGTGAGAGTGAAGTTCGGCAAGACCCTCACTTCGCTGGCCAAGTTCCCCAAGCTTGCTTCCGTAGACCCTGCCGCCCGTAGGCGCAAGGCCTGGGGCTGGATCCTGGGTATTCTGGCCGTGGCGCTCATCGCCTGCGTCGTCCTGTATTTCCTGGGCATCATTCAGTTGGGATAATGGATAGCAATTTCCCTTTTGCACAATATGTAAGCGGGAAAAACTTTATCGGCCGCCGACAAGACGTGACCCTCCTGGGAAACCTGCTTTTCCAGGGGGAGCACGTTGTGTTGAACGAGCCTCCCAAAGCCGGCAAGACTTCCCTGATCCAGCAGACGCTGTATACGTTGCGCCTGCGGGGAACCGCCTTCACGGTGGGGCAGTTTTCGGCCCTGAACGTGCGTACGCCGGAGGATTTCCTGCTAAAACTGGGCTCTACGCTGCTGCAGATGGTGGCCTCGGCCCCGGAAGACTACGAGCGCCTCATCCAGCGTTATCTGCCCGGAACCCATTTTGTCTTCGATCCGGTGGCATTCTCGCAGAAGGGAACGGTGCTTTCGCTGGGCTGGGACCTGGATGCGGCCGATGTGTCGGCCCTCCTGTCCCTTCCGTTCCGGATGGCCCGGGACAGGGGAGACCGGCTGATCCTCATCGTGGACGAATTCCACTGTCTCCGGCAGCTGGAAGATCCGGATGCCCTCCTGCGTCCGCTGGATGCTTCACTGCGGGACAACTGGGACATCCGTCGCTTCTCCTATATCTTTGTGGGTTCGGGCGTGAACGCCATGAATGCCATTTTCCGGGGAAGCCGCCTGTTCAGCAAGGTGGTGGAGCGTGTGAAGCTGTCACCGGTAGACGAAGTGGAAATTGTGGAATACGTGTACCGCGGTTTCATGACCGGCGGCAAGTCGGTGGAAAAGGAACTGCTGCAGGGGGCCTGCCGGTTGTTCCGGGGCCATCTGTGGTACATCAACCACTTTGCTTTCCTGTGCGACTCCATGACCCGCGGTTACATCCTGGAACCCGTTCTCATGGAGGCTCTCAAGTGCCTCCTGTCCGTGCATGAGCCGTCGTTCATCGCCATCATGAACAGCCTTACCAACCATCAGGTGAATCTGCTCCGGGCCGTCCTGGACGGCGTTACACGCTTCAGTTCTGCAGAGGTAATCCGCCGCTACGGACTTAATTCATCGGCCAACGTCAAGCGGGTGAAAGATGCCCTCATGAAGAAGGAAGTCCTGCTGTTCGACGAGGACGACAAACCTTCCGTCATCGATCCCCTGCTGGAGTATTGGCTCCGGAAGTTCTATTTTGAGATGAAATAGCCTATGAAAAAGCAACTTGTAGTTTTGACCGGGGCCGGGGTATCGGCCGAAAGCGGCTTCGCTACTTTCCGCGACACCGGCGGCCTGTGGGAGCAGTACGACGTGAACGACGTCGCCTCCATCGAAGGCTGGTACCGCAACCGCGCCCTGGTGCTGGACTTTTACAACCAGCGTCGCGCCCAGCTCAAGGACGCCAGACCCAATGCCGCGCACGAGGCCATCGCCGGCTTGGAGAAGCAATATAACGTGGATGTGATTACCCAGAACGTAGACAACCTGCACGAGCGGGCCGGCTCCTCCCGGGTGCTGCACCTGCACGGGGAGCTCACCAAGGTGCGCCCGGAAAACGGCGTCTACGACCGCACGGCTTCCGAGGCCGAGGTCATCGACGTGGGCTATCGGCCCGTCATTCTGGGAGACCTGGCCCCGAACGGCAGCCAGTTGCGTCCGCACATCGTCTTCTTCGGCGAGGCCGTTCCCAACATCGAAAAAGCCATCGACCTGGTCTCCCGGGCCGATATCCTCCTTATCGTGGGCAGTTCCCTGCAGGTGTATCCGGCTGCCGGCCTGTACCGCTATGCCCGGAACGACTGTCCCATCTACGTCATCGACCCCAAACCCGTTCCCCTGTCGGATCCCCGCGTCACTTTTATCCAGGACGTGGCCACCCGCGGCATGCAGCAGTTCATCAGCCTGCTGGGGAAGTAGCTTATAATCAGCTAATTACAGAAACTCCGGTGCACTTTTTTGTGCACCGGAGTTTCTGTAAGTGATTCAGCCTCAGCGACTTGCCGGGCAGCTAGTCAATGCGGTCGAAACCGGTGTAGGGACGCAGGCAGGCGGGAATTTCGATGTACCCGTCTTTCTGGTTGTCCTCCAGCAGGGCGGCCACTACGCGGGGCAGGGCCAGGGAGCTGCCGTTGAGGGTGTGCACCAGCTGCGTCTTGCCGCTTTCGTCCTTGTAGCGGCATTTGAGGCGGTTGGCCTGGAAGCTCTCGAAGTTGGAAACGGAAGAGATTTCCAGCCAGCGGCCCTGTGCTGCGCTCCAGAGTTCGAAGTCGTAGGTGATGGCCGATGTGAAACTCATGTCGCCGCCGCACAGACGGAGGATGCGGTACTTCAGGCCCAGTTCGTTCACCAGGCTTTCTACGTGGGCCACCATCTGGTCCAGGGCGGCATAACTGTTCTCCGGCTTTTCGATGCGCACGATTTCCACCTTGTCAAACTGGTGCAGGCGGTTGAGGCCGCGCACGTCTTTGCCGTAGGAACCGGCTTCCCGGCGGAAGCAGGGCGTATAGGCCGTGAGCTTCTGGGGGAACTGGTCTTCCGAGAGGATGACATCGCGGAAAATATTGGTCACAGGTACTTCGGCCGTGGGAACCAGATAGAATCCGTCCTCGTTGCAATAGTACATCTGACCTTCCTTGTCCGGAAGCTGGCCGGTGCCGAAGCCGGAAGCGGCGTTCACCACCACGGGCGGCTCTACCTCCTTGTAACCGGCGGCGGTATTGCGGTCCAGGAAGTAGTTGATAAGGGCGCGCTGCAGACGGGCGCCCTTTCCCTTATACACGGGGAAACCGGCTCCGGTAATCTTTACGCCCAGGTCGAAGTCGATGATGTCGTACTTCTTGGCCAGTTCCCAGTGGGGGAGGGCACCTTCCGGAAGGTTCACTTCCGGGCCGCCCATCTTCACTACCAGGTTGTCCTCTGCACCCTTTCCCTCGGGAACCAGGTCGCAGGGGATGTTGGGCAGCAGGGCCAGCAACTCGTTCAGTTTGGCGTTGTTGTCGTCGGCCATCTCCAGCAGTTCGTTGGAGCGGACTTTCAGTTTGGCCACTTCTTCCTTGGCGGCTTCCGCCTCTTCCTTCTTGCCTTCCTTCATGAGCTTGCCGATGGCGGCAGCTGCTTTTTTCTGTTCTGCCAGCAGGGCGTCGCTGCGGGTCTGGAGGGCTTTTCTGTGGTCGTCCAGGACGATGATTTTGTTCACGATGTCCCGGGCGTCGAAGTTTTTAACGGCAAGTCTCCGGATTACAAAATCCGGAGACTCGCGCAGTAATTTTAAAGTAAGCATTTCTTAGTTTTCGAAGGGAACTACCGAAACAAAAGATTTGTCCTCGCGTTTGCGGGTGAACTTTACGGTGCCGTCTACGAGCGCGTAAAGGGTGTGATCCTTACCCATGCCCACGTTCAGACCCGGGTTGTGAACCGTACCGCGCTGACGCACGATGATGTTACCGGCCTTTACGACCTGCTCGCCGAACTTCTTGATACCAAGACGTTTGGAATGCGACTCACGACCGTTCTTGGAACTGGATTGACCTTTCTTGTGTGCCATAATCTTTCAGTCTTTAAAAGTTAAGCGATAGCGTCGATGTGGATTTTGGTGAGCTTCTGGCGATGGCCGTTGAGCGTCTGGAACCCTTTGCGACGGATTTTCTTGAAAACGAGCACTTTCTTGGCTTTGGCATCGTCGTCCAGCACGGTGGCCTTCACGACGGCACCTTCCACATAGGGAGTGCCCACCTTTACAGCGCCCTCATTGTCCAGGAGGAGCACTTTGTCAAATTCTACGGATTCTCCGTTCTTGGCCTGGAGGCGGTTTACGAAGATATCCATGCCAGCCTCTACTTTAAACTGCTGGCTTGCAATGTCTACGATTGCGTACATTGTACAAAAACTTGTTAAAGTTTTGGACCGTAAGCGCCTGCCCCTTGTGGCAGGTCTTGACTGAGCTTAGCGGTCATCTCAAAATTTGGGACTGCAAAGATACGAATAATTCTCAGAATCACAAATTTTTCCGTCCAAAAATGCTAGCGGCTTTCACCGGGCTGGCGTCCGAAAAGTTCCTTGTAGCATTTGGAGAAGTAAGACGGGGTTCCGAAGCCCACGGCATAAGCAATCTCGGCCACCGTGCGGTCGCTGGTGCGGAGCATCTGGTCCGCCGCTTTCAGGCGGGTGATGCGCACCAGTTCCACGGGGGAGTAACCCGTGAGGGCCTTCACCTTCCTGTACAGCTGCACGCGCGAAAGGCCCAGTTCGGAGCCAATCTGTTCCACGCTCAGGTTCTCGTCGGACAGGTGCTCCTGCACCTTGGCGCGGAAGCGGGACAGGAAGTCGTTTTCCTGCGGCCGGGCTGCGCTCTCGCCGGTTTCCAGATAGTGCTCCTTGAGCAGGACGCGGCTCTTCAGGAGGTTGCCGATACGCGACAGCAGCACTTTTTCGCTGAAGGGCTTGGAAATGTAGGCATCGGCCCCGGAGTCGTAGCCCTGGGCCCGCTGCTCCTCCAGGGATTTGGCGGTGAGCAGGATCACGGGAATGTGGCTGGTGGGGAGTTGCTCTTTCAGGGCTTTGCACAACTGCAGGCCGTCCATGACGGGCATCATCACGTCGGAGACCACCAGGTCCGGCAGCTCGCGGCCGGCTTTCTCCAGCGCCTCCCTGCCGTCGCAGGCCGTGAGGATGCGGTAGTCGCCCTCCAGCAGGGTGCCGATAAAGTGCCGGAGGTCTGCGTTGTCGTCCACCACCAGGATGGTGGGGCGGTCGCTCTCCGTCACGCGTCCGGCCGCTTCTTTCCGGGTGGTGTCCTCCCGGACATACGTTTGCTCATAGCGTTCCGTATAGGCCGATGCGTCTTTGCCTTCGCTTACGCTGGCACCTTTTTGCACCAGCGGCAGACGCAGGGCGAAGGTGGTTCCTTTCCCCAGCGTGCTTTCCACGTTTACGCTGCCTTTGTGCAGCTCGGCCACGGCTTTGATGAGCGCCAGGCCTATTCCGGTGCCGTTGCTGGATTCGGAGGCTTTGTAGAATTCCTCGAAAATGAACGGCAGTTTTTCCGGCGGGATGCCCTCGCCGTCATCGGCGACGGAGAGGAGGGCCGATGCGCCTTCCTGCTGGACGGAAACGGTAATGTGCCCGTCCGGCTGCGTGTGTTTGATGGCGTTCCCCAGAAGGTTGAAGAGCACGCGCTCCAGCAGGCGCATATCGGCCTCGATGGTAAGGGCCGGCAGGCCTTCATAAACAAGGTGCTGGGCGGTGCTGCTGAAGCCGCTCATCCATTCCTGCACGGCAGCGGGAAGGTCGAAACGGGACACGTTGAGCGGTCGGTTACCGCTCTCTATCCGCCTGAAATCCAGGATGTTGTTCACCAATTGTTGGAGGATGGTCACGTTGCGGCGTGCCAGCAGCAGGGTTTGCTGCTGGTCCGGGGCCAGCGGCCCCTCCAGGACATGCTCCAGCGGGCCGACCACCAGGGTCAGGGGAGTCCGGAGGTCGTGGCTCACCTGGGTGAAGAAGCGCAGTTTGGCGGCCGTGCTCTCTTCCAGTTTTTGCTTCAGCTCCCGGGTTCTCATGTAGTTCCAGTAGGCCTGGGCGGCCACCAGGATCAGCAGGATGGAAAAGCCGATGACCAGCCACATGATCAGGCGCTGGGTGTTGTATTGCAGCAGGAAACTGTCCAGCTGGCCGCTGACTTCTTCAACGGCAGCCCGCTGCTTGGCCACCTCGGCTTCCTGCATCTTGAGGATGCTGGCATTGCGGCTGTCCACCAGGGCGCTCTCCAGCAGGTTTTCCCGCTGATAGGGCCTGCCGGACAGGATGTTCATGGCCAGTTCCATCACCAGGTCTCCGCGGGTAGGATACAGGTACGATGCCGTGAGAACCCCGTCAATGACGTCCTGGAGCCCCCCGTCCGGGAGGGCATCCACGCCGAAGTAGGCGATGTCCGTGCGGTTCCCCAGGGCTTCGCGGGCACCCACGGCCATGCGGTCGTTCTGGCCGAAGACGGCATCGGGCCGAACCCCTTGGTCCACCAGTTCCTGCATGGCCTTCCGGCCGCCTTCCTGCAGCCAGCCGCCGTAAGGGGAGGCCACAAGCGTAATGCCGGGATAGGCTTCCAATGCTTCCCGGAATCCCCTGTTCCGGTCGAAAGCCGGCGACGAGCCCTCCAGGCCCTGGATTTCCACCACCTGGCCTTTCCCGTCCAGGAAATCGGCCATGTAGCGGCCCATGATGCGTCCCAGCTCTACGTTGTCGGCCCCGATGAAGGCCGTGTATTTGGGAGAATCGATCTTGCGGTCGAACAGGATAACCGGAATACCGGCGTCGAAGGCCTCTTCCACCGCCGGCGTAATGGTGTGCGACTGATTGGGCGAGATAACCAGGAGGTCCACCCCCTGGGCTACGAACTGCCGGATCTGCGCCATCTGTCTGCGGCTGTCGTCGTCGGCCGACGAAAAACGCACGTCCACGCCGTTGATCCGCCCCGCCAGGGCCAGTTCGTCGTTCAGCTTGCTGCGCCAGATGTCGTCGCTGCACTGCGATACGCCTATAACCAGCGACTTCTTCCCACCGCCGCATGCGGTGAGAAGAAGCATGGCTGATATGAGTGTGAAGAGGATTCTTCTCATTCTGTTTACTTTAAGTTATCCGGTACAACCGGCATGGCCCCGCTCTGGGTGCACACGAAGGCCGACACTTTCACGGCCGTATTGTGGGCCTCGGGGATGCTCTTTCCCTTCAGGATGGAGCCCACGAAAGCGCCGGTGAAGGAATCGCCGGCACCCACGGTGTCCGCTACCGTCACCTTGGGAGTGTCCAGGAACGACATGCCGCCTTCGTAGAAGACATAGCTGCCGTTGACCCCGCAGGTGAGGATGAGCATCTGCAGGTCGTAGGTCTTGATGAGGAAGCGGCATTTCTCTTCCAGGGCCAGGCCCGGCAGGGCCATCAGGCGGGACAGGACCACCAGTTCCTCGTCGTTGATCTTCAGGATGTTGCAGCGGCGGAAAGAGTCTTCCAGCACCTCCAGGCTGTAGAAATCCTGGCGCAGATTGATGTCAAACACCTTGAGGCAGTCCTGAGGGACGGCATCCAGGAACAGGCCGATGCTCTCCCGCGACACCGCGTTCCGCTGGGCCAGCGAGCCAAAGCACACGGCCTGGCACTGCTGGGCCAGAAGGGCCAGCTCCTTGGTGTAGGGGATGTTGTCCCAGGCTACACCGGTCTTGATCTCGTACTGCGGAATGCCCTGGGCGTCCAGGGTTACCTGTACCGTGCCGGTGGGGTATTCCACGCGGTCCAGGTGGTAGGGCAGGTTGTGCTCTTCCAGGGCCTCTACGATTTCCTCGCCCAGCTGGTCATGCCCGATGGCACTTACAGCCATGCCTTCCAGGCCGAACTGGCTGGCATGATAGGCGAAGTTGGCGGGGGCACCGCCCAGTTTCTTTCCTTCGGGAAGCATGTCCCACAGTGCTTCCCCGATACCTATAACGTATTTACCCATAATTATTTACCTACTTTATTCAGATATGTGAACAGATAGATGACACCCACGGCCATTACGGCAATGGCGCCGGCCTGGCCCACTGCGTCGGAGGCAAAGCCCATCAGCAGCGGAAATACCGTACCGCCGAACAAGCCCATGATCATGAGTCCGGACACTTCGTTCTGCTTCTCGGGAACGGCCAGCAGGGCCTGCGAGAACACGATGGAGAAGATGTTGGAGTTGCCGAAGCCCACCAGGGCGATGGCTACGTACAGGACGGCCTTGCTGGTTCCGAAGAACATGCCGCACATGGACAGGGCCATGAGGATGACGCTCACCAGGAAGAAATTCCGGTGGCTGAACTTGGACAGGATGAACGAGCCGCTCAGGCAGCCGATGGTACGGAAGATAAAGTACAGACTGGTGGCGAAACCGGCCTCGGTGAGGGTCATGCCCACCCGTTCCATGAGCAGTTTCGGGGCGGTGGTATTGGTGCCCACGTCAATGCCCACGTGGCACATGATGCCCAGGAAGCTCAGGAGGACGATGGGTTTGCCCAGCAGTTTGAAACACTCCACAAACCCCGAGGCTTTGTCGGCCACCTGCTCCCGCTCGATGGATGTGATGCCCAGCAGCAGGGCTGCCAGGATGCCGATGGCACCGTACACGGGGAAGAGCACCCGCCAGCCCAGGCCGAAGGACGGCAAGGCGGCCGTAGCGCCCCACATGGCGATGTAGGGAGCCATGAAGGAGGCGATGGCTTTCACGAACTGGCCGAAGGTCATGGTGCTGGCCAGTTTGTCCCCCTTGATGATATTGGTGATGAGCGGATTCAGCGAAGTTTGCATGAGGGCGTTGCCGATACCCAGCAGGGAGAAGGCGGCCAGCATGAGGCCGTAGCTTTCGCCAAAGATGGGCAGGATCAGGGAAATCACCGTCACTACCAGCGACAGCAGCACGGTGTTCTTGCGGCCGATGCGGTTCATCAGGATGCCCGTGGGAACGGAGAAGATGAGGAACCAGAAGAAAACCAGCGAAGGGAAGATATTGGCGGCCGAATCGGACAGGTTCAGGTCGGCCTGCACATAGTTGGATGCGATGCCCACCAGGTCTACGAAGCCCATGGCGAAGAAGCACAGCATCACCGGGATCAGTTGCAGTTTCTTGTTCATTTAGCAATCGGATAAAGGGTTACGTCGGCCTTGGTGTTGCCGTACATCTTCAGGATATTATAAGGGGAGGTGGGGAACACCAGGTTGGTCATGCAGAAGTCTTCGCCGAAGGCTTCGATGCTGGCGCTGTCCACCAGGAGACGGAGCTCCATCTTGCCGCCCACGGTGGTGGGAGCGGTGGTGACGGCCGCGAAGGACTTGGAGAACTTCACGGTGCCGCTGCCGCGGCGGTCCATGGAGAAGGTCTGTGCGGCGGCATTGTAGGAGAGGACCACCTGTTCGCCGGTCTCGTTGGAGAGCACGAAGGTGGCGTCGTCTTTCTTGCCCAGGTTGAAGCGGATGACCAGCTCATAGGCGCGCTGCGGGGTGTCGAACAGCTCTACCGGGGCGGTGGCAAGGGCCAGCTGCACGGGATTGCCGCGCAGGGCTTCCATCTCCGGGGAAGGGGTGCTCTTCAGGAGGACTTCCTTACCCTTCCGGATTAGGCTCAGGTCACGCGGGACGGAGTTGGCGCTGCGGAACTGGGTGGTGGGGACGGAATTGGCATACTGCCAGTTGCTCATCCAGGCAATGGCTACGGTC
>CACZUR010000024.1 GCA_902784435.1 uncultured Bacteroidia bacterium | reverse complement strand
ATTGTCCTTTAGTTAAACTTTCAATATCGGCATAAATTTACTATTTTTGTCATACAAACTTTGGAACAGAAAACTACGCTGCAAATCTAAGGTTTGTAAGAACCCGTCTCATCGGGAATCAATGTTTATGGAAGACACTGGTAATATCGTTATTTACGAGTCCGAAGGAGGAGATGTCCGGCTAGATGTAAGGCTGGAGAATGGTAACGTGTGGCTTACTCAGCAACAAATGGCTTTGTTGTATGATAAAGCCCCTTCCACCATTAACGAGCATATCAGAGACATTTTTGACGATAAAGAACTGCTTCCAGAGGCCTGCAGAAAGAAATTCGGAAATTCCGAATTTCAGCAGAAAGCTCCCTACTACTATAACCTAGACATGATTATTGCCGTCGGGTTTCGAGTCCGTTCCAGAAATGGCGTCATCTTCAGACAGTGGGCTGCCGAACGCATTCAAGAGTACATCGTCAAAGGCTTTACGATGGATGATGAGCGACTGAAGCAACTCGGCGGAGGAGGTTATTGGAAGGAACTTCTAAATCGTATACGGGACATTCGTGCTTCGGAGAAGGTGTTTTATAGGCAGATTCTGGATATCTACGCTACCAGCGTGGACTATGATCCCAAAGCCGATATGTCCATCGAGTTCTTCAAGAAAGTCCAGAACAAGATCCACTATGCCATTCATGGCCAGACGGCAGCAGAAATTATCTACTCCAGAGCCGATGCCGAAAAGGAATTCATGGGGTTGACAACTTTCAAAGGGAGTCGTCCACATCTCTCGGATGCCGTAATAGCAAAGAACTACCTGAACGAGAAAGAATTACGCTCTCTTGGTCAATTGGTCTCAGGTTATCTGGATTTTGCCGAACGTAAAGCAGAACGCCACGAATTCATGACCATGGCTGACTGGGCTAAGCATCTGGATAACGTCCTAATTATGAACGGTGAACAACTCCTTGTGGGCCCTGGTTCAGTCAGTCATCAACAGGCTATAGAAAAGGCCACGGATGAATACAAGAAATACCAGCAACGCACTTTGAGCGATGTAGAAAAGGCCTATCTTGATACCATCAGAATACTGGAAGACAAAACAAAGGAAAAGAGTTGAGATTGCTCAACTCTTTTTCTGTAGTAGACCAAGCACTCCGAATCTCGAACCTCCGGTTCCTGGAGGGTCTAATGGATGGGGTTCTTTTATGTAAATCGTAAATATAATTTATGTTTTTCGTAAAATTGGCACTATCTTTGTCTATCGATACCGCAAACAAAAACAACAAGGATATGAACAATTCTACGCAAAAGAGTATCAAGAGACTCTCCATCGCCATCCTCATCATAGGTGGCATTACGCTTATCTACACCTACGTTCAGATGATTTCACAGTTGTGGTTGAACAACTTTATCATACCCATAACCTGGAATCCGGATATCAAAGGTTGGCAGATTTTTATCCTGGCGGCCAGGTTTGTCGGTATCACGCTTCTTTTTGCCCTGTGCTGCGTCTTCCTATACCGTATCAACATGGGGCTTTGGTCGCCGCGCTCCTTGCCTTTGTCCACTCCAATTACGACGCTGTGGTGAAAGGCGAATCGGAGTTTATGCTCGATTCCAACACTATTCTTATTCCTCTCATCGTCCTTCTCTTCGCGGGACTCTACAAAATGGCCTATCTGGCAGCAAAAGACAGCAAGCTCGCGATATGATTACGGTAAACCTCGACAAAATGCTCTGGGAGCGACATATGAAACTCTCGGAACTCTCCGAAAAAATCGGCATCTCCCTTACCAACCTTTCCCTGCTGAAAACGGGGAAAGGCCGTGCCATCCGCTTCACTACGCTCAACAAACTCTGCAAAGTACTTGACTGCCTGCCGGGCGACATCCTGGACTATCAGCCCGATCCGGAAGGAACTGAGATGGAGGAGGACATTTATGCGGATTAAGTTGGCCATTGCCCTCTCCTTGCTCCCGGCTTTGCTTTCGGCGCAGGAGCACGTCACCGTTAAAGGGCGGATTATCAATGAACAAGGTAATGCTGTCGAATATGTCCAGCTCGGTGTGCCCAAACTCCAGATAGGGTCCATTTCTGCCGCTGACGGTCGCTTCGAAATAGATATGCCCTGTGATACACTGGAGTTTTTCCACGTATCCTTTCAGAGAGCAACCTATCCTGTCACCGGCCCTGCCGATGACGTGGTCATCGTCCTGCACGAACAGGAACTGCCTCCAGCCATATTCATTGGTGGAGACACAAAGGAAAAGTATTTGCTTAAGCCCGGAACGGGTTTGCTGAAGAGCGTGGGAATCATTACCACGTCCATGCGAAGCGGACACCCTTCGGGACGGGAAATCGGTTCCGTGGCCCAGACTAAAAAGCCTTTTCTTGTGAAAAACATCCTGCTTACCGTCCGCAGCAACCATATTCCGAGCTGCGTCGCATCCATCAACATCTACCGGATCGAGGGAAAGAAGGAATCGTTTGTCAACGTGCTTCACAAGCCCATCTATTTCGATGTCGCCGTTTCGAATGATCCGCAGGATTACGACATCCGGCCGGAAGAAACCCTCCTGCTGGAACCGGGCAAATACTTCATCGCCTTCCAAATTGTCGGATGCAATAACGAAGCTCTACAGGCCTTCCTTGCCAAAAAACAGGAGGAGCGGAAAATCTGGGAGATGAGTATGGACTTCAATATCTACCTCAAGAGCAGCTATGTCAGGGAAGTGGCCCTGGGTGAGATGGAACATCTGCCCGTCAACATCGGTGTTGCAGTTAAGGGGCTGGAGTATCGGTAATGAGAAACCGATATAAGTAGGCATATCACGGGGCGCCCCCGCTACGCGAAACGGCAGCCGAACTGGCTGCCGTTTCGTTTCGTAGCGGAGGCAGGACTCGAACCTACGACCTCCGGGTTATGAGCCCGACGAGCTACCGACTGCTCTACTCCGCGGTTTGGGAATGCAAAGGTAACTCATTTTTTTAAAACCTCCAAATTTTTGTTGCACTTTTACCAGCGGGGGTGGGTAATCTCGGGGTCGGCGAGTACCTGGGCATTCATCCACTCGAAGATGTTGGCGTGGCCCTGGGGGGCGACGGAACCGCCTCCGTCATTGCTGGGTTTCACTTCCCCGGTCGTCTGCTCCTGCGAATGGGTTACGGCGTCATTGAACAAGTAGCACCAGGAGAAGTGACCGAAGAGTTTCTGGCCGGGATTGTCCATCCCTTCCACGCTCTCGAACATGGACATCCAGACATTCTTGGCGCCGGCCTTCATCAGGCGCTGGAAGGTGGGGATGCAATGCGTCTTGGGGTCTACGGTGGTGTCGTCATAAGACTGGACGATCCAGATGTTTTCCTCTGCCAGGGCGGCAATCTCGGTGTCCGAGATATACTGGTCCATATAGGCTTCACAGGTAGGATAAGCCGCGGCGAAATAGCGGGGATTGCGCATGAGCATGTGCATGGTCATGTATCCGCCGTTGGAGCAGCCGCCCAGGTAAACGCGCCGGCGGTCCACGTCGGGATTCAGCTCCAGATAATGGTCGATGCAGGATTTGAGGACATCGGCATACAGGGAAGGATAATCGCCGTGGCCGAAACCTTTGGACGTTCCCATCCACATGGTGGGGCACTGGACGGACAGGACATAGGCACCGTCACTGCCGCCTTCCGTGGTAAAATGAGACTGGATCTGGGGACGGATCAGGGAGACCACCTCGTTGCCCAGCAGCGTGATGGACACATCCACGCCGCCTTCCCCGCCGCCATGCAGCCAGATAACCAGCGGATTGGCCTTCCCGTCACCCTTCAGGGACCAGGGTTCGTAAGCCGCATAGGTAAGCGTAACCTCACCGGCCTTTCCCGTGTACATGCCCGTGAAAGTGCCTTTGTTAAAGTAGTCTGCCTCCGAAACGAAATCTTTCAGTGCCTTGTCGGTCTCACAGGCGATGGCCGTGAACTTCTGCTTTCCCACTTTGAGGACCTTGCCCTTCTTCAGGCCCACTTTTACGCTGTATTCGTCTTTCCACACGCCGTTTCCCTTGGTGAGCCCCAGACGCCGGCCGGAAGCCTTCTCCAGCCCCAGGGCCAGATATTCACCTTCCGGGTCGAAGGCACCCCGGGCGTCCGAGCGATACACGGAAAGGACATTGCGCTCCGTCCCGTTGGTATTGACCGTGAGCAGGGAGGGGTCCAGGCCGGGGAGCGGGATTTCGGGTTTGACCACAATCAGGTTTACTGCCGTAGAGGCCTCATAGGTGGTGATGCCGGCCACCTGGGGCGTCATGTTCAGGGTCTGGGCACCGGATGCTACGGCGAAGGCCATAGCCAGTGCGGCAAGGAGGAGGGATTTGCGGGTGTTCATATGCGGTATCATTTGAGAAATGCCAGGATAGCGTCCAGGTCCGAAGCCGGGAAAGCCTTCTGCTCACCGGAGCGTAAATTCTTGATATTCACTGTGCCGGCCTCTATCTCGGAGGAGCCGTTGATAGAGATGAAGCCGATGGATTTCCGGTCGGCGTAGTCGAACTGCTTCTTCAGTTTCGCGGCCTCCGGATACACCTCCACGGCCACGCCCGCCTCCCGGAGCGCCTTGGCGACGGGAAGGGTGTAGCGGAGTTCATCGGCCCCCATCACGGCAAAGAGAAGCGTGGTGGCGGTTTCCAGGCTGGCCGGGAACAGGTCCAGTCCCACCAGAACATCGTAGATGCGGTCTGCGCCGAAGGAGATGCCCACGCCCGAGAGGTCCGGCAGGCCGAAGATGCCGGTAAGGTTGTCGTAGCGGCCACCGCCGCAGATGCTGCCGATCTCCCAGTCCAGCGCCTTCACCTCGAAGATGGCGCCCGTATAATAATTAAGGCCACGTGCCAGCGAGAGGTCCATTTCCACCGGGGCCGATACCCCCACGGCATCGATGAGTCCGAAGAGTTCCTCCAGCTCATCCAGTCCTTTCTGGCCGGTCTCAGAGACGATACCGCTGGCGCTGCCGCCGTTGAAGAGGCCGCGCATGGCGGCAAGCTTTTCCCCGAAGGAGCCGCTCAGCGACAGGATTTGCTCAATGACGGAAATGCCGTCGGCCTGAAGGCCTTTATCGGCCATTTCCTCCTTTACCTTCTCCAGGCCTATCTTATCCAGTTTGTCGATGGCCACGGTGATGTCCACCACCTTGTCCGGGGCACCGGCAATCTCTGCAAAGCCGGTGAGTACCTTGCGGTTGTTGATGTGGATGCCCACACGCACGCCCAGCAGGCCGAAGACCCGGTCTACCATCTGCACCAGTTCCAGCTCGTTCACCTGGCTGCGGCTGCCGATTACATCCACGTCGCACTGATAGAACTCGCGGTAGCGGCCCTTCTGGGGACGGTCTGCCCGCCAGACAGGCTGGATCTGGAACCGTTTGAAAGGGAAGGAAATCTCGCTTTGGTGCTGCACCACATAACGGGCGAAGGGCACCGTAAGGTCGTAGCGGAGGCCCTTTTCGCACACCTGGGGCGTGAGGGGCCTGTCAAAGTCTACGCTGCCGAAGGCATCGCCGGAATTGAGGATGCGGAACAGCAGTTTATCCCCTTCCTCTCCGTATTTTCCCAGCAGCGTGGACAGGTTTTCCTGCGCCGGTGTCTGGATTTCCTGGTAGCCGTACGTGCGGAAAACCGAGCGGATGGTATCGAAGATATAATTGCGGCGGGCCATCTCTTTCTGGCCGAAGTCCCGCGTGCCTTTTGGTATACTGGGTTTCTGGATTGCCATTTGCTTGAAAATTTTCACAAAGTTAAGAAAAAAGTGTTATATTTGTAATCCGAATGCGAGATTAGCTCAGTTGGTAGAGCGTTGGCTTCCCAAGCCGAAGGTCGCGAGTTCGAGACTCGTATCTCGCTCCCAAGCAATCCCCCCTGCCTTTCTGCACGGGGAGTGCTTTGTTTTAACCACACAAGACCAATGGACAAACTGATTGAACTGAACCCCAACGAGGTTGTGGCATTCCTGGAAAAAATGCCCGCGGAATTCACCCGCGAAGACATGATTCACTTCATCGTGGAAAAGAACATCCGCATGATAGACTTCATGTATCCCGCCGAAGACGGCCGCATCAAAACCCTGAACTTCTCCATCCACAGCCTCGCATACGCAGAAACCATCCTCACGGAAGGCGAACGGGTAGACGGTTCCAGCCTCTTCCCCTCCTTCATCGAAGCCGGCAACAGCGACCTGTACGTAATCCCGCGTTACCGCACCGCCTTCGTGGACCCGTTCAACGAAATCCCCACCCTGTGTTTCCTGTGCAGCTTCTACGACAAGAGCGGCCAGCCCTTCGACTGCGCACCGCACGCCACCCTCATGCGGGCCGAAAAAGCCTTTGAGGAAAGCACCGGCATGCAGTTCGAGGCCATGGGAGAACTGGAATACTACGTGATCTGCGACGAAGACCCCCTGTTCCCCGCCACGGACCAGAAGGGCTACCACGAGAGTGAGCCCTTCGCCAAGCTGAACGACTTCCGCCGCGACTGCATGGACCACGTGGCCTGCACCGGTGGCCAGATCAAGTACGGCCACAGCGAAGTGGGCAACTTCACCCTGGACGGAAAAGTATACGAACAGAACGAAATCGAATTCCTCCCCTGCCCGCTGGAAACGGCCGCAGACCAGCTTGTACTGGCCAAATGGGTCATCCGCAACCTGGCCTACCGCTACGGGCTGGACGTCAGCTTCGCCCCCAAGATCACTACCGGCAAGGCCGGAAGCGGCATGCACATCCACATGCGCCTGATGAAAGACGGACACAACGTTACCCTGGGGGCCGACAACAAACTCTCCGACGAGGCCCGCTGCGCCATCGCCGGGCTCATGAAGATGGCCCCGTCCATCACCGCCTTCGGCAACAAGAACCCCACGTCCTACTTCCGTCTGGTCCCCCACCAGGAAGCACCCACCAACGTATGCTGGGGAGACTGCAACCGCAGCGCCCTGGTGCGCGTGCCCCTGGGATGGAGCGCCGGCATCGACATGTGCTCCAGCGCCAATCCGCAGGAAAAGCATTCCTTCCGCGACACCACCTCCAAGCAAACCTTCGAGATGCGCAGCCCGGACTGCAGCGCAGATATCTACCAGCTCATGGCCGGCCTGTGCGTAGCCGCCCGCATCGGCCTGGAAATGCCGCGGGAAGAAGCTCTCAAGCTGGCCCAGGACACTTACGTAGACATGGACATCCACCGAAGCGAAAACGCCGCCCGTCTGGCCACGCTCCAGCAGCTCCCTACCTGCTGCACGGAAAGTGCTGCCTGCCTGCAGGAAGTCCGCGCCGTGTATGAGGCCAAGGACGTGTTCCGTCCCCGCATGATCGACGGCATCCTGAAAGCCCTGAAAGCCCATAACGATGCCAATCTGCACAAAGAAGCCCGTAACGACACCAAACTAATGAGGAAACTTGTAGCGCAGTATTTCTATTGCGGTTAGGACTTTTTAACCCTTTCAGAAATCACAAAACGGCACTAAAATACACCGGCCCTTCACATCGCTGCGGAGGGCCGGCTACTTAACCTAAACTTAAACTATGAAAAACTTCACTGCAAATTTACATATTTTTTTCTTACGTACAACTAAATATGTCGAATTTTCGCAAATTTTAGCAGTAGGAGTTTTTCTCCGTACTTTTCAAAGAGGATTTTGGCTTTCAATTCCGGGACCTGCCCGGTAATTTCAAGGACTTTTCCTGCCCCGAATCTATTGTGCTCGATGCGGTCCCCCACCCGGAAGCTGGACATGGGGTCCGGAACAAAATTGTCCGAAATGAGCGGAGGCTTCTCCAACTGCTGCGGCCGGGGCCTGGACACCACCGGTGCTGGCGCAGGGCGCGCCGGCTCCCGCCGTGGAAAGGCCGGTTCCCGCCGTACGGGCGGCTGCTCCCAGGCCGTAGCTTCCCGCCGCAGCGGGCGGTCCAGATACTGCGGGGCAATCTCCCGGAGGAAACGGCTGGGGGCGTTGGACTCGTGTTTTCCGTTGCGCATGCGGGTTTCGGCGAAACTCAGCGAAACCGCCTTCTTGGCGCGGGTGATGGCCACATAGAACAGCCGGCGTTCCTCCTCCAGGTCCGAGGGCGTCACCATCCAGCCGCCGGACGGGAACAGGTTTTCCTCCATGCCGGAGACGAACACATACGGGAATTCCAGTCCCTTGGCCGTGTGCACCGTCATCAGCGCCACTTTGTTATTGGTCTGGTCATCCGCCACATCCACATTGGACAGCAGCGACACATTCTCCAGATAGTCCGCCAGCAAGACACGGTGCATGGAGGACGGAGATGCCCCCTGAGGAGCATCGGCCCTCTCTTCTGCGACGAAGGGGGTATCTCCGTCCTCCACCATGGCATCGGCCTCCAGCATCTCTTCGGCCCATTCTCCCTGGACATCCTCTTCGTAGGATTTGACGCTGTCCAGCAGCTCCTGCACATTGGCAAAACGCGACTGGCCCTCGATGGAATCGTCGGCTTTGTAATAAAGGTACAGTCCGCTTTCCGAGGCCAGTGACATGGCCACGTCGTACGCATCCCCCTCCCGGGCCTCCACCGCCGCCTTCTCCATCAGGGTGCAGAAAGCGCGGATCTTGCCGATGGCGGCCGCCTTCAGGCCGTATTTCTCCAAATCCGGCAGCGCCGCAGCCTTGAACAGCGACAGGCCCGATGCCTGTGCCGCCGAAACCAGGGCGTTCAGCGAAGTGTCGCCGATGCCCCTGGTGGGCTTGTTCACGATGCGCTTGAAGGATTCGTCGTCGTTCAGGTTCACAGCCAGTTTGAAATAGGCCATCATATCCTTTACCTCCGCCCGCTCAAAGAAGGAATTGCCGGAGTAGATCATGTACGGAATGTTGCGGCGGCGCAGCTGCTCTTCCAGCGCCCGGGACTGCGAATTGGTGCGGTACAGGATGGCAAAGTCCTCGTATTCGCACTGCTCCTCCCGCATCCGGTTCAGGATGGCCGATGCAATGAGCATGGCCTCCTCCTGCTCCGTGAACGCGCGCACCAGGTGGATGGGTTCCCCTTTCTCCCCCATGGACACGCACTGTTTGGGAATGCGGCCCTCGTTGTTGGCGATGACGGAGTTGGCTGCGTCTACGATGGTGCTGGTGCTGCGGTAATTGCGCTCCAGGCGGAACAGGCGGGCGCCCGGGAAATCCTTCTGGAAATTGAGAATGTTCTGGATCTGGGCGCCGCGGAAGCCATAGATGGACTGGGAATCGTCCCCCACCACACAGAGGTTCCGGTGACCGGCGGCCAGTTTCTTCAGGATCAGGTACTGCGCCATGTTGGTGTCCTGGTACTCGTCCACCAGAATATGCCGGAACCGGCCGGCAATGGCCTCCAAGGCATCCGGGCAGCTTTTAAGCAGGATATTCATGTACAGGAGGATGTCGTCGAAGTCCATCACCCCGGCCTGCCGGCAGTTCCGGCAATACAGTTCATAGACCCGGTAGATTTCCGGCTTCTTGTGCTTGACGTCGTCGTCCCGGTACCCGCCTTTCCCTTCCCGGTAAGGCGTGGGGGTGACCAGGTCGTTCTTGGCCCGGGAGATGCGGGAAAGCACTTCCTTGGGCTTGTACAGCTTGTCGTCCAGTTCCAGTTGCTTCAGACAGGCCTTGACCGCGCTCACCGAGTCTGCGGTGTCGTAGATGGTGAAAGTGGCCGGGAACCCTATCCTGTCGGCATATTCCCGAAGGAAACGGATGAACACGGAGTGGAAAGTGCCCATCCAGATGCGGCGGGCCTGGCGCTCCCCCACCATGAGGCCGATCCGCTCCTTCATTTCCCCGGCCGCCTTCTTGGTAAAGGTGAGGGCCAGGATCTGCTGGGCCGGGACGCCCTTTTCTATCAGATAGGCAATCCGGGACGTCAAGACACGGGTTTTACCGGAGCCGGCCCCCGCCACGATGAGCATAGGGCCTTCCGTACATGTCACTGCTGCTTGCTGTTCCTTGTTCAAGGACGCTAGAATCTCACTCATATCTCCCCAAAAATAGTAGGCGAAATTAGTAATTTTTTCGTAACTTCGCGCAGTATTTTTTGCAAATACACAAAACCTATAAAATAATGTCAAACAAACTGCATTTGAACAAGGGCCTCAACATCCCCGTCAAGGGAGAAGCGGCCTCGGTGGTCATCAAAAGCGTGAGTCCTGACATCGTTGCCGTAAAGCCTACGGACTTCCCCGGGCTGGTCGCAAGACTCCTGGTCAAGGAAGGCGACGCGGTAAAGGCAGGCTCGCCCGTGATGGCCGACAAAATGCGCCCCCAGATCCTCTTCACCTCGCCGGTCAGCGGCACGGTCCAGAGCATCGTCAGGGGCGACAAAAGAAAGTTGCTGGCAGTTCTCGTAAAGGCCGATGGAAAACAGGATTCCGTAGATTTCGGCGCCAAGGCTCCGGCCACGGCGGAACAGACCCGGAACCTCCTGCTCACCTCCGGCCTTTGGGGTACCCTGGTACAGCGCCCCTACGGCGTCATGGCCAACCCGGAGGACACGCCCAAGGCAATTTTCATCTCCTCTTTCAGCACGGCTCCGCTCGCAGCGGACGAAGGTTTTGTCCTGGGAGACGCCCTGGCCGATATCCAGGCCGGCGTGAACGCCCTGGCCAAGATCGCCCCCGTGCATGTCTCTATCCGCAAGGAAGACGTTCCCTTTGCCCGGCTGCAGAACGCAGAGCTGCACATCGTGAGCGGCCCGCATCCTGCCGGCAACGTCGGTGTCCAGATCAGCCACATCGCCCCCATCAAGAAGGGAGAGATTGTCTGGACCGTTTCCCTGCTGCATGTTGCGGCCATCGGCAAGCTGGTCAAAACCGGTAAGCTGGACCTGATGCGCAAAGTGGCCGTCACCGGCCCCGCCGCCCCTCAGACCGGCTATGTATGCTGCCTCCCCGGTACCCCCGTCAAGGAAATCACCTCCGTGGGGCAGGATATCCGGGTAGTGGGCGGCGATGTCCTCTCCGGCGAAAACCTGGGCGCAGACGGCTACCTGGGCTTCTTCCAGAACCAGCTCACCCTACTGAGGGAAGGTTATGAGCGCGAATGGTTCGGCTGGGCCAAGCCCTTCCGTCCCAAGGTACACAGCAGCTCCTGGTGCTACTTCTCCTGGCTCACCCCCGGCAAGAAGTACGACATGGACACCAACCTGCACGGCGGTCCCCGCGCTTTCGTAGAAACCAAATGCTTCGAGGATGTCACCCCCATCGACATCTTCCCCATCTACCTCATCAAGGCCTGCCTGGCCGGCGACATCGAGAAGATGGAAAAATTCGGCATCTACGAAGTCCTGCCCGAGGATCTGGCCCTGTGCGACTATGTAGACCCTTCCAAGAACGAGATCCAGGCCATTATCCAGAAAGGCATTGACCTGATGATCAAAGAAATGGCATAAGATATGGCAGACGAGAAAAAAACTCCCTGGTGGCATTCCACCGTGGATGCCTTCGATACCTTCCTGCGCGTTCCCGGCACGGTAACCGCGAAGGGCGCCCATGTGCGCGACGGCATCGACCTCAAGCGTGTGATGATCATGGTCGTCGTAGCGCTGGTTCCCGCTGCCCTCTTCGGCATGTACAACGTGGGCCTGCAGACGGCAACCCTTTATGGCCTGGAATGGGGATTCTGGCGCATGTTCTTCTACGGACTGCTCCGGATGCTGCCCCTGTTCGTGGTCTCCTATGTAGTGGGTCTGGCCATTGAATTCGCCAGTTCCCAAATCCGTGGCGAAGAAGTGAACGAGGGATACCTCGTAACCGGCTTCCTCATCCCTCTCATCGTCCCCGTGGACGTTCCGCTGTGGATGCTGGCCCTGGCCGTGGCCTTCTCCGTCATCTTCGTCAAGGAAGTGTTCGGCGGCACCGGCATGAACATCTGGAATCCGGCCCTGGTGGCCCGCGCCTTCCTCTTCTTTTCCTATCCTTCCAGCATGTCCGGTTCTTCCGTCTGGGTATCCAAGACCTGGGCCGGCCTGGGCGACGTAGACGCCATCAGCGCCGCTACGCCCCTGGCCATCGCCCACGACGGTGCCTTCGACGCCGCTACCGGTGCTGTAGGTCAGTATTCCTTCATGGACATGTTCTGGGGCTTCATCCCCGGTTCTACCGGTGAAACCTCCGTGGTGGCCATTCTCCTGGGCGCCATCCTCCTGGTCTGGAGCGGCGTGGCTTCCTGGAAAATCATGGTCTCTTCCATCGCGGGCGGTCTGCTGGTAGGCTGGCTGGGCCAGCTGGGCGGCGCCACCCTGGTGCCCTGCTATTACCAGATTGTCATGGGCGGCTTCCTCTTCGGTTCCGTCTTCATGGCCACAGACCCCGTTACCGCCGCACAGACGGAAACCGGCAAGTGGATCTACGGCTTCCTGGTAGGTGCCCTTGCGGTTGTCGTCCGCCTGTGGAACCCCGGTTACATGGAAGGCATGATGCTCGCCATCCTGTTCATGAATACCATGGCTCCGCTCATCGACCACTGCGTCGTGAGCGTACACACCAGCCGCAGGGCTAAAGCTTAAGGAGGATACGCTATGAATACCAATAATAATGTATATACCGTAGTCTACACCACCATCATCGTCGTGGTGGTAGCCGCTATCCTCGCTTTCGTTTCCCAGAGCCTGAAGGCCAAGCAGGAGGCCAACGAAAAGGCCGACACCATCTCCCAGATGCTCACCGCCGCCCAGTATGGCTCCAAGGCAGACCTCAGCGGCATGGGCAACACCGCCGTACTGGCCAAGTACGACGAAGAGATCGAGGATGCGTTCGTCATCGATCTGGAAGGCAACGAGCTCCGGAAGCTGGAAGGCAACGATGTCTACAGCCCCAAACAGCTCAAGCGCCAGAACTACAATATCAAGGGCGGTCCCAACAAAACCGGAGAACCGGAGCTTCCCGTGTTCGTGTTCAAGAACGGACGCACGGTGGTTCCCATCTACGGAGCCGGCCTGTGGGGTCCCGTCTGGGGTTACATTTCCTTCGAGACAGACCTCAAGACCATCGGCGGTGCCTACTTCGACCACGAAAGCGAAACCGCCGGTCTGGGTGCCAAGATCAAGGACGATCCTTCCTTCCAGGCCACCTTCGTGGGAGAACTGGCAGACTTCTCTGACACCAATGTCTTTGACATCGTGAAGGGCGGCGCCCCCAAGGACGCCGAAGGAAAGTCCGTCGTAGACAACAAGATCGACGCCATTTCCGGTGCCACCATGACTTCCCAGGGCCTGGATGCCGCCATCGACACCTGGCTGGGCGCCTACGCCAAATACTTCCTGGGGGCCAATAACGCTAATGCATGTGAGGAGGAATAAGCCATGGATGCAAAACTGAAAGAAACCATTCTGAACCCCATTTTCAAGGGGAATCCCATTACCGTCCTGGTGCTGGGTATCTGCTCTTCGCTGGCGGTTACCGTCACCCTGAAGGGCGCACTGGTGATGGCCCTCTCCGTGATTGTCGTCTGCGGCATCTCCAGCCTCATCCTTTCCCTGCTCCGGAAAACCATTCCGGGCCGGGTACGTATCATTGTCCAGCTGGTCGTGGTGGCCATGATGGTCATTCTGGTAGACCAGATCCTCAAGTCCTTCGAAGCCACCTACGCCATTGACAAACAGCTGTCCGTGTACATCGGCCTCATCATCACCAACTGTATCGTGATGGGCCGCATCGAAGCCTTCGCCCTGGGCAACAAGCCCTGGCCCAGCTTCCTGGACGGCGTTGCCAACGGCGCCGGCTATGGCCTGATCCTTCTGATTGTCGCCTTCTTCCGCGAGCTCCTGGGCAGCGGAACCCTGTTCGGCATCGACATTCTGAACCGCTTCGGCTATGTTCCCAACAACCTGGTCATCCTGCCTCCTTTCGCCCTCATCCTCCTGGGATGCATCGTGTGGGTGCAGCGCTCTGTCCAGAAAGACCTTCAGGAAAAATAAACTGTAACGCCTTATGGAATATCTGAGCTTATTCGTCAAGTCCATCTTTGTGGACAATATGATCTTCGCTTACTTCCTGGGAATGTGCTCATTCCTGGCAGTATCGAAGAACGTGAAGACGGCTGCGGGCCTCGGCGTTGCGGTTATCTTCGTACTCCTGGTCACCCTCCCCGTCAACTACCTCCTCAACACCTATGTGCTGGCACCGGACGCCCTGGTAGAAGGCGTAGACCTGAGTTTCCTCAGCTTCATCGTCTTCATCGCCGTCATCGCCGCCATCGTGCAGATCGTGGAAATGGTGGTAGAGAAATTCTCTCCGGAGCTCTACTCCTCGCTGGGTATCTTCCTCCCGCTCATCGCCGTGAACTGCGCCATCCTGGGCGGTTCCCTGTTCATGCAGCAGAAGGACTTCCTGAACATCGGCGAGGCCACGGTATACTCCCTGGGCAGCGGTCTGGGCTGGTTCCTGGCCATCGTTTCCCTGGCTGCCATCCGTGAAAAGATGAGCTACTCCAACGTTCCCGACGCCCTCAAGGGCCTGGGCATCACATTCATTACCGTGGGTCTGATGGGCATCGCCTTCATGACCTTCATGGGCATAGCACTGTAGGAGGACTGAGATATGACAAACACCATTCTTGCTTCTATCGCAGTCATCGTAGTGGTAACCCTCATCCTGGTTGCCCTGCTCCTGATTATCAAGTCGGCCGTCACGCCTTCCGGCACCGTCAAGATCAACATCAATGGCGGAACCAAGGAACTGGAAGTCCATCTTCCTCCCCTCCGCCTGCGGCGGCAAGGCCAACTGCGGCCAGTGCAAACTGCAGGTGCTGGAAGGCGGCGGCACCATCCTTCCCACGGAAACGGGCTTCTTCTCCCGCAAACAGATCAAGGAAGGCTGGCGTCTGGGCTGCCAGGTAAAGGTGAAGGACAACATCCAGATCGCCGTTCCCGAAAGCGCCCTCAGCGTCAAAAAGCTGGAGTGCGAGGTCATTTCCAACGAGAACGTGGCCACCTTCATCAAGGAATTCACCGTACGCCTGCCCGAAGGCGAGCACATCGACTTCAAGTCCGGTGAATACATCCAGATCGACATTCCCGAGTACGAGGCAGACTTTGCCGATATGGGCGTGGCCGATATCTACAAAGGCGACTGGGAGAAGTACGGTATCACTTCCCTGAAGTTCAAAAACACCGTGCCCACCATTCGCGCCTACTCCATGGCCTCGTATCCTGCAGAGAAAGATCTGATCAAACTGAACGTGCGTATCGCAACCCCTCCGTTCGACCGCACCCAGCCCAAGGGCGTGTTCAAGTTCGTCCCGGGCGTTCCTCCGGGAATCGCCTCCACCTATGTGTTCTCCCGCAAACCCGGGGACAAAGTGTGGATCAGCGGCCCTTACGGAGAGTTCCTGCTCCCGAAGGACGACCCTGACAGCCAGGAATACGTATTCGTCGGCGGCGGCGCCGGCATGGCACCGCTCCGCAGCCACATCATGCACCTGTTCAAGACCCTCAAGACCAAGAAGGAAGTGCACTTCTTCTATGGCGCCCGTGCCCTGGTAGAAGCCTTCTATCTGGAAGATTTTGCCGAAATCGAAAAGGATTTCCCCAACTTCCACTTCCATCTGGCCCTGGACCGTCCGGACCCGGCAGCAGATGCAGCAGGCGTGAAGTACACCGCCGGTTTCGTACACAACGTCATGAACGAAACCTACCTCAAGAACCACGAGGCTCCGGAGGATATCAAGTACTTCATGTGCGGTCCGCCCATGATGACCAAGTGCGTCTGCGACCTGCTGGATTCCCTCGGCGTGGCTCCGGAGAGCATCCTCTTCGACAACTTCGGAGGTTAAAAAATCATAAGAAACAGTTTTTTTTCAAAGGATTTTACCTTTAAAACAGAAAAACTTTTCAATAAAAACTGTGATACAACACTTTTTGCAAGGCCGGCTTTGGATTAGCCGGCCTTGTTTTATAGTTTTGCGGCAGACAAAAAACCGTTTGACCGCAATGAAAACAGGCCGGATTCCACTTCATTCGTTTGCTACATCCACATTCTGGAGATCTTCTTTTCGCCACACCTCTGTGGCAACTATCGCTGCGCTCTTGCAGTGTCCGGCCTTTTTCTGCGGTTGCATTCCCATCGGCCCCATTCCCATACCGGCGGCCATCCATACCAAAGGTTATGAGGCCGACGCCCTGGACCTGTTCTTCTTTGACGCGGAAGGCCGCCTGGATGCTTACCAGCAGCTGCCCGCGCCTGCACGGGGTACACCCGTATATGGGGTTTCATCGGAAGCGGCGGTGCAATTGGCCGTTCTGAGCACCCGGGCCGGAGACAGCGGCGCCTGGTGGGACCTGGCCTCGTACCCGCAGCTTTGCAAGTACAGTTTCCGCCTGGCCGATGAATCTCCCGAAAAACCCCTCCTCGCCGGTGAAGTCCGGCTGCAGCCGGGCGCTTCCCGGCATCTGGAACTCACGCTCCACCCCCTTCTGACCTGTATACGGCTCTGTTCTGTCTCCTGCGACTTCAGCGGCCTCCCCTACGCCGGCACCCCCTTGCTGTCCGACAAGCTCTACATCCAATTTGCCGGCACCGAAATGCATCCCCTGGGCGCTGGAGACAGGGCACCCGTATCCTGGATCAACGACGGAGAAGCGGACAGCTGCGCCGTTATGCAGTTACCGCATCCCGAGATGGTCCTCCAGGAAGGGACGGGTGCCATCGGCCCGGAAAGAGTGTACCTGAACCGTTCCTTTTACTTTTACCCCGGTCCGCGCAGCCGTCTGGTGCTTAGCGGAAGCATCGGAGAGGATTACTGCTACTACCCCATTCCCCTTAGGGGCATCCGGCCGGGGGGCCGATACGACCTGCATCTGACCCTCCGCCGCAAGGGTTCACCGGATGCCCACACGCCCGTGGAAAGCGGCACTGTCACAATAGAAACCCTTACTGTTCCCTGGTCCCGGGGGGATTCCAAAAACCTAAGCCTATGAGAGCGTCTGCGTTAATGTTTTTGTTAGGTATTGTCTATGGGGCAACTGCCTGCACGCGTGAGGAAAACCCGTACTTCCAGACGTCTCTCATCCTCGAATTGCCGGGACAGATTCCCACGCGTGCAGCAGACCCTGACGAGGTGCGCATCAGCGACTACAACCTTCTCATCTACAATGCCTTCGGCGACTTGGAAGAGAAGGTATATGTGCCCGCAAGGGCCTTGCAGCTGCAGGACGGCCACATCGAATACAGCACCGCCCTGCTGCGGGAAGTGCCTTATACCGTGCTGGCCGCCGTGAACCTGGGCTACGAACTCCCCTGCCTGTCCATGGACCAGGCCCGGGAATACCGCCATCACCTGGCCTATCCGGACGAATACAGCCGGGGCCTGCCCATGGCCGCCTGCCTAGAGGAAACGGTGCTGGGAGAACGCGTGGAGCTGCCGCTGGAAAGGCTCATGGCGCGGATCGACCTGCAGGTGGACTACAGCGCCCTCCCGGACGACGTAAAATGGCTGGTCCGGGAAGTGACCGTGGGCAACTGCCCCTCCTCCGTAACCCCTTTTGCACCCAGCACTGCGGAAGACCGCTTTACCCGCGGTTTCCGGAAGGAAGGACGGGAACTGGCCCCCCTGAACGAGAGGAAACCCCTCTCCTTCTATCTGCTGGAAGACCACTCCGGAAAAGCCTTTCTGGAAATCAAAACGGAGTACCACTCACCCAAGTGGCACTCCGCTCCGGGAGCCTATCTTTCCTACAGGGTAGAACTGGGCGCCGTCACAAGAAATACCTGCTACGGCATAACGGTCACCCCTGCAGAAGTCCCTTCAGGCAGCGCTGCAAAGCGTCTGTCCAATAAGGTATTTTCAGTGAGAAAGATTCCTTGATCAGGGTCTTGTCCAGCACCGAATAGGCCGGACGGACCACCTTGGACGGGAATTCGCTGGAATGGCAAGGCAGAATCTCGCAGCCCGTGTGCCCTGCATAAGCCGCAATGGCCTTGGCAAAGTCGTACCACGAGCACACGCCCTCATTCGTGTAATGGAACACACGACAGGAAGACAAGGAGGACGGCACTCCTGCGGTCGCTAAAGAGAAGGCCGATGCTCCCTTAGGAGTGCCGTCCTCCTTGGCGCGATCCTCCTGATGCAGGATGCGAACGATGGCATCGGCCAGATCCCCGGCGTAGGTGGGAGTTCCCACCTGGTCGAAAACCACCTTCAGGGAGGGCCGTTCGGCGGTGAGGCGCAGCATGGTCTTCACGAAGTTCCTGCCGAATTCGCTGTACAGCCAGGCCGTGCGGAGGATGATGGAGCGGACGCCCGTGCGCCGGATGGCTTCTTCCCCATGGAGCTTGGTAAGGCCATACACCCCGGTGGGTTTCCCCGTCTGGGTTTCCCGGATGGGCGTATTCAGGGATTCGCCGCCAAAGACATAGTCCGTAGAGATGTGCAGGAGGAAACCGCCGGCTTCCCGCATGGCTACGGCCAGATTCTCCACGGCCTTGGCATTCAGAAGTTCTGCCAGTTCCGGCTGGTCTTCGGCCGCATCTACATTCGTGAAAGCGGCGCAGTTCACGATGCAGTCTATCTTCTCTGCGGTAATCAGGGTGCGGATGGCAGGCAAATCCGTGATATCCAGCCGACGCGTGCCGGGCGCTTCCACTATGTCTGTAAATACGGCATCCGGAAGGAGCGGACGCAGGCTGGTCCCGAGCTGCCCGCAGGCCCCTGTAACAAGGATTCTCATAAGGCGTACAGGTCTTGTGAATAATCGAAAAGATCCTCCGTCAGGGCCAGCGGAGCGTGGTGCCGGTCCTTTTCCGACAGCAGGATATCGGCCTCCGGGAGGCCCCAGTCAATCCCCAGGGCAGGATCGTTCCATGCGATGGCGCCTTCGGCCTCGGGGACGTAAGGCATGTCGCACTTGTACTGGAAAACGGCCTCCGGGCTCAGGACGGCAAAACCGTGCGCAAAGCCCTTGGGAATGAAGAATTGCCGATGGTTTTCCCCGCTGAGTTCGCACGTCACATGCTTGCCGAACCACGGCGACCCGCGACGGATATCCACCGCCACGTCCAGCACACGGCCGCTGACCACGCGCACCAGTTTGCTTTGCGAGGAAGCGCCTTTCTGGTAGTGCAGGCCGCGTACCACGCCGTACCTGCTTTTACTCTCATTGTCCTGTACGAAATGCACCGGACGCACCGCGGCATCGAAGTCCCGCTGGCTCCAGCTTTCCAGGAAATAGCCCCGCGCATCGCCGAACACACGCGGTTCGATGATGACCACGCCGGGTATTTGCGTCTTTACTACGTTAATCATCTTCCAGCATATCTAAAGTGAAACGCTCTCCCAGCGTGGCATCCCGGCGGAGGCGCCGGCCCAGCAGCTGCGGCAGATAGCGCGGATGCAGGCCGAAGCCCGGGCGCACGCTGCGCACATTTTCCTCCGTAATGACCTCTCCGGCCTTCATGTCCCGCGCCACATACAGCGAGCGGCAGAACTCCCGGCCTTTAATGGTCGCAGGGTCGGTGGGGTAGGTCACGCTTCCCAGCGCCTTTTCCACATTGCGGATGGCTTTGACCATGGCCGCGAACTCCTCCTTTTCCATGGAAAAAGCGGCGTCAGGTCCGCCGATGCTGCGGTCCAGGATAAAGTGTTTTTCCACCAGGGTGGCACCCAGCGCTACCGCTGCCACAGCCACATCGTAACCCATCGTATGGTCCGACAGGCCCACCTTAACCCCGTAGCGCTCCTTCATGTCCACCATCGTGCGCAGGTTGGCGTCTTCTACGGGCGCCGGATAGGACGATGTGCACTTGAGGAGCGTAATGTCCCCGTTGCCGGCCTTCCGGCAGGTTTCCACCGCCAGGGCGATGTCTTCCGGCAGCGCCACGCCGGTAGAAATGATCATGGGCTTTCCTTTAGAAGCCGCATAGGCGATGAGCGGGGTATCCGTAATCTCAAAGCTGGCAATCTTGCAGTAAGGGTTGCCCAAGCCCTCCAGGAAGTCTACGGCCGACTTGTCGAAGGGCGTGGAAAAACACACCAGACCGGCCTTCGCAGCCTCTTCGAAGATGGCCTTGTGCCACTCCCAGGGGGTATAGGCCTCCTGATAGAGATGGTACAGTGTACGACCGTCCCAAAGGGTGCCTTTTACCTGAAAATCGGGCTTCTGGCAGTCCAGGGTAATGGTATCGGCCGTATAGGTCTGGATTTTCACGGCATCGGCCCCGGCAGCCTTGGCCGCCCGGACAGATTCCAGCGCTATGTCCAGCCGGTGTCCGTGGTTGGCGGACAGTTCGGCCACAATGAAGGTCTTACTCATAACGGCAATCGGTAATAGATATACTCCCCGTCGCGGGACTGCTCCCGGAAACCCATTTTTTCATGGTAGCGGACCGAGCGGAGGTTATCCTCTTTCACTTTGGCGCTCAGGGCCTTGATATCAGCGGGCAGCGAGCCCAGGATCTGGCGTTCCCAGCGGGCCGTCTCCCCCGTCCCCTGCGTCTGGGGAGCTGCGATGATGCCGCGTTCCCAAATGCCGGGGGCCTCCTGGGTAAGGTTATACGTTCCCACCAGGGTATCCCCCTTCAGCACGGCATAGTAAAGCCGGTCCTTGCGGCCTTTCAGGCGCTCTACGAACCCGAGGTGGTCCTCGACGGAAATCCGTTCGGGATTCACCATCCGGCAGCGGATGTCGTCGCGGTTGCGGAGCGCGAGGATTTCCAGCAGCCGCTCCCGCGAACAGTCCACGTAATTGACGATCTTGTAAGCAATGAACGAGTGGATGACCACATCCTTATACTGCCCTTCGAACAGGCAGTGCTCCTTCAGGGTTGCCTCCCGCACAAAACCGGCGGCTTCCAGCACGGGATACAGGTGGGGCCGAAGGTCGAAGGCATAGGTAAAGAGCTTATGCAGCTGCAAATCGCCGAAGGCCACCTGAAAGAGCATTGTCAGGTAGTTGGTCCAGTGCAGGGCAAAGGAATGGGCCTCCAGCGCCGTGTCCATGATGAAGGACACCTCTGCCACGCGGTCTGTCCAGTTGATGTGCACCAGACCGCCATAGCCGATGCATACGCCGTTTTCCAGATAGGAAAACAGCACCTGATCCGGATGAGGCTGGGGAAAAAGCCCGGCCACCACCGTGTCGAAGTACTTCTGCTGGTCTTCTTCGGTAAGGGGCCGCACCTGCCGCAAATGGTAGATTTGCTGGTTGCGCCAGCGCATGATGGCCAGGCGGTCCTGGTACCGGATGGGTACCAGACTGTAGGCTCCCAGGTGGCATTCCTGCCGGTGAAGACAAGCGTAAGTCATGTTAATTCAAGCGTTTGAAACCGGACTGGCACACGGGCTCCTCCAGGGCCTTCATCACGTCCCGGCCGTCCTCGAAGTCGCGGATATCGGCAAAGATGGGATCCAGGGCCTGGTAATAGTCTTCCAGCACCTGGTCTGTGTGTTCCAGGCAGGTGTACATCAGCGTACCGGCGATGTAGCCTTTCTTGAGCATTTCCTGCGTAATGTAGGTCTTGTAGGCCAGCGCATGGGGGCTGTCGAAGGTATAGCCGGCCAGGGCGGGAATGCCCCACTGGTTGATCTTCAGGCCATATTTGTCGGCCAGTGCCTGCCAGCGTTCCTTGTTCTTGAGGCCCTGCCGGGTGATGAATTCCCAGGAGCGGGTCTTTTCCATCACATCCAGGGCCGCGAGCGCGGCGGTAGGGCCGATGCGGTCTGTCCAGAAGGTACTGCTGATCCAGGAGCCCTGTGCGGCGTCCATGATCTCCTTTTTGCCCAACACAGCAGCAATCACATAGCCGTTGCCCATGGTCTTGGAATAGATGGTCATGTCCGGGTACACGCCGTATTTCTTGTGCAGACCGCCGAAGGTTTCGCGGAAGCCGGAAGTGCACTCGTCGAAGATGAGCACCACGCCATATTCGTTGCACAGGCTGCGGATGTGCTCCAGGTATCCTTCGGCCGGGCCGAAGTTGCGGCATACCTCCATTTTCACGGCCGCCAGGTCCGGGGTATTGCGGATGATGCCCTCGATTTCCTCGAAGTCGTTGTAATGGAAAGGGATGGACGTACCGCGGAGCCCCTTGGGAACACCGGCGGTGGGAATGCCCGGAAGCAGATGCCCGGCCAGGGCATCGTTCTCTCCCAGGTTCACGGATACATACCAGTCGTGCCAGCCATGGTAGCCGCAGATGGCCACTTTGTCCTTGCCTGTGAAAGCGCGGGCGATGCGCACGCACATGGAATTGGCCTCGCCGCCGCCGCGGGTGTAGCGAACACCGCCTGCCCAGGGATTCATCTGGATCAGGCGTTCCGCCAGATACACTTCCTCGGGGCAGTTGAGCGTGGTCAGGTTACCGTCCCGGACCACTTTCATCACAGCCTCGTCCACTTCTTCCCGGGCATAGCCCAGGGTATTGGTGCCCACGCCCATGAGGCCGCAGTCTATGTACTCCCGACCGTCCAGGTCCCACACATGGCAGCCCTTGGATTTGCTGTAATAAGCCGGCCACTGCTCCGGAAGCAGCTGCTCCGGACGCTTGGAAAGCAGGCTGGTACCACCCGGTATCAGGGTTTTCGCCTTCTTGTATAGCTCTTGTCCTTTTCCCATATCTACTTGATTGCTTTGTCGTTTTGGAGGGACTTGTCGTAGCCCTCGTTGTATCCGAACCGGCTGTTCATCCGCTTAATCTCCGGATGGGCCAGCAGGTAATCTATATACTCTTTCCAGTAACGGTCCGGACCCAGGGCCTGGATCAGGGCCTTGAGCACCTCGAAGTCCTCGGGTTCGTCTATGGTAATGCGGTAATCCGACGCATCGTAGACGCCTTCCTTGTTCTGGAAATCAAAAGTCTTGAACAGGCTGCCGCCCCGGGCCGTACCGTTCTTCCAGATGTACGGAGTAACGTGTTCCCGCTCGGAAGTAAGGTTGGCCTCCTGGTAGGCCCTTTCCAGGGCGCTGAAGCGCATGACTTCCGTATCCAGGCCGTCGGGGAAGCACTTGGGGTCTGTGTGCACATAGTCGTAGTCGTGCGCTACGGCAAAGGCTACGATATCCTCGATGATGGTGGGGTCGATGAGCGGGCAGTCCGACGTGAAACGGATCACCCATTCCGGCTGCTCCGGGGCCGCCGTGTGGTAAAAGCGCGACAGGACATCGTCTACGCTGCCCTTGTGGTAGGAAACCCCCACCTTGTCGGCCACCGCCACAATGAAACGGGACCCTTCCTCATCCGTGGTGGCAATCTTGAGGCCGCTGATGCAGCGGGCCTGCAGAATACGCCGCAGGTGGATCTCCAGCAGCGTTTTTCCGTCCACTTCCTTCAGTATCTTGGCAGGGAGCCGGGTGGATCCGTAGCGCGCCTGCGTAATGGCCAGAACCTTCATATCAATTCCAATTAACGGGGTTCAACAGTTCTTTCTCTTTTACTTCCACATCCAGGTGCACGGGCGTGTCCTTCACGGCCTGCAGGTTGCTCTGCAGCTGCTGCAGGTTGTCTACACCAATGAGTACGCCGTCTATGCAGGGATGCTGCAGATTGGCATTCAGGGCCACTTCCGCCACGGAAAGGCCGTTCTCCCGGGCAAAACCGTCCAGCTGGAGCAGGTACTTTCGCAGCGGCTGCAACCGGGCCGGAAGGGCATTCCGGTCCTTGAAGAAAAGCCCCTGCAGGAAAGTGCTGCGCACATGGATTTCCACACCCTTGCCGTGCAACTCCTCCATGTAAGGCAGGAATTTCCGGTCAAACACATTGAAGGGAATCTGCAGCAGGTCAAAGGGTACTCCCTGCTCCAGGATGAACGCCAGTTCTTCCGGTTCGTACAGGGAGAAGCCCAGCTTCTGCACGCGGCCATCGGCCTTCAGCTGCAGGAATTCCTCCCAGATGGCGGGATTCTCCCGGAAAACGCTGAAATGATGCAGCAGATAACCGTACAGGCGGTCTGTGCCCAGGCGAGAGAGGCTCTTTGCCAACACTTCTGCCACCGGACCCGCCCCTGCCGGATATTTGGAAATGAGGCGGAAAGGGTCTTTCCGGCACCGGCCCAGCACTTCCTCTGCGTTGCCATAGGCGCTGGAAGTGTCCAGGGTGTCTATTCCGCCCTGCCAGGCCGCCGCCAGGATATCCCGCACGGCATCCTCACCGGGCCTTCCCGCCGAGTTCACACCGTACTGCAGCCCGAACTGCACAGTTCCCAGAATCAGTTTTCCCATTACAGTTTTACTTCATAGGCCTCCCGGGTATACAGCTCGTTGCAGAACCCGCGCTTGTATTTGACAATGGCATTCACCTTCGGGTCTTCGCTGTGGCTTACATCGCCAAAGTGGAACAGCTTCAGGCCCTTTTCCTTGGCCAGCAGGATGGAAAGGTACAGCCCGTAGTGGCCGATGGGCAGTTTCTGCGCCATCAGGTCCCGGTTGTTCACGCAAACGCCGTAATAGCACTCCGTAAGGCCGTTCAGGATCAGGGTGGCGGTAACCAGTTCCCCGTTCAGGTAGCCCAGCACCACAAAGCCCATTCCCTCCTTCACGGCCCGGGACTGCAGCATCCAGCTCTCGTGCGAGCGCGTGCGCCGCCGGGCCACGGCAATGTGGAAGTTTTCGAAGTCCTCCATCACGGCGTCTTCCATGTTGGAAGCATCATATACTTTGATTTCCAGATTCTTCCGGCCCCAGTTGATCAGGGATTTGTAGCTCTTGCGCACGCACATGAAGATGTCGTCCTCCGAGCGGGTGAGGTCGATGGCGTTCTCGTAAATGGTCTGCGCCCGGAACTCCGGATATTCGTAGTACTTCATGAGCACAGCCGGATGCTCGAAGAAACGGAACGTGTGCGCGCCCCTTTCCTCCTTCAGGCGTTCCAGCCGGATAAACAGCTCCTGGAAAGCGTAATTCAGGTCCTTCACCGGGGTGGCGGGATCTGAAAACACCTCTGCCGGCGCGCCGAAGAAGGACAATTCCCCATGTCCCAGGAACAGGCACAGTTCCAGGGCAAAGCGTTTGTCGTCATAGGCCACCAGCGACACATCCTCCCACTCCGGTCCGAAGTACTCCCGGTAATAGTCCAGGTGAATCCCGCACTGCCGATAGCCGGCGTGCGAGAGCTTATACAATTCCGACTGCCGATAGCGTTCCAGCTCCTCGGGAGCCAGGTCTTTCATGAACTTGACTTTCATTACCTGGCGTAGTAATCGGCTATCTTTTTCACGGCGTGGATGACATCGTCCGTATCGGCATCCGAGAGCATGGGATACAGCGGAATGCTCATGATGCCGGCGTACACCTTTTCTGCGTTGGGGCACAAGCCTTTGGCGTAGCCCCTGTGTTCGTAGAACGGGAACCAGTACACGGGCACATAATGGATCTGGCACTGCACATTCTCTGCGCTCATGGCGTCGAAGAACTGCCGGCGCGTGCAAGTGAGTTTTTCCAGGTCCAGGCGGATGATGTACAGGTGCCGGCAGGTATCCGATTCCGGGATTTCCTGCTGAATGATGATACCAGGAACATCCTGGAAGGCCCGATTGTACTTGTCCACGATTTCCTGGCGGCGTTTTTTGAACTGCTCCAGTTTGCCCAGCTGGCTCAGGAGCAGGGCCGCCTGGAAGTCTGTCATGCGGTAGTTGAATCCCATGCTGATCTGTTCATAGTACCAGGGGCCCTCGTGCGGGGCGCCTTCCATGAGGGAATCCTCGTGCGTAATGCCGTGCGTGTGCGCCAGTACAAGCCTTTTGTACAGCTGATCGCTGTTGGTGGTGATGGCGCCGCCTTCGCCGCTGGTGATGGTTTTCACGGGATGGAAACTGAAGCAGGTCATGTCTGCCAGGCTGCCCACCGGCCGGCCATTATACCGCGTGCCGATGGCATGGGCGGCATCTTCGATGAACACCAGGCCATACTGGTCACAGATGGCGCGGATTTCCTGGATTTTCACGGCCTGACCGGTGAAATCCACTGCCACGACAGCCTTGGTTCGGGGCGTGATGTGCGCGCGGATGCTCTCTGGGTCTATGTTGTAGGTTTGCAGGTCTATGTCTGCGAAAACCGGCGTTGCACCGCAGTAGACGGCACAGTTGGCGCTGGCGGCAAAGGTCATGGGCGTAGTGATTACCTCGTCTCCGGGGCCGATGCCGGCGGCCAGGCAGGCGCAGTGCAGCGCGGCCGTTCCGTTGCTGCACAGCACGGCGTGCCGCGCACCGGTATATTCGGCCAGTTTGCGCTCCCCTTCCTCCACCTTGGGGCCGCAGGTGATATACGGGCTGCGAAGGACCTCGGCCACGGCCTGGATGTCCTCCTCATCTACCCATTGGCGGCCATAGAAAATTTTCCTGTCCCGGACGGGCCGGCCACCCAATATTGCTAACTCTTCCATATTGCCAGTTATGTATTATATAACTTACAAAGATACTTATTATTTACGGGAACTTCAAAAAAAGCCGTATCTTTGCCCTTGTGAATACAGAGAAGATACGCTTGTTTTTCCAAGGCCGGAAAGGCCTCCTTCCCCGGATTGCCGCCGCATGCCAGGAGCACCGGGACATCATCTGGTTCCATGTAGCCTCCTACGGGGAATTCGAAGAGGCCCGGCCGGTGATCGAAGCCACCCGCGCCCGTTTCCCGGAGCGGAAAATCCTCATGACCGTCTTCTCCCCCACAGTCTATGTGCCCATGCAGCACTACGCCCAGGTAGACTGGGTCTTCTACCTGCCGCTGGACACGCCCTGGAACGTGCGCCGCTTCCTGGATGCCGTGCGTCCGGCCAAGGCCATTTTCACCATCACGGACTACTGGCCCTTCCTGCTGGGAGAACTGCACCGGCGTCACATAGACACCTACATTATGTCTGTCCGCGTAGAGCCTGATTCCAAGCACCTTAAGTGGTGGGACTTCAACTACCGCTTCATCTTCCGTCACTGTTACAAAACGGTGATGGTCCAGAATGAGCAGAGCCGGGAACTGCTGCAGCGGCTGGGCGCGCCGGACGTCCGTGTCACCGGAGACCCCCGGATGGACCGCGTGCTGGCCCTGAGTGCCCAGGCCTGGAGCAATCCCGTGGTAGACGCCTGGTGCGGCGGAAAGAAAGTGTTCGTGGCCGGCAGCACCTACGCCCCGGAAGACTGCATGGTGCTGGAAATGGCCGGCAGGCACCCCGGAAGCAAGATTCTCCTCATCCCCCATGAGCCCGAAACCGCCGGCGCCTACGGCTGTGTACGCTACACGGAGTACGAAGGGAAAGAGGCCGATGACCGGCTCCGCAGCGCCCAGATCCTCATCATCGACACCGTGGGCATGCTCTCCCGCCTGTACCGCTACGGCTACGCCGCCTACGTGGGCGGCAGTTTCACGGAAGGCGCCCCGCACAGTGTCATCGAGCCCGCCGCCTACGGCATTCCCGTGGCCTTCGGCCCCAACTACGCCCGCGATCACCATTGCCAGAACCTCATCGCCGCCGGCGCCGGCCGCTCCATCTCCAACACCGCCGAGCTGGAAGCCTTCGCCTTAGAAGGGGATGCACCTGAAGGAGCATCGGCCTTCTCTTTAGCGACTGAAGGTGCATCCCCTTCGAATCCGGCATTTCCTTCAAAAAGCGGGCAGGCGGCACGGGCATACTGCATGGCATCGGCCGGTGCCACGGAAAAAATCATGGAAATCATCTTTGGCTAGGCCAAATACTTGGCTGTAAAGGTATTGCCGGCCTTGATAAGGTCTTCCGGCGTACCGGCGAACACCACTTCGCCGCCTTTGTCGCCGGCGTCCGGCCCCAGATCTATCACCCAGTCGGCACTCCGGATGACATCCAGGTTGTGCTCCACCACGATGACCGTGTGCCCCTTGGAGAGCAGGACGTCGAAGGCCTTCAGAAGCTTCTCCACGTCGTAGAAATGCAGGCCGGTGGTAGGTTCGTCAAACAGGAACAGGATCCTTTCCCGGCTGCCGGAGGCCAGCGACAGGAAATAGGCCAGTTTGATACGCTGGCTTTCTCCGCCGGAAAGTGTGCTGGAAGGCTGCCCCAGCTTGATGTATCCCAGGCCCACATCCATGAGCGGCTGCAGCTGCGCCGCGATGGACTTGGCCAGATCTTCCTTCTGCGCACCAAAGAAGGCAATGGCCTCCTCCACGCTCAGGTTCAGGATATCGTCCACATTCTTCCCCTGGTAGCGCACCTCCAGGATTTCCGGTTTGAAGCGCTTGCCGCCACAGCTTTCGCAAACCATGGTCACATCGGCCATGAACTGCATGCCGATTCTCACGAAGCCGTCGCCCTGGCATTCGGGGCAGCGGCCGCCCTCCTGGTTAAAGGAGAAGAAGGACGGCGTGAAGCCGTTGATACGGGCGAACTGCTGATCGCTCAGGAGTTTACGGATGTCATCGTACACCTTCAGATAGGTGACGGCATTGCTGCGGGAGCTCTTGCCGATGGGATTCTGGTCCACGTATTCCACCCGCGTGATGCGGTTCAGGTCGCCGGACAGGCCCTTGAAAACGCCCGGCAGGTCCCCCGTCTCGTTGATGCGCCGGTGCAGGGCAGGATACAGGATATCGCCCACCAGCGAGCTCTTGCCACTGCCGGACACCCCGCTCACCACCGTAAAGGCGTTCAGCGGGAAGGTCACGTCGATATCCTTCAGGTTGTTCTGCATAGCCCCTTCCACCGTGATGCTGTAGCGCCAGGGGTTCTTTTCCCGCACATAGGGCTTGCGGATGCCGGTCAGGTATTGCAGCGTCAAAGATGGAGTGCCGTCATGCCCGGCTTGACCGGGCATCTCTCCCGGCGCCCCCTGGAACACCACTTCGCCGCCGTTCACCCCGGCCTTCGGGCCCAGGTCTATCAGGTGGTCGGCCGCCCGGATAATCTCCTGGTCATGCTCCACCACCACCACGGTATTGCCGATGTCCCGCAGGCGCTTGAGAACGGCGATGAGCCGGTCCGTATCCCGGGGATGCAGGCCGATGGAAGGTTCGTCCAGGATGTACATGGACCCCACCAGGGAACTGCCCAGGGCTGTTACCAGATTCACCCGCTGGCTCTCACCGCCCGACAGGGTATTCATGGTGCGGCTCAGCGTCAGATAGCCCAGTCCCACGTCCTGGATGCATTGCAGACGGTACTGAATCTCTTCCAGCACTTTCCCCGCCACGGTCCGTTCCGTATCCGTAAGCCGGCTCTGCAACGTTGCGTCTATCCACAGCAGGAATTCGTCCACCGTCATGGAAAGCAACTGGTGGATGTTCTTTCCGGCCACCTGTACATACAGGGCCTCCGGCCGCAGGCGGCTCCCGCCGCAGGCATGACAGGTGGTGCGTCCGCTGTACCGGGACAGCATATACTTATACTGAATCTTGTAACGATTGGCCTCGACCCACTCGAAGAACTCGTTGATGCCGCAGATGGCATCCTCCTCCGGGAAATGGCTGCGGGACTCCCACAGCACCTTTTTCTGCGCTTCCGTGAGCTTGCAATAAGGCTCGAAGATAGGAAGGTCATACTTGTCGGCATTCTTGACGACAAGGTCCTTGAACCAGCTCATCTTCTCTCCGCGCCAGCAGGCCACGGCACCGTCGTAGATGCTCTTGGTCTTGTCCGGAATCACCAGGTCTTCGCTGATGCCCACTATCTTCCCCAGCCCTCCGCAAACCGGGCATGCCCCCAGCGGGCTGTTAAAGCTGAAAAGGTACTCATCCGGCCTCCGGAACACCATCCCGTCCCGCTCAAAACGCGAACAGAAACGAATAAGGCCGGAAGAGGCAAGACTGGAGGGAGCATCGGCCCTCTTATTAGCGACCGGAAGTCTTGCCTCTTCTGGCTTGGCATCGGCCTTTTCCCACAGGGCCATGTCGCCGCTGCCTTTGTCGAAGGCTTGCTGGATGGAAGACAACAGGCGCGTACGCAGGTCTTCGTCCAGCGTGCCGGATGTCTTCACGCGGTCCACCAGGAGCTGCAGGCCGGCGGGATAATGACCGTCCATTTTCAGGACATCTTCTATCTGATAGATGTTGCCATCGGCAGGACAGAAAAGGCGGCCATACCCCTCTTCCTTGAGGGCCAGCATCAGTTCCACGCGGTCCTCGCGGGCGTCCCAGCGGATATCGGCCAAAATATAGAGGGCATGCGGGCGGCCGTCGTCGATGGCGGCCATGACATCCTGCGGCGTATGGGCCCGTACCTCTTCCCCGCTGACAGGCGAGAAAGTGCGGCCGATGCGCGCGAACAGAATGCGCAGATAATCATAGATTTCCGTGGTGGTGGCCACGGTGCTCCGCGGGTTGCGGATGTTCACTTTCTGCTCGATGGCGATGGCCGGCGGGATGCCTTCTATGCTGTCCACGTCGGGCTTGGCCATGCGGCCCAGGAACTGCCGGGCATAAGAAGACAGGCTTTCCGCAAAACGGCGCTGGCCCTCGGCAAATAGCGTGTCGAAGGCCAGCGAACTCTTGCCACTGCCGCTCACACCCGTCACAACAACCAGCTTGTTGCGGGGAATCTCCACCGTGATATCCTTCAGGTTGTTGACGCGCGCCCTTTTGACGATGATATTTCCTTCGGCGGGCAAGTGATTGTTATTCAGTTACTTCCGTACCCCCCCCCCCCCGACATTTCCTGGTCCAGGGCTTCATACACGGAATTGTTGCTCTTGTACTCCGGAACAATCTGCTTCATCTTCCGGACGGTGGCCATGTTGTCATACTGCTTGGAGAGCGCTACCAGATCCTCTATTTCCTTGTTTACTTCCTCGTAGTCGTACTCACGCACCTGGGCGATGCGGATTTTCTCGTGGAAGGTGGGCTTGGTGTTCTCCAGTTCGTTGAGCACTTCCTCGTACAGCTTTTCGCCGTCGCGCAGGCCGGTGTACTTGATTTCCACGCCTTTGGCGTTGGACAGGGCGATCATGCGCTTGGCCAGGTCGGCAATTTTTACCGGCTTGCCCATATCGAAGACGAAGATTTCTCCGCCGTTGCCCTTGGTCCCGGCTTCCAGCACCAGCTTGCAGGCTTCGGGGATGAGCATGAAGTAGCGCACGATGCGCTCGTCCGTCACGGTGACGGGGCCGCCGCGCTTGATCTGTTCGCGGAAAAGCGGAATCACACTGCCGTTACTGCCTAGCACATTGCCGAAACGGGTGGTCACGAACTGGGTGTACTGCGGATTCTTCTCCTTGCGGGCCAGGGCATCCAGCTTCTGCTTGCGGTCCAGGCTCTGGACATAGATTTCGCAGATGCGCTTGGAGCAGCCCATCACATTGGTGGGATTCACCGCCTTGTCCGTAGAGATCATCACGAACTTCTTCACGCCCACCTGGACGCTGAGGTCGGCAATAATCTTGGTACCCTGAATGTTGTTCAGGACGGCCTCCGAGGGATTGTCCTCCATCATGGGGACATGCTTGTAGGCGGCGGCATGGAACACATATTCCGGACGGAAGGATTCGAAGATGTACTCCATGCGGGTGCGGCGGTCTATGCTGGTGACCACGGCCTCGTACGGCACATCCGGGAAGTCTTTGTTCATCATGAGGCGGATGTCGTGCTGGGGGGTTTCCGCCTGGTCGATGAGCATGAGCTTGGCCGGCTTGAAGGTAGCTACCTGACGCACGATTTCCGAGCCGATGGACCCCGCCGATCCGGTGATGAGGACGCGTTTTCCCTGCAGCAAGTCTCCCACGGATTTAAGGTCTACGCGGATTTCCTGACGGGGAAGGAGGTCTTCTACACTCACTTCCCGCAGCTGCATGCTTTCCACTTCTTCGTCCGACAGGACGCCGTTCTTGATGCTGGCTTCCTTGGCCTGCTGGGAGAAGAGAATCTTCACACCGGCATTGATGAGGATGTCCTGGATGGCCGAATTGTTCCGGAACTCCTCTACCCGCAGCGGGCTCACCAGTACCGCCTGAATCCTGTGTTTCTGCAGGATGGTCTTGATGTCCTGGTCCAGCGTATACACCGGAACGCCCATCAGTTTCATGTCCTTGATCCGGTGTTCGTGGGAGATGAAACCGCACAGTTCGTACTGGGCGGGATGCAGGGAACGGATGTACTTGGCCACCCCTACGCCGCCCGTGAGGGCCCCGTAGATGAGCACGCGGACAGACTGGCTATTCTGCGTAGAAATGTCGTAAAGGGACTTCACCGCCACACGCATGGACCACATCAGGGCCACGGCGATGGTATAGGCCGCCAGGATTTCCAGCGGGGTATAACCGGACAGGCGTTCCCAGCCCAGGGCGGCAAACAGGAAATGAAAGCCGATACCCAGGAACACGGAGACCACGGCGGCATACGCCACATTCAGGAGGTCTACGAAACTGGAATACCGGACCACGCCGGAATAAGTCTTGAAAATACGGATACCAATCCAGGAAAGGACGGCATAAAACCCGGCGCCGGAAAGCATTTCCAAGCGGTGTTCATAGGCCACTTCCGTATTGTTGAATACCCAGTATACAAAAAGGAAAGAAAGGAATACGATTAATGTATCCAAAAACAGAACCACCCAATACGGGAGCACTTTCCTGTTGAAGTACCATGCGGAGATTTGCTTAATCCCCTTGTTCTCGGTCAAAGTACTCATATAAAATCATTCGTTTGCAGCCCCGGGGGGAAGGGCCTTCCCGGCGGGTAACTGCAAATGTACGGAATATTTACGTCTTTCCCAAAAAAAGAGGGCAGGGCCTAGTAATTCTGGGCCAGCACCTGGAAATAGCTCTGCGGATGGTCGCAGACAGGACATACCTCGGGAGCGGCGGGGCCGATGACGATGTGGCCGCAGTTGCTGCACTGCCAGATGGCGTCTCCGTCCTTGGAGAACACCTTCTTGTCCTCGATGTTGGCCAGCAGTTTGCGGTACCGTTCCTCATGGTGCTTCTCAATGGCGCCCACCATCTCGAACTTGCGGGCAATCTCTTCGAAGCCTTCCTCGCGGGCTTCCCGGGCCATGCGGGCATACATGTCCGTCCATTCGAAGTTTTCCCCGTTGGCGGCATCTTTCAGGTTGTCGATGGTGCCGGGAACGGCGCCGCCATGCAGGTATTTGAACCAGATTTTGGCGTGTTCCTTCTCGTTGGCCGCCGTTTCCTCAAAGAGAGCTGCAATCTGGACATACCCGTCTTTCTTGGCCTTGGAGGCATAATACGTATACTTGTTACGGGCCTGGGATTCGCCGGCGAAGGCTTCCATCAGGTTCTTTTCGGTCTTGGATCCTTTCAGATTCATTTCATTGGTCTTTAAAGTGTTCCGTAAAGATACACATTATTTTTTATTCTTCACAACGCCCACGTAAATAAGGAGGACAATATTCATCATGAGCGAATACAGGATGGCGGGAATGGCCATCTGTTCGTTGGCAAAGACAAAGGGGCTGGAGGCAATGGCGATAGCTTGGGCGGCGTTCTGCATGCCCACTTCGATAACCACGGTCTTGCGCTGCTCCCGGCCCGTTTTTACCAGGCGCGACAGCAGGGAAGAACATCCGATGGCCACCAGGATGAGCAGCGTGACGCAAAGGCCCAGGACGCCAACATTGTCCAGGATGGTCTGATGGTGCTGGATATAGAAAACCGTAATGAGCACCAGCAGCAGCGGGAAGGCCAGCTTGGAAAGGACCTTGTCTGTCTGCCGGGCCGCATTGGGCCAGGCATAATGGATGAGGATACCCACCAGCACCGGCAGCAGCATCAGCAGCAGATTCTGCTTGATCAGGTTTCCTATCGGCAGGCGGATTCCTACGCTCTCCCCCACCAGCTGCGTGGCCCAGCTCATGATCAGGGGAATGGTAAAAAGGGTAATGACGCTGCTGATAGCCGTGAGCGTGACCGACAGGGCTACATCGCCCCCGGCCAGTTTGGAAAACACATTGGAGGAACTTCCGCCCGGACAGCAGGCAATCAGTACCAGGCCGATAAAAAACACCGGCGGCAGGTGGAAGGCCCAGGCCAGTCCCAGGGCAATCAGAGGCAGCAACACCAGCTGACCCGTGAGCGCAACGGCCATGGGCCAGGGCTGCTTAAACACCCTTCCAAAGTCCTCGAAACGCAGCGTGAGCCCCAGATCGAACATCAGGAGCGTCAGAATCGGTAATACAATCCAAATGGCCATTTTGCTAAAATCTGCGCGAAGATACGTTTTTTTTGCAAAAGTGGCTACCTTTGCAACATGAAATCCACCATCACCCAAGAGAAAAAATGGACCGTCCTGTCCACTGAATATTTAATCCGCCGGCCCTGGCTTACCGCCCGCCGGGATGTGGCACAGCTTCCGGACGGCCGCATCAACAACGAATATTACGTACTGGAATACCCGGACTGGGTCAATATCATCGCCATTACGGCCGACGGGGATTTCGTGCTGGAACGTCAGTACCGCCACGGCCTGGGCAACACCTGCTACGAGCTTCCCTGTGGGGTCATTGAACCCGGAGAAACGCCCTTGGAAGCCGCTCGGCGCGAGCTTTTGGAAGAAACGGGCTATGCCGGCGGCACCTGGCAGGAATGGATGACTCTCTCCCCCAACCCGGCCACCTCCAACAACCTGGCACACAGTTTCCTGGCCGTAGGCGTGTCAAAAGTATCCGGCCAGCACCTGGACGCCACGGAAGACATCGATGTCTATCTGAAATCTCCTGCCTTCGTGCGGCAGCTCCTGGAAGAAAACCAGATTCTCCAGGCCCTGATGGCCGCCCCCCTGTGGAAATACTTCAGCGGGCGCTAGGCCCCGGCCCGGCCTGCTGGCTGGCCTCTGCTGCCTGGCCTCTGCTGCCTGGCCTCTGCTGCCTGGCCCGAAGTGCGGGAGGTGTCCCGTATTATGTGCCACCACCCGCAAAATCGGCCTTTTTTGCAGGTGGTCTACCTTTTTTAAGGACACCTCCCGCACTTTCATGGCAAGACGCTATAATGCATCCAGCAGGGCTGCGGCCTGCGCGTATGTGATGCCGCAGACACGGGCAATCTGGGTAGCATCGGCACTGAAACGGAAGCGAATCTGGCGGGCAAATTCGGACTGCTCTTCCGGCAGCAACTGGCGGAAACTCTCTTTGCGGAAAAGGCTCATGCACAGGTCTGGCAAGGCCGAAAGGATGGTCTGGTCCCGGAAGGCCGGCAGTTTTTCATCGGCTATTTCCAAGCGTTTCTTTGCCTTGGAGGAGGAAGTCAGGAAGTAATTCATTCGCTTGGGCGAATGGAATAACGTCTCTATTTCCCTGATAGACAAATAGTTTTCCGGAAGCACATAGCCTTCGTCTCCGACCATCCAATCCTTGGGGACAGCATCACTTTCACTGTGAAGCAGTTTCATCCGTGCACGAGCCGACAGTTCACCGATCCGTTTCCCGCGCAGGGGCGTAGAGCAAAAGAATGCATTCCCGCTCCCCCATGGGTACTGGCTGGGATGAGCGCAGATGCCAGCTGCGACACAGTTCATCTGGACATATGCGATGACCCTTTCCGGCGCTTCGTCTTCATACGGGATAAATTTGATATCCAATCCATTATTCCTCAGGAATTCCCGGATGCCGTACTTCAGTTGCATATACATAGAGTACCGGCGCTTGAAACTGTTCACAAAATCTTCCACCCTTTCGCGCTCTCCTTTCTGGACAAAATGCACGTGGTTGGACATGAGCGTGAAGGCCAGCACGGCCACTTCCGGGTGGCGTGCAGCTTCTATGGCAACGTAATTCATGGCCACTTTGAAATCTTCTTCTTCACGGAACCAGAGGCCATTTTCCAGATGCTCCGTTGACAACATATAAATCCTTTTCATAGAGGGATTTAAATCGCATCCTGTCTCGCGCTCTACAAATATACTATTTGGTTGACTAACTTGCAACTTTTTTTGATTTTTTGTAGAAAAAAACATATCTTTGCGTTACAGCACCATGTTAAAACACGACAGAACCATCATTCATGTGGAGGTCAAGGACACCCATGAACACATTTACTTTGGGTCGGCGGCAGCCATGTTCGAAGATCCCAAGGTAAGCGCTTTATTGAAAATCAAGTACCAGACATTCCGCACCAAGCGGGTGTCGGACCAGCGGCCCTATGAAAATGAATTCGTGATTGTCCGGAAGGGCAATCTGCACACCATCGATCACCATGTTTGAAGTTACCAAAATATCTGACAGCACGGAAGCCGGCATCCGCAAAGCCTCCTTCCAAACCTGTAATGCAGTCTGTTCCAAGCAGATAGATATCGAACTGGAGGGCAATACCCTCCGCAGCGTCCGCTACACCGGTGGTTGCCACGGCAACCTGCAGGGCATCGGCGCCCTCATTCAGGGCATGCAAAAAGAAGAGGTCATCGCCCGCCTGGACGGCATCAACTGCAAGGGCCGCGGCACCAGCTGCCCGGACCAGCTCGCAAAAGCGTTAAAACTTCTATAGCCTATGGTACCCGTCAGTTCCTTTATCGCCATGGCGCTTTGTGCCGTCACGGGCATTGCCGCCCCCATCCTGCTAAGCTGGTGGCTTGTGAGGAAGTATCAGGTGAACGTCCGCACCATCCTCATCGGCGCAGGCGTATTTATCGTCTTCGCCCTGGTGCTGGAAACGATTCTTCACCAGGTGGTCCTCAAAGGACCCCACGGCCAGGCCATTCTAGGAAACATCTGGTACTACGCACTTTACGGTGGTCTGGCGGCGGGTATCTTTGAAGAAACCGGCCGATTCCTGGCCATGAAGTTCCTCCTGAAAAAAGAACCGTCGGCAGCAAAGACAGCCGTCGCATACGGCGTTGGCCACGGCGGCGCAGAAATGCTCCTTATCTTTGGTCTCACCATGATTTCCAACATCGCCCTGTCTACCATGATCAACGCCGGTCAGGCCGATATCCTCCTCACATCGGCCCCCGCAGAGGCGCAGGCGCAGATGCAGGCCCAGTTCGCGCAGTTGGAGTCTTCCTCGGCCGGAACGTTTTTCATTGGCCTGTGGGAGCGTGGATCGACCCTGATCCTGCAGATTGCCCTTTCCATCCTGGTGTGGACGGCCGTGCGAAAAGGCGGGAAGTGGCTGTGGCTGTTCCCGGCTGCCATCCTCCTGCATTTCCTGGTGGACGGATGCGCCGTCATTCTGGCTAAATCCGTGAGCATGGCCATCGTGGAAGTCATTCTTTCCGCCATGGCAGTAGCCGTCGGGGCCATCGCTTGGGCCCTGGCCAGGAAATGAACCATCTGGGAGAAATCATCTCGCTGCTCGTAGCCGTTTCTTGGACGATTACGGCGCTGTTTGCCGACAAAGCCAGCCACCGCCTGGGTTCCATGACCGCCAACGTGCTGCGGCTCACCATGGCCATCGTCTTCCTGGGCGTACTGCTGTGGGTCACCGTGGGCAGCCCCTATCCCGTCTATGCCTCCGGTAAGGCCTGGTGGTGGCTGTCCCTTTCGGCCATCGTAGGTTACGTTTTTGGCGACTGGTGCCTTTTCAACTGCTATCTGGCCATCGGCGCACGCTTCGGCCAGTTGTTCATGACGCTGGCTCCACCCATGGCCGCCATCGCCGGATGGGCCATCCTGGGAGAAACGTTAAGCTGGAAATCCGGCCTGGCCATGGCGGTGACCCTGGGCGGTATCGCCCTCTCCATCCTGAGCCGTGACGCCGGTCACAAGGTGCAGCTGACTCTGCCCTTCAAGGGCGTGCTCCTGGGACTGGGCGCCGGTGCCGGCCAGGGTGTGGGCCTGGTCCTGAGCAAGGTGGGCCTGCAGCATTATGCCAACTCCATTCCCGCCGATGCACCCGCCCTGATGGCCGATATGCTGCCGTTCGCCTCCACCATGATCCGTGCGATCATCGGTGCGGCGGGATTCCTGGCCCTGATGGCCCTGCAGAAGGACCTTCCCAGGCTGAAGCAGGCGGTAAAAGACCGGACTGGCATGCGCTACGCCCTGGTGATGACACTCTTCGGCCCGGTGCTGGGCGTGTCCCTGTCCCTAATGGCTGTCCAATACGCCAACGCCGGTATCGCTTCTACGCTCATGGCGCTCACGCCGGTATTCATCCTCATCCCTTACGCCGTCATCTATAAGCAGCGCATCAAGCTCCGCGAACTGCTGGGTGTGCTTGTCTCCATGACCGGTGTGGCCCTGTTCTTCCTGCTGTAATGAACCTGCTCTATTCCGCCATGCTCGCCAAAGCCGATCCTTCCCAGGTGGAAGGCCTTGCCCGTTTCTTCAAGACCGGTCCGGGCCAATATGGCTACGGAGATAAGTTCCTGGGAATCAAGGTACCCGTCACCCGCGCCGTGGTCAAAGACTGCTGGCGGTCCGTGGGCTTCCCGGAACTGGAGGAATGCATCTCCAGCGAGTACCACGAAGTCCGCCTGGCCGCCCTCCTCACCCTGGTAGAGATCTTCCGGCATGCCGGCAAAAAAAGCCCGGCCCCAGTTCCGTCGTCATGCCCGGCTACAGCTCTGTCGTCATGCCCGGCTACGACCGGGCATCTTCAGCAGCAGTGCGTGGAGTTCTACCTGGCGCACACCGATTTCATCAACAACTGGGACCTGGTGGACCTGAGCTGCTACCCGCTCCTGGGGCAGTGGCTGCTGGACAAAGACCGCACGCTCCTGTACAATCTGGCCCGCAGCGGCCGCACCATCTGGGAGCAGCGCATCGGCATGGTGAGCACAATGACCTTCGTCCGTCACGGGCAGCTCCAGGACACCTTCGCCCTTGCCGATATCCTCCTCCACCACCCCCACGACCTCATTCACAAAGCCGTGGGCTGGCTCCTACGCGAGGCCGGCAAGCGGGACAAGGCCGCCCTGGAGGCCTGGCTCCGCGGAACCCCCGGTCCGGCCGGGGGTGATGACGGTGGCAGGACCAGCGGCGCTAACGGCAACGTCGGGGCTACCGGGGCTACCGGGGGTGAGGGCGGTAGCGTCATGCCCGGCCATGACCGCACCGTCCTGCCCGGGAGTAACCGGGCATCCCAAATGCCCCGTACCATGCTGCGTTATGCCATCGAAAAGTTTCCGGAAGCGGAGCGGAAGGCCTATTTGGCCCCATAGACAGGCCTTAGTGCGGGTGGTGTCCCATTTTTAGGGACACCACCCGCAAAATCGGCGTTATTTGCAGGAGGTGTCCATGTTTTTGGGACACCTCCTACACTTTTCAAAAGCCCACTCCATGCAAACCGGCCCAAACGGTGACAAAAGCATGCCAGCCAGGCCAGTGAAAAAGCATGCCAGCCACGCCAGTGACAAAGCATGGCAGCCAAGCCCAGGCCAGAAGAAACGGTAGAGCTGTTGCAACTGACGGCGAAAATGCGTACATTTGAAATATGAAAAAACTGATACTTTGGGACCTGGACGGAACCCTCATAGACACGTTGGAAGATCTGGCAGAGGCTGTAAATTATGCATTGAAACTACGCGGACTGCCGCTTCACACAGTGGATGCATACAGAAAGATGGTGGGGCACGGGGTTCGAAACCTTGTGCAGCAGGCACTGGAGGCTTCGCTCCGGGAGCAACCCGGTCATGCCGGGGAGGACGGAGGCCCCAACCGGGTACCTCCTGCAGAAGTAGATACTGCGCTGGCAGGTTTCAAGGCGTACTATCAAGCACACATCGACGTGCATACAAGGCCGTATCCGGGAATGCCGGAACTGCTTACGGAACTGCAGGCAAAGGGTGTGAAGATGGGAGTGGCCTCCAACAAGTTTCAGGAAGGGACAGAGCATTTGATCAAGGAGTTTTTCCCCGACATTCCGTTTGTCGCCATCCTGGGAAACCGGCCGGGATATCCGCTGAAGCCAGACCCGAAAATCGTGGAAGAGGTGCTTTCCCAAGGAGGTATCGGCCCGGAAGATGCCGTGATGGTCGGGGACTCCCCTACCGATATGCGCACGGCGGCCAACGGAGGAATCGAGGCCATTGCCGTCAGCTGGGGGTATCGGACCCAAGAGGAACTGGCGGGAAACCGCATGGTCAATTCCGTAGAGGAACTTCGGAAGCAGCTTTTAGGTTTTTACGTAAGCGACCCCCTATCCACCCCTCCGACACCGTTCAAGACAAAACTGCAACAGCTTGTCTATAAAACGTTTGCCGCCAAACAAATTCCCTTCACCCGCGTGGATACAGACCCCGGCATCACCATGGAGGACTGCCAGCACATCGACGCAAAAATCGGCATTCATATCGTGAAAACCATCTTCCTGTGCAACCGGCAGCAGACAGAGTTCTACCTCTATGTCACCTCCGACGACAAGCCCTTCGTAACCAGGGACTTCTGCGGGGCGCTGGGCATCCCGCGCGTGTCGTTTGCATCGGCTGATAAACTATGGGATCTCACCGGCGTAAGGGTGGGTGCCACCACCATCCTGAGCGCCATTCTGCCGGAGGCCGCCAACGTTCACCTGGTAATGGACAAAAGACTGGCCGATGCCGAATGGTTCGCCTGCACCGACGGAACTCCTACCTGCTTTGTCAAGATCCGCACGCAGGATTTACTGGATAAGTATCTGGAAGGAAAGACGTTAACGCTGATTGGCTAACTATTGCAGCACCGGCTTCCGGGACAGCACCACGCCTAACAGGATAGCCAGCAGCGCAACGGGCAGCAGCAGATATTGCCGATAGTTCTGCAGGAACAGCCGGATGCTTTGCCACAGACCCTCCCCTACCGACTCCACGTCCACAGGATACAGGAAAGCGAGCGCAGTTGCCAGCACGCCTATAGCCAGTCCCACCACTAACGCCAAGACGAGCGCCACCCGGCCACGCCGGTGCTGACGGTCAACCTCGGCCTTGATACCCTCTACCTGCTCCATCCGGTGCTGCGTTTCCAGGAGGAAAGTGGGGTCTTCTTTCACTTGCGGCTTGTTTTCCCGCAGGAATGCTTCTAAATCTTTCATAGCTGAATATGCTGTTTGAGGTGGTTTCGGCCCATGGAAAGCTGGTATTTCACGGTGCCCTGCGGCATATCCAGGATGGCCGATATCTCCTTGATGCTGCGGTCTTCGAAGTAAAACAGGGCAATGGCGGCCTTCTCCTTCTCGGGAAGCCGGTCCAGGGCCTGATAGAGCTGCTGGTAGCGGAATCCTGCATCGGTGGCGTCATCGGCCGGGAGAATGACGGCCTCCTCCACGGACACTTGCTCCGGACGGGCTTTCCGGCAGTGGTCGATATAACAGTTATAGGCGATACGGAAGAGCCAGGTGCTGAACTTGGACAAGCCCAGGAAGGAGCCGGAAGCCACATAGGCCCGCACCAGGGCGTCCTGCGCGATGTCATCGGCCAGGGCATCGTTGCCCCCACACAGCGCAAGCAGGAACCGCCGCAAAGGCTCCTGCTGCCGCCGCACCTCTTCGATGAACCGCTCCCGGGTCATGCTTTACTGCTCCTTGGGCTGGTTCAGGGCTTTCTCCTCTGCCTCTATCTCCTTGGCCAGCATGTTCTTACCCACAAAGTAGGAGATGAACAGGCCGATACCTACAGCCAGGAGGACCGCTCCGGCAGGAAGCCAGAATTTGTTCAGGAACATGTTGCGTCCAAACTCCCAGCTGAGGGTGCGAAGAATGCCCAGGGTGAGAAAGCCGATGCCCATAAGTCCGGTGATGCACGCACCGCTCAGTTTGTCCAGGAGCTCCTGCTTGATGGAACCGGTAGACTTCTTTTTGGCAGACTGGAACTGAGTCATATCCACGGGTACTCCCGCTTCGATGGCTTTGAGCATAATCTCTGCCTTGCGGTTGGTTTCGTGCTGACGGGTACGGGCAACAATCCAGACGATGCTCACCGGCAGCAAAACGCATACAAAAGTAATTAACACGACTTCTTCCATAACTGTATCAATTAATAACGTTTAACTTTTCCCGCTTCCGGAGCGGTTTCATCAGTTAGACGGAAAGCCGACGCAAAAGGTTGGAAAATTTTTTATCCCAGCACTACATCCAGCACCATCACCCCGGAAGCAAAACCCAGCAGCACCTTCTGCAGCAGCGGGTGCATTTCCCGCTTCATGAAGAAAACAAAGGCCGATCCCAGGGCCGTGCCCAGGAAAGGGATCAGCAAGGCTGTCACAACAGGATTCATAAAACTAATGAACTCTAAACCAGGCAATTAAGAAAACAGTTACGCCCACCAGAAGGAGCACCATGAGATACAGGATTCCATACCAGATACCCGTCCGTACAGCCAGCCGGAGACTCCGTTTCCAAGTCACACCCAGCAGCTGATACAGGTCCACGGTGATGAGCACCAGCATGAGCAGAAGGCTGATGGAAGTGCTTTCCCCCAAGGTGAACAGCAGGGCAAACAGCATGAAGAAACTGAACTGGCACAGGATATAGGCCGATGCCGCCGCGGTAGCCGCCATCCCCAGCTTATATTTCCGGAGCGCAATGGACATGGCCAGCCACAGCAGGAAGAACTGTCCGATGAAAAGCGGAATACCCTGGCTGCGCAAAGTGCCTTCCAAGGCCGCCAGGGCCGACTCCCCACGGGTTTTCACGGCCTCCGGATGCTTGTCCAGCGTGAGGTAGGTATAGCCTCGCATGAGCACGAAGCTGATGTTCTTGATAATGGCATCCCGTTCCGGCGACAACTCGTCTCCCATTTCCAGACGGATTTCGTTGTATTTCTCCACGAAACCGCCGATGGAATCCTGCTGCTGGACTGGCTGCAGCAGCGCCGACACCAAAGCGAAGAAGGCGTAGAAAATGATGAGTGCCGTAAGAGGCGCCAGGTAACGCTCGTAATCTCCGCGGATATAGTCCCGGATCATGTACCCAGGCCTTAGCAGGAGGTGGCTGAAGGTGCGTTTGGCATCGTCATTCAGGAAAGGGATGCTGTCGAAAGCCCCTTTGTAGAAGGCGCCCTGGCCTTTGGGAGCCGATTTTCCGGCTTTCTTCCAGGGCAGGAAACCCAGCTTCTGCCAGATGGAAATGGCCCTTACGCGGGCTTTGAGGGAATGCTTTTTCATTTGACGGGCTCCATGTGTACAATGATGTGTGACTGCTCTCCGAAACGGGCCTTGAAGCGTTTTTCCACCTCCGAGGCCTTCTCGTGGGCCTGTTTGAGGCTCTGACTTCCATCCAGGCGGATGTGTACTTCCGCGGCAATCCGGTTGCCGATGCGGCGGGTCCTGAGGTTGTGCGGATCTTCCACGCCCGGCACGCTCCGGATGACTTCCAGCATCTCATTCTCGGTATCGGCCGGAAGGGAGCTGTCCGTGAGCTCCCCGAAACTGGGTCCCAGCAGATCCCAGGCCACTTTGACCAGCATGGCGCCCACGACGATGGAAGCCAGCGGATCCAGCACCGTCCACCGCTGTCCCAGCAGGATGGCCCCGCCGATGCCGATGGCCGCCCCGATGGAACTGAGCGCGTCGGACCGGTGGTGCCACGCATTGGCCTCCAGCGCTTTGGAATTCAGTTTCTTGCCTTTGGCGCGGGTGTATTGGAACAGGATTTCCTTCACGCCGATGGAGATGAGCGCCGCCCACAGGGCAATGCTGCCAGGACTGGGCAGTTCCTCCCCCTGCAGCCAGCGGGCCAGTTTGGTGGCGCCGCTCACCACGATACCCACCGCAGCCGCCGCCAGCGCCAGGCCGATGAGGAGTGTAGCCAGCGTCTCGAACTTCCCGTGTCCGTAGTCGTGTCCCTGGTCCTGCGGCCGGGCCGATACCCGAACGAACACCAGTACCACGATGTCCGTGACAAAGTCTGACAGCGAATGCACCGCATCCGACACCATGGCGGCGCTGTGGCCCGCCACTCCGGCCACGGCCTTCAGACCCACCAGCAGCAGGTTTACCACACTGCCGGCCAGCGTCACTTTTGCTATCTCATCCTCGCGTTTCATACTTCAAAGGTAGTGATAATTTTCATAGGGTGCTCCTAATGTCCCGCTTTTGGGGACATTAGGAGCACCGGGGCAGACCTCCAAGGCCGCCCTCCGGGGCCGGCCACCGGGCCCAACCTCAGCCTTCCAGCACCTGGCCGGCGGCATTCTTGGTGTCCACTTTCTCGATGATGCGCACCAGGATGCCGGCTTCATCAAAAATGAATGTGCGCCGAAGCGTACCCAGGACGGTTTTCCCGTACATTTTCTTCTCGCCCCAGGCACCGAAGGCCTGCAGCATGGAGGTAGTGGTGTCGGCAAGTAACCGGAACGGCAGGCCGTGCCGCGCCCGGAAACCGGTATGCGAACGCGCGCTGTCCTTGCTCACGCCCACCACATTGTAGCCGGCCGCCACCAAAGCGGCATAGTTATCCCGGAAGGAACAGGCCTCGGCCGTGCAGCCGGAGGTATTGTCCTTGGGGTAGAAATAAATGATGGTCTTTTTGCCGATAAAATCTTCTGACCGGACGGTATTTCCATCCTGGTCCAGCACCTCGAAGGAGGGCATTTTGTCTCCGATTCTAAGCATAGTCTGTAATACTTATTGCATGTCCCGAAGCCTTACATCCATGCCGGAAAGCAGGGACGGAAGGGCGGAAAGGTCTGTACGGCCAAAGTGGTAAGGGATGAGGACGCGCGGGCCGATGACCCTGGCGGCGTTCACACACTGCTCCACTGTCATGGTATATGGCTGATTCACCGGCAGGAATGCCACGTCAATGCCCCTCAGGGCCGACATCTCCGGGATGTCCTCGGTGTCTCCGGCCACGTAAATACGAAGGCCATCCAGGGTGAGGACGAAGCCGTTATCCCTCCCCTTGGGGTGGAACTGGGTTCGGCCTTCGGTGTAATTGTAGGCTGGCACGGCATCCAGGGAGATGTCTCCGAGCAGCATAAAGTGGTCTCCGTTGGATAGCGCCGTCACCGTGCCCAGGCCGCCCACGGGTTCATCGGAGAGCATTTGGGCGCAACGTGCGTTGGTTACCAGCAGCGTCCTCCCCTCCTCGGTGAGCGCGCCGATGGCCGCCCGGTCAAAGTGGTCCCCATGCTCGTGGGTGACCAGGATGGCATCGGCCTTGGGAAACTCGGCGGCGTAATCCGTGGCCTTTCCGTAAGCACCCACCGGGTCTACGTGCAGCGTGCGGCCGCCGTAGCGGAGCGCCAGCGTACCATGCTTCACCAGGGCAATGTCCACCGGACGGGCCGATGCCGTAAAGAACGTTTCCACCGCATAGGCCGACACCGGTTTCCCGGCCTCTGTCCAGGCGATGTACCCGCCCAGGAGGTTGGAAACGGTATATCCAGCCTTCGCGAGCACCGCGGCAGCCTCTGCACTGCGCCGGCCGCTGCGGCAGTAAACGGCCAGCGGCGTCTCCTTGGGGTAGGTGGCCGACACCGCCTCCAGGAAGCCATCGGCCTGCCAGTCCACGTTGGCGGCCCAGCGAAGATGCCCGGCGGCATATTCCTCGGCCGTGCGCACATCCAGCGTAGCCACCTGCGGCTGCGCCACGAGGTCCTCGAACGCCTCTGCGTCCAAATTGGCAAACGCCCCGCCCTGGCAGGAAAGCAGGGAAAGAAGAGCTGTCATGAGTAAACTTGTTTTCATATAGCATTCATAATCTTCGCGAATATACGCATTTTTGTGCTTCCGCCCTATAACAATTCTTTCGATTTCACCAAATTTTGGCAAGGCTTGCCAAAATTATGTAAACGGCTTCCGGACGGCGATCTTTGCGAATAAAAATGTCAGTATGTCAAAGAACTTACAGATCAGGCCCGTAGTTCCGGACAGTCGCCGGGGCTGGTTTCATTTGCCATCGGAGGAAGCCCAGCTTTGCCTCAACCCGGCCGAAAGCACCCTCTACCGCCTTTTCCTGGCCCACCCGGAAGGTCTTCTGGCCGATGACCTGGTACTCCACTGGGATGAATTATGGGGCATCTACGCCCACGAATCCCGCTTCGATGCCCCCAAACTCCGCGAAGATGCCCTGGTGTCCCTCTGCTCCGAATCCAAACGGGTATTCTACACCAACATCGCCCGTATCAAGCGCAAGTTTGTGGATACAATTGGCGCCCGGAAGGCCAGGGGATACTATATCAAAAGGTATCCAAATGGTCTGTATCGCACCCTTGCGACGCTGTGCACGGCATCCCTCCCCCGCCAAGTTTGATGCAAAGTTACGGCGGAATCTGCCCATCCTACCACCCATTCTGAGGCGGCCTAGAAGTACAGGAAGAGGAATGCACTCATTCCACATACCCCTCCTGGTCATAACCCTTCTGGTAGCGGTGAATCATCTCCACCAGCAGCGCCAGGCGGGGGTCGGGGATGGGCATACGGCCAAAGCGCTCAAACTGAACCTGATAGCGATCACGACTACCCATAGCGAGACGCTCCTCGATGTCTTCCGGGACGAAGAAGGCGGAGCGCTCTGCGCCCAGATAGCGGTAGAACTCGGTTAGGTAGATGTGGATGCCCGCCAGGTCGAAGTCTCCGAAGTGCACATAGAAGTTGGGGATGGTCTGCAGCCAGGTGACGAGGTCCCGCGACTGGGGGTAGCGGGAGACCAGCAGCAGAGGCGGGATTCCGTCGCCGCCGAACTGGTCCCGGATCTCTTCCCAGACGGCGGCCTGCCGCTCCGGGAGACGGAAGTTCTCCATGTTCTCCACCCCTACCACCAGGGCGTTGGAGGGAATGCGGAAGTTCAGAAAGTCACTGATATAGAGGAAACTGCCGGGACACGGACACATCAGGATTTTCCGATTCCCCAGCCGCACGCTCAGCGGGCCCACCACATTCACCGGAAAGCCTGGGCAGGAGCGGACGGCCACCGCCTTGGAATCTCCGAGGAGCTGCACCTGCTGCGCACGGGAATCGGCCCCGGAAAGAACAGACACCGTCTCCTCCAGCTTATCCGGCTGCAAGCCTTTGCTCCTGAGATACACATCAAATGCGGCCCTGGAAATCACCTTCAGGGATTTCCGGCTGCCCCGGACGATGCTGCTTACCCCTCCTTCGGAGAGCATTTCCTCCGCCCACTCCACCGGAAAACGGCTGAAAGGGACCGTCTCGCCCTGCCGCAGGGCCGCAAACGCCTGAATCAGAGATGCTCTCATTCTGCAGCCGCCTCCTTCCGGCTCAGCAGTGACTGAATCACCGTGCGCGTTCCGTCCTTGGACAGCAGATAGGTGTGCTTATAATCGGCCACATTGTACGGCACGGGCGACCCGTTCACCAGAAAGATGTTACGAGCGCCGGCGAAATCCAGGATGCCGCGGACATTCCGGGGATGCAGGCGGCCTATCTCGTCCATCACGCAGTGGATGCGGAAATCCGAAAACCGCCCGCTCACCCGTTCTTTGAACACATTGATGAGCATAATGTTCACCATCGCCTTCACCAGCACATCCGTGCCGTCGGAGCCCACGGACGATATTTTCTCCACCCAGCCGGTGTCGTTGTCGTTCTCCGTGATGCGGAACTGCAACTGGAAGGTGTCGCTGAGGGTGAGCCGGCTGCGCGAGGCATGCTCGCCGCCGGTGAGCAGTTTCATCAGCGACAGCAGATGCCCCACGGCCGCACTGCGGGATTCGTCCCGGGAGGCCCCGGAGAACAGGTTCACCTGGTCCAGGTCGTAGCCGTGTTCATCGGCAAATTCCTTGATATGGCCCAGCAGGGTGACCATTTTATCGGCCGACGGGATGGTGCGGAGCTCAATACTTTTCACCGCACCGATGAAGTTTTTCTCCTTGAAGTCGTAGTTGATGTCCTTGACGATGCCGGCAATCTCGGAGGAATTGCGGGAGACCTCGTCCATCTCGTGGGAGATGCGAAGGAGCAGCTCTGTGTAATGCCCGCTGGTGCGGCTGCGGAATTCCTCTATCTTGTCGCTCTCCATGAATTCCACCAGCGAGGAGGCAAAGGCGCGGTACTCCTCGTCGGAGTGGTTGTCGGTCTTGAAATCGAAGATATTGCCGGGGCTGAAGTGGGAAGTGAAGGCATTAACGCTCTGATAGAAAGCCTGTTCCGTATTCCGTTTTTCGCTCAGGACCCGGTGGATGGTGTCGATGAGCTGCCGGCAGGTCTTGTCCGTTTTATTCTCCCGCCCCTCCGGGAGAAGAGGCAGGGCGTTACTTTGCTCAAAATTTTCCGCCTCCGAGAGGCCTTCCCGGAGCTGCTTCACGGCATCCCGCAGTTCCTGAAGGGCTTCCGTAGCGCGGGCAAGGGCATCCTCTTCTTTTCTTTGCTTAAGTTTGTAACGCTCTGACAGCGAAGTCTTTTTCCCCTCCACCTTGGTCTTTTCCGAGAGGAAGATTTCCTTCTTGTCCAGGTAGTCCTCCTTGTCTTTCCGGTATTTGAAAAGGGTCTCCTTGTTCCGGGCAATCCGTTTCAGCCGCTCCTGCAGCTCCCGGATGTCTTTTTCACAGCGTTCCAGCGCCGTAGCATCGGCCCCCTGCCCGGAAAGTTCCCGGGTCTGCTCCGCATACAGTGCTTCCAATTCTGCTGAGAGTTCCTTCTCCCGGGTAGAAATCTCCGCCTCCACCCGGGTGAGAGCATCGTCGTGCTGCTTCTGCAGCGACTTGCGCTTGCGGGCATCGGCCTCCTTAAGCTTCTGGACCTCAGCCTCTTTCTCCTTCAGGAGGGCGTTCAGGGCCTCCGCAGCCAGCACCTTCTCCGCGGTCAGTGCCTGCAGGGCCTCCCTGCACTTCCCCATCGCATCTTCCCGTGCCTTGCGGGTGTTTTCTTCCAGGAGCGAGAGGCGTTTTCCGGCATCCTCCAGCTTAGCCGGAAGCATGAGGGCGGCCGCTTGCAGGCCGGAGAGTTCGTCCTTCAGCGGCTTAATGCGCGCGTTGTACTTCTTCCGAAGGGTAGCAAGCGCTGACTCTTTCTCTGCCAGAAGACCCTCCTGCCGCTCTTTCAGCGCGGAGAGTTCCTTTTCCCGCTGCCCTTTTTCCTTCATCAGCTGCTCCGGTGTGCGCACACGCATCTTGAGAGAGCTCAGGTCCAAATCCACCCCAAACAGGGAATCCCCCTTCACCTCGGAAGGGTATAAATTCTTGGCATAGAGCACTGTACGTTCATCGGCCACCTTGCCGATGGTCTCTTCCCAGCCGGGCTTGTGCCGGGAAAGCCATTGGATCAGGGAACCGTCCATAGAGGCAAGGAGTTGGTCGATTTCCGCAATCTGGGCATCCAGGCCCTTCATCTGCGCCCCCACCTCCGAAAGCTGGTCGTCCCACTCGCGCGCTTCCCGATGCTGCTGGAACTGCCCTTCCTGCATGAGTTTCTCCACAAGCGCCTCCTGCGTTTTTGCCGATGCCTCCAGGCGGCCTTTTTCGCCGGCGAGGCGGGACTGCTCATCCCGGGCAGCCTGAATCTCCTGGGCAAAAGGCGAAAGATGGGCCGCGAGCGCCAGCTGTTTATCTGCCGCCGCCATCCGCTCCTGCAGGTCCGTGAGCAGGCTCTCCTGCGCCGATACCCGCTCCCGGAAGGCCTCTTCAACGCCGGAGAGCCCCGCCTGGAGCGCTTCGGAAAGCTTTCGAATCTGCGCATTCAGCGCTGCGCCAATCTCTACCTTCCTCCCCTGCCGGGCCGCGCGCCAGGCCTCAAAGCCCAGCTTAAGCTCCCGTTCCCGATCCTTGTATTTGGCCGTGATATCGGCATACTCCCGGGTGAGCCGGTTGCGGAGCGCCTGGGCCGATTCCAACGAGGCCTGTAGCGCCGGCTCCTGCCCATCCTCCTCAATAATTGTCTGGATACCAAGTCCTTCGTATTGCTTCCGAAGCTTGGGAATCTTCTCCAGTTTATCGTTCAGGGCGCCCAGTTCCTGCTCCAGGGCAGAGAGCTCGTGGTTAAACTTGTCCTGCAAATCGGCCAGCCTGTCCTTGCACTTTTGTTGCAGCACCTCCGTCTCTTCCACCTGTCTGTCCAGCAGCGGAATCCGCTCCCGGGCATAGCGACGGGCGTAGCGGAGCTCCAGGAGGCTGCCCGTCAGTTCATCGTCCAGATATAGGAGCTTCCGATACAACTCAACGACCTTCTCCCCCTGGCGACGCACCGTCACCTCCCCTTGCTTGTTCTTCTGGAACCACTGGGAAATGTCGTTATACTCCCGTTCAAAGCCTGCCAGCTGGCTGCGGAAATACACCAGGTCGATGCCCGGCTCCTCGTCTCCGAGGGACCTTATAATGATATCCTTGATGAAATCGGCATCCACCTTGGCGCCCAGGAACACATTCTGGAGGCTTCGCGGAATGTTCTGATACTTAGCCGTTTCCATGATGCAGAAGCGGGCAAACTCCTTGCCGGTGGCACGCTTGTTCCCGTAGATGATGTCCCGGTACTCCTGGTACTCGTCCACGATACGGGTCATGGGAGCGCCCTCCACGCGGCGGCGGATGACAGAAGAGTCGGCCGTCACCTCCCCTGCCTCGTCAATAAGCCATTCCTGCCGGAACGGAGCCCCGATAAAGCGGAAAACGCTGTGCGCGTGCGAGCGGAAAACCAGCACCGTAAAGGCGCCAAACTCGCTCTCCACTTCATAGGCAATGTAGGAATTGGCGCCCGGGAGATAGAAATCGTCAAACGACTTCTTTTCCCGGCTGATGCCCAGGTGCATCTTGTCACCCGTATAGAAAAACAGGATGGCACGGAGCACGGTGCTCTTTCCAACGCCCTGCGTACCAATCAGATGCACATTTCCGTCCAGGCGCACCTCTCCGTAACGGATGTTGGCGCTGTTCACAAATACAATTCTACTGAGCTGTCTCATCGGCGGCCTCCTCCTCGCTGATTGTTAACATTTCCACCAGCCCTTCCAGGAAATGGAAGGCCGATGTCACCTTGTACACCTGTTCGAACTCATTCTCCAGTTCGATGAATCCCGCCTTTTCCAGATCGTCCACCAGCATCTGGACCGTGTCCTTGGCGCTGTGCTGCCCGGGATAGAGCTTGCGCGCCTTCTCTTTCAGCTCCACATCGGCCGAAATGGCTTCCGTGATAGCCGATGGCGTAAAGCGCACGCCGGTGGAAAAACCGCTGTGGAAGGTTTTCACAAAATCCAGGCGGTCAATCCAGACGCCTAGGGACGTGAGCCTACGGGTGAGTTCCGTGCGGGACTCCTCCCGGGAGAAATGGAAATACCCGTTCCCCTGCTCCAGCACAAAGCCAATGCCTTGATAATAAGCCTTATATTCGTCAAAATTCTCCTCTATATAGTCATAGAGGCGACGGACATCGGCCCGGGTGCTGTCCTGGCTGATGAATCCTCCCCGGGAGAGGAGCTCGAATATTTCTTTGGTCCTGATCATGATCTAACGCGGATAAATGAGTGGATACAGAAAGCCTCCCGCCTCACGGTACTCCCCGGTGATGCGGAAATCTTCGTCGAATTCCACCGCCAGGCGGCAGAAAAGGGTAAGAACGTCCTCGGAGAGGCGGGACGCTTTTTCTGGAGCTAAAGAGAAGGCCGATGCTCCAGAAAAAACATCCCACCTCTCTAATAAAAAAGTCATCAGGTCCTGCGAGCTGCCCAGGAAGGCGTTTCGGACCTCGAAGGTGTTCAGGGTGTCCTTTACCACGGCTCCGCGGGAGAGTTCTTCCGGGGAGAGCGGCTCCGGGTCTGTCTTCCGACGGGCCGTGGGGCTTTTCAGCGCCGTGTGCGCCTCCTTCAGGGCGGCAATGCCATCCGGCGTATTGGTGAGGGCCTCCAGCGACGGCAGGCAGTTATACCACGGACGTTTTTCCAGAAAGGCGGGCCGATGCGTCTGCAGCGCCCAAATCACATCGGTGCTGTTCTCCCACACCAGTTGGTCCTTGAGGAACTTGATGCGGCGGATTTTCTCCACCAGCCGCTGCTCTGCCTCAATCTTATTAAGGTACACAATAATTTGGCGGTCCAGTTCCAGTAATCCATGGTAAGCCTCTGTGAGCGAATCATTTACCATGGCCACCGTTTCCTTCAGATGGACATCCATAGCTGACGCTCGTCAAAGAGCTTTTCCGCCTCCTTGATCAGGAGGGCGATATCGGCCCGCTTGCGGTCCAGGTTCTCCAGGCGCTTGCGCTTGACGGCATAGTCCCGCTCATTCTTGTAGGTGCTGTCGATGGCCCGCTTGAGGTCAATCACATTGCGGTGCGTGGAAAGGGCGATGCTCCGGAGGATTCGGAGGATCTCCCCCATATAGCGATGCTTCCGCGCGTCTGAACCCACCGTGAGCCATAGCTCGATGTTCTCGTTCAGCGCATCGATGTGCTGCTTCACGGAGAGCACGTTGATTTCCTCATTTACCTCCAGTACCTCCTCGAAAAAGCGCAGGTAGGTATCCTCCAGTACCAGCAGGCCGTCCGCCTCGCGGATGACCCCGTGTTCCAGAAGATAGTCCAGCCGGCGGCTGTCCTGGGATAGGAAATGCTCCAGCGCCTGCTCCGCCCGGAGCGACGGCGCCTTCCTGCTCACGAACAGGAATCTGAGTATGTCTTTTTCCCGGGAGATGACGCGCAGCAACGAATCGATGTCACTGAAAGCGTTCATAGTTCCAGACGGGCGCTGTGGTTAGGGCACCCGTCTACAAATATAGAAATGATTGTTGAAATGCAAAAGAAAAAATGAGATTTTTATTCCTCAATCTCCTTAGCAAACATCCTCAGTATCGCCAGCATTGCCTCATTTGTCGGCAGAAACTTCTTATCTTGAATCTCTATATCTCTGCCACTTTTTCGACCATACAGGTAACAGTGCTGATAGTCATCGTAGTTGCTGATTCCAATGCCTATCCCGTATTTCTCCTCGAGCCGCTCCAATATCTTGCATACTGTCATCGGTTCGGAAACCTCTTCCCGGATGGGATTATATACAGAATCGTTCATCGGTACGGTCTCATCCAACTTCAGCTCACCCTCCGGTTCCCATGTGGCCAGCGATACAATCTCGTCGTACTGCTCCCGCGTAATCTCATCCCCATTCCCCAGATAGCACTCATAAGGCAAATCGAACACGCTTCCCTCTTCGTGATGATTCAGGTAATCGTGGAAGGTATGTGGCGTCAGTTTCACATAATCCTTACCTTCCAGAATATCAAGCATTTTTTTCGCATTATGCAGTAGCAGCGGAGCCCCGGCCTCGTACAGCGCCAGTGCAATCTCGCAGCCCGCATCCACCCATGCCGAGTAACTCACGCCAAAAGTAATCAGCCATTTGCCAGGCGTATAATAATCCACCGCATGAACATCGTTCCGCGACAAGCCCAGCTCTCCGTAATGGTCAAAGGCCATCTCCTTAAACGCCTCCTCGCTGTCGAAATCCGTCTCGTCAGTAATCTCCCCGTGCCGGCCGAGCTGGTAACGCCGGTAGAATTCAATATCTGATAGAGCTGATGATTCCGCCACCCATCGTTCATACTCCTCCCGCTCTCTTCGGCTTCTACGCATCAGATGCCGGAAGTGCTCCTTATAGGCCATATACGCCACTCGGAAGTACTTCGCATAGATTCGTATGCTCATATGAGGGAGCGGCTCCCGATAGCATGCCGGCAAAACCACATCGTAAATTGGTGCCTGTGGTTTCTCCAGCTTATCACCCACCCATTTAGGCTCCGTCATCCGGTAAACCGCCTCATTCGCGATACATTCCTTCAGCATCTTGATAACGCGCTTCAGATTCCTCGGCTTGCGTCTCTGCCAGGGCACAATCCGGTCCAGATCTTTGCGGGCAATCCGCCCCGTCCGCTGCCGCTTGGGGAGATGTTCATCGACATACTGGTTATAAGCCTCTACATCTGCCGCAATGACCGGCACCTTCTCCCGCAGGAATTCTGCCAGTGGTTTCAGCAGCCACTCCATATCTTCCTGATGTGCGTGCTTTCCATCATCATCGTGGACCTCACACCACCAATGGTCATTCTCCACCATATGCAGATACGTGTGCCCCTTGTAGCGGCTCACCGAAATGTGATACCACTGCGACTCCATCGGATAATTGGCTTTCCACTCTTTCAGATAATCCGCGCGCGTCTTGATATCCTCGTCCCAGCGCTTCATTTCACGGAAAGAGGCCCAATCTGACGGCTTCCCTCTGGGCACCTCCATCCACAGCGAATGACGATAATCATCCCCCGCAGGCGCAAACACATTCAACAGTTCACGTATTTCCAACAGCAACTCCCGCGAACGCCCGTTCACGCAAGTCCCGTTCAGATTCTGATTCCCATGTTCTGCCCGCTCCATCAGCGGCACAGTCAGTTTGTCCCTTTTCATACGTCCTCCATTTTTGGCAAAGTTACTCGCTTCCAAAGCGCCCCGCAAATCCTTGCAAGGTTTGCAAAGATTTGGAAACCGACTTCCGCAACCCTATATTTGGCAAAAAAACGACTATGATACCCACCCGCGAACAATTCAAAGACTTCCTTGCCGCCATCCAATACGCACAAGAGAAAGAGGATAAACTGGACAAAGCCTTCGAGCTCATCTGGGACGATGACCAGGCGCAATACGTCCCGTTTTACATATCGCCATTCTGGGGTGCCATCTACAAGGCCTTCAATATCATGTTTGGCCTTGAGGACATTGAAGGAGTAGGAAACGAGCTTTCCTGGTGGTTTGAAATGGCTCCAGATAACGA
>CACZUR010000023.1 GCA_902784435.1 uncultured Bacteroidia bacterium | reverse complement strand
AATTGAAAAAATGATCCCGAACAACACAAAGTCCGGGATCATCTCAATAATCAGATTCTCTGGCGAAAAAAAACACTCTACTTTTTCAGCGGCCTCCGTACAATGCTGTTTTTACGTCAACGTGGCAAAGGTGATGCCACCTCGCGGCCGTCACCAAACATTTTTGTCAATTATACCCGATTAAGCGGCCTTTACCGGGAAGGGGCAATCTCTAAAGGTACCACGGCCACGTCTTCCTTGTTCACGGACAGGGCTATCCACAGGGTGTCTCCCACAAGGCAGGCTTTGGGATAGTTGTATCCGGGGGTTTTGTATCGTCCCTCCTTTCTCCTCGCAGGCAAATCCCCGGGATCGGCCAGCAGGAAGGCCTTTTCGTAGAGGTATCCGTCGTCAGAAAAAGAGATGGCCAGTACCCGGCGGGACTTGCTGCCGGTGGGATTGCCCACCCAGAAAGTACGCCCGTCCGGAAGTGTCCCCGTGCACTGCTTAGATCGGGAATCGGGAATGTTGGTGCGGCGGGGGGCACTCCAGCTCTCTCCCCTGTCTGCCGATACGGAAAACAGTTTGACAAAAGAGGACTCCTGGTCCCGCATGAACATCACCAGGGCGCCGTCCCCGACCACATATTGACTGGGCTCGATGGGATGGCCCTCCCCTTCCGGGAAATCGGCCTTTTTCCATCCCCTTACCCCGGAAGGATCGTCCGTATAAACAGGGCAGAGCGTGGTCCACGGCTGGAAATGGACAGCGCCCACGGTTCTTCCGCCGGGAAGAGCCAGCGGATCCTGTTCAAAGATGCCCTGGACCGGAGTTCCGTCCGCCATTGAGACGGGCCGAGGCTCGCTCCAATGGAGACCGTCGGCAGTGGAGACATAAAAAGCTTTCCCTCCCTGGGAACGGTCGGGTGCATAGATGTAATTCACCAGTGCGGTGAGCGTATCCCCATGGGGAAGCCATCCGCCGGGAGAGGAAAAGTACTCTCCGGTGCACGGGACCAGGACGGCAGGCCCGCTCCAACTCTGGCCGTCGGGACTGGTGGAATACAGAATGTGGGTGTCCGGCGAATCCTCGTCCTTTTCCGACTGCTGCCACATGCAGTAGTACTTCCCCCGGAAGTGGGCCAGGACGGCATTATTTACATATCCGTCCGAGCGGAAAACGTCTATCCACTGCGTGTCGGCATATCTTTTCAGCCCCAGAGTGACACTGTCCTGCAGGTCCAGGACCCCCTCCGCCATCCGTGGGATGGATGCCGGTCCGCCGTGGCCGCAGCCGCAGATGGCCGTGACCACGAAGACAATCATGATGAGAATGCGCCTTTCCAACAACATCGTTTTCCTGCCTTTTCCGCATAAAGATACGAAAAAAATAGGGAACGCGCGGCATGCTGCCCTCCTGACCTTTTGCCGCCGTTTTTTCTAAGTAACTGTTCCATTGCAACTTACGTATTTTCCTCCCGGAAAAATGGCCGGGAGGAAAACGCACAACAAGCTATGTATCAAGCATTTAAGAAAAACGCTCAGTCAAAAATCCACGGGTAAATCCACTTCCCAACGCCGATGGAGAAGCCCGTTACGTCGCCGGAGAGAGAAGCGGCCTCACGCTCGTCAAAGTCCTGTAATCCATCTTCCCAACCCATTGCGCCAAAAGCAAAAAAACGTTAACTTCGCAGAACATAAAAACTTCTGATATGAAATGGGTTAATATACTGGCATCGGCCCTGCTCATGGTAGTGGCGGGATGCGTCGACAGTGCCGTCGTCGGTACACGTTCAGAGGCGCTGGAAGGGAATGCATGGGAGCAGTCCCAGTGGATTTCGGCCGTGGATGCGCCGGTGATCACCGATGTCGTCAACGGACAGGAAGGACACCGGCGGGCGGCGGACGGCGCCAGCTGGTTCCTGAGCACCGTGACCAATCCGGGGAAGGTGGTATCGGCCCGCTGGATGACCACGGCCCTGGGCATCTACCAGCTGTACCTCAACGGAAAGCCGGTGGGTACCGACGCCCTGAAGCCCGGCTTCACCCACCCGCAGAAAACCCGGATTTCATATACCTACGACATTACAGAAGCCTTCAAGAAGGCCGCCGGGGCACGGAATATCCTGTCGGCCCAGGTAACGCCCGGCTGGTGGGCCGACAGAGTCGTCACCCGCAACGGCCATAAGGGCATGACGGGCCGGAAACCGGCCTTCCGGGCCGTCCTGGAACTCACCTTTGCCGATGGCAGCAAGCAGCTTCTGGGGACCAACACGGCAGACTGGACCGCCGGCATCGCAGGGCCGGTAACACACGCCGGCATCTTCGACGGGGAGGCGTACGACGCGCGCATCCTCCCGGGATATGAAACGCCGGAAAAACTCCAGGTGCCGGAAGTGAATACCGAGTTTTCCGGAGAGATTGTCCCTACGGCAGGTGCAGAAGTCTGCTACCGGTCAGACCTGGCCCTTAAACCCGTCGAGGCCTATGTTTACAAGGATATCGAGGGTGCCAGAGAAGGAGAATTCGGCAAGGTGGTCCGGCTGCGCGAATACAAGGACGGAGAGACCATGGTCCTGCATGATGGCGAAACCCTGATCGTCGACTTCGGCCAGAATGCCTCCGCCGTGCCGGAATTCGTGTTCCGGGGCGCCGAAGGCACCGCCCTCACCTGCCTCCCGGCCGAAATCCTCAACGACGGCAATGGCGCCGGGAGCCGGGGGATGGACGGGCCGGAGGGCAGTGTCCACCGCACCAACCTGCGCACCCCTTCGGATTGCTTCCGGCTGGATTATGTTTTCGGCCCGGAAAAAGGCTGGACGGAGTATATGCCCCGCCGTACCTTCTTCGGATACCGCTATATCTCCGTTACGGCCAATGCCGATGTCCGCTTTCGCTCGGTCCGCTCGATTCCCGTCACTTCCATTACGGAAGACATGGAAACCGGCTCCATCACCACCGGCGACGAAAGCATTAACAAACTGATTTCCAATACCTGGTGGGGTCAGTTATCCAATTACCTCTCGGTTCCTACGGACTGCCCCCAGCGCGATGAACGGCAGGGCTGGACAGCGGACACACAGGTTTTTACGGAAGCCGGCAGTTTCTTTGCCAATACCTCCCGTTTCTTCCATAAATGGATGCGGGACATGCGGGACACGCAGGTCGAATCCGGGGCATTCCGCTCGGTGGCTCCCCTGGGAATGAACGGACTCAGCCCCATGCGCTTCGGCTGGTCGGACGCCGGCGTCATCGTCCCGTGGATCATCTGGAAGCAGTTTGCCGATACAGACATCATCGAGCAGAACTGGGACGCCATGGAGCGGTATTTGAACCACGTTTCCGAGACGCGCTACCATTTTCCGCTGATTGCCCAGGAAGCCGGAGGACAGCAGTATGCCGACTGGCTTTCGTTCGAGGCGCTGGAAACCTCCGGACGCAGTGCCTTCACGCCCAAAGACGCCCAAGGCAACAGACAACCGCTGCCGGAAGCCGTTGAGTACTGGAGTTATCTGGGCGCCTGTTACTGGGCGATGGATGCGGGGATGATGCGGGACATGGCCGCCGCCTCCGGAAAAGATGCCGGGCGGTACGAAGCCATGCTGCAGGAGGCAAAGGCCTATATCCGCGAATCTTTCCTGAACGAAGACGGAAGCTTTAAACTGGACATCCTGAACACCATGCAGACCCCGGCGCTGTTCGCCTTGAAACTCTCTTTGCTGGAGGGCGAGGCCAAAGGCGCCATGATCACCCGCCTCCGGGAGAACTTCGCCGCCCATGGAGGATGCCTCCAGACCGGTTTCCTGGGCACCTCCATCCTCATGCAAACCCTGACGGAAAACGGCATGGCCGACCTGGCCTGGGACCTCCTGTTCCAGCGCAAGAACCCCAGCTGGCTTTATTCCGTTGACAATGGCGCCACCACCATCTGGGAGCGCTGGAACAGCTATACGCGGGAATCCGGGATGGGGCCCAAGGGCATGAACAGTTTCAACCATTACGCCTATGGCTGCGTGTGCCAATGGATATGGGAAACCGCCGCCGGCATTGCCTCAGACCCGGCAGAGCCCGGTTTCAGGCACATTCTCATGCGCCCCGTTCCGGACAAGCGGCTGGGCAGCATGGACGCTGTCTATCACAGCGCCGCCGGCACCATCCGGAGCGCCTGGAAGTACGAAGGAGACATCTGCACGTGGCGCTTCAGCATTCCCGAAGGGGCACGGGCTTCCGTTACCCTGCCGGGAGAAAACGAGGTCCGGACCTACGGGCCGGGCTCCTATACCTTGACTATCAATTAAAGAGAACATGAATTTCAGCGGTATCATCATCGGTGCAACCGTATTTTTGAGCATAGGAATCTGCCATCCGGCCGTCATCCGGATGGAATACTGTTGGGGAAAAGGCTGTTGGTGGATCTGGCTGGTGGCCGGACTGGGCTTCTGCGCACTATCCCTGCTGATAGAGAACGACACCCTTTCCATCATCATCGGCGGCTTTGCCTTCTGCTGCCTCTGGGGCATCCACGAGATGTTCCTGCAGGAAAAACGGGTCCTCCGCGGCTGGTTCCCCGAAAACCCCAAACGGCACGAGTATTACGAAAAACGCCGGAAACAGATGCAGGGCAAACTTTAATAGCGGAAGGCCGACCGCAAAAGATACAGGATGGGCAAAAAACTTCGTTTCTTTATCATATAAGCGAAAAAATGACTATCTTTGATAGTTATGAAAAAACTAATAACCCTCCTCCTGGGAGCCCTGCTCCCCTGTCTCCTGCTGCATGCCCAGCAATACCAAGTCTTAGAGACCGTAAAGGCGGACATCCGCAAGTCCTACGGGATGGAAGGTCCCCATCGGCTGGACGAATTCGGCACCCTTTCCAAGGCGCCTGCCGGCTACAAACCCTTCTACATCAGTCACTATGGCCGGCACGGCTCGCGCTATGCCTGGGATTCCAAGACGTACACGCTCCTGCGCGATGTCTTTGACAAAGCCGCGGAACTGGATGTACTCACGCCCTACGGCAAAGACTTCGCCCGAAAGTACAAGGAAGTGTACATGGAGCCTTACATCAATGCCGGAGACCTGGTTCCGCTGGGATACGACCAGCACCTGGCCATCGGCGAATTCGTTTACGGGCAGTTCCCGCAGGTATTCAAGGGCCGCAAGAAAGTGGAGGCCATTTCCTCTACCGGGCAGCGCTGCATCGTGAGCATGGGTGCCTTTACCCTGGGCCTCAAGGGCGGCAATCCCAAACTGACCGTGCGTCTGCACTCGGACCATGTTGGGATGGGCATCGTGGCCCCGCCCAGTGCGCCCTCATCCCTGGTCCGCCATTTCAAAGGGGAAAAAGACGAGTCGGAGATGGAAAGCATCCAGGCTTTCTTCGAGCGCACCTCCGGCTACCGGGAAGTGCTGGACAAACTGTTCACGGACAGCCGTTTCCTGGACAGTTTCAAGGACGGAGCCGCAGACTTTGTCCATGAACTGTGGCAGTTCCTCTGCGGCTACCACAACTACGAGCCCAGGCCCCTGTTCGACGACCTGCTCTCCCCGGAGCAGCGTCTGCGCTTCTGGGAGGCGGACAATTACCTCTCTTTCCGCAGCGACATCACCGCCCGTTATACCATGATTCCCCTACTCCAGGACATCATTCAAAAGGCCGAAGCCTCCTTCCTGGATCCCAACCAGGCAGCCCACCTGCGCTTTGGCCACGACTACATCCTGGAAGGCCTGGTAACCCTGATTGACCTCAACGGCTGGGGAACCATTCCGGAAAAGCCGGAACAGGCCAAATACTGGTTCCAGAACTACAACATCCCCATGGCGGCCACCCTGCTGTTTGTCTTCTACAAGAACAAGAAGGGAGACATCCTCTTCAAAGTAGTGATGAACGAAAACGACGCCTATCTGCCCCAACTCACCCCTGTCCAGGGCAATTTCTACCGCTGGAGTGACTTCCGCTCCTGGACAGACCAATTACTGAAAGAACATCCTGAACTATCATGAAACAACTGATCGAATGCGTCCCCAACTACAGCGAGGGACGTGACAAAAGCGTCATTGACGCCATTGTAGCCGCCATCCAGACGGTGGAGGGTATCCGGGTACTGGACGTAGATCCCGGCGAGGCCACCAACCGCACGGTGGTCACCTTCGTGGGTGAGCCCGAGTCCGTGTGCGAAGCCGCCTTCCGCGGCGCTGCCAAAGCGAAGGAACTCATTGACATGCGCCAGCATCACGGGGCACATCCCCGCAGCGGCGCCACAGACGTACTGCCCCTGATTCCCGTGGCCGGCATCACCCTGGAAGAATGTGCGGCGCTGGCCCGCAGCCTGGCGGAACGCCTTTGGAAGGAACTGGGCATTCCCTGCTACTGCTACGAAGCGGCCGCCTTCAAGCCGGAACGCAAGAACCTGGCGGTATGCCGGGAGGGCGAATACGAGGCCCTGCCGGAAAAGATGGCCGACCCGGCCCGCCAGCCGGACTTCGGCGGCGCCTGGGACGAAGTGGCCGCCAAGGCCGGTGCCACCAATGTGGGCGCCCGCAACTTCCTCGTGGCCGTGAATTTCAACCTGAATACCACCAGCACCCGCCGTGCCATGGCCGTAGCCTTCGACGTGCGCGAAAAAGGCCGGAAGAACCCCTCCGGAGAAGGATGGATTCCCGGGACCTTGAAAGGGACTAAGGCCATCGGCTGGTACATAGACGAATACGGCATTGCCCAGGTGTCCATGAACATCACGGACATAGACGCTACGCCCCTGCATGTGGCCTTTGAAGAAGTGAGTGCCAAAGCGGCCGCCCGGGGCCTTCGGGTAACCGGCGCCGAGATTGTGGGCCTGGTCCCCAAGCGCGTGCTCCTGGAAGCCGGCCGCTTCTACCTGGAAAAACAGCAGCGCTCCCTGGGCATCAGCGAGGCAGAAATTGTGAAGATTGCCGTCAAGAGCATGTCCCTGGACGATTTAAAGCCTTTCAACCCCAAGGAAAAGGTCATCGAATACCTGATGGCCGACGATCCGCATGGCCTGGCCCAGATGACGGTGGAAGCCTTTACGCGGGAAACGGCATCCGAGAGCGCGGCGCCCGGGGGCGGGTCCGTATCGGCCTCGATGGGCGCCTTTGCCGCCGCCCTGGCCACCATGGTGGCGAACCTGAGTTCGCACAAACGCGGCTGGGACGCACGCTGGAAGGAGTTTTCCGACGTAGCCGAACAGGGCCAGCAACTCGTGGACGAGCTACTGCTGCTCATTGACGAAGACACCGCCGCCTTCAACCGCATCATGGACTGCTTCTCCATGCCCAAGGGTACGGAAGAAGAGAAGGCCGCACGGGCACGGGCCCTGGAAGAGGCCACCTTATACGCCGCCCAAGTGCCGCTGCGCACCATGGAAGCCAGCCTGAAGGCGCTGCCGCTGGCCCTGCAGATGGCCCGCGAGGGCAACCCTGCATCGGCCTCCGATGCCGGCGTAGCGGCCCTCGCCGCCGTGGCCGCTGTCCAAGGCGCCCGCCTGAACGTACGCATCAACGCCGCCGGCCTCACGGACAAAACCCCCGCCCGGCCACTGCTGGAGCGGGCCGATGCCATCGTGGCCGAAGCCCTGGCCCTGGAGAAGCAAGTACTGGATGAAGTTAATAACCACATTGAACTATGACCTTTCAAGAAGAAATTCTGGCGGGTATTCCCAAAGACTTGCCGGAAGCCAAACCCTATGACAAAGAGATCAACCACGCCCCCAAGCGCAAGGATATCCTGAGCGCCGAAGAAAAGGTGCTTGCCCTGAAAAACGCCCTCCGGTACTTTCCGGAGGCCCTTCATGCCCAGCTGGCACCGGAGTTTGCGCAGGAGCTGAAGGAGTACGGCCGCATTTACATGTACCGCTACAGGCCTTCCTATAAGATATACGCCCGCCCCATTGACGAATATCCTGCCCGCTCAAGGCAGGCAGCCGCCATCATGGCCATGATCCAGAACAACCTGGACGAAAGGGTGGCCCAGCATCCGCACGAACTCATCATCTACGGGGGTAACGGCGCCATTTTCCAGAACTGGGCGCAGTACCGGCTGGTGATGCAGTATCTGGCCACCATGACGGACGAGCAGACGCTGGTCATGTACTCCGGCCATCCGCTGGGCCTGTTCCCCAGCCACAAGGACGCCCCCAGGGTCATCGTCACCAACGGCATGGTCATTCCCAACTACTCCAAACCGGACGACTGGGAGCGCTTCAACGCCCTGGGCGTGAGCCAGTACGGCCAGATGACCGCCGGCAGCTACATGTACATCGGCCCGCAGGGCATCGTGCACGGCACCACCATCACGGTCATGAACGCCGCCCGGAAACAGGGTGGCAGCCCGGCCGGTAAGCTGTTTGTGACCGCGGGCCTGGGCGGCATGAGCGGTGCCCAGCCCAAGGCCGGCAACATTGCCGGCGTGGTAAGTGTTACGGCGGAAATCAACCCCAAGGCCGCAGAAAAGCGCTATGAGCAGGGCTGGGTAGATGAACTTCACACCAGCCTGGACGAACTGATCCCCCGCATTCGCCAGGCCGTGGATGCCAAGGAAGTGGTTTCCCTGGCCTATGTGGGCAATGTGGTAGACCTGTGGGAACGCCTGGCCGATGAAAACGTGCACGTGGACCTGGGCAGCGACCAGACCTCCCTACACAACCCCTGGGCCGGCGGTTACTATCCCGTGGGCTATAGCCTGGAAGAGAGCAAACGGATGATGGCCGAAGAACCGGCACGCTTCAAGGAAGCCGTACAGGCCTCCCTCCGCCGCCATGTGGCCGCCATCAACCGGCTGGCCGCCCAGGGCATGTACTTCTTTGACTACGGCAACGCTTTCCTCCTGGAGAGTTCCCGCGCCGGGGCCGATGTACTGCTCCCGGACGGCCGTTTCCGCTATCCTTCCTACGTGCAGGACATCATGGGGCCGCTGTACTTTGACTATGGCTTCGGCCCGTTCCGCTGGGTGTGTATGAGCGAAAAGCCGGAAGACCTCCGCAAGAGCGACGAGATTGCCATGAAGGTGCTGGGAGAGATTGCTTCGCACTCCCCCGAAGAGATTGCCGGCCAGATGCGGGACAACATCCACTGGATCCAGGAAGCCGGCCGCAACCACCTGGTGGTGGGGTCCCAAGCCCGCATCCTGTACGCCGACTGCGAGGGCCGCACCCAGATTGCCCTGGCCTTCAACGAGGCCATCCGGAAAGGCGAAATATCGGCCCCCATCGTGCTGGGCCGCGACCACCACGACGTATCCGGCACGGACTCCCCCTTCCGCGAAACCTCCAATATCTATGACGGATCCCGCTTCACGGCCGACATGGCGGTGCAGAACGTTATCGGCGACGGTTTCCGCGGCGCCACCTGGGTTTCCATCCACAACGGCGGCGGCGTAGGCTGGGGCGAGGTCATCAACGGCGGCTTCGGCATGGTCATCGACGGCTCCGAAGACAGCGCCCGCCACATCCGCGAAATGCTGTTCTGGGACGTCAACAACGGCATCGCCCGCCGTTCCTGGGCCCGGAACGAAGGCGCCCGCTTTGCCATCGAGCGGGAAATGGCCCGCACCCCCGAACTCCGCGTCACCCTCCCCCATGAGGCCGATGAAAACTTAATCCGAAAAACTTTACAATAATATGCATTCCATATCCCACGCCCATCTCTCGCTGGAGAGAGTAAAAGAAATTCTTGACAACAAGGAAAAGCTGGTCCTGTCCCAGGAGGCGGTAGACGCCATCGTCAAATGCCGCGAATACCTGGACCGCAAGATGGAAGACATCGGCCGTCCCGTTTACGGGGTAACCACCGGTTTCGGCTCGCTGTACAATGTAACCATTCCCAAGGAAGACCTGAGCCAGCTGCAGCACAACCTGGTCATGTCCCACGCCTGCGGCGCCGGAGAAACCGTCCGTCCCGAAATCGTGAAACTGATGCTGCTCCTGAAGGTCCAGAACCTTTCCTACGGGCATTCCGGCACCCAGCTCTGCACAGTGCAGCGCCTGGTGGACATGTTCAACGAGGATGTACTGCCCGTGGTGTACCAGCAGGGCTCCCTGGGCGCTTCCGGAGACCTGGCACCGCTGGCTCACCTGTGCCTGCCGCTCATCGGCATGGGCGAAGTGGTATACAAAGGCGTTCGCCGCCCCGCCGCCGATGTGTGGAAAGAACTGGGCTGGGAGCCCATCCGCCTGCAGAGCAAGGAGGGCCTGGCCCTGCTGAACGGCACGCAGTTCATGAGTGCGCACGCCATCTGGAGCATCCTTAAAAGCATGCGCCTGAGCGCCTGGGCCGACCTCATCGGCGCCATGTCGCTGGATGCCTACGACGGCCGCATCGAGCCTTTCCTTCCGCTCACACACCTGCTGCGCCCCCACTCCGGCCAGATTCTCACCGGAAAGAAGTTCATGGACATCCTGGAAGGAAGTGAGCTCATCAACCGGCCCAAAGTGCACGTGCAGGACCCTTACAGCTTCCGCTGCATTCCGCAGGTGCACGGCGCCGTAAAAGACAACATCGCTTACGTGAAGTCCGTGATCGAGAACGAAATCAATTCGGCCACGGACAACCCCAACATCTTCCCCGACGAAGACATGGTGATTTCGGCCGGCAACTTCCACGGAGAGCCCATCGCCATTCCCATGGACTCCCTGGCCATTGCCATGAGCGAACTCGCCAGCATCTCCGAGCGCCGTACTTTCCAGCTCATCGACGGCCTCCGCGACCTGCCCAAATACCTGGTGGCGTCGCCCGGCCTGAACAGCGGCTTCATGATTCCGCAGTACACGGCCGCCAGCATCGTATCCCAGAACAAGGGCCTGTGCTGGCCCGCCTCCTGCGACTCCATTCCTTCGTCACAGGGCCAGGAAGACCACGTTTCCATGGGTTCCAACAGCGCCACCAAACTGGTGCGCATCGTGGATAACGTAGAGACGGTGCTGGCCATCGAACTGTTCAACGCCGCCCAGGCGCTGGAGTTCCGCCGTCCGCTCAAGAGCTCTCCCAAACTGGAACAGATCTTTGCCGACTACCGCAAGGAAGTGCCTTTCGTGGACACCGACACTTATATGCATCCGCTCATTGAAAAGTCCATTCAGTTCATCAAGAATGAGTCTTATCTATAATATCGGCCACCTGGTGGGCATCCAGCCTTCGGGCGTGCTCCGGGTCCAGGGCGCGGCGCAGGGGCAGACGGGCGTGCTGGAGCATGCCTGGCTCTCCATCGAAGACGGCCGCATTGCCGCCTTCGGCCCCATGGCTTCCTGCCCGAAGATGGCCGGTCAAGCCGGCCAGGACGGATCCGTCATGCCCGACCCCGATCGGGCATCTGTCGACGCCCGGGGCGGCATGGTGATGCCGGGCTTCTGCGACAGCCACACGCATGTAGTGTATGCCGGCAGCCGGGACGGCGAGTTCCTGGACAAAATCAATGGTTTGTCCTATGAGGAAATCGCCGCCCGGGGCGGCGGCATCCTCAACTCGGCAGACCGGCTGCGCCAGACTCCGGAACGGGGACTGTATCGGCAGTCTCTGGTGCGGGTGAAAGAAATGATGAAAAAGGGAACCGTAGCCCTGGAAATCAAAAGCGGTTATGGCCTGTCACCGGAAGCGGAGCTCAAGATGCTGCGGGTCATCCGCCGCATTCGGGAAACCGTTCCGGCGGCTGTGAAAAGCACTTTCCTGGGCGCCCACGCCGTGGGGCGCGGGTACACGCACGCGGAATATGTCCAGATGGTGATCGACCTTCTTCCGGAAGCAGCGCCACTGGCAGATTTTGTGGACGTTTTCTGCGACGACGGCTTTTTCACCGTGGAAGACACAGAGCGTATCCTGGAGGCCGCAAGGGGCCTGCTCACGCCCAAGATCCACGCCAACGAACTGGCTGTGAGCGGCGGCGTGCAGGTGGGCGTCAGGCACGGCGCCTTGTCCGTAGACCACCTGGAGCGCACCACGGATGCAGAGATAGAGGCACTGAAGGGCAGCAAAACCATGCCTACCATGCTGCCGGGCAGTTCCTTCTTCCTGGGACTTCCCTACGGCCGGGCCAAGGATTACATCCAGGCAGGGCTGGGCGTGGCGCTGGCATCGGACTACAACCCTGGCTCCTCGCCCTCGGGCGACATGCGCTTCGTGATGGCCCAGGGTTGCATCAAAATGCGCCTCACGCCGGTGGAAGCCTTCAACGCCGTCACGCTGAACAGTGCCTATGCCATGGGATTGTCGGACCGGTATGGCTCTATCACCGTGGGCAAAAAAGCGGCCCTCATCCTCACGGAACCCGGCTGGGACCTCACCCGGGTGGCCTATCAATACCAGACCCCCTTTATCCGCAAAGTCTATCTATAGCCCCCCAGGCAGGCGATGTGGGCCTCGGGGGCTTCCATGATGTTCCAGGACAGGACAGCCCCGTCAAACCGATGGCGCATCACGGCGTCCAGGGATTCCGTCACGTATTCCGGAGAAGTGGGCACGACGCCTTCCCAGTAGTTGATCTCAATGCCCGGATACTTGGCGCAGGGCCAGGGTTCCATGGCTTCCAGCTGGGATTCCAGGAAAGCCACCTCCATCGGGAAAGACGGATAACCTTCGGCGCCCGGAACCGCCTTTTTCAGTAGTTCATATTCGAACCCCATGCCGGCCGGGGCAAAGGTCTGGCGGTAGAGCATGGGCTTGATAAAATCGGCATGCTCCGACAGGATGGCATAATCCTGTCCCACGAAAGGCGCCATGAAAGGGGCATACAGGTCCAGGCCGATGGAAAGCCCCCGTGCACGCAGGCTGTCGGCCACGGCGGCCACTGAACGGCTCACAATGTGTCCCTTGGCTTCGAAGAAGGCGGCCGCGAGGGGATCCGTAAAAGTGAACCCCCGGGCAGGCGTATAGCCGCTCACCGACAGGAAAGCATCGCCCCGGGCATCCCAGGCCGCCCGTACGGCTTCCAGGTCCACTCCTTCGGCCGCAAAGCGCTCCCGGCACAAAGGGCATCCGCAGTTGAGCACGCCGCCCACACCGCTCACGAAGGACTGCGTACGCACGCGGTCCAGAAAGGCGCCGTCAAAGCCGCAATCGGCAAAGAAGCGGTCGTAAATGCCGATGACGTTAGTGATATTCTGCGGATGGGAAGGACAGTTGAAGCGGAAACCCTCCCCTGCCGCCAGGTCATAATGGTCCGGAACGTTGCCCCAAAGGTCCACGGCCGGCACGTTGTCACACACCTCCTCCGTCTCCGCGAAAACCGGAAGCCAGAGGTACATCCCGATTCCCTTTCCATGCAGGTATTCCCCTACCTGCCGATAGATTTCCTTGTCCGTACTCCAGCCAATGATGACGTTTTTCACCGGAATCAGGCGGGACACGGTGTCCAGCCGGCCGATGATCTGCGCGGCCGTATAGTCCGGATGGTTCCAGCCGCCCAGCGACACCTGAACGATGAATCCGGGTTGGGCCGGCCTGTCGCAGGACACCAGCAGCAACAGGCTCAGTAAGATGGCGGTAATGTGTTTCACGGCATGCAATGGGTTAGTCTGAACAAAGATAAGCATTTTTCTCTGGTCTGGACACCCAAACGCCGTTTTCACGACCAAAGATGAGAATACGCGGCGCAGGCCGAGGCGAGGATGGCGCAGGCTGGGGCATGGATGGCGCAGGCCGGGGCATGGATGGCGCAGGCCGAATTTCAGGGGCTATGCCTGCGCCACAGGAAGGCACAAAATGGCAATTCATGGCGCAGGCATCGGCCATATAATTAGACCTGCGCCAAATAAGCCGGGACCTGCGCCAAGCGCCATCCCGCGAGCCCCCCGCCCTGGCCACGGCATACGAAACAGATCCGGAGGCAGAAAAAAAAGACACCTACATTTCTGTAAGTGCCTGACAATCAGAAGTCTGGATGACTGGACTTGAACCAGCGACCTCCTGGTCCCTAACCAGGTGCGCTACCAACTGCGCTACATCCAGAAGATTGGAACGCAAATTTACGACTTTTTTGCGAAATAACAAAAATAATTGTCGTTTATTTCAATTTTATGATGATGACGCCGTTGGCGCCCCGGCTCCCATAGATGGACGTTGCACCGGCATCCTTCAGAACATCAATGCTTTTGACGTCATTGGGATTGATATCGTCGATGGAATCCCGGGGCGAATCGTCCACGATGAAAAGAGGCTCCGTGGAAGAATTGATGGAATTGATGCCCCGGATATAGATGCTGTTTCCCCGGACGGAAACCCCGGCGCATTTGCCCACGATCATCTCATAGATATTCCGGTAGGTGGTGGGATGTTTTTCCTTGGGAACGCTGGAGACGGAAGAGGTGAGTTTTCCGCGAACTTCCTGCCCATAGCCGATTTCCACCACTTCTTCCTGGGAAGTAGCATACACGGCTTGGTTGGCAGTTGTGCCACAGGACGTAAGGATGGCCGCCAAGAGGCCCAGTATCAATGCTTTTTTCATACCTGCAAAACTACAGTTTTTTTTGCACACTTCAAACAAAACGGAAAAAAGCCTTAACTTTGCATTCACTATGGGAGTATACAGGGAAATGAGCCCGGAAGAGTTCCGGGATTTGCAGGAGAGAATCCTGTACGAGGACAATCACCTGCTGGTTTTCAACAAACGCACGGGAGAGATTGTCCAGGGCGACAAAACCGGGGATGAGCCGCTTTCAGAAACCCTGAAAGCCTTCATCGCCCAGCGGGACAGCAAGCCCGGTCAGGTATTTATGGGGGTTCCACACCGGCTGGACCGCCCGGTGAGCGGCGTCGTGCTCTTTGCCAAAACCTCCAAGGCCCTGGAACGCCTGAATGAAATGCTCCGAAAAGGCGAAATCCACAAAACCTACTGGGCCCTCACGGCCGGAGAGCCGCCCAAAAAGAGCGACCTGCTCACGGATTTCCTGACCCGGAACGAGGCCCAGAACAAATCCTATGTATCCAAAAACGGCAAAGAAGCCAAATTACAATACACCCTGATCCAGAAAACGGACCGCTATTTCCTTCTGGAGATCCAACTGTTCACCGGACGGCATCACCAGATCCGCTGCCAGCTCTCCCACATGGGCTGTCCCATCAAAGGAGACCTCAAATACGGCGCCAAGCGTTCCAATCCGGACGGCGGCATCTGTCTCCTGGCCCGCCGTATACAGTTCATCCACCCCGTCAAAAAGACCGAGGTGGATGTAACGGCCCCTGTTCCAACTACGTGGAAAGGGATAGAAGGATAAGCCGCATTCCCCTGCCGGGTTATTTACGTTTATTATACTTTCTGCGCATCCGGGCACACCAGTGGCTGGGCTGTTCGCCCATCACCTTCTTGAAGCTTTGCAGGTAAGATGTCTCCGAACGGAAACCGGACAGTTCCGCCAAGGCACTGATCCTGAGACTCATATTGTTCCGGAACAACTCCATCGAATACATCACTCTGTAGTAATTGACATACTGCCGGAAGTTTTTGCCGGAAAAGCGGTTGATGGTCTTGCTCAGATACGCCTTATTGGTATAGACCGCGTTGGCCAGGTCCTGGAGCGTAAAGGACTCTACCAGGAAAGGCCGGCGATCGGTCATATACCGGCAACACCTGTCGTACAGGAACTGATCGATGGCCGCCGTTTCATAGGGAGCGGGATCATTGTCTTCGGCTTGCGCCTCGGGAACAATGTCCCAGGATGCCTCCAACCGGCGCATGCGTACATACAAGTACACTGCCGTAGCAGTAGACAGCGCCGACCAGAGTGCGAGAAACAGCACTAACAGGTGATTCATTGCAAGGAAAAGCCGCCGGGAGAAAGCGCTTATCCCCTATTTCAAAGAACTTATTTCTTGATGGTGTCGAATCCCTTTCCGTATACGCCGTTGACGGAACTCACGGAAAGGAAGGCATGTGAATCTATCTGTTTGATATAGCGCAGCAGCAGGTTCAGGTCGGTTTTGCGGGTAAGGACCATGAGTACCTTCGTGTCCTGTTTGGAGTACCAGCCCTTGCCGTCCAGTACGGTGACGCCGCGATGCAGCTCGTGCGTGATGGCATCGGCAATCCGTTCATACTCATGGGACAGGATGAACAGCTGTACGCTTTGCTGGGAACCGGAGATGTACATGTCCAGTACATAGCTGTTCACGGTAACCAGGATAAGGCCGTACAGTACGGTGGTAATTTTGTCGTAGATGGGCATCAGGTGCGTGACGGTATTTCCGTCGGCATCCAATACGGCCAGGCCTGTGGCAGCGTCGATTTCCGGCACATAGGACGGAACGATGAGCGAAGACAGGATGATGACGAAGTCCAGGAAAAGGATTACCTTGCCCGGTGACACATTGTGGTACTTGGTATAGATGAGCGCAATGATGTCCGTTCCGCCGGTGGAGCCGCCGTTGGAGATGCTCATGCCGATGCCGATACCCGCCATGAGGCCGCCCATGAGCACGGAAAGGAGTTTTCCGTTGTCCAGGGCCAGGTGCTTGACTATTTCGGCCGGAATCAGGTCCGGCAGGAAGCGCAGGGCCACGGAGGCCAGCACGATGGCATAGAGGGTTTTGGCGCCGAAGCCCATGCCCAGGATGACCACGGCGGCAATGATGAGGATGGCGTTGAGCACAAAATAGGAATAACCCATCTGGATGGCGCCGTTGGTGGCATACTGAATCATGGAGGAGATACCGGATACGCCGCCGCCCACCAGGTTGTTGGGGATGAGGAAGAGCGCCCATCCTGTCACATAGATCAGGATGCCCAGGGTAACCAGCAGCCACTCCTTGACTTGGGTAAACACATTTTTCTTGAGGATTGACATAACTACTGTCTTTTTTTCTTCTTTTTGTTAAGTCCGGTTTTCATTTCGTCGAAGCCCTCGCCAAATACATTGTTGGCGGGAACCACGGTAACGAATGCCTTGGGGTCTATTTCCTTTACAGCCTTCACCAGCTCCGGCAGTTCGTTCTTGCGCAGGACCACCATGAGTACCTGGCGGTCCTGCTTGGTATACCAGCCCATGGCATGGAGGGCGGTGACGCCGCGGGCCATATCCTGGGTGATGTAATTCCCGATCCGCTCCAGATGGTCGGAGAAAATATGAATCTGGACGGTGGAATCCTTACCCAGCATAATCAGGTCCAGTACATAGGCGCACACGCCCATGGTGATGTAACCGTACACCACATTGGTAAAGTTATGCCCGGGCACGAAGATGAGGAGGGTGATGACCACAAAGTCTGCCATCAGGTAGAACCGGCCCACGGAAATGGGCCAGAACTTGTTCACGATAAGGGCCAGGATGTCCGTTCCGCCGGTAGAACCCCCGCGCATGATGATGAGCGCGAGGCCCACGGCTTCCAGGAGTCCGCCGATGATGGGCACCAGGATGCCGTCGCCCACATACAGAGCCTCCCCTTCCACCGACCACAGCCAGCGCATGCTTTCGTCGCCCAGCAGGCGGAACAGCGCCGTGGACAGCAGGATGGCGTAGATGGTCTTGATGCCGAATCCCTGCCCCAGGACGAACCAGGCCAGCACCAGCAGCAGCACATTGATGCCGAAGTACCAGATATCCACGGAGATGCCGGTGACCATGGCCAGCAGGGCCGATGCACCGGTAAGGCCGCCGTCAATCATGTTGTTGGGCAGCAGGAACGACTGCCACGCCATCACGAAAAGCACCACGCCCACGGTAATGACGATGTAGTCGAAAATGCCGATGAGGACTTTTTTCTTATCCATACTACTTTTTGAGGACGACGTTAACGATGCGGCCAGGCACTACGATTACCTTGGCGATGGACATTTCGCCCACATACTGCGGCGTTTTCTCATGTGCCCGTACCAGGGCCTCCACCTCGGCGGGAGCGGCCGATGCGGGCGCCTCCAGGAAGAAACGGGTTTTTCCGTTGAAGGACACCGGATAATTGACGCTGTTGTCGGCCGCCAGTTCTGCCTTGTATTCCGGGAAGCTGGCATACACCACCGAAGTCTCGTGCCCCAGCTGGTGCCACAGTTCCTCTGCGATGTGCGGGGCAAACGGGCTCAGCAGCACGGTGAGCGGTTCCAGGATGGCCCGTTTGGAGCAGTTCCCCAACTCGTTCAGGGCAATCATGAAGGCCGATATGGTGGTGTTGTAGGAGAAGTGTTCAATGTCTTCCTGCGCCTTGCCGATGAGCTTGTGCAGGGCCTTCAGTTCCTCTTTTGTGGGTTCCTGGTCCGTGACCAGCCAGTTTTCGCGGTCCCAGAACAGGCGCCAGAACTTCTTGAGGAAACGGTTTACGCCGTCGATACCCTTGGTGTCCCAGGGCTTGGCCTGCTCGATGGGGCCCAGGAACATCTCGTACAGGCGCAGGGTGTCGGCCCCGTAAGTATCGCAGATCTTGTCCGGGTTCACCACGTTGTACATGCTCTTGGACATCTTTTCGATGGCCCAGCCGCAGATGTACTCTCCGTCTTCCAGCACGAATTCCGCATCCTTGTAATCCGGGCGCCAGGCACGGAAGGCCTCGATATCCAGTTTGTCATTATAGACGATATTCACGTCCACATGCACCGGGATGGTCTCGTACTGGTCTTTGAGGCCGGCCGATACGAACTTGTTGGTGCCGGGAATCAGGTACACGAAGTTGGAACGGCCCTGGATCATGCCCTGGTTGATGAGTTTGCAGAAAGGTTCATCCTCGCACACATAGCCCAGGTCGTAGAGGAATTTGTTCCAGAAACGGCTATAGATCAGGTGGCCGGTAGCGTGCTCCGTGCCGCCCACATACAGGTCTACGTTGCGCCAGTAGGCATCGGCCTCCCGGCTGACCAGCGCCTCCGGATTACGGGGATCCATGTAGCGGAGGTAATAGGCGCTGGAGCCGGCGAAACCGGGCATGGTGCTGGTTTCCAGCGGATATCCCTTGTAGGTCCAGTTCTTGGCGCGCGCCAGCGGCGGACGGCCGTCCTCGGTGGGCTTGTACTCGTCAATCTCCGGAAGCATCAGCGGCAGGTCCTCCATGGGGACCGGCGTGGCGATGCCGTCCTTGAAGTAGATGGGGAAAGGTTCTCCCCAGTAGCGCTGGCGGGAGAAAATGGCGTCGCGCAGGCGGAAATTCACTTTCCGGTGGCCGATGCCCTGTTTCTGAACATAATCGATGGCGGCGGGGATGGCTTCCTTTACCGTGAGTCCGTTCAGGAAACCGCTGTTGCACATGATGCCTTCCTTGGCATCCAGGCTTTGCTCGCTCACATCGGCCCCTTCGATGAGAGGAATGATGGGCAGGCCGAACTTCTTGGCAAAGGCATAGTCGCGGCTGTCGTGCGCGGGAACGGCCATGATGGCGCCGGTTCCGTAACCAGCCAGTACATATTCGGCAATCCAGACGGGCACCTTCTCCCCGGTGAGGGGGTTGATCCCGTAAGAACCGGAGAATACGCCCGTGACGGCCTTGCCGGCCATGCGCTCACGCTCGGTTTTCTTTTTCACCTGTTCCAGATAGGCGTCTACGGCTTCTTTCTGCGAGGCCGATGTCAGCTTGGCCACCCATTCGCTTTCCGGAGCCAGCACCATGAAGGTGACGCCAAACACGGTATCTGCCCGGGTGGTGAAGATGGTAACGTCGTGCTGAATGCCGTCGCATTCCACTTTGAACACCATCTCGGCGCCCTCGCTGCGGCCAATCCAGTTACGCTGCATTTCCTTCAGGGAATCGGTCCAGTCCAGCTTTTCCAGGCTGTCCAGCAGACGGCCGGCATAGGCGCTCACACGCAGCTGCCACTGAGTCATTTTCTTCTGGAATACCGGGAAACCGCCGCGCTCGCTGAAGCCGTCCTTTACCTCGTCGTTGGCCAGGACGGTTCCCAGTTCCGGGCACCAGTTCACGGTGCTTTCTCCCTGATAAGCAATGCGGTAACGCATCAGGGCAGCAGCCTTTTCCTTCTCGGAGAAGGCATTCCACTGCGCAGCCGTGAAAGCAGGGCCCTCGCTGCAGGCGGCATCTACGGCATCCGAGCCGCCTTTCTCAAAAGCGGCCACCAGTTCCTCGATGGGACGGGCTTTCTGGACAGCGTTGTCGTACCAGGAGCCGAACATCTTCAGGAAGGCCCACTGGGTCCACTTGTAATAGTCCGGATCCGAGGTGCGGAACTCGCGGTCCCAGTCGAAGGAAAAGCCGATGCGGTCCAGCTGCTCCCGGTAACGGGCCACATTGTCGTGGGTGGTCTTTTCCGGATGCTGTCCGGTCTGGATGGCATACTGCTCTGCCGGCAGGCCGAAGGCGTCGTAGCCCATCGGGTGCAGCACGTTGAAACCTTTCAGGCGCTTGTAACGGGCAAAGATGTCACTGGCGATGTATCCCAGCGGATGCCCCACATGCAGGCCCGCACCGCTGGGGTACGGGAACATGTCCAGCACATAGTACTTGGGCTTGTCGGAATGGATTTCCGCTTTGTATGTCTTGTTGGCGGCCCACCACTGCTGCCATTTCTTCTCAATCTCTAAAAAATTATAATCCATATTATTATTTGATTTTCACTCCGTTAATGCCAAAGGAACCGTCCGAGTTCTTTTCCAGGCGGAAGTCTACCGCCACCGTCACGGCCACTTTTACGCGCTTGCCGTGATGGCGGCCGGGGCGCCATTTGGGCGACGCCGCCACGACGCGCAGCGCCTCCTCGTCCAGGGTGCTGTGCACCCCGCGCAGCACCTTCGCATCCTGTACTTCGCCTTTTTCGTTAACGACGAATTCTACCAGGACACGGCCCTGGATGCCGTTTTCCACGGCATATTTGGGATATTTCAGGTAAGGATACACCCAGCGCTCCATGAAAATGCGGGGATCCGGGGAATTCAGGAACATGGGCTTTGCGTCTACATCGCTGTAGGCATACACGCCCACGGCGGGCTTTTCCTTTTGCGGGGCGTCGCTGTTCCGGAAGAGCGGTTTGGCGCCGTTGGAGAGGCGCTGCACATAGCTGTAGATATACTCCAGTTCCTTTTCCATGGACGCGAAGTCCACGATGTCGTAGCTGTCGCGCCCCGTGGCATGCTCCGGATATCGGCCCGTGGTAAAGAGCACGGAAGGGATTTCCCCGTCATAAAAAACGCTGTAGTCTCCGGGATAAGGGGCCTGCGTAGTGAGTTGCGCCTGCACGGGCAGCAATTCTCCCTGCAGGGCATTCACGAGGGTATTCAGGTCTTCGTTGGAAGCCGTATAGGCATAGAATCCGCTGCTGCCGGTTCCCAGCATGTCCAGGTTCACCATGGCGTCTATCCGGGAAGCATCGGAGGCAAAACTGTGATGCAGGAAATGCCAGGCGCCCGCGAACGTCTGCGAGGATGCGCCGAAGCCCACGAACACGATGCTGCGCCTCAGGAGCGTCCTGGCGTAGGAAAGCTTCTGCGCCAGTTCCAGCAGCATGGCCATGCCGGAGGCATTGCCGTTGGCGCCATAATAGATGCGGCGGACCGTTTCCCCGTTCACGGTATAGGTATCCGTGCCCAGGTTGTCCATCCGGGCGCCGATGACGATGTATTGGTCGTTCAGGGCCTTGTCCCAGCCCTGGATAAAGCCGCACACATTGCGCGAGCGCAGGGTATCGCCGTTCACGGCCACCTGGAACACACTGCCGGCGGGAAGCATGTCCACGCCATACTCCTTCAACTTGGCTTCCAGGTATGCAGCCGCCATTTCCTCCCCCTCGCTGCCGGCCAGACGGCCTTCCAGCTGGGCGCCGGACAAGTAGGCTACATGCTCCTTGAAAGAACGGACGGTCTCGGAGTCGTCCAGGTCTTCCAGGGAAGTCCGGTATTGGGCATGGAGGCCCGCTGCCGCCACAAGCAGGGTGGCCAGTAAGGCAAACAGTCTTCTCATCCTTTACGTATTCATCAGAATCCAGCCTTCCTTGGGACAGATGCCGGTGCCCCGGATTTCCTGCAGTTTGTTCAGGATATCCCGCAGGTTATTGGAAGGGTAAATGCCCACCGCCAGCAGCCCGTTGCGGAAACTGATGATGGTTCCCGTATAACCGGCGGCATTGCAGGCTTCCAGCTTTCGCTCTGCGTAGGAACGGTTGCGGAAGGCACCCACGATAATATAGTACTTGGTTTCCAGCTTGGTGGTAAAAAGACCACCCAGGGCCGACGGATTCAGGATGGTACCGCTGGCCTGCGAAAGCGAGTCCAGCAGGCGTTTTTCCAACATGGCCAGGGAGTCTTCCATGGCCTGCTGAACCCGTTTGAGGGAATCCAGGCGAGCCTGCTGGATGGCCTCTTCCCTGGCTATCTTGTCCAGCCGGATCTGTTCCAGCTGCCCTGAAGTGGGCCGGCCGGCGATGGAACGGATAAAGTCGCAGCTGCTTACCAGCATAAGCAGCGCAAAAGCCAATATAAGCGTTCTTTTCATATTCTCTGTCATTCTGAGCCCCCGAAGGGGGCGAAGAATCTCCTTATTCTGCAAAATTAATCATTTTTCCAAAAATATGAACTATCTTTGCCGCGTATGAAGAAAACCATCAAGCTGGAAGCCATCGACCCCATAGAAATCTATGGCGTGGGCAATAAGATTCTCCTGGAGTTCTGCTCCTATTTTCCGCATCTGAAGGTGGTCGCCCGCGGCGACGAACTCATCCTGGAAGGCCGTGAAAGCGACATTGCAGAATTCAACATCCGCTTTGCCGAACTCATCGAGCGCCGTCACCGCAAGATGAACCTCACCGTCTACGACGTAGAGGATATTTTCAGCGGCAGCGGGGAACGCTCGGTCCCTGCCTCGGACGCCGTCATCGTGCACGGGACGGACGGCAAGCCCATCCGCGCCCGCAACAAAACCCAGCAGGACTTGGTCAAGGCCTATTTCCAGGAGGACCTGATCTTTGCCATCGGCCCGGCCGGAACCGGCAAGACATACATGGCCATCGCCCTGGCCGTACGCGCCCTCAAGAACCGGGAAATCAAGCGCATCATCCTCACCCGCCCCGCCGTAGAGGCCGGAGAGCGCCTGGGATTCCTGCCCGGAGACCTCAAAGAAAAGCTGGACCCGTATCTCCAGCCCCTGTACGATGCCCTGTCGGACATGATTCCTTCCCGCAAACTGCAGGAGTTCATGGCCGACGGCACCATCCAGATTGCGCCCCTGGCCTACATGCGCGGCCGCACCCTGGACCGCGCCTGCGTTATCCTGGACGAAGCCCAGAACACCAACCTGGGCCAGTTGAAAATGTTCCTTACCCGCATGGGGCCCAGCGCCAAATTCATCGTCACCGGAGACGCCACCCAGATAGACCTTCCCCGCCGGGAAGACAGCGGCCTGCTCGCCGGCATCCGGCTGCTGGAAGGCATCAAGGGCATCACCGTGGTCCGTTTCCGCACGGAAGACATCGTCCGGCATCCCCTGGTCACAAAAATTGTCCGGGCTTTCGATGAGAAAACCCGGACAACGGAAAAATCGGAAGAATAATCCTTACTCGGCCACGAGGGCGTTCCACTTCTCGTATGCGGCCTGGTACTTGGGATCCACGTTACGGAGCTGGAAGTTCAGACGCTTCAGGTAGTCTGCGGCAGCGGCTTTCACCTCGGGGGAAGAACCATTCTCATAGCACTTCTCGAAGGGCTCCAGGGCACTGATGTACACCTCGGTGAGCTTGGCGTTGAGTTCGTCGTACTTTTTCCACTCGCGTACATCCAGGGCGTTCATTTCCTCTACCAGATCCTCGCCTTTCTTCAGGGCCACATTGGCCTTGCCATAGTAGCACATATCGTACTTGTCGTTGATGGCCAGGCCTTTATCATAAGCGGCAATGGCTTTCTCGTAGTCCTTGATGCCGGTATAGATGTTACCCTCTACATAGTACAGGGAAGGATTGTCGGGCATGGCCTTCTTGGCTTCGTCCAGCAGTTCCACAATCTTGGCGGGGTCCTCGTTGGTCTGCAGGTACAGATTGATGAGGTTGGTCAGGATGGCGGCATTGTCCGGATAGGCGGTGAGACCGGTGGCCAGGTAGTTCTTGGCAGCCAGGGTATCGGCCTTTGCCAGGGCGCACTCGGAGAGGTTGGCATAGATGTTACCATCGGAGTAGAAGCCGTTGGCCAGGCACTTGTTGTAGTACTCGGTGGCCAGGTCGTAATCCTTCACGGCCATGGCGGTGAAGGCGGTATTGTAGAAGGCATCGTCGTTGCGGGCAGTGCAAGGAGCGGTTACGGAAGCGTCCGCGGCGCCCTTGAACATCTTGCATGCCTTGTCCAGGTTACCCAGCTGATAGAAGGTGAAGGCGTCGTTGTAATAGAAATCGGAGATCTCTTTGAGCTTGGGATCAACATCCTTGTCCTTGGCGCCCAGTTCGAAAGCCTTGGCATAGGCCTTCACGGCCTCTCCCAGCAGGTCTCCGGAGACGGAAGGCTTGGTCACCTCAACGATGGCCAGCACACCGGCTGCGTTGAAATACACATTGGCGTGAGAGAGTTCCATCTTCTCGAAGGGCTGGCCATCCAGTTCCACGGTAGAGACGGAAAGGGGTTTCTCCTTGTTCATCATGGAGAAAGTGGCCTTGTCGATACCGGGCGTGATGTTGGCGGTAGGATTGGAATAGGCGGTGGTATAGGCCTTGGCCAGGTTCATCCAGGTGGCAGCCTTGGTGGCCTTCTTGGCATCCTGCGCTGCGGCGAGAGCCTTGTCCACACCCTTCTGCAGTTCTGCATCGGGTTTCTGAGCATACGCGACCTGCAGGGTGCAGGCCAGTGCGAGAGCAAAAACTAACTTTTTCATATTGTTCAGATGGTTTGATATTATTCTTCTACAATGGTTCCGTCGGCGGCCTGGGATTCTTCCTCTTCGTTGTGGGCAACGACGGAAATAGCTGCAATGGCATCCCCTTCCCTGAGAGAGATGAGCTTCACGCCCTGAGTGGCACGTCCGGCAACACGGATGGTGTTGACAGGCATTCTGATGGTCATTCCGGAGCGGCAGATAATCATCAAGTCGTCTTCATCGGTCACGTTCTTGATGGCTACCAGTTTGCCGGTTTTCTCGGTGATGTTGAGGGTTCTTACACCCTTGGCACCGCGAGCGGTCTGACGGTAATCCATGGGGTCTGAGCGTTTGCCGAAACCATTCTCGGATACGGCCAGCACCTGGTGCTTCGCTACATCTTCTGCCTGGGGGTCCTGGCAGACGACACCCACCACATAATCCCCTTTATCAAGATTGATGCCACGAACACCGGTGGAGGTACGGCCCAGGGGCCTAGCCTCTGATTCATCGAACCTTACGCAGCGGCCGCCGTTGGCTGCAATCATGATATTGCAGCGGCCGTTGGTGAGGATGGCCTCCAGCAGCTGGTCGTCTTCGCGGATGTTGATGGCATTGACACCGTTGGTGCGCGGACGGGAATAGGCTTCCAGGGAAGTCTTCTTCACCACACCCTGACGGGTGACCATCATGATATAATTGTTGTTGATGAAATCCTCGTCTTTCAGGGTCTTGACGTTCAGGTAGGCGCGCACGGCGTCGTCCGGCTCGATCATGAGGATGTTCTGGATGGCGCGGCCCTTGGAAGTTCGGTTGCCCTCCGGGATTTCATAGACCTTAAGCCAATAGCAGCGGCCCTTCTGGGTGAACAGGAGCATGGTGCTGTGGGTATTGGCAATGTAGATGTGCTCGATAAAGTCTTCGTCGCGCGTGGCGCTGCCCTTCATGCCCACGCCGCCGCGGTTCTGGGTGCGGAATTCCGTGAGCGGGGTGCGCTTGATATAGCCCAGGTGGGAAATGGTGATTACCTGGTCTTCGTCGGCATAGAAGTCTTCCGGATTGAATTCGTCGTCGGCCAGGGTGATTTCCGTGCGGCGGGGATCTCCGTAGCGGGCTTTCAGGTCCATGGTCTCTTCCTTCACCACCTTGAACTGCTCTTCCACGGAACCCAGGATTTCGTTGCAGCGGGCGATGAACTTCTCCAGTTCCTCGTACTCGTTGCGCAGCTTTTCGCGGTCCAGGCCGGTGAGCTGGCCCAGGGTAAGGGCGATGATGGCGGCACTCTGGGGCTCCGAGAATCCGTAACGCTCCTGCAGCATCTGCTTGGCGTCTTCACGGTTCTTGGTTTCGTAGCGGATGATGTGCACAATCTCGTCAATGATGTCCATGGCCTTCAGGAGGCCTTCCAGGATGTGGGCGCGCTTCAGGGCCTTGTCCAGTTCGAACTTGGTGCGGCGCACCACTACCTCGTGGCGGAATTCCACGAATTCGCCGATGATCTCCTTCAGGCTCAGGGTGCGGGGACGTCCCTTGACCAGGGCCACATTGTTGAAGGAAAAACTGCTCTGGAGCGGGCTATACTTGAACAGCATATTGAGCACGACACCGGAGTTGGTGCCCTGCTTGAGGCGGATGACCACGCGGGTTTCTCCGCGGGCGCTTTCGTCGTTGATATAGGAAATACCCTCGATTTTCTTGTCCTCTGCCAGCTGGGCGATCTTTTCGATCATTTCCCGCTTGTTCACCATGTAGGGGATTTCCGAGACCACAATGGTCTCACGACCTTTGTCGTCTACCTCGATCTCTGTCTTGGAGCGGATGACCACGCGGCCGCGGCCGGTTTCGTAGGCTTCCCGGATGCCGCCTTTGCCCATGACGATGCCGCCGGTGGGGAAATCCGGGCCCTTGATGTACTGCATGAGCTCATCCGTGGTGATTTCCGGATTGTCGATGTAGGCGCAGATGGCGTCGCAGCACTCTCCCAGGTTGTGGGGAGCCATGTTGGTGGCCATACCTACGGCAATGCCGGATGCGCCGTTCAGGAGCAGCAGCGGAGCCTTGGTGGGCAGCACGGTAGGTTCTTCCAGGGTATCGTCGAAGTTCAGGGTCATGTCCACGGTATCCTTGTCCATGTCTCCCAGCACATCTTCCGCCATCCGCTGGAGCTTGGCCTCCGTATAACGCATGGCCGCCGGGGAGTCTCCGTCCATGGAGCCGAAGTTACCCTGGCCCTTGACCAGCGGATAACGCTGGTTCCATTCCTGGCCCAGGCGCACCATGGCGTCGTATACGCTGGAGTCTCCGTGCGGGTGGAACTTACCCATGACCTCACCCACGATACGGGCGCTCTTCTTGGTCTGACCGCCGTAGCTCAGGCCCATGTTGTCCATGCCGAAAAGGACGCGGCGCTGAACGGGCTTGAGGCCGTCGCGGGCATCCGGAAGGGCACGGGACACAATCACCGACATGGAATAGTCGATGTAGGCCGTACGCATTTCGTGGTCTATCTCCACCTGCTCTACATAGCCGGTTCCACCGACCTCTTCAAGTATCTCTTTCTCGTCTTTGTTATCCATTCTTAATGTATTCCATATAAACGTACAAAGATACGAAAAAACTGCGGAAATTGCAACTATTGCGCAAAGAGAGCCCACACCATCGACCCCTCGCCGGGTCCGTTCGCCATACCAAGTGCGCCTATCGTCCCAAAAAGCGGGACATTAGGCGCAAATAAGGCCGAAAATGCGCCCAACGTCCCAGTTTTTGGGACATTGGGCGCACTTTACGCACGTTGCAGAAGCCCTGCGTCTTACCAGACTTCCGTCACGACCAGTTCCAGACCGTCTACGCGGATGTTCGCGCTGGTGCTGATATTCGTAATCGTCAGGTCAAGGACATCCACTCCCTCCGCCACAGAGACAGGGCAGGTAATGGTGTAGGTGTTCTTGGTCGCCAAATCCAGCTTCGGGACAGAGGTGGCCTCCAATGTGCCGATGGAAACGCCGGCGACGGAAGATGTGACCTGATGATTCCCTTCCAGCTTGGAGTTGCTCCGGTAAGTGAGCGTTGCTGTTTTTACGCCTTTGCAAGGGATGCCGGACGCCGTCAGGTTACCGTTGTTCTTGGCAACCAGCAGATTCATGACCATCTTCGGGTCTGTGGCATTGGCAACCTTGTCGCAGAATACCAGGGCATCGGCCTTCAGGGCCGTGGAGCCGCTCTCCGTATAAGTTATGGGCGCATTGCCGAAGGATACAGTCGTTTTATCCTCGGAAGCGCTGTAGGCAGAGGGAGTCTCGTTTGCCTCTGAACCCTGCCACCATTCTTCCCACAGGACGTCGTTCACCGCGGGTTTGGGCTGTTCCGGCTGAGCGACCTTGATGTTGTCCAGATGCCAGCGCTGCTGCGAAGCGCCCGCCCCGTCCTTGTAGTGGGTAGGATAAATCTGGATACGCGTCGCATCCGTCACACCCTGCAGTTTCACGGTAGCGTGCTGCCATTCCAGCTTGCCATTCTCCTGAGTGGTGACAATCTCGGCCGAGGTTTGTGTACCCGTATCGGCAAACGTACCGGGGCCTTCCACGATAGCCACCGTGATGGTAAGCTTGTCAATCGCACCCTTTCCGGTCATATGGGCGCACCAGTCAAAGCTGAAGTCGGCGTCGACGGGAGTGTCGCCAAACTTGATGGCGGGCAGCTGAAGGCCGGTATGCTTATCGGTCGCGCCCATCTTGAAGTAATTCTTCTGGAGATACAGCACCTGAGCACCCGGATTCAAGTCTGTGTAGCCGCGGCTCTGCAGATTGTTGACCAGTGATACAGCCAGTTCATTGTTGTCGCCGTACAACTTCCAGATATTGGGCTGGGCGTGAGAGGCCAGGTTCATTCCAACCGGGTCTATCTTTTCCGCATCACCGGGATTGGCCTGCAGATAGGCATCCACATACGGCTGCAGCCACTCGAAGTCGTCCTGGAAGTAAACGCCTTCCGGGTACAGCGGTTCGGGTTCCTTGCCCGCCTGGACGAAGGTGACCAGGGCTTCCTGGTTGCTGGCTTCGTTGTAGAAGCGTACCTGGCCCGAGCGTTCGGTCTCGCTTTCGTTGGCCGTGTAAGTGACCACATACTCTGTCTTTTCCACCAGCGCCTTGGTATCGGCAGCCTGCACGGTAAGCCAGTCGGCCAGCGATTCGGCACTGACCTCCACGTTGGACTGCACGGAGAGGGACTTGGTTCCTTCTGTGGCAGCCAGGGCGAAGCGGCTGCCCGTAGCAACGCTGATGAACGGATCCAACTGCTGTCCGGCGGCGCTCTGCACCACGTTGATTACCTTCTCGGAATCTTCGGAAACGATGCGGATGGTGCCCTGACGCAGTTCGGACAGTTCGCTTTCGGCGCAGGTTACGGCAATCTGGGTCTCCTCCCCTGCCAAACCGCCTTCGGCATCCAGGGTGAGCCAGTCGTAAGCGGTAGAGATGGTGAAGTCGTAGTCCGACTTGACGGTGAGCACCTTCGGGGCGCCGGGCGTTCCGTTGAAGGTGAGAAGGTCCGTAGAAACTTCGATGTTGGCGTACACGGGGTCTTTCTCCACGCCGTCGCCTTCCTTCAGGATAATCACGGAAGGCCGATAGGTATCGTCGTCCACATTGGTGATGGACAGACGGGAAGATGCCGTGGAACGGCAGGGACTCATCGGGTCGCCGCCGCCTCTCCAGTTGACGACGCAACGCAGACGGATCTGCAGATGGTCGTTGTTGCGACGGAAGCGGATGGTCTCCATCACCGGCTGGTTGGTGGCGCCGTCGATGTTGGTGGCGCAGGTATAGAACACCTCTTCACCGGGCTCCGTAGAAGTCTGGGGCGTGCCGGCGGGCAGCCAGTCTTCGCCGTCCAGGTATTCCAGCAGCCAGAACTTCTGGCCCCACTTGGAAGAGCGCATCTCGAAGGCGATCTGCACTTCGGTGCCGGCCTTGATGGCGCCGTTGCCGTAGAACAGCCAGTAGTCATTCACCCAGGGACCGGTGACGCGGGGGTTGTTGCCGGAGACATCCAGTTTATAGTTACCCTGGCCGTTGGTATTCTCCAGGTCGTAAGGCACATATTCGATGTAGCCGATACCCTGGACAGGGTCGATGCGCGGATTGTCGTTGTTGAACGTTTCGTTGCTGTAGTTCAGGTCCTTGCCGATGGCCCAGCGGAGCGGATAGGGAACCAGGGTTTCGTCGGCCCCTTCATCGGCCACGGAAACGGCCACGAAGTAGCCCGTTGCACCGCTCACGCCTACGGCATAGCCAGTCAGCGTAACCTTGTGCAGGTCTACGGCATCCAGGCCCAGCTCGTCCACGGGATCCAGCACCTGGACGTTGGCCTTTCCCACTTTGAGCACACCGTTCACCAGGGAGCCCTTCAAAGCGGCATAGACCACCCCGCCCTTATAGGAACCCAGCTGGTCGGTCATGTCCGGAGCGTCGTCGTATACGATACCCAGGCTCTGCTTCACTTCCAGCTCGTCCACGACGAAGGCGGGCGTGCTGTAAAGGGTGGTCTTGGCACCGTTCAGGGATACCACGTCGCCGGCCTTCACCTCACGGGCGCCCTTTACATACAGGAAGACGTTTTCATCGCCCAGGACGAAACCGCCCTTGGTCACAGCCACGACCATGGCATCGGGGATTTTGCCCACGGCATCATCGTCCAGTTCCTTCACCTGGGTCAAGGTGTATTCCTGCACGCCGAAGTAGGTGTCGCCCCCCTGGTGGATGGTGACCACGGCATTCCGTTCGCGGGAGCCGCCCTGCAGGGTAATCTTACCGTCACGGGGCAGGTTCTGGATGCCGCCGGTGACATTGTCGGATACGGAAATCACAATCTCCCCCGCCCCGTTGCCGGACATGGGGGATACGCTGATCCAGTCTCCTTCCACGTCCACGGCCCAAAGGCCGTCGGCATAGATGGGCAGTACCTGTTCCGCGGCGCCGGTTGCGGCAAATTCCAGATAGGTTTCGCCGGCGGCCACGGCACGGGCCTGGTGATCTTCCTCCTTCTGCTGGCAGCCGAACAGGAACAGGCCTGCCAGGAGAATCGCTACTGATTGAATAATATGTTTCATAGTGTACATTCCTTAAGGGTTAGTAGCTGAGGCCGTCGGCCCAACCGGGATTCTGAGCAAGCTCCTTCCCGGCCTGGTGATACAGCTGGCGCTCCTTGGTGGGGATGGGATAATAGTAGTCCCGGTTCTCGTCGAAGGAACGGGTGACATTCTTGTGGTGATAGACATAGCCATCGGCACCTTCCGTGAGGATGAGGCCGGTCTCCACGTTCAGTTCCTTGTCCACCATGTCCTTGCTCTTGGGGTTCACGCCGGTCCAGATATTCAGGTCGGCTACGCCGTCACCGGTGAGGTCGTACTGGCCCACGCCCGGGAAATACTGCCCGTAAATGGGCTGCTCCAGGCATTTGCCTTCGCGCCAGCGCAGGAGGTCCGTCAGGCGGAAGCCTTCCATGGCCAGTTCGATGGCACGTTCGCGGCGGATTTCCAGGATGACGCCCTGATTGGCGCCCGTTACGTTGCGGTAACCGAACTGGGCCGACAGCAAATAGGCATCCGGAGCTGCGTTGGCCGCCTCCATCTCCAGATGCGGCATGCCCACGCGGTCACGAAGCTTGTTCACGGAGATATCCAGATCCTCCTGGCTCAGGGTTCCCCGTTCGGCCAGGGCTTCTGCGTAGTTCAGGTACACCTCGGCCAGACGGAAGACGGGCATGTCGTTGTAGGATTTGTCCACGCGGCCCCATTCGGGCAGGGTCTTATCCATGACGAACTTGGCCACCTGGTAGCCGGTGACGCTGGCGCTCATGTCCGGGGCGCTCACCTCGGTGTCGCCCAGGGCCACATGGCCGGGGCCCACCAGGATGGCGGTCAGACGGGGATCGCGGTTCTGCATTTCGTCCACGAACTGCATGGTTTCCCAACCGGGCTGGTCGGTGAAACGGGTACCGTCGGCCATCAGGGCGCCGGCCACGAACTTGCGGGTGAAGCCCGGGCAGCCCTGCGTGGTCATGATGGCAAATGCGGTGGCGTTGTTGCAGATCTGCAGGCTCTGGTCGTTCTTGATGGCCAGGATGAATTCATCCTTGTTGGCATCTACGTTGGCAAAGAGCAGCCGGTAGTCTGCCAGCTGCGCCAGCTTATACGGCCCCTGATCCATAATTTCCTTGGCAGCGGCGGCCGCCAGGTCCAGATAGTAATTGGCATCGTGTGCATCGGCCGGAAGCGGCGTCACATACATGGCGGGATGCTGGGCCGGATCGTGGTACTTGCGGAAAGTACCCTCGAACAGGCAGAAGCGGGCCTTCAGCGCCAGGGCGCTCCAGCGGTTCACGCGGTAAGTGCTCACCGCGGCAGGCAGGTTCTCGATGGCATAGTCGATGTCTTCGATCATATGCCCCATAATGACCTCCCGGCTGTCACGCGGCTTGTAAAGGTCTTCGCTGTTGGTCTCCAGCTGGGCGTCGATCCACGGAACGTCGCCGAAGCGCTTGACCATATTGAAATAGAAGTAAGCGCGGAAGAAACGGGTCAGGGCGGTATATTTCACCACGGCATCCGGATCCTGGCACTTGTCCATGTTCTCCAGCAGGGTGTTCATCTTGCGCAGGTCTCCCCAGGAGCCGGCTCCGCTGCTCCAGCCGCCACCGGAATTGGGCACCGTACGGGAATTGCCGCCACGCATGAAGGCCGACAGGTTCAGGCACACCAGCTGGTCGCTCTGCTCCTCGTAAGGCTCCTTGGTGAGCAGATTGTTATAGAAAGAATTCGAGAAGAGCTGCAAGTCTGTCTCGTCGCGGAAATAGTTCTCCTGTGCTATCGTGCTCTTGGGCACACGGTTCAGATAGTCGCTGCAGGAAGTGAGGCAAGCGACCAGTGCAATGGCTGTTACAATCCTTGTTTTCATTGTCTTGTCCTCCATCCATTAGAAAGTGATATCAATGCCGAACATAAAGGTCTTCTGCCAGGGATAGCTCATGTGATCCTGGGCGGCAGCGTCCGAGCTGCGCGTAAAGGCCGATTCCGGATCCAGGTACTTGGTGTACTTCTTGAGCGGCGACCAGTAGGCCAGGTTTTCGCCGGAGAAGTAGACACGCAGTTTTTCCAGGCCCACCTTGCGGGTGATCTTGGCGGGAACCGTGTAGCCCACCGTCAGGTTCTTGAAGCGCAGATAGCGGATATTCTGCAGGTAGCGGCTGTTCACTTTGGCCAGCTCGCCGCCGGTGGAAGAATAGGCGCGGGGACGCGGGAAATAGGTGTCCGGATTCTCCTCGGACCACACGCGGTCTATGAAGTCCCGCTGCAGGAAGGAGACGTATGGATAGCTGTAAGGGCCCCAGAACATGTAGTTCATTCCGGCCGGGTACCAGTAATGGTTACCGGTTCCCTGGAAGAAGGCCGACACGTCAAAGCCCATGTAGTCGAAGTTGAAGGTAAAGCCGTACTGCAGGCTGGGAAGGGCGTTGCCCAGAATCTTGCGGTCGCCGGGATCGTCGGCCGTGTTGCTGCCCAGACCCAGGGTGTTCAGGCGCCACTGGTCCTCCGGAAGCAGGATGCGGTTGCCGTCCTGGTCCAGCACATAGTGGCCATCGGCATCTATCTGATAGTGGCCGTCGTTATCCAGGTCTACGAAACGGAGGTCGCCGGCGCGGAAACCGCCGGTCATACGGCTGGAAATGTAGCCGTTGCAGTCGACCACCTCCGTGTTCCATTTCTGCGCCTCTTCATCGGAGGTGAAAAGTCCGTCCACTTCGAAGCCCCAGATGTCGCCGATGCGCATACCTTCATAATAGGCCATGGCCAGGGACTTGGTGGGGTTGTTGTAGCGGGTGATGTAGGAACGGTAGTCACTGAGCGTGGCCCGGATGCCGTAACCGAAAGGCTTGCCGAACAGGCTGAACTGGTCCCGCCAGCCCAGCGACAGTTCGTAACCCAGGGTCTTCAGATCCGCCGCGTTGGTCTGCGGGGCGCCGGCGCCGAAGACGGCGGGCAGGTCCGGACCGGCCGTGAGCATGTTCAGGGTATTGCGCCGGTAAACCTCACCGGTGAAGGTGAGCCGGTTCTTGAAGGCAGCCAGGTCCAGGCCGATGTTGGTCTGCTCGGCCGTCTCCCAGGTAAGGTCTGCGTCTACCGGAGCGCCCAGGGTGGCGTATTTGCCCATCGTGGTGCCTTCGCCGAAGGAATAGCCGGCGAAGTCGTTGATGCTGATCTTGCGCAGATAGGCGTAGTAGTTCTGGCCGCCGCCCGAGGTGCGCACCACCTGGTTGCCCAGGTTACCGTAGGAAACGCGCAGTTTCAGGTTGTCCACATACCGGCGGGCAGGCTGGAAGAAAGGCTCTTCCGAGATACGCCAGCCCAGGGAGGCCGACGGGAAGAAGCCCCACTGGTGTCCTTTCTTGAAACGGGAAGTTCCGTCGTATCGGCCCGAAAGCTCCAGCAGATAGCGTTCCTTATAATTATAATTGATACGGCCGAAGAAGCCCATGATGGCATATTCATTCTGGCCGCCGGAAACTTCCGTAATCACGTTGCCGGTGGCGTCAGGGCCCACCAGGTCCAGGTCGTTGAGCGTTTCGGACAGGAGATTCTTGCCCAGGGCGCCCACCGCCTTGCTGGCCCAGTGCTCCATGTTCATACCGGCCGTGACCGTCAGGTGGTGGGCATCGGCGAAGGTGTTGTCGTAGGTGCCGAACACATTGGCCGACTGGCGGGTATTGGTGGTGATGGTCTCCTGCAGGGCATCTTCACCGGCACCCGTAGTATAATACTCGTAGGGAGCCTCCGGATACCGGCGGAACTCGAAGTTCACGCTGCGGTACTGGTTGCGGTTCTGATACAGCCGGTAGGTGTAGTTGGCCGTGAGGGTGAAATGCCGGGTGGGCGTAATCTTGAGCTCGGTGGTATTGGTGAAGTCCGACCGGAGCTGCTCGTTGCGCGCCTTGCCCTGGCCGAACAGCAGATGACGGCCGTTGGCCACGTTGTAACTGCCGGAGATGAGCGGCGTGCCATAGAGCCAGCTGCCGTCCGGGTTCTGCAGCGGGAAGGAAGCCAGGGCGTGGCGGGCGGCATAGGCAAAGGAGTCCTGGATGCTGCTGCCGCCGGGATAATTGTAGGCGCTGCTGAAGAAGGCCGTATTGTTGGAGATGCGCATGTACTTGTTGATACGGGCATCGATCTTGGCGCGCAGGTTATACTTCTGGAACACATCCGGGTTCATCTTGATGACACCGGACTGGCGGTCGTAGGCCGCGGACAGATAGTATTTGATGTCTTTGTTGCCGCCCGTCACGGACACATTGTGCTGCTGGACGGGGTGCTGGTCGTTGTACAGTTCGTGGTACCAGTCCGTATTGGCATAGTAGACCCACTGCTTGCGGCCGTTACGCACTTCTTCCACCACCCAGGGACGGGCGGGATTCTCCGTGACGTCGTTCACGCGGGCCAGCAGTTCGGCCATGTCGTGGGCGTTGTAGGTGGTATAGTTCTTGCCGGCGTCGCTGGCCCAGAACTTATCCACGGTGTACACGCTCCAGTAACCGCGGGTTTCGAAGTCCGTGGAAACGGTGGGCTGTTCCCAGCCCCAGCGGCCGCCGTAACGCACCGTGGCCTTGCCGGATTTCTCGTCACCGGTCTTGGTGGTGACCAGGATTACGCCGTAGGCGGCCCGGGCGCCGTAGATGGCGGCGGCCGATGCGTCCTTGATCACGGAGATGTTGGCCACGTCCGAAGGATTCACGCGGGAGAGGTCCCCTTCCGTACCGTCGATGAGCACCAGCGGGTCGGCCTCGTTGATGGAGGTGATACCGCGGATGTTCAGGGAACCGGCGCTGCCGGGGTTACCGGCGCTGGTAGAAATGTTCAGGCCGGGCACCGCGCCCTGCAGCATGTTGGTGAGGTTGTGCGTGGTACGGTCCTGCAGGTCCTTGGTGTCCACCGATGTCACGGCACCGGTCAGGTTCACCTTCTTCTGCACGCCGTAACCCACGACCACAGTCTCTTCCAGCATCATGTTGTCCTCTTCCAGGACCACGGTGACGCTGCGCTGGGCTGCACCGAGGGTAAGGGTTTGGGTCGTGTATCCCAGGCAGGACACTTCCAGCACGACGTCGCCTGCGGGAACGCGAAGCGTAAAATGGCCGTCCAGGTCCGTGACGGCCGCATTGTTGGTTCCCGACACCATGGCTACGGCGCCCACCACCGGCTGTCCGGCGCCGTCTTGGACCACGCCGGAAAGCTGGGTGCGCTGGTTCTGGGCCGTCAGACCCAGTCCCGTTACCAGTGTCAGGACCACAGAAACAAGAATCAGTTTAATCTGTTTCATAGGCTATTAGAATGGTTAGTATTTGTATTGGTCGGTTGTGAAAGGACGGGGGCGCGTCATGGATTCCGTGTAGGTGTTTCCAAAGCGGTCCGTGACCTTGATGTCCAGAGTGGAAGAGGCCGACGAGGCCGTCACCTTGAACATATGGCTGTTCTCCGTCGTGGGGAAGGTGGCCTTGGCGTTTTTGTTCAGGCGTTTGGCCGTGTACGCCACCAGATGCAGCGGGTCATAGGCAGTAACCCGGCTCACTTCCAGGGGCGTTCCGCCCTCTGACACCTCCACGGTCCAGGAAGGATCCCAGTTCCAGACATTGACATACACTTCGTTGGCGCTGTTCTGGCTGCCCCAGAAACCGGGTTCGAAACTGCCGCGGCTGGCCGTGCTGGCAGCCGGCAGATAGGCGTCCGGGGTGAGGGCGATGTTGTTGCGGTCGTAGGCACGGAACTGATAGTCTGCGGGGCGTCCCGTGGCCTTGTACTGCCAGGAGAAGTCCGTTCCGTTCACTTTCACCACGGTGTAACCGCCGGGCGAACCGTCCTGGCCGATATGGATGCCGGGGGTTTCCTGGGCGCTCCACCACCAGGTGCCGCAGATGGATCCCGCATTGTGCTCAAAAATATGGTTCGAGGCCGATTTATCTACATTATAAACGGTATGCGTATGGGCGGTGAACACCTGCACCTGCTGATAAGCGCTCAGGACCGTTGCCAGGGCCGATGCATTCTTCATCCGGTTCTTTCCGTTGGCGTTGTACAGCGGGATGTGCATGGTAACCACCAGCGGAGTGGATTGGTCTATATACGCAAGGTCTTTCTTGAGCCAGTCCAGCTGCTCCTGCACCAGATTGTCTTCATATTCCCGTACGTAACACGGCTTTCCGTTGTCGTCCGTGGCGGGTTTGCTGTTGGTGCATTCCACGTCGTCCAGCACCACATAGTGCACCTGGCCGATGTTGAAGGAATAATAGGTGGGTCCGATGACCCGCTTATACTCCTCCACCGTATTGTAATCCCCGACCTGGTACATGCTGTGGTCGTGGTTGCCGATGGTCTGGTAGACGGTGAGGTTCTGGATGGTCTTGGCGTCGTTCAGATACTCCGCGTAACCGTATTTGTTCACTTCCCAGTACAGGTCCCAAGTCATGTCACCCAGCGTAAGGGCATAGACCGGGCCGCTCAGGGAGGAACGGAAGGTATTGATATCGTTCACGAAAGACTTGAACTGATTGCGGTCTCCGGTGCGGTTGGCCAGGTGGATGTCGCCCAGCATGAGCATCGTATGATGGGCCTGGCCGGGGGCCTCCTTGAGCTGGAAATCCACCCTTTCGGCCACCGAAGCGGCTTTCTGCAGCTGTGCATGGATCATGGGCAGGATGCCCTGGCGGACGGGTTCATAGCCGGAAGGAACGCTCACGAACACATATTTGTGGTACTTGCGGGAGGCCATCTGGTACACGCCGTCTTTGTCTGTGCGCACCACGGCAACGCCATCCGACACCGTCACATCGGGGATGCCCACGCCGTTGCAGCTCACCACGCCATACACGGTGCTTCCAACGGCCGGCTTCAGGTCATCGTCTCCCTGCGCCTGGGTAACCACCACCTGCATCTGTCCCATCTTACGGGCCGATGTCCCCCGTTTCAGGTTCACCGAATAGCTGCCGCTGGCAAAGGAGGTATCCCAGAGCCGGGCAATATTCACCGAGAAGGAAGAGGTGGAGATTTGCGTGATTTCACAGGCCGGCAGGCTGCCCAGCACCAGCTGGTCTCCTTTTTCCGGGGCCTTTCCAAACTGGACGCGGAAGCTGATGCTCTCTGCACCATAGGCGATTTCCATCTTGTCGGGGACGGCAAACTGGACGTCGTTCAGGGAAGAAGAATCAGGCTGCTCCTTTTGCCCGCAAGAAAAAAGCAGGCACAGAGTGGTTAACAGGCCAAATATCCAAATAGTTTTTTTCATAGCACTAAGGTAGTGATTTTTTTATTTAAGTTTCGCAAGTGATTTAGGCCGCCAGTTGTAGGGCCTCAAAGGCTCGTCGGACGGCATTGAGTTCTTTGTTATTGTTGTTTATGACTGCCCG
>CACZUR010000022.1 GCA_902784435.1 uncultured Bacteroidia bacterium | reverse complement strand
CCTGCCGTAGAAAACCTGGCCGATATAGCGGTAGGCGTCGGCATCGGCGGCATACCATAGCCGGGGATGGCTGATGGAAAGGGCCCGGCGGGCGTAGAAAACGCACTTTTCTCCATTGATGACATTGTAGCCCAGCATCAGGTCCCGGCAGGCTCGGTTGAGGGGGATCAATTCCTCCTCCGAAGCCCGGTCTATGGCATCCGGTGTCCAGCGTGCCACGGCCCGCTCCAGCGAGTCCAGGTTGTGGCCCCGGTGGTCGTTGTAGGCGGCTGTCCGGGGCATGGCCAGGACAAAAAGTGCAAACAGGAGGAGAAAGCGTTTCATAACACAAAAATAGGGAAAAATGGTGGCATTTGCGTATCGGGCAGGCGCTTATGAACCTATTTCCCCCCTTTAGGGTGGTGTTTTTTAGGGTATGAAATACGAAATTTGCGATTATGAATAACACAAAACGGACACTAACCGAACGAGAACTGGAAATTCTGCGCCTGGTGGCGCACGGTCTCACCTCTCCCGAAATTGCCGACAGGCTCTCGCTCAGCCCCGAGACCATCAAATGGTACCGGAAGCGGTTGCTGTCCAAATTCGAGGCGGACAATACCGCCGAAATGATCAAATTAGCCATTGAAAACAAACTGATCTGAAATGAAAAAGTTATTGCTTTCTATTGCCGTGCTCGCCATGGTTTGCGGTACGGCAGACGCCCAGAGCTTTTTGGAAAGACTGGGTCAGCGCGCCAAGAATGCCATTGAAGAGAACATTGGCAACAAAGTGGAACAGGGCGTGAACGACGTCCTGGACGGAAAAGTGGGCAATAAGGACAAGAATAAGAAGGGCAAGGTCACCGAGGAAACCGAGGCCCCTGAAACCGAGGTTCAGGAGACTGCCCAGCCTGCCGCCGGCGCCGCCTGGACCTGCGAGGAATGCGGTAAAACCGGCAACACCGGCAAGTTCTGCGAGGATTGCGGTGCCAAGAAGCCCGGTGCAGAGGCCCCGAAACCCAAGAAGCAGACAGCGTCTGAGTACGCCAAGAGCGACTTTGTGCCGGGAGATGAGATTTTCTTCGAGGATACATTTGAAAATGAGCAGATGGGAGAGTTCCCTGCTCAGTGGGATTTGATGTCCGGTTACGCCGAAGTGGGATCCGTGGACGGACGTAAGGTGATTGCCTTTACGGATGACGGATTCGCCGAAATACAGCCCCTGATGAATGACCAGCAGCACTTCCTGCCAGACGTGTTCACGCTGGAATTCGATATGTATTTGCAGACAGGCGACGGCCTGGGCGGGGACGAACTGGAAATCGCCTTTGGCAACCCGGACCTTCCCAACTGGAACGGCCGCGTTGAGTATGTAGTTGTCTCGTTCCGCGACGACGGCTATTCCCGCTACGGCTGGACCGTTCAAAAGCCTAACGGGGGCGATGACATCACTGGCGAAAAGCTCCTGAGCCTCGACGAGAGCGGCACCCCTCTGAAGGACGGCTGGAATCACTTTGCCTTCTCGTTCAACAAGCGCGCTTTCAAGGGCTATGTGAACGGTGTACGGGTAATGAACGTACCCACCGCCAAAGTGCCTTCGCATTTCTGGTTCAATCATGGCGGTCAATACAAATATGCCTGCATCTCCAACGTCCGTCTGGCCAAGGGAGCCGTCCCGCTGTACGACCGCCTCTCCAGCGACGGCAAGATCATCACCTACGCCATCACCTTCGAGGTGGGCAAGGCCGATCTTAAGCCGGAGTCCATGGTGGAAATCAACCGTATCGCCAAGCTGATGCAGGACAACCCCGGCGTCTCCTTCGAGGTGCAGGGCCACTGCGACGCCACGGGCTCCGACAAGGTGAACGACCCGCTGTCCCAGAAGCGCGCCGAGGCCATCGTGGCTGCGCTTGTGGAGCAGGGCATCGCCGAGTCCCGCCTCACGCCCGTGGGCAAGGGCTCGCATGAACCCATCGCCGACAACAGCACGGACGAAGGCCGCGCCAAGAACCGTCGAGTAGAGTTTGTAAAGAAATAAGCTATGAAGAAACTGTTTATTGCCATTGCTACATTGTCGCTGCTTTGCGCTCCGGCGCAGGCCCAGGGCTTCCTGGGTAAGCTGAAACAGCAGGCCGAAAAGGCCGTGGGCGGCAATATCGGCGAAGCCCTGGGTGGGCTGGTGCCCGAAAATGTCCAAAATATGGCCCAGATGGGCGATTCCGACAGTCCCGCCGCCGTTACCGGCGAGCAGGCCCTTCCCGCCAAGCGTGCCAGTACCTTTGGCTGGGACGGTCCCGTCACTCCTTCATCGGCTAAATTCCCTATCCCGCTGATGAACGAATTCCCGGCTGTACCGGCGGCCTCCGAGCTGGCCCATCCCACGGAAGAAGCCCAGATTGCCTACTACAAAGCCATCAAGGCCGTTACCCTGCGGGCCGAGGAATTGAACGAAGACACCACCTGCGAGGATGAGCAGACCCTTCTGTACCGGGAAAAGAGCAACAAGATGCTGTCGGACCTGTTCGGTCTCACCCCGGCAGAGATAGATGAACTGCAGGACGAAAACCTGCCCGAAGCCGAGCGTAAGCGCCTGGAAGAGAAGATGCAGAAGGCTTTGTTGGGAGACATGGACGTGGACGCTCTGGAGAAACAGGCCGCGCAGTATCAGGGGATGTCGGAAGACGAGATGGTGGCCATGACGGCCAACCGCAGTCTGACGGCCCTGGATGCCGTCTATGACCGCAATGCCGCCGACATCAAGAAGTACTGCGGCGTTTCGGCCGCCGAATTCAAGAGCGCTTCCCGTGCCCAGATGAACGCTGCCAACCCCAACAAGGAATGCCCCGAGATGGCGGCCCTGAACAAGAAGATCAAAGCTTATCAGCAGGCCGAATCTGCCAAGGATCCTTCCTTCAAGAAAGAGGCGGACGCCTTTGAGAAACGCATGCAGAAAGAGACTATGGACGCAGCCATGAAGTCCAGCGGCCTGGGCGCCCTGGGCGGAGGAATGGGTAATCTGATGCAGGCGATGGACAAGGCAAAACCCATCATGGAGATGGAGCAGAAGCTCAGCGCATATTTCATGGAGGCCCAGAAACTGCTCTCTGTCCCGGACGGACAGGTCGATGCCAAGTTCTCGGCCGCCGACCGCAAGAAGTTGCTGGCTATCAAAGAGAAGATTTACGCTACCGACAATCCCGCCGAATACAATCCCCTCTATCTGCAGGCGCTGGAACTGATCAAGACTTACCGTGAGCGTGCCGCCAAGGTATGGGCCGCCGACGTCCAGAAGCGTTTCAACCAGATGAAGGAGAATATGTCGTCCCTGATCAAACTCAACCGGCAGGCCGTGGCCGATGAACTCATCCCCGAATGCGCCCTGTGGCGTATGCCGCTCAACGCCGTGATATCGGCCGGAGACATCCTGGCCGAAGCTTACAGCGAGTTTCCGTCCGAATACCCGCCCATGTATAATGAAGAGGTCATCCGTGAGTTGAACCTGGGTAAGGTTCCGGGCGGCGAAGGAAAGGCCTGGTTCCCGGAGTTCTCCGTGTTCGGTTCTTCCCACTTTGACGACATTGCCGCCGGCAAGTACGTCTTTGCCGCCAATGCGGCCGGAGAGGTCTATCAGTTCAGCGGCGGTTCCTGGACCAAGCTGTCCGACAAGCGCATCAAGGAACTGAGCGAAATGAAGAAAGACGTCGCGGCGACCGGTGGCTCCTGGACTTCCCGGGACGGCCAGCGTACTGTAACCTTCAACGGTGAAGGCGGTTACATCGCCCTGCCCGAGGGTGATGAAATCTTCCAGCCGCATGCCTGGAAGGCCTTCCCCGACAAGATTCAGTGGCTCAACGCCATCACCACCGAGGACGGTAAGTACCAGCTTGTCCTTTGTACCTACAAACTCTAATATGTAGTTTGCTCATACTTGCAGCGCCCTCTTCTGGGGGCGCTGCCTGGTATGATGTCTGGCGTTCCTTCGACGTGGATCCGCTGGTTGCCGAAGCCGTGGTGTGGCCGGAGATGGAACGTTATTCCCGGCTGCAGGATGTGATGGAAACGGCGGCCAATTACGGTACTTATATCACCACGGGCGGCGGGCCGGACTATTCCATCGGCCTGTTTCAGATGAAGCCCTCCTTCGTGGAGGCCATGGAAAAGGCCTGGATGCGCAGCGGCCTGGCCCGGCAATACGAACTCTGGTTCGACACGGATGATACGGTCACCGCGCGCCGCATCCGCATTTCCAGGCTGCAGAAAGAGGAGTGGCAGGTGATTTACGTGGGGGTGTTCCTGCGGCTGCTCTATGCCACTTATGGTTCTGTCAACAAGCGCGGAGAACATACGCAGGATGGCCTGGAGACGCTTCCCGTGGCCGATCAGCTGCGCCTGGCCGCCACCGCCTACAACCGCGGCGTAGTCTGGGCCGCCCCCGGCTACGGAGACCTTTCGGCCCTGCAGGAACACGCGACCGAAAAGCACTTCCACTACGCCCTCATTCCCACCCGCTTCACCCGCCGCTACTGCTACGCTGCCTTGGCTCTCAAACACTATAAAAAGATTGCCCGATGAAATTCCGTTACGTTTTATTGACTTTTTTTGTGCTTTGTGGAGTTTTCTCAGCGCAGGCGCAGAGTTTGGTGATTTACGACGCCAGGGACCTCTTCCCCAAGGATGCGTGGAATCCGCCGTGCAAGGCCGTTTTCACGGAAGAATACTATTACAGTCCGGAATGGCAGGAACTGAATGATAGGATTAACACGTATCTGATGTATCAGACGGCCCAGGAGAATCCGGACTGGATACCCCTGGCCGATGAGGAGTTCCGCCAGAAGGTGGAGACCGGGAAGAATCTTACTCCGGAAGGCCTTCGCAAGGCCATCTGCCGCCATGCCGTGGGCGGGCGCATGTTCGTGGGAGCCCAATTAGAGTACCGGGACCGCCTGGTGAGTGTGCGGGAAGAGCCTTACACAGAGGCCGAAGCGTTTGACGGCGTTACGCCTCATGCCAATGCCTGGGGCGTGATGAATGCCAAGGGACAGATGATAATTCCGTTTGAGTATCAGGGCTTTGTCTCCAGCTGGAATTCCAATACAGGAGAGTTCTTCCGCTTTATCATCGGGTACAGGCAGATTTCCGGCACGGCATCGGACGGGACATTTGACGTGGTGCTGTTCCTGCCCAGCGGCAAGCGGGCCACGGACATCAAGCTGGACTACGCCCGGATTGAAATGGGGGAGGGGCCGGATGAGCACCGGCTCATCGTGCGCATCCCCGGCGAGGGCTTTACCGTCATGGACGAATACTGTAACATCCTCACGCCCAAACGGTACGACGAATTCATGCACGCCAAATTCTATGGCTGGTCCACCAATGACCAATTCTGGGCGCGCAAGGGAAAAACCTATTACCTGATGGATATCCTCACCGGCCGCGAACTGGGTACCTTCACCTTCTCCAGCCGTGACCGTGAGAACGTTTTCTCAGATGTGGAAGTCACCTACTTCTTGAACTCCAGCAAGTGAGAGCCGGAGGAAAGGGTTCCGTCTTCACCGTATGTTTCTGATTTCACAGTTCCAACGCCGCGGGCATACCAGGTTTTGATGGTGCTCTTCACCGTCATTCCGGCCATCTCGGCCGTGTACTGCCGTTCCACCACATAGCAGTCATAGGTGCCGGCGGGAACGGTAACCTCCTCACGGGCAACCACTTTGTGGAAGGTGGTGTTTTGCGTCATGTTGATGTTCCCGGCTTTTACCTTGGCTTCCCCGGTGGGCAGTTCCAGGCCCACGGCCAGTCGTTTGGGAAGGGCGTAACCGGCTCCTTCCACGGATCCGGACAGATTGCCGCCCATATCCATGAGCACGTCTCCGTCCCTGACGGTGGCTTTGATTTCCACGGGCTTCATAAAGCGTTTTCCGTTGAGGTAGATGGTGGTTACCTGGGTGATGCTGTAGCTTTCTCCGCTTTTCTCCACTTTGGTCACCTCAATCTCCGACTGGGTGACTTCCTTGCCGTTACGGTCCGTATTCATGTAGCGCAGCTTGGCTCCCTGCGTGGTGCAGGTGAAAGGGCTCTGTGCGGCTGCCATAAGGCCGATGCAAAGGAGCGAAAGGGTAAAAATGACTTTTTTCATATCTGATGGTTTATAATGATCCTTGGGCTGCGCCAAAACTGGCCGAAAAAATGTTGAATCCTTTTACGCCCACGCCGGCATCGAAGGTTACGGTAGAACGGGCGCTGATGGGAACTACGGACGAGCCGTACCACTTGTTTTTGTACGAGGCTTGTTTGACGGTATAGGTGCCACCCACGCTGAAGTTATTGGCCAAAAAACCGCCCGCTCCGGGAGGTGCGGCACTCACACTCCCGCTGATGGAGCCGCTTTTTTCCTTAACATAGGAAGAGGCTATTACATTTCCGCGCCCGTCGGTGACCACCTGTTCTCCTTTGCGCTCTCCCAGCTCCGGGGTGAAGGACAGATGCCCCTTGGAAGCCGCATCCTGCGCCAGGGTTGTCACGACATCCTTGGCGTAGGACTTCCCGGATTTGACTTCCCTGAGCTCCGTGGTGGAAGATGCGCCGGTTTCCATATTATACACTTTATTGATGGAATGGTCGGGCGAGTCGTAGAGGATATGTACCCTGTGGTGCCGGTCTATTCCCAGCTGGAAACTGAAGCAGCCGACCCTTACGCCCACGAACGGAACCGGCTCCCGCTGGCGGTTGAGGTCGGCTAGTCCGGCAGCCCGGAGCTTCTCGTTGGAGTCCCATTCCAGATAGCGCCGGTTGCGGGTACGGGTGAGGTAGTCCTGATATTCCTGCTCCTGCTCGCGCAGTTCGGCCAGTATTTCTTCCCCTAATGAGGCGCCACCGTGCTCCAAGTTCACATCGCCCTGCATCGTGGCAAGGTAGGAGAGTTCATTGTATTCGTAAAGAGTGGCAATATCCTTGTCAAAGCGGCTCTGGATATAGGCAAAGCCTACGTCGTTGCCAATATAGATGAGGCCGGTCTTGATGTCTTTGGCATAGGCCTCCAGGGCCGGTCTCATCAGGTGTTCCCAGTTGGCAAGGTGGATACGGACAGAAGCATTGACATATTCCTTGCCGACAAGGTACGCCTTTTCCCCGTACTTTTTAATGAGGGTGAGATCAACTACGCCTTGTTTTAGCTTTCTTTCGTGTTCTTCTTCCATCGCTGCCCATAATGCCTCCTGCGCCTCATGGTAGCGTTTTTCATAGGGCTCTGTTTCTTTGAGTTCTTTGATCTCGGCTTTGTAAGACGCCTCCAACAACTTGATCTGGTGGTAGAAATAGGCCAGAAGGGTCATGTGGAAGGCACGGGAATCCGGCTGGTAGGTGTCTCCGCCCGTCATCCCTGTATATTCCGCAGGATATTCGCTGGTCTCAATGGGAATCTTGATGCTTTGGGCTTTTTCTGCGAAGGCATTATCTGCGTCAAGCAGGCCCTCCCACCCTTCTTCTCCTTCAAATTCCAGCGTGCCGGGATCGACGGGATAGGGGAACTTGTCGTCCGTGGGTTCGTCTGCCCAATCACGCCCGGCACGAATAATCTGCCGGAAGTACCGTTCTTTCCCGTCCAGCGGAGTGGGCAGTTTCTTGAAATTGTCCGGAATGGACGCCTTGTTTTCGAGGTAATAATAGTAGAGCTGCTGCATCTGGGCGATGAGCGAATTGAACTGCCGTACGGAGATGCCGTTCCACACGTCCAGAGCGCTGCGAAGTACGTAATCCACGGCTTGCAACTGGCTCTCTTGGTCCCCCTTCTTCAGCAGCAGGGTGGCCTTGAGCTGCAGGGCCAGGCCGTAGTCGGGGTCAATGGAGAGTGCTTTGTTCAGGAAGGCCTGGCAATTGGCATCGTCTCCCAGCTCAAAGTGGCAACGGGCCATATTGGTGGCCAGCATTACGTTCTTATTGTCCTGCTTCCAGGCTTTATTCAGGTAGTGGAGGGCACTGCCGTACTTCTGCTGCTTCATCAGGCAGGCGGCGTAGTTCATACAAACCAGCGGATGGGCGTACAGCTCGGCCGCGGCGGCCCCCTGCTCCATGATTTCCTTGTTCATACGATTGGTTAAGGAAAGCATGGCGAGTTGGTCGCTCAGCTCCATGATATAGAGAGGTACGTTGAGGCCGGCTTCATCGGCCAGCATCAGGTATTCAATCATCCGGTTCACTTCCGGGGTAAGCGGCTCCTGGGCCTTGGCGGGAAGGCCGATGACCAGAACCGTTGTCAAAAGGGCGAAGTATCTTTTCATGGTTCCGGTCATTGTTTAGGGAGAGTAATATCCAGGTCGTCGAAATACGCGGCCTTCTCAAAAAGCCGCACGCGGTCGCTGCCCATATTCCCAGCGGGGGTGAGGATGTATTCCTGCTGCCACGGGCCGATTTCGGCGGCATCGGCCTTTTGGGCGGCGCCCCAGCTGCCGTTCTTGTACGGGTACTTGACCAAGCCGGCACCTTTGGGTTGGATGCACCAGCCGCTGCCGTGGCCGAAGTCCATGTCTCCCCCGTCATCGGCGAGTTGCAGGAAAACGGCGGTATCCCCTTTCCTCACACTCACAAACCAGTTCTGAGGCGTTTGAATCCAGATGGTATAGGTGTCCGGGAGGTCATCTGCCGCGGCCTGCAGGTTGTCCGAAGCAGTTCCCTGCGGCTGGGTGATGCCCGAGCCGAGGGGTTCTTCGGCCGGGGCTTCAATATAGCCGTTGGCGACCACTCCGGTTGATGCGAAGTCTTCGAAAAGCATCCACTGATGGGCCGCCGAAAGGGATGTACGGGCCTTTTCCAGCTTTTGCAGCAGTTCCTTGGGAATCTGTTTTTGTTGCGCCCGCACCATGCCCGTACAGGAGATGAGGAGCAGCAGGAGTACAATTAGTTTCTTCATAAAGCAAAAGTAGAGATTTCACCTGTGAAAAACACTACTCAAAAGGGTGGAATTGGCGGGAATGGAAAATTCTGAAACTTTGCGTACCTTTGCACAAAATCGCAAACGATGAAACGCATAGGCCTTCTGCTGCTCCTTTCGCTCTCCGTCCTTTTCCAGGCGGGCGCACAGTCCTTTTACCACAACCAGTTGGAGATTGTCCGGGACCAGAAGTCCGGTAACCTGGGCGTGAAAGACACCCTGGGGCGGCTCGTCATCCCCTGTGAATACCAGCGCATCTGGTCGGCGGAAGTCCCCGGCACGCCCGAGCAGTTCCGCCTGATCCTGGCCGCCCGGAAACGGGGCTCGGGCCAGTCGGTGACCCTGTTCCTGCCGGACGGCAGCAAGGCCACGGAACGCAAGCTCAATTATGCCGAAATCCATATGGGCGCCGGCCCCGCGGAGCATCGGCTCATTGTGGGACTGGTCGGGGAAGGCTATGCCCTCATGGACGAGGACGGCAACATCCTTACGGAGCGCCGCTATAAGGAATTCGGCCGCGGCAGCCGGCTGGACACCCCGCAGGAGGTGACGGATTTCTGGGGCAGCCGGGACGGCCACTACTTTCTCATCTCTCCGGCAGACGGTCACGAGACCGGGGCGTTCACCTTCAAAAAAAGAGACGCCCGCGGTTTGTTCACGGGCGTCAAAATCAGAAAGTTCTAAGGCGACGGACCCCATAACGGGCCGGCCTGTGCAGGAGGCAATTAGCTCACATCGGCGCGGGCCATGGAGTCCTTGTAGTACTGCTGGGACACGAACACATCTTCCTTGTAGGGGTTGATGTGGCGTTTCTTGGCCTGGGCAGCGATATAGCCGATGGTGACCACGTTGATGACCAGGGCAAGGGCGCTGATGACGAGCATCATCGTGGGATTGGCGGCCACGACGGAAGGATCTACGGTGGTGCCCACTACGGCAGCTTCGCCGCCGGCAGCCTCATACAGCTTGCTGATGGTGTCCACGCCTTCGGGGGTTTCCTGGAACAGGGGGAATACCTGGGCGAACATGCACCAGATGGCCAGGGTGTTGGCGCGGTTCTGGATCCAGCCGCCGCGGTTCCACAGGAGGGCGGCCACGGTGGGAGCGGCCAGCAGGGCGATACCGCAGTACCAGCTGTGCGTAGGCAGGCAGTTGTAAGTGTAGGCGAAGTTCCAGACGTCATAGGCCAGGATGTACACCCAGGTCATGTCGGCCCAGATCATGTCTTTCTTGTCCTTGGAAGGATATACGTTCCACCAGGCGGTCATACAGAAGATGTTGATGAGACCGGCCACGCCGTTGAACACATTGTGCCAGCCGCCATACTGCCATACGCCTTCGGAGGTGAGCCACCACTTGTTCCAGCCCATGACGGCACTCTCGAAGTCCGACACACAGGCGATGAGGATGTTGATGCCTACGATGATGAAGGGGAAGGGCTTGAACCAGTGCTTGGCACCGACGCCCCACTTGTACTTGATCATCATGAAGCCGATACACCCGGCCGTGGCAGCATACAGTTTGGCATAGTGGAACCAGCCCTGCATGTAAATGTGCGTCTGGTTCTCCAGCGCCCACTGGGCACCGTTGCGTACGCCGATCCAGATGGCCAGGAAGTAAGCGGTAAGGGCTACCGGGACCACCAGGAACGTAATGATGCCGCCCAGTTTGGTGCGACGGGCAAATTCATTGAGGAGGATCAGGCCCAGCAGGACCACGATGAGCATTCCCCATTGAGACAGGGCATGAGCCCCATAAACTTGAAAGAACATAATAAAAGGTTTAAGTTATTGAATGATAATTACTTTGCAGAAACACTCCGACGGCTCCTGGCCACCACCCACACGGCCCAGGCCAGCGTGAGCACGGCGGCCATGGGGACGCCCACAACCAATATTTCCTTGAGCATGACACTCCAGCCGCCGGTTTCTCCCAGCGCCGTGAAGAAGGGGAAACGCCAGGTGAGTTCCCCGTTGATGATGTGGTCTACGATGAGCATGAGCGTTCCGCCCCAGAGCATCTTCTCCAGATCCGGAAGGTAATGCAGGAACGGCGAGGCCTCCGGATTCCGGATGGCGGCCGATTGGGATTTGCGCAGGGCGGTAACGGCTACAGCCTGCACCAGGGGTGCTATGAAACAAGCCATATTCTTAATTGTTAGGTACTTCTATTTCTTTGATTTCCACTTCGTTGCCACGAATGAGATACGTGTTTTCGCTGCCGCAGCGGGGACAGACCTTTCCATATTGGACGGTCCCATATTCCGCCCCGCAGTCCTCGCAGTAAGTAACGGCCGGAACGATGTTGCACTTGAGCGCGCAGCCCCTGAGCAGATCTTCCTTGTCCGCCGCCCACCGCCAGCAGTCCGTGAGATACTCCGGCACGATGGTAGACACCTCTCCGATGTTCATCACCACCCCGGACACCTTCTGCACGCCATTCTCCTGAGCCGCCTTTTTGACGTCCCGGATGATGTAAAACACAATGCCTAATTCGTGCATAAATGATTGGCCGAAGCGGACAAAACTTTTCGCTCCCCCTTGTGGGGTAGAAAAAGTTTTCGTCCGCGAAGGGTTATTTCTTTTTGAACAGGATTTTTCCGGTGCGTTTGACCATGTACGGGAGAATGCCGGAGAACTTGTCTTCGGAGGTGCGCATGACCGAAGCTTCCGGGTGCACGCGGTGCAGGTGGATGGCATCGAAGGCGCACTTGGTGGTGCAGATGCCGCAGCCGATGCACTTGTTCTCGTCCACGACGGATGCGCCGCAGCTCAGGCAGCGGGCGGTTTCCCTGCGTACCTGCTCCTCGGTGAGCGTGCCGTGATACTCCGCGAACTTGCTCTTCACGGGCACCACGCCGGGGGCCTGGCGCGAGCCGTTGTCATAGCTTTCCACCAGGATATCCTGCTTGTCCAGTTCCACGAACTGCCGGCGGTTGCGGCCGATGGTCATGTGGCCGTGCTGCACGAAGCGGTGCAGGCTTTCGGCGGCCTCCTTGCCCGCGGCGATGGCGTCGATGGCGAACTTGGGGCCGGTGAAGCAGTCGCCGCCCACGAAGATGTCGGGCTCTGCCGTCTGGTAGGTGAGTTTGTCGGCCACGGGATATACGCCGCGGAAGAATTCTACCTTCGTATCCTTGAGCAGGTCCTTGAGGATGACCGTCTGGCCGATGGCGAAGATGACCAGGTCGGCCTCCAGCGTAATAAGCTGAGACTCATCGTATTCCGGGGCGAACTTGTGCTCTGCGTTGAACACGGAGGTGCACTTTTTGAAGACGATGCCGGAGACCTTGCCGTCGCCCAGCACTTCCTTCGGGCCCCAGCCGGGGTTCAGGATAACGCCGTCCTCGCGGGCTTCCGTGCGTTCTTCCAGGCTGGCGGGCATGATGTCCTCTGTCTCCAGCGAAAGCATGGTCACGGACGAGGCGCCGCTGCGCAGGGCCACGCGGGCTGCGTCGATGGCCACGTTGCCGCCGCCTACCACCACCACCTTGCCGGAGACCGTCTGGTCGCCGCAGTTGGCACCGTGCAGGAAGTCGATGGCCGTGGTGGTACCCGGAAGGGTTTCCCCGGGAATGCCGGGCAGACGTCCGCCCTGGCAGCCGATGGCCACGTAGAAGGCCTTGTAGCCCTGTTCGCGCAGCTGGGCGATGGTGACATCCTTGCCCACTTCCACGCCGGTGCGGACCTCTACGCCAATTTCCTTCATGATGTCAATCTCGGCCTTGATCACGTCCTTGGCCAGCTTGTAGGAAGGGATGCCGTAGCGCAGCATGCCGCCGGGCTCTTCGTTTTTCTCGAAGACGGTGGGCTTGTAGCCCATGGTGGCCAGGTAGTTGGCGCAGCTCATGCCGGCGGGGCCGCCGCCGATGATGGCAATCTTCTCTTCCCAGCGCTTCTGCACGGAAGAGGCGATGACCACCTCCGGCACAAAGCGGGTTTCGGCCTTCAGGTCCTGCTCCGCGATGAATTTCTTCACTTCGTCGATGGCGATGGGCTGGTCGATGGTACCGCGGGTACAGGCATCCTCGCAGCGGCGGTTGCACACGCGGCCGCACACGGCGGGGAAGGGATTCTCCCGCTTGATGAGCTCCAGGGCCTCGGTGTATTTGCCCTCGGCCGCCTTCTTCAGGTAACCCTGGACGGCGATGTGGGCCGGGCAGGCGGTCTTGCAGGGGGCGGTGCCGGTTTCGTAGCAGTTGATGCGGTTTACGTCGCGGTAGTCTTCCGTCCATTTTTCGGGACCCCATTTGGCGGCGTCCGGCAACTCGTGCTTGGGATACTTCTGCGGGCCGTTCTTGGTGCACAGTTTCTGGCCCAGGCGTACGGCGCCGGCGGGGCAGTATTCCACGCAGCGGCCGCAGGCCACGCAGTTCTTGGGGTCTACCTCCGCCACATAGGCGCTGCGGCTCATGTTGGGCGTGTTGAACAGCTGGGACGTGCGCAGGGCGTTGCAAATCTTGACATTGCAGTTGCAGATGGCGAAAATCTTGCCCTCGCCGTCGATGTTGGTCACCTGGTGTACGAAGCCGTTGTCCTCTGCGATCTTGAGGATGTTCATGCACTCGTCGTAGGTGATATAATGGCCGCGGTGGGTCTCTACCAGGTATTCGGCCATGTCGCCCACGCCGATGCACCAGTCGCGGTAGTCGTCCGCGCAGCCTTCGTCCAGCTTCTTGCGGCCGTAGCGGCAGCTGCAGATGCCCACTGCCAGGTGGCCTTCGTATTTCTTGAGCCAGTAGGAGATGTGCTCGATGTCGGCCGTCTCATTTTCCATGCTGATGGCCTTCTCTACGGGAATCACGTGCATGCCGATGCCGCTGCCGCCCATGGGCACCATGGGGGTGATTTTCTCCAGCGGCAGGAAGGTCATGCGCTCGAAGAACATGGCCAGTTCCGGATGCTTGTCCATGAGGTAGGTGCTCATGTTGGTGTATTCCGCGCTGCCGGGAACGAACATGGGCACCCAGTAGATGCGGTCCTTGCGCTCATAGGTAGTGCCGGGCACGGGACCGTCCTGGGTGTACTTGTCTCCGTAGTCGTATTCCAGCATACCGAAATAGGCCAGCTTGTCCAGCAGCTCGTCGAAGGAGGCGTCGTCCGGGGTGTAGTGCTTCTGGCGGTTCCACTCGTGCAGCAGGTAGTAGCTGCGGTGTTCCCTCACCTTGAAGAAATTGCCGGGAAGCATGTCCAGGAGCAGGTCCAGGGCGGCTTCGCGGGTTACGGCGTCCATTTCGTCCTCGAAGATGCAGGCCAGGCCCCAGTATTCCGGGGCGTCGGTATCCATCTTGATTTTGCCGGGAATGCGGTCCGTGACGTGGCGCACGAATTTCAGGAGCTTGGGATTCGGGTTCTTGTCCCCCTTGTGTTTGGGGACAAATTTATTGGACATCTCAGGCATAATGTATCAGTTTTTCCAGTTGTTGATTTCCTGCAGGAGCCATTGGGCAAAGGCGTCTACACCCTCGCCGGTCTTGGCGCAGATGGGAATGACCTGCGCCTTGGGGTTGCGCAGGCGCACGTATTCCCGGCACTTTTCCAGGTCGAAGTCGAAGTAGGGGAGTACGTCCATCTTGTTGATGACCACGACGTCGCAGATGGAGAACATGAGCGGGTATTTCAGGGGTTTGTCGTGGCCTTCGGGGACGCTCAGAATCATGGCGTTCTTGACGGCGCCGGTGTCAAATTCCGCCGGGCATACCAGGTTCCCGACATTCTCCAGGATAACCAGGTCCGTGTCTTCGAGCGGCACGTTGTCCAGGCCCTGGCGGGTCATTTCCGCGTCCAGGTGGCACATGCCGCCCGTATGCAGCTGGATGGAGGGGATGCCGGTGGCTTCCCGGATTTTGACGGCGTCTACGTTGCTGTCTATATCGGCCTCCATCACGGCCACCCGGACCTGGTCCTTGATGCGGTTGATGGTTTGAATGAGGGTGGTGGTTTTGCCGCTGCCCGGTGACGACATCAGGTTCAGCAGAAACACGCCCCGGCGTTTCAGGTCTGCGCGCAGGTTGTCTGCGTCACGGTCGTTGTCCTCGAAAATGCTCTTTTTGATTTCGATGACTTTTACATCATCCATGGTGATTGGTTTGGGTTTCAGTATTATTGGTCCGGCTAAGTTACGAATTTTCTGTGGGAAAACGAGGGTCTTCCGCGAAAAAAGGGTATCTTTGCGTCTGTGAAACGTTTGAGTATCCTTTTTTTGCTGTTTTTAGCGCTTTCCTGCTCGGTATACCGGCGCTCGCCCCAGCCTGTGCTGGATGCCCCCGTCAGCCTGCAGGAGCCGGTCTTTGCCGGCATCGAGCCGCAGTTCCGGCCCGTGGCAGAGTTCTTGGCCCGGGAAGGGCACACGCTGCCGGAGCCCGGGAACAGCCTGGACATCTTTCTGTTCGGCCGCCCCAAATTTGCGGCGCTGCTGCAGGACCTGGAGCAGGCCCAGTCCACCATCGACATGGAATACTACCGCTTTTCGGCCGACAGCATCGCTACCCAGGTGCGGGACATGCTCATCCGGAAGGCCGCGGAAGGCGTGGTGGTGCGGGTCATCCTGGAAGCCCATTCCAACTCGTATGCCCCATCGTTCTACAATCGGCTCAAGCGGGCGCCCGGCGTTTCCGTGGTAGAGGTGGAACCCACCAACAACTGGGTGGGGAATCTCCTGGTCCGGGACCACCGGAAACTGGTGGTGATTGACGGAAAAATAGGCTATTCGGGCGGCATGAATGTCCAGGACCGCTACCATACCATCTGGCGGGATACCCACGTACGGGTCACCGGCCCGGTAGTGCGCTCCTACCAAAGCCTCTTCGACAGCGCCTGGCGCATGTTCGGCGGTCCCCAGCAGGCGGCTCCGGCCCAGGCGGGGGCTCCGGCTGCGGGGGCTTCGGCTCCGGCGGGGGGGGCTCAGGCTGCGGTTCCCCCGACAGCGGGGGCTCATTCCGTTCCGGCGTCAGGGGCCGCCACCGGCCCGTCGGCCGATACTGCCATCATGCAGCTGGTGGGAGACGGTCCGGACTCCAAGGCGCATATCCTGCGGGACGGCCTGGAGCAGGCCCTTTCCCGGGCACAGGAGTATTTCTACATCCAGAACCCCTACTTCTGCCCGCCGGAATCCACCCTGAAGGCCCTCGTGGATGCCGCCGCCCGCGGGGTGGACGTACAGATGATGATTCCGGACACCCAGGACGTCATCTTCATGCTCTGGACCAACCACCACTTCTACGAACGGCTGCTCCGGGGCGGCGTGCGCATCTTCGAGCGCAGCGGTACCTTCATGCACAGCAAAACCTTCGTCACGGATGACTACCTGTCCTGTATCGGATCGGCCAATATAGACAACCGCAGCTACAACATCAATTACGAGAACAACCTGTACATCTACGACAGGGAGGTCGCGCTGCGCTGCCGGGCTATCTACGAAAAAGACATGGAGACCAGCCGGGAAATAACCCTGGCCGATCTCCGTTTCCCGCTCTGGGACCTGTACATGCAGAAACTGATGATGCTTGCCGCTCCGCAACTGTAGCTGCTGTTGGCATCGGCCTCACTTCGTTTGGCACCGGCCTGCCTTCATCTGGCGCAGGTCTGTCCGTTATCGGCGCAGGTCTTCGTCCATTTGGCGCAGGTCTTCGTCTGTTTGGCGCAGGTCTAATTCTAATGCCGATGCCTGCGCCATGATTTGCCATTCTGTGCTCTCCCGTGGCGCCGGTGTAGGCCCTAAAATTCAGCCTGCGCCATCCGTGTCCCAGCCTGCGCCATCCGTGCCCCAGCCTGCGCCATTCCGAGCACAGCCCGGTCTGAACCCAGCCCGGTCCGCACCCAGCCCAGGCGCCAACCGCGTAACCCCAGCCCCGGCGCTGCCCTTATACCAGCGAGAGGGCCACGTCCATCATGTTGGTGAAGGTGGACTTGCGCTGCTCGGAGGTGGTGGCTTCGCCGGTGAGGATGTGGTCCGATATGGTGAGGATGCCCAGGGCGCGTTTGCCGCTGCGGGCGGCGTTCATGTACAGGGCGGCCACTTCCATTTCCACGGCCAGGACGCCCATGTTGATCCAGCCCTTGGTGTTGGGATTTTCCCTGTAGAAGATGTCGGAGGACACGACGTTGCCCACTTTGTAGTTGAGGCCCATGCTTTCGCAGGTGTCGGCCGCCTTGCGCAGCAGCTGGAAGTCTCCGATGGGCGCGAACATGCCGTCCAGGTTGTACTGGTCTCCGTAGTTGGAGTCTGTGCATGCGCCCTGGGCCAGCACCAGGTCTCCTATATGCAGGTCTTTGTGGATGGAACCGGCACTGCCCACGCGGATAATGGAGTCTACACCGTAGAAATGGTATAATTCATAAGTATACAGGCCGATGGAAGGCATGCCCATGCCGTGTCCCATCATGCTGATGCGCTTGCCCTTGTAGGTGCCGGTGTAGCCCAGCATGCCGCGCACTTCATTGAAGCAGACGGGGTTGTCCAGGTAACGCTCGGCCATGAATTTGACGCGGAGGGGGTCTCCGGCCATGATGACGGTGGGGGCGATGTCGCCGTATTGGGCTCCGATATGCGGAGTAGGGGTGTTTTCTTTGCTCATATGTGCTATTTTGTGGTTATCACACAAATATAGGAATATTCCGTCAAAAATGTATAATTTTGCATCCGATAACCGTAAAGTAAACTAAGATGAAACTGCGTTTCTCCAGCATCCTGGCGGCCCTTTTCCTGTCAGCCGCCCTGGGCCAGTCTCCCGCCTTCGGCCAGTCCTATGAACCCTATATCCCGGAAGAGGAAATGCCGGACGTGGTGCAGGTGCTGCCTGCGCCGCCCGCCGACCCCAGCCCGGACTTCGACCACGACATCCTTCGCTATATGTGGGGCAAACAGCAGCGGAAAGACCCGCAGCGCCTGGCGATGGCTGTCCGCGACGCCATCTGGAGCATGGACACCACGCTGGTCATCCTGGGAGAACCCTTCGGCCTGAAAATCGGCCCGGAGGAAACGCCGGCCATCTACCGCGTGCTCACAAGGGGCATCACCACCATCGAAAACATCCGCTTCCGCCCCAAGGCACATTATTTCCGCATCCGTCCCTTCGCCTATTTCCAGGAACCGTCCATCTTCCCCCAAGACGATGCATGGCTGGCCACGGAGGGCTCCTATCCTTCCGGCCACACCATCCGGGCCTGGGCCTGTGCCTTGGTGATGGCCCAGATCAACCCCGCATCGGCCGAGGCCGTCTTTGCCCGCGCCTGGCTCTCCGGGGAAAGCCGCGTCATTTCCGGCTGCCATTGGCAAAGCGATGTGGACGCCAGCCGCCCGGTGGCAGGAATGGGCTTCTCCCGCCTGCAGACATCCCCTGATTTTCAGCGCGATATGGCTTTTGCACGGGAAGAATTCCGGCGAATAAAGGCGCAAAAGGAATGCGAATAATTGGTTTTGTGCCAAAATCGTGTGTGTGACAAATCCATTTAATAATTTTTTTATCTAACTTCGTTTTTGAAAAGGATAGTGCATTGTAACTATTTCAATGGAAAAACGAGGAAAAGATGAGAGTTAGTAGTTGGTTTTGTTACATATTTTTTATTCTGACGTTGACGGGATGTGCGGAGGGTGGTAAGAAACCTATACAGCACATCCCTCAATCTTCAGATACGCTGTATACGGCCCGGGCTGCCATGCTGGTTTATGGCTCGGACCCGCATCGCGCGCTCACCCTCATCGATTCGGCCCTGATTGTGGGCAATATCAACGACTTTACAGCCAGCTTCCTGCGCGCCAAAGTGTATGCCAATACCCTGGCAGACGGCCGTCCGGACGAAGCCATCGGCATTTGCGTGCAACTGCTGCAGCACGACTCCACCCAGGCGGTTACGGCTTCCCGGGCCGATAAACGCTCCGATATCCTCCAGGTCCTGATGGACGCTTACCGTGTCAAGGAAGATGATGAACAGTGGCTGAGGTATGCCATCGAGCGGGCCCAGTTGTGCCAGGCCTGGGGACAGGAAACCGAGGCCCTGCGCATCGAGGCCGACATAGCCCTTATTCTGAACCGTCTGGGACGGTCGGAGGAGGGTTTTGCCATGATGGATAAGGTAATGGCCGCCCTGGATGCCGGGGGCCCCAGCATAGACAGGATGGACGCCGGTATCGTGGCCCGTAAGCGCAGGATACACATGCTGGAAGAACAGGGTCAGTATGCCGATATCCCTTCCCTGGCGCAGCAGATCCTGGATAAGATTGCCGACTATCAGAAGCGCCCCTCCGCCTATGCCGAGGACAGCTACCGCCTGCCGCCCGGCGCCGAGCCCCGGGAGTGGTATTGCCAGTTCTGCCAAAGCCAGGCATGGGGGTTCATGGCCCGGGCCTATGCCCGGATGACACCTGTAGACCTGGACCGGGTACGCAAATACACGACGCTCTTTGAGCAATCGGACTATGGAAAACGCTTGGGCGGCCGGAAAATGATTACGCCTGCCTGGAAAGTGCTGGGCCAGTGGGATAAAGTACTGGCCGTGGATGACGAAGTGGAGGGGCGGCTGGGTGGTGATACCCTGAACACGGATTTTGCCGCCATCCTCATGGACCGGGCGCAGGCGGCGTCGGCCCAAGGGCAGCCCGAGCTGGCGATGGAATGGATGAAACGGCATTCGGAACTGCAGGAAAAACTGCATCGGCAGCAGCAGGAGAGCGAGGCCCATGAATATGCGGCCAAGTACCGCGCCCAGCAGCAGGAAAAGAGAATCCAGGAAGCCCAGACCCTGTCGGCCCGGAGGATAGTCATGTTCTGGGCGGCCTTCGCCATGTTCGCCCTGGCGCTTGTCTTCGCTTTCTTTGCTGTCCGCTGGAGCCGGAGGACGGTTGAAGATAAGGCTCCGGCGGCTCCTTCCCCGGTCGACCCCGAACTCTTCGACACCATCCAGCGTACCATTCTGGAGGAGCGGCTCTATGCCCAGGCTTCCCTGCAAAGGCAGGATGTCCTGGACCGGTTCCACATTAGCCGGCGCACGTTGAACGAACTGCTTTCCACCTATGCCCAGGGCCGGTCGTTCCCGGTCTACATCAATGACATCCGCATCCAGGAGGCCCTGAAACTGCTGGACGAGCACCCGGAAATGACCCTGACGGAGATTGCCGGAACCGTGGGCCTTACCCTTCCCAACTTCCGGGAGCAGTTCAAGCAACGCTATGGCCAAACCCCTACAGAATACCGCCAGACATTGCGCGATTGACGGGACTTTCTAAGGTTTACAGGAACTTAACGTTGTCGTTGGCGCTCTCGAGCACGATGTGATTGATGCAGAAGGTCTGGTCCTGCCAGGTCCAGGTATTACTGGCTGCCAGGTCCATCTGGATATAGAACATGCGCTTTTTGTCCGAATTGACCACACTGATCGTATAGGTCTTGTAGTCCTTGTCGCTATCGGCCCCGCCGCCCAGCCTGCCGGCCGCAACATTGGAATATAAGGCTTACTATAGAATGTTCAATAATTGCTCGCGCCTCGCATCCATACCTGATTTTCCGCATGAACCTGGCGTAACCTACGAGTTAGCCGGGAGGTGTAGATGGAATCCCTAGCGGCTGGACTGTTGAGGAGGTTGCGCCATAACATCAGCAGACACCGAGCACATTACAATAATGTAATGAGTGACTTACCACTATCTGTACTGTCGCTCTCGAGCACGATGTGATTGATGCAGAAGGTCTGGTCCTGGGGGACTTTGATCGTGAATATGACGGTGTTGCCATAGAGGTCTTTGACCGGCCCGGTTTTACTCTGGTCTTCCGGAATCCTCCAGACCAGTTGTTTGGTATTGCCCGGATAGGGCCGTATGGCACCCGCTCCCGTTGTGACCGAAATCTGGGGATTCCCGTCCTGGTCCTGCCAGGTCCAGGTATTACTGGCGGCTAAATCCAGCTGGATATAGAACATGCGCTTGTTGTCCAAGTTGACCACACTGATCGTATAGGTCTTGTAGTCCTTATCGTCATCGGTTCCTCCGTCGAAGTAAATACCATCCGTTTCAATTCTGCTGATTGACGGCCCAAACAATACATTTATGTTCTTATAAGAGAAAGACTTGCTGGTGGTGCTGAGGCCCAGTCCAGTCATCTTCGTCATGGTAAAATCGGTACTCGACTGAAATTCCGAATTGAGAATATCCCCCTTGAAACGCTTGGCCGTAACGGTTTTCTCCACATACCCCGGCGACTTGAGAATAAACTGGGCAGGGTTATCGTTTCCTTGGGTCTGCAGTTCAATTTCGTGGAAAGTAGGATCGCCGTTGGCGGTAACCGGCCCGGAAGGTGTGAATTTAGTGCCAATCAAACTTTTCAGTCCCGACACCAACTCTACCTCTACCGGCGCGTTGATTTGCCTCTCGTCTTCGAAGTACCCGATAAGCAGGCTCTTGTCTTTGGCATTGTTTACCCGGCCGAAGGCCACGTTAGACCACTTATCATTTCTTACGGTCAGTCTCTTGCCGTCCTGGAACCAGACGTCCCCGAAGTGGAAGGGAATAAGCGTTTGATTGTCTTCGTCTTCGCCCAGTTCCAGCTGCACAACGACGTTCCCGTCCGAAACGGTGGTCAGGAAGCGCAGCTTGACCTCGTCCTGGGTGGGCGTAAAGCTGTAATAACCCTCTGCATCCGGCCCCGTGAAGTCTGCAATGCCGGTACTTTCCGATGCGGAAGGGGTCATGCCCATCAGGTGACTGATCCGGATCTCGGGATACACTCCGTCCGGATTATCCGGCGACGACTGCTTGCGCACCTGGAACTCCACGTCTACGGCCTTGTTCTCTGCGCAAGGAATGGAGGTGGAGTAATGCAGATTGCGGAACTTGTTGTCCGTGGAGTTGAAGAAGCGGGTTTTCCCCTGGTTAAAGAACTCGTTGCTTACATAAATGAAGGTGGCGCTGTCGTCCCGGTTGCTCTTGAAATAGCAGTTGAAGGTGCGCCAGGTCCGGTAATTCTCCTGCGTGGTTTTCAGGGAACGGTATTCTGTCCAGTCTATGGTACGCAGGAAATGGAAGCTGGTTTTGGCTTCCTCTCCGGCCTCCGGCTTAATGATGGATGTTCCCCACTCCACCGGCAGATTGTTGTTGGCTTTGTTATCGTCGGGCGTCAGGCTCATGCGCTCCGGCTCTATGGCAAAAACCAGCGGGAACATGGACTGGGGAAGGCCGTCGGGGATGCTTACCAGCACCGTCTGCTCACTGCCCTTTATGTCCGGGATAATCTCCTGGGCAACAGACACTTTCATGTCCTGAACCGGCAGGAGCGTGATTTCCACTTCCCGGTACAGCCTTTTCTCCAGCTCGTCGCCGAAGTATCCGGTAATGAGGATGCGCTGGCTCTTGGCCGACGTGAGGGGCTTTTCCGGGTTGGTAGGGTCGATGGTGGTGAACAGGACGTCGCGCCAGCCCTGCTGCTCGCCCTCCTGGTCAAATTCATCCGAGATGCTTACGCTGGTAATGATGCTTTCACTGCCGTCCTTCATGGGCTGAATCTCGGCCGTCAGGATTTTGGGCGTTCCCGTATTGTCAAAGAGGTCCGACCCCGTATGGGCCGCGACATTGTCCACGTCGGGGATGAAGCGGACGCTCAAAGTCCTGTTGTTGTCCGGCGTTTGCTGGCTGATAAAGGAGCGGGCCATCCAGGAAAGGGCCAGACGGGCCCGGCCGTCGGAAATGTCGGCCAGACGCATGGCGCTGATATCGGCCGAAACGTCCGCGCTGCCGGCTGCAGCAGCCGCATCTTCCGGCGTAAGATGCCCTTGCGAAAGGATTTTCTTGATGAGGACCTGGTATTTGAAATTTCGGTACACAGGATAGTATTTGCTGCCCACCATGAGGTCTATCTTGTAATACCAGTCGCCTTTGTGCTCTAAATCCTTGGGGTTTTCGTAATGGCCGTAAACGAGGATGGACGTGGGGTCCATGTCTTCCGTGGGCACCGGGCGCTCGTACAGATATACGGCGTGACCGGGCTCGGCTCCGGCGGGGACAGGGTACGAAATCACATCGCCGCTGGCAATCTTGGCTACGCCGTTGGTGCCGTTCAAGAAATCGCTGTGCTTGGGCACGAACGTGCTGATGGTGGTGTTCAGCGGCAGGTTGGCCGGATAACCGGCGGCTTCCAGCTGGACGAAGGTCTTTAACTGGTAATCCTGGACAAAACCGTTGGTCTCCGAACTGTGCGGGGCGATGGTTCCCCGGGCGGGCGTATGGATGACGGCGTAGCTGTAGGGCGTGAAATAAGATTGGTTCTCCTCTCCGGTATCCGGGTCTACAGTCTTGTCCTGCAGCACCACAATCTTGGCCCAGTTGCGGATGAGGGGAATGTCCTGCAGGGCGGCCACCGTTTCCGGCGCGGCCACATAACCCGTTTTGCCGTTGGTTACTTTGTTGCCGTCATTGTTGATGAAATCGCCTTTTTCCACCGTTTCTCCGTTCGCATCCTCGTACGGCGCGTCGCCAGTATAACGCTTGGCCTTGATGCCCGCCACGCTTTTCATTTGCCAGAAGGCGGTTTCCCCGTTGCCGGACATAAGGCCGGGCAGGATTTCATCGGCATAACCGAAGTTCAGGGTAGAAGGACCGTTGCCGATAAAATGGATGATGCGCTCGTTCTCGGTGAGCGTCAGTTCTACCGAGAAGGTATAATGTCTCACCCCCGTACGATGGACCTCTCTTTCCTTACCATCTACGTCGAAGGTGTAGGTATATTCAAAATCATCACTATAGTCCAGGAGGGTAGCCTTGGAATACTCCTTCAGGTAGCCGGAACGGCCGAAAACGGCCAGGTACAGGGTGTTCAGATCCGTGGCCTCTCCCAGCGCCTTGGTGGCGGGACTGTCATTTCCGTCTGTTACCACAGAGAAAGTTAATGTCACCTTTTCGCCTTCGGCCGAAGGGAGGTTGCGCAGCTGTTCCGGCTCCTGCTCCCGGGCGCAGCCCAGTAGCAGAAGGAAAGCCAGGGATATGAAGGACTTTAGTTTCATTTTAGCAGGTCTCCCCATAGGAAAGTGGCAGGGTCGCAGCGTTCTTCGCCCCAGTACCAGCTGTCGTATACGCAACGTACCATGGCATCATTTCCGCTGGCGTCCACTACGTTAGTGCCGTTTATGCTCACGATGCCGTCTGCCGCCCAGAATTTGCCCGTACCCGTATTGGCGAACAGGACTTCGTCAAAGAGGTTGTTGCCGGACAGGATGGCCGCGAAACGGATTTCGCCCCGGGTGGGAATGCGCCAGCGGCCGGCCGGATAACCGTCCTCCTGCAGGCCGGCGCAACGGCGTTGTGCATCATCATAGCTCATGTTTCCGTATTCTGTACCGGCGGCCTTGGTGGAAAAACGGTAACTGGGTGCCAGCATGTCGCGGGTGCGTACAGAATTCTCCGTAGGATAGTAATGGCTTAACTGTCGAGGTGCCCCCGTCGGATTCTCGATGCCAGGGGCGTAGTTGGAAGCGTAAGGCACGTTCTGTGCCCCATTCGAAGCATAGCCATAATTGTCTTCCAGGTTGTCCGGCTCGTCTGTACGCGGGTCCCCGATGACAAAGTCGGAATGGGGAGGTAGCACCGTCACGTTGATCCGGTGCAGATTCAGGCTGCCGCCGGTATACCAGACCACCCTCCATTTGTATTCATTGGCGTGGGGATAATCGTAGCCCTGCTCTTTCCATTTTGCAATATCCTCGCTTTTAATGGTGCTATTCCGGGCATCGTGCCGGATAATCTGCTGCGCATCTACCCACACATAGCCCCAATGGCCCGAATCGGACGTGAAAAGAGGCTTGTTGTTGACCGGCTTGTAATCCGGTTTAATTTCCCTGAAGTTGTCGGCGTCCGAATTCCGGTGTGCATCAATGTAAACAGCCGGATATTGGGTAATGACGATGTCCTTGGCATATTTGGTGTCACTGGGCATATCCATGTGCACCAGCGTGAAGGCAATGCGATAGGGAGAATGGTCGAACTTGGCGTCCAGGTAGTTGTTGTTCAGCACATGCGTAAAGGTGGCTTTTCCGCCGCCGCATTCCAGCCAGTCCTTGCCGTCGGATGAAAGGGCCTTTCGCTGGGCCTCACTGTATTCCAGATACATGGTGCCCTGCGGGTACACATCGTTGGCTCCCGCCTTCCGGACCGTTCCGCCCAGGATATTCTTTCCTGCCGTCTCTTTTCCGTAATATGGCCGCGTGACCTTGATGGAATTGGGCTTGATAATGACCGGATGACTGGTGGTGTAACGGACATTCAGCGAGTTGATGTTGTTCATGGTATACTCCTGCTTCTCTACCGAAAGGTAGCGGGCCGTGCCAATCTCGGCCTCTTTCACCACCACATCCATATCCTGCCAGTACACCATATAACAGGAACCCGGAGTCACTTCCAGCAGGGCTTCGTCGGTTTCCGAGCCCAGGATACCCACATCCACGTTCAGGTGATACCAGTTGTTGCGCACGAAACGCCGGCTGTAGCCCTCCCGTTTGTCGTCCGGGATAATCACTTTGTAATAATACTGGCGCTGGGTTTGCCTGAATCCGTTTTCCGTGGTGCGCACCCACGGAACCACCAGTTTCAGATAGGGTTCCCGGTCGTTCCCCTGCGTGGAGCCATAGGTCCAGTGCTGGGGATACATGTACATGGGATAGGCGTTCAGATACTCCTTGCCGTCTTTCGTGGTCGGGTCCAGATAGGGCGTATACAGATGATAATCGTCCTGGTCTCCCGTGGCAAAATGACGGGAATTGGGGCTGTAGCTGAAGTAGGACGGCATGCTGTCTTCGCCGGAAAGTTTCACCGAACCCACGGCATTCACCAGGTAGATTTCCATGCCGCCCAGCATGGGCTCCCATACTTCCGTGCTGGGCAGTTCCACCCGGGGCTCCACGTGCACGGCGACGGTCATCTTGCAGGCATATCGCTCCAGGCCGATTTTCCCTTCCGCGGCCAGCACCTGGGTACGGGAAGTGAGGTTGATCACCTGTTTTCCGCTCATCACAAAAAGGTCCTGTTCCCAATAGGGACTTTCCCGCAAGAAGTCGGTGTTCACGGGCAGCTGGCCCAGTTGGGCCAGCGAAGTGCCGGACAGGTCGTTTTCGTCTTCTACGATTACGGAGGCGTAATTGGCAATGGCATAGACCGTGGCCTGGTTCTGGGACGGGAAAATGGCGTTCACGATGTCGGAATTCACTTCCAGCAGGAACACGTCGTAGCCGTCGGTCTTGTTGGAGCTTACGCGCTTGTGGTAAACGGCATCTCCGGTGGGATTGGTGCCGGGATAGAAGAAGAAGTCAATGGTGGTGAGCAGGTTCTCGTGGTGGTAGGTATCGGCCTCCTTGGTGCCGGAAGAACCCGCCTTGGTGGCCATCTGCACTTCGTCTGTCCACACCGCCAGTTTGATCACGGGGCCGGAAAGCTCTTCCTGCGGCTCTTCGCGAGTACAGGAAAGGAGGGCTGCGAGAAGGATTCCCGCCAGATATGCAAGGCGGCGGCTCATTGAAGTACAAACTTATAGGTTTCTCCCTGGAGCAGTTCCGAGTTGGCGTCTATGACGCGGCCTTCTCCGTCTACCGATACCACATCGTCCCCGTTCAGCTCCACGGCGAAGGACAGCACGATGGATTTTCCGCTGTAGTCTCCGGTAAAGTCCGGATTCCGGCCGATGGTAATGTCTATCTGTCCGTCGTTTTCCGTGGCGTCAATGGTACAGATGTCCGGTTTGATTTCAAAGGCGCTCTGCTCCCCGAGCCCCCGGATGAACAGCTTTCCTCCGGTGGGATTGGTGATTCTCACGGAGCCGCGGGCCATATGGCCGCCGGGGATGTTCACAATATAGACGTTCTCCTGCTGCTCGTCCTCTATCATCCACTTCCGCGTTTCCTCGTCCAGCTGGAAGGGCCAGGCCACCAGTGCGCCGCTGGCAAAATCCACATGGTACTCGTTGTAATCCCAGGGCAGGGCCCGGACGGAAAGCTGCAGGCGGCGGCCGCTCAGGAAATATCCGTACAGCGTCCAGGTATGGTTGCGGGCAAAGTCATAGTCGAACTGCTCCGGATCCATGGTGAAGGTCCTGGTGCTGGGCGGGTTGTCGTTGATGGTAAACGTGACAGAGCCCTTCAGGAGCTTGTCTGTTTCCCGCAGGTAGGTGGTGCCCAGGTCCGTGAGCTGCCGGGTGGCAATGGCGTCGTTCAGCAGCGTCTCGTAAGAGGCGGCGCCCTGTCCTGTGTACACCAGTTTTTCGGGGCGTTCGTTGCTGCATAGGGCCCAGGACGCTCCAAAGGAGAGAGGGAATCCCTCCTCCTGGTAAGTGTCCCCGACGATATGGAACGGGGCCGATGACGGGAATACATATTCGTTCACCGGGAAAGTTTTGCCGTTCAGGGTGATGCTGTTGATGACGATCACATCCTCCTCTTCACTGGCCGTCTTGCAGAAAACGTAGCGAAGCTTGGAAACGGCGCGCTGCAAGGTCACTTTTTCCAGCCGCAGCACCGGGTCTTCTCCCTGTACCGCCATGCCCATGCCCACGCCGCTCATGGGAAGTCCGTTGGCGGTGAGGCGTTCATCGGCCGATATCTGCACCTCGTCGGTATCTGTTTCGTCGTTGTGCACCACGGTGCGCACGGCCCGGACAGGGCTGCTTATGCCAAAGTAATCGCGGGCGCCATCCGCGCCGAAGGCGGCTTCTTTTACCTCCTGCCAGGTAGAATTCGCATCCAGCTGCACTCCGGTAGAATTCGCATCCAGCCCGATGGAAGCGGCATTGGCCAGTGCGAAGACATCTACGTCGGGCCGGGTGCGGGCGAAATCGGCCGACACCGGTACGGCATAATACTGCAGGCGGCCCGGCTGGGGAAGTTCGCCCGTTTCCAGCAGGCGATGCGCCACCAGCGCATGGTTGCCTTCGCTCTCGAACACCCATACCTCCAGGCTGTGCAGGGCGGTCTCGAAGTCTGCCTCGAAGTCTGCCTCGGGGGCCACCGGGCCTACGCTGGCCTTGGTGGCCGATGCGGCGGGCGTGGACAGGAAGATGCCCAGCTCATGGTTCTCGGGCTGGGACGTCTCCCGCTGGCAGGCGGTGAAAAGCACTGCCGGCAGCAAAAGCGATATGAAGCTTCCCCAACGCATCAGTACAGGATAAGGGATGACGATGTGGACTGGATCCAGTTGCTCTCCACTTCCAGGCCCACGGAGAGGCGCGGCATTTCCAAATCGGGGATGGCGCAGTGGGCTTCGGCCAAAGAGGGTATCACACAGTTGACTTCCGTGGTGTAGTCCTTCTGGAAAACGGAGGCGTCCCGGTGGGGCAGACTGCCCACCAGATAGAATTTGGAACCGGGATTCACCGTGCCGTCGGCCCCCACGAAAGCCTTTCCGCTGTCGTTGCAGAACTCCAGGCACAGGTAAATGTCTTTCTTTTCTTCGGTCTGGGAAACAAAGCAGCGCACCTGGTCAAGGCCGGCTTTTCCAGCGGCCTGCACCAGGTAGACGGCAGGCACCTGGTTGTCGTACAGGAAATACTCTTTGCTACCCGTAACGGGGGTGAAATCGAAGGAGAGGGCCTTCTGTCCACCCACGATGACACCGGTGAGCGGGAAGGTCTTTTCTCCTACGGTAACGGTGGTGGCGGGAAGGCCGTCGCCGTCGTCCAGCGTGGCCGATGAGCAGCGGACGGTGAGCATGAGCATGCCGCAGCTGTATTGCAGTTTCCGGTCCAGGGCCACGGATTCCGTGCTGGCATACACCACCCGGCCGGAGGTATAGCCTTCCAGAATCTGTTCCCAGGTGTCGCTGCTGGCATACAGGTCGTCGGCCGGGGCGTCCAGGGTACTGATGCTGGTATTGGCATAATACCACAGACGGGGCGGATAGCAGTATGCATTCATGGGCGCCACGCCTTCCAGGGAAGCTCCCACGGGCTTGAACGCCACGCCGTCCCAGCGGATGACGGCGCTGCCGTCCGGCAGGCCGTAGGGCTGGGGATACTTGTGCAGGCTTTCCGAGACAAACTGCAGGTTTCCGTCCTCCCATTTCATGACGGCCGCCTGCTCCTGGGTAGTGGCGGTGAGCGCAGTGATGCGTTCGCGCAGGAAGTCCCGGAGCCCGTCGTACACGTCGCTCATCATCAGCGGTGTCTGGCAGGCCGCATCCGAGTAGGCCTGATACCGCTTTCCGTCCCGGGAATGCGTGACGGGAGTCAGCAGGTCGTAATAGGAGTAATCTGCCAGCAGACGCCGCAGCGCGCCAATCAGATACTCTACCACGGGCCCCGATCCGGGCATGAGCTTTCCGTTGTTGGTAAACCACTGGAACCATTCCAGCAGCCGGGCGTCGTCGATGCTCTCGTCCCAGGTGCGGGAAATGCTCTCACCCGTCTGGACAATCTCGTTTTCCAATTTGTAATAATAGGGAACGGTGTAGGTGGCTCCCTGCACGATTCCATTCAGGATATCGGCCAGCGTCTGGCCTTCTTCCGGGACATCGGCCCGGATGACCACGGGTTCAAAGCCTATGTTGGCGGCCTTGCGCAGGGTGCTCATGGGGCCGAAGCCCACGGGGGTCAGGGCACCGTATTTATGCCGGAGCACGACGTCGCTGCCTTCCGTTCCAACGGGCGATGCTCCGTATACCAGCACGGACGCCGTCATGCGGGGCAGCGCCACCTGCGTATTGGGATACAGATGCCACAGTTTCCCCTGCGCGTTCGTAGATAGGCCCGGCAGGGCGCCCATGTGGTACAGGCTTTCGTCGGCGGCCTCTATGGCTTCGGTCTGGGGATTTGCGCTACGCTTGGCAAACGGGAGGATATACACCTGGTCGATGCCCCGGAATGCCGGAATGTCGGCCATTTCCGTGAGGACGGAGGGATTTCCCTTGGTGGCGGAAGCATCTCCGCCGATGCCGAAGGCCAGTTGCACCGGCTGGGAGATCACATCTTCTACCGACAAAATGTCGGCAGACCCTTTCCTGGAACAAGAAAGGGCCAGCACGAGAAGCAGTATGCCGGTGAATCTGCGCATGGTTAAAACACTACGTCCACTTCCAGACCGGGATCCCAGTCCATGGTGACGGATACACCGACTGTCGGGTCTGAGGGCGATATAGTGCCGTTTTCATATACGTTGGCCGTCAAAACTTTGAACTGTCCGGCCTGGAGGGACTGCTTCAGGCTCAGGAGGGTTTCCGTCACCGAGTTGTCCTGCAGGGTGGTGTATACGCGGTACTGCCAGAGGGTCTGGGCGGCATCTTCTGTCACGAAGGGGTCGGTGGTCTCGATGATCACCTTGGTGTCGGCCGCCGTCCTGGACGGGAAGGTGACCGATGCAAAGCACAGCTTCGAAGAAGATGCGTCCGGGATATCCACTTTGTCCGTGCGGAAAATAGGCGTGTACAGGTAGTGATAGGTGCTGTCGGCCAGGTCGAAGTCTGTGGCAAAACCGGCCGTATATACCTTGATATCTTTTATATGGCTGCCCAGCGTATCCAGCACCAGGGCCGATGCGCAGTTGGCCATATACAGGTGCACGTCGAAGTGCTGGTCCACCCCTTCCTTGATATCCATCGGGAGACGGGCTGTGAAGAGGCCCTTCCGGTGGGGAGGCAGGGTGTCGGCCACCTGCTGATGCAGGCGGGCCGTATTGGACCGTTCGTCCTGCTCCAGGCTCACCGTCGGGCATCCGTCCAGATTGGCCACCCCCAGGTGCATATACTTGCGCACGGGGATATACAGGGTGTAACTGGAACTGTTGTCGTCCATGATATGGCGCTCGTGGTGCAGCCGGAGAGGATTCTCTCCCACGTCATAGAAGGAAAGGTCTACGTCGTGGGCATAATCCGTGAAGATGTCGGACAAATAGGTTTTCAGTGCCGTGGCCAGGGAAAGGTCTGTTTGCAGGCCCAACTGCGTCTGCAGTTCGGTGGTCATGTTGGTAACCAGCCGCAACTGATAATCGATACGATAGTCGGTTTCGCAGTCGCTCATGTCCTCGTCCACGAGGCCGCAGCCCGTGAGGGCTGCAGCCGCGAGGAACGACAGGACAATATGTTTCCAGGCTTTTTGCACGGGAACAGGCATCAGGAGATTATTCCAACCAACCCATGTTCACGTCGAAGGCCAGGCCGGGCGTCCAGTTCATATCGATGGAAACACCCAGGGAAATCTGGCTGGAGCGCAGGTCAGGAACGGTCATGTAGGCGTGCTTGAGCGCGTCTGTTCCCAGAATCAGGTTGGCTTTGGTAAGATAGTCCTGCATGAACACGCGGGGAGCGTTGATGGTCTCTCCGGTGACAGGGTTGTAGGGAGGATAGCAGTAATACTTGCGGTCCAGGCTCGTGAACGCGGAAGCATTGTTTCCGCGGGCCGTAGCGACGGCTACGGAAAGATCCAGCTTACCCAGCAGGTAGAAGGTGCCGCCGTGACGGATGAGGTTCATCTCGCCCCAGAAGTCGTCGCCTTCGTTCAACACTTCGATGCCCACATAGACGTCGCTCTGCTCGGAAGCCTTCTTCTCAGGGTCATAGTTGTCCCAGACGAGCGTGTAGATGGGGGCAGTGGTCTGTCCTACATAGTAGTCCGTGAGCACCTTGTCGTAAATCATCTTGTCGAAGGGGTCCTTCTCGTAGGTGAAGCCATAGAACTTCTCGTTGGTGGTGTCGTAACCGCTTTCGTCGTAAACGCTGCCGTCGGGCATGCGGATGTAATTCCAGCCCACCTTGTCACACTGGCCGCCCACGACGATGCCTGTAATCTTGAAGGGCGAAGAATTGTTATTTCCTGTGATGGAAATCTTCAGGTCATCTTCACCGTCGTGCAGGGCGGCATTGTTATCCAGGAGATAACCATTGTTCACCACTTCGTCGCTGAACTTGACCGAAGAGGCCAGCAGTGCGGTGCCGTAGTTGATGTTGTTGGTCATGGCTACGCTGCGGGTGTCGGAGGCCACCTTTGCGTTGGGAGACCAGCCCGTCCACTTGTCTTCGGAATCCCAGGCATCCACGGAAGAAGGATAGTCTCCGGCCTTCTTGGTCTGGTTGGATGTGCGGATGGAGGAATTGCCAAAGTACATGAGCTCGGCCGGATAACGGTAATTGGCAATGGGGAAGGTGGTCGTTCCAAAGCCGTAGGCGGGAATGTCTTCGGTATACCTGAACTGGTCCACCTTGTCAATGCCTGCGTCTACATTGCAAACCATGATGGCGGCGCCGAAGGGCAGTCCCACATTCACGGGGAAACCGGGCGTCTTGCCTTCGGAATAGAAGTACTCTTCGTTCAGGTTGGCCAGGACCACGCTGCTGTTGGCGCTCCAGTCGGAGGACGAGCAGTTCTGCTCGATGGCCTTCTTCAGATAAGCGATGTCGAAGGCGCCATTGGCATCCCTTGCGAAATCCAGGACACCGTTCTTAAACTGGAAGAAGCCATAATACTTCCCGTCCTTGCCATCACCGATCATCCTTTCGTCAATCTGGACGGCCAGCAGTTGTGCCGCTTTTTCCGACCAGGTGGTAGGGCCGGCCAGCTTGGCCCTTTCCACGATGGAATACAGATCCTGCATGATGCTCAGGACAGCCTGGGCGCTGCCGGCACGCAGTTCTTTCAGGCCGGAAGTGGTATTTTCCTTGATGTCCACGAGGGAATAATAAGCATTGCCCAGTACTTCGTTCAGTGCGGCAAAGTCCATGTATACAGCCTTGTCGCCGGGCGCGCTGGTCTTGACCACCAGATTGGGATTGGTGGCATCGTCTCCGTCAATCTGATAGCGGTACATGGTTCCCAGCTGTTTCCAGGAAAGCTCACCGGCATAGAACACATAGTCCGTTCCGTTCACCGTGGCAGCCTGCTGGTCCGTAGGATTGGCAGGGAGTTCTTCGGCATCGGCCTCTGAGGGCGTGGGCCACCAGAAAGCGTAGCTGCGGTTCGTGGCCCCGGTAGCGGGCTTATAGAAAGAACTCTCGTCCACCAGACCGGCGGTCAGGAAAGAGGAAATCATGCGGGAAAGGAAGAAGGTGCCGGCATCAAAGGCCGCCTTGCTCTCCAGCCTGGGCTGCAGGGCGAAGGTGAGCGAAGTGAGGTCGTTGGATTTGCCGCTGATGGCAACCTTGCCCTGCAGGTCGTCCGACTCGGTCTTGGCGGCCTTGCCATACAGCAATACGGCATTGGTTCCCAGCGGGAGTGCCAGTTCCAGGGTACGGGACGACTTTTCCGATGTCACGGCACCGGCGGCGAAGAGGGTGCCCAGATTGTAGTCACGGTTGGGCTGTACGGGCTTCTGCTCGCGGATGGGCGAGAAGAAGAAAGTGCCATGGTCGGCGTTGCTGTGCGAAAGCTCGTAGGTGAGCAGATGTACGTCGGTCATACCCAGGAATTCCGGGTTTTCGCCCGCCTGTGCGAATTTGGCCGTGGTCTTGGTGTCTTTGCCGGTAGCGGTGGACACATTGAGCACGAACTCCGTTCTAACGCTGTTGGTCTCCGGGTCGTAGGAGGGGTTGGGAGCCACCGTCCTGTCGCCCTCGCGCTGGCAGGAGACCAGGGCCATCAGCACCATGGTGCCAATGACGGGAATACTGTGTTTAATCATATTCATATTATATTGTTATTATTATTCTAGTTACCGTTGTTGTAATCCGGCTGGCCGCCGCCCATGATCAGGTCTTCGTAAACCAGGCCGTTGTTCCAGTTGATATCCACGGACAGGCCCAGGGTAAGGGAACTGGCCCGGAGGTCCGGAACGGTGAGGTAGGCGTACTTGAGCGAATGCGTGTCAAACTTGAAGGTGGCCTTGGTCACGTAATCCTGGATAAAGATACGGGGCACCACCTTGTCGTACGGAGGAATCCTGTAACCGTCCGTCGGCCACGTTACGGTCTTGTCGGCAGGATCCATCTCTGCGATGAGGTAGAAAAAGCCGCCATTGCGGATCAGGTTGAAGTTGCCGTAGAAATCCTGGCCGGTGTTGTTCTGGAATTCCAGGGCCACGTAAACTTTGTCCTGTTTCCCTTCAGTGCCTTTATCGGCCTCGGCCTTGTTGTAGTTGTCAAACACCACCGTATAGTTGGGCTCGAAGGTCGATCCGTCATTGAGCGGAACACTCGCGCTTTCTGTCGTGATGGCCTTGTCATAGATAAAGCCGGTCACCAGTTTGTTTTCGGTGGGGTCCTTGGCGGGAAGGAAATCCCAGTCTACATTCTGCGTCTGACCGCCGATGATAATGCCGGTCAGTTTGAAGGAACCATCCGTCACTACAATCTTCTTGTCCGGCTCGTCCGGGGAATCCAGTGCAATGCCGTTGGTGACGTGCTGTACATAATGGTTGTTGTCCAGCAGTTCATGGGATGTGATGACGGCACTCGAATAACCCACTTTGGTTTCCAGCATGGACACGCCGTAATGGATGTTGTATTTCATGGCCACGCTGCGGGTGCTGGAAAGGACATGTTTGTCGGATTCCCAGTCTTTGGTGCCGGACTGCCCGCTCACAGACGCGGGCCAGTTGGTGTCTTTCATCCAGTCCGTGGCGGTGGTGGGATAATCGCCCGTCTTATGTTCCTGGTCCGACACGCGGATGGGGCTGTTCCCAAAATACAGCAGCTCTGCCGGGTAATAATAATTGCCGGCATTGTAGGTTACCGTATTGGCGTCCGTTTCGTCTTTGGGCTGTCCGTCGAAGGCACTCACGTTAAACGCCTGGGGATAGTAGAAGTACTTGCCTTCCGTATTGAAAGCCATATAGGAGGCTCCCCGGGGGATATTGAAGTAGGAGGGGAAAGATGTGATGACCGTCGCGTCCAGTTTGTTCAACGCCGTCTCGGTCACCTGATACATAGTCGGGACGTCGGCGGGCCAGAAGGTGTCGGCCACGAGGTAGTGGATGATACCATACACCACAGGGTCGGTCTGGGTGTCCTTCAGGGCATCGAACGACACTTCCGTGGCACTGCCGCCCTCTGTGGCCAGCGTGCCGGAGAAGTACTGGCCGATATGGACGTTCACGGTCTGGGCAAAGAATTTGGCCACGGCCTCCGCTTCCGAGGTGGGAATGGCCCAGCGCACCGAATTGATAACCGACCAGAGGTCCGTCACTATTTTCAGGACGGCCTCCGTAGAGCCGGCGCGCAGTTCTCCGTCGCCGGTATGGATGGTGGTCATCTGCTTGTACAGATAGGACAGTTTCTCTTCCAGGGGGTCCGGATCTCCGCCGTCGTAAGGGCTTACGGTCCCGGCGTAGTCGGCCCAGCTGATGTCTTTGGTCAGGGTGATCTCAAAACCATAGGGGGGAAGACTTCCTGTGCCGCCCGGGATTTGCGTGGCATCGAAATGGGCGCCGCTCTTGATGGTGGTGTTCATGATCACCGTCAGGATGCCGGCAATCAGGTTTTCCGTCATCTTGAAATCGGACTCTTTTTCCAGACGCTTGCCCAGTTTGAAATTGGCCGAACCAACCTCTTCGGTGATGTCATAGGCGTCCAGTTTGCCAAAATAGTCCGCCTGGCTGAAGCTGGAGCCTTCCGGAACCGCTGTGTTGGCTCCCCGGCCGTAAAACAGCAGGGTGTTGGTGCCCAGAGGCAGCATCATCTCCAGGATTCGGCGGGAAGAGAAGGCGGAAGCGGTGGCGGAATTCATGAAGCGGGACAGGTCGTACCCTTTATTGGCTTTTTTGTCCTCTGTCAGATACTTGCCATCCTGCGGGAGCACATAGGTAAATAATTTACCCCTGTCGATGCCCCGGAAGTTGCCGTCGGCTTGGGTGGCGGCGGCAGACTGCTTGGTAGAAGGCGTGCGGTGCCCGGAAATGTTGAAGACGAACTGGGTCTTCACCTCCTGCATCTGCAGGTCTTCCGGCGAGGGTTCCCGCTGGCACCCGACCAGGGCTGCGAGCGGAATGAATGCGAGTAATAGATAGCGTCTCATATACTCTTATTATTTATTGTTGTTTTTCATGATATGCTGCCAGGCCTCGTATTCCTTGCGGGCGGGGCCGTAAACATCGATTCCTTTCAGGTTCTGCACAGCAGCTTCGGAGCCGCCGCGGGCTGCCTCCCGGATCAGGCGCAGAGCTTCCTGCTCCCGGGCTTCGTCGGCACTGTCCAGCGCCGTAAAGTACAGGGCGATACCTATGGCGTTGGCCGCCTCGGGGTCCCATGCGGCGCGCTCCTGCCAGGCCGGATGGCGCTCCAGCAGGCGTGCGGCTTCCCCATAACGCCTGGCTTTCAATAGCGGTAGCAGTTCTCCGTTGATCTGCTCCGTCACCGCGTCCGGCGTGTTGCCGTAGTACACGCGGATGTAGCCGGAATTGCGCTGCTCTGCCAGGAGGTTGTCTTTGACGTCCTGGTACAGGGATTTGTCGGCCTTGATCAGGCGTTCGCGGGCATCCGGATCCGACTCTTCGTCCAGGATTTCCAGCAGCTTTTCCCGGCCTTTGGGTGCGGCTTCCAGCTGGGCCCGGAACCAGTCCCAGGCCTCTCCTTTGCCGATAACCTCGAAGTGGCGCCGGCCTACGCCGGTACGCTCTTCCAGGTAACGGGCAACGGCCCGGGCACGTTGAATGGACAGGCTGTCGTTGCGCTCCTTGGGGCCTTCGATGGAGGCAAGGCCCACCACGGACACCAGCAGTTCGTTGCTGCTGTCGGCATCCCGGATTACCTCCAGCACGTGCTGCAGACGGTCCAGCGCGGCGGCGTTGCTGCCGAAGTCCCGCTCCAGGACAGGGCTGTCTACCCGGAAATTCACGTACATCAGGCTGTCGCGGCCCGGACGTGTCTGGTAATCCAGCGGACGGTATTTCTGAAGGGGCATCACCCACTCGTATTCTTCCGAGAGGCGGTCTGCGGCCGTTTCCGGGGCTGCAACATCGTTCAGATGGACGATGAACGCTACCGGAGGCGTCATGACGGTGATGGTGTCTGTCCCGGATATTACTACTTCTGCCCGGCGGGCTTTGTGGTCTTCCCGGGAAACCGGGTTCCAGGCCACGTTCAGGGCCAGTTTGGGCACAACGGCCGGCCTCCGTTCATCGGAGAGCTTGGTGCCGCAGTGCGGGCAGTCGTAGCGGCCGTATGCCGCCAGGCCTGCCGCGGCGCCGGCTTCCAGCTCCAGGCGCCAGTGCTGCCAGGGCCACCAGGCATAGCCCACGAACAGGCCCCCGCCCCAGAACGCGCCCTGCAGGCGGTTGACCTGCGTTTCCGGGTACATCCCCAGCGGGAACTGTACGTCGCCTACGTTAAAATGGGTATAGACAAAGTCTGCTCCGGTGAAAAATCCCTGGAAAACTTCGTCCAAATAGTAGCGTACCTCCGGTACCACCGCAAAATTGCGCCAGTGCTGCGTATTGTTCTGGTCCCAGTCCCAGGCCAGCCAGCGGGGCCAGGCCTTTACGCCGGCGTTACCGCCCAGCGACCAATGGTTGCTCAGGGGAAATTCTACGCCCAGATTGGGTTCTGCGGCGGCGTCCCATAACAGATTGGTGCGCACGGAAAACTCTTGCGCCCTGCCAGGGAGGCAGATCAGAAACAAAAGGATGCAGGTGGTTAGGAGGCCCGCATAAGTCTGTCTGTTTTGTAAAATCAAAACCTGTACATTTAGGTTACGGATTACAAATTTAAACTTTCCCGTTTTAAAATGCAAATTTTAATAGGGTATTTACGCCTGTGACGCACGCGCCTGTGTGTTTTTCCGTTTGCAGAGCCAATTTTTTAGTTAAATTTGTAATAACTATGGAACTCCTGACAAAATGAGAAAACATTGGATAGACAACCTGCGGTGGGCAACCGTACTTCTGGTACTTCTGTACCACGTCATTTACTTCTACAACAACAAGGGCGTGTTCGGCGGGATTGGGGGCTTTGGAGAGTATCCGGATGTCCCGCAGTACCAGGATGTTGTGATGTACATCCTGTACCCGTTCTTTATGCCGCTTCTCTTTATCCTGGCAGGAATCAGCGCCAGGTATGCCCTGGACAAGTATTCCGCCAAGGAGTGGTTCAAGGCGCGCACGCGGAAACTGCTGGTGCCGGGAACCATCGGCCTGTTTGTGTTCCAATGGATGGTGGGATACTTCAACACGGTGGTGGCGCAGCGGCAAGGCGTTTTTGACGGCGTTCCGGGAGCGGTCAAATATGTAATCATGGCCGTGAGCGGCACGGGTCCGCTTTGGTTCATCCAGGTGCTGTGGCTGCTGTGTATCGTGCTGCTCATCGTGCGGGCGCTGGACAAGAAGGACCGGTTCTGGACCTGGTGCGGGAAGGCCAATATCGTATGGATCGTCATGCTGGGCGTGCTTTTCTGGGCAGGGGAGCAGACGCTCATCCGGAACCCCCGTCCGGAATCGGCCGACGGCCTTCTGAACCTGTACAAGCCCCTTTTCTACCTGGTTCCGTTCCTCCTGGGGTACTTTGTGTTCTCACACGACGAAGTCCAGGAAAAAGTTGCCAAGGCCTGGATTCCCCTCATGGTATCGGCCGTTGTAGCCGGGGGCGTCCTCATCGGCACCACCTTCGGGCAGGACAACACTTCTCCTGAGTACCTGGGAAGCCCCCTCAACTGCCTTTACGGCTGGCTGATGTGCCTTGCGATGATGGGCCTTTTTGCGGCCCGGTGGAACTGCACAAACGCCTTCGCCGGCTATATGACGCGCTCCAGTTACGGGCTCTATCTGGTCCATTATCTTCCCGTCGCGGCCTTGGGCTATATGATGAAAACCTACACGCAGCTGCCTCCGGTGGCCATGTACCTGATCCTTGCCGGGGCGGTTTTCACCCTGTCTCCGCTCCTTTATGAGATGCTCCGCCGCATTCCGTTTATCCGCTGGTGTGTGCTGGGTGAAAAGAAAAGCGTATCTTTGAAGGAAAAATAGATAGGGTCATGAAACGCTTTTTCTTTTGCCTGGTATTTTCCTTCATCGGGTTCGGCCTCTGGGCGCAGACCGTTGAACCGTATATCCCGGTGTCGGGCAGCCAGGATGAACAACTCCTGCGAAACTGGATTCAGACCCTTTCGTCAGACGAGTTCGGTGGCCGGAAACCCATGACGGCGTATGAACCCCTCACTGTCAATTATCTTGCAAAAGAACTGGATAAGATGGGACTGGAGCCCGCCTTTTCCGGCAGCTGGTTCCAGCCTTTCCAGATGATTGCCGTAACGGCTAAACCGGAAAAGGACGTCCTCACCGTGAAGGGAAAGGGGAAAGCCCGTCTGAAGTATCCCGACGACGTGGTGGTATGGACTTCCCAGGCAACGGACCGGGTGGAACTGACCCAGGCAGAGTATGTGTTCTGCGGCTTTGGCATCCATGCTCCCGAATATGGTTGGGACGACTACTCCCAGGTGGATGTGAGGGGGAAGATTGTGATAGCCATGGTAAACGATCCCGGCTACTATGACCCTTCCCTTTTCCGGGGCCGCAACATGACCTATTATGGTCGATGGCTGTACAAGTTTGAGGAAGCCAGGCGCAGGGGCGCTGCCGGCTGTCTGGTCCTTCACAACACGGATGCGGCCAGTTATGGCTGGCACGTGTGCGTAAACGGCCATTTGGAAGACAACCTGGCCCTGTACGATCCCGACACCCGCAATGCCGGGGAACTCCCCGTCAAGGGCTGGCTTTCAGAAGGCGGCGCCCGCAAGATTTTCGCGGCTGCCGGGATGGATATGGATGCCGCTGTCTCCGCCGCCAAAAAGCCGGGTTTCCGGAGTTTCTCTCTGAAAGTGAAGGGAGATGTAAAGATGGCCGTCTCCTACGATATTGAGCATACAAGCAATGTCGGCGCACTCCTTCGCGGTACGGACCGGGCCGATGAAGTCGTCGTGCTCTGCGCCCACTGGGACCATCTTGGTATCGGCACTCCGGACCAGACAGGAGACAGTATCTACAACGGCGCCGCAGACAATGCCAGCGGCATGGCCGGTGCCTTGTTGTCGGCCCGCCTGTTCACCCGCTTGCCCCTCAGGCCCAGCCGCAGCGTCCTTTTCCTCTTCCCTTCGTCGGAGGAGAGCGGCCTGTTCGGCTCGGACTATTACTGCTCCCATCCGGTTTATCCGATGGAGAAGACCGTGGCCTGCCTCAACTTTGAGAGTATAGGGCCGGCCGAACTTACCAGGGATTTGTCTGTCCTTGGAGGCGGAGAAAGCCGCCTGGACCGTTATTATGAGGCTGCAGCGGCCTCCCAGGGCCGAACAATCTTCTACGACGACGACAATTCCGACGGATGGTTCTTCCGCAGCGACCATTACAATTTTGTGAAAAAAGGCGTGCCCGCCGTGGTCTGGGAGAACGGTACCGACCTGGTGGATCCTTCCCGTCCCAACCAGTATCCGATGCCCGTATGGTACCATAAGCCCTCCGACGAATATCGTTCCGACTGGGACCTCTCCGGCACTGTGGCCAATGTCCGCCTCATCTTCAGCGTCGCCCTCTCCCTCTCCAATACCGCAGATTTTCTGAAGTAGCGTGTTTAGATGACCGTAACAATTCCCTGGGCGGCGGCGGTGGCCACGCATTCCACGATGCTGTCCAGGCCGAATTTCCCCTTGATGCGCTCCTTGTAGCTGTCCACCGTGTTGATGGATATTTCCAGGGCCGATGCAATCTGGGCGTTGCTGTAGCCGGAAGCGCTCAGCTGCAGCACTTCCAGTTCCCGGGGCGTAAGTCCCTGGGGTTTCCGGGCATCCAGGTTTTCCTTGCCGCCGAAAATGCGGAGAATCTTCTTGGCGTCGATGGTCTCTCCGAAGAAAAGGCATTTGCCGCCCGCCACATCCTGGATGGCCCCGACGATGGATTCCGGGGAGGAATCCTTGGCCAGATAGGCGCAGGCGCCGGATGTGATGGCCCGGAGGATGTAGGCGGGGTTCTTATAGTGGGACAGCACCAGGGCCTTGACGCCGGGGAAGGCGTCCCGGAGGATGCCCAGCAGGGTGAGGCCGTCGGTTTCGGCCTCCAGCGTGACGTCCACGACGGCGATGTCGGTCTCGGGGTGGGCGTTGAGGTAAGCTACCGCCGCCCCGGGGGAAGCCACGGATTCGACGCTCCCGAAAGCGGCGTGGGCCTGCAGGGTCAGTTTGAGCCCCATCACAAACACGGCGGAATCTTCGATGAGAAGGACATTAATCATAGGTCGATGGTTATTTCAAGGCCGCCTTCGGGCCTGTTATGCATTTGAAGGGACGCCCCCAGTTTTTCCAGCAGCTCCCGGGTAATCACCAGGCCCAGGCCGTGGCCCCACTGCGCGCCTCCTTCCTGGAGACCGGGGCCTTGGTCCACGATGGAAATCTGCCTTCTACGGGCTTGCAACAGCACTTTTCCTCCTTCCGGCGTGGCCTTCACGGCATTGTCCAGGAGGTTCCTGAGAATGGTCAGGAGCATATTGCGGTCTGTGCGCACGGTAAGGCCGGAAGGGATGTCCACGGTAATGATTTCCCCATTCCGGAGGGTGCCGATGGCCTCCTGAACCAACTCCGCCAGGTTCTCTTCCCGCATCACGGGCTCCAGCATCCCCTTCTGGTTCAGGGACCACAGCAGAAGGTTCTCTAGCAGGGAGGAGGTGTTGTCGGCCGACAGGGCCAGCTGCTCAAGCCCCTCTTCCAGCTTTTCGGGCGGCAGCTCGTGCACGCGTTCCAGGAGTTGGCGGGCGAGCATCCTGTTCCCGGAAATGGGATTTCTGAGGTCGTGGGAAATGATGGAGAACAGGCGGCTGCGCATCTGGAGCTCTTTCACCAGCAGGCGTCTTTCCCTGAGGCGGAGAACCGTCCATACGATACCGGTGAGAAGGAGCGCATACAGCAGCAGGAAGGGCCAGCGGAGCCCTGGCGGCGGCGGGACGCGGAGGCTCTGCTCCCGGCTTTCGCCGCGTTCCCATCGGCCGAAGATGTCGGCGCTTTGCTCTTCCAGGATGTAGCGTCCCGGCCTCAGGTGGGCCGGGAAACCGGGGAAGGTCCCGTCTGTCCAGTCGCCGCCATTGAGGCGGTACCGGTGCCGGACCAGCCGCTCCAGCGGCAGATTTCCCGGTGCCGACAAGGCCAGCAGGCTGTCGGGATGGAAGACGGCGGCGCCCCCGGCCCCTCCAAACGCCAGACGGCCGCCGGAAAGGCGGCAGGAGACGCGCTCTCCGTAAATGTCTGAGGGAAAGCCCAGTTCCTGGGGAACGCGTCCGGTGCTGCCGTCCGTGTCCACGAACCAGAGCCCGTCTTCCGTGCCGGCCCACAGGCGGCCTTGGTCATCGGCCTCTACCGATTGCACCAGCATGCCGTCCAGGAAATGATGGCCGGTAGGGCTCCACAGCCCGCTGCGGGTGGCGGCCCAGACGCTGCCGTCCGGGGTAAGGCAGAGGTCGGTGACATAGTCGTCGGGGATGGAGGAATTTCCCCGGAAATATTTGGTTATCAGGTTGGTATTCTTGTCGATGACATTGATTCCGGCCTCGGTGGTGGCATAGACCAGGTTGCCCTGCGCGTCCTCGAGGAGGCGGCTGCCCAGGCGGGAACTCACATAGATGTTGGAATCGACCTGCGGCGTGGGATAGCGGAAGGGGCTCAGCCAGCGGGGCGGAAGGCTCCGGCGGGCCTGGCGGTCCCACTCATTCAGGCCCACGCCTTCCCAGGTGACCACCCAGAACCGCCCCCGGCTGTCTTCCAGGAAGTCCGATATCCAGTTGGCCCCGTCCAGGTGCCGGGCTTCCGTCTGCTCCTCGGGGAGCTGGCCGCTCAGGCGGTCCTTGTACAACTTTTTGCCGTTTTTCCAGACTTCCCAGCCGGTATTGTCCCAAAGGCCCACGTACACGGTGCCTTCCCGGTCTTCGTACAGGCTGGAAACGCGTTCATCGGCCCTTCCTATCCACAGTTTACCGTGATGGTCTTCCAAAAGGGCCGATACCTGGGCGGTAGAGACAACGCTCACCTGCTGCAAGGCAGGAGACAGCACGGAGAGGCCGTTGTCGCCGCCCGCCCAGATATTGCCCTGGCGGTCTTCGAAGATGCAGTACAGCTCGTTCGATGGGGTTTTATAAACCTTTGTATCTTCTGGCTTCTGCGTTTTCACCAGTCCCAAGCCGTAGGAGCCTGCCGCCCAGAGACGTCCCTTGCTGTCGGTGAGCAGCCGGGCGTGCGCTATGGGAAGGCGGCCCAGGGAGACTGGCTTGTTGTCCTCGAAGGTATACAGGAGGGAAGTATGGTCTTCAAAGGCGTACAGTTTCCCGCCGCTTTCCGCGTAGCTTCCATTGCCGTACATCCCTTCCCAGGAGGGAAGTGTGACGTGCGGGTTGCTCCGGTCTTCCACATACTGGTTGTGGACCAGCCGGCCCGCCAGCCAAAGCTTGCCGTCGGAGGCCTCAAATATCTGAAAATAAGGATAATCCCCTTCGTGGTCCCGTTTGTCATAGAAGCAGCGGGCCTCCTCCCTTATTCCGTCCCAGTAGGACAGTTTCAGAAGGAGCGTATCGCCCACCGTGGCCCAGACAAAGCCCTCTTTGTCGGCATGCAGGGCCCGGACCGGCCCCTCGTTATGCCCGACCTGATCGGGCATCACAGTCAGCCCCTCAGTGGTACCGAGCCATAATCGGCCTTCAGCATCCACGGTAAGGGCATTCACCCTTCCGTATTCCTTCCAGCTGCGGAAACGCACGCCGTCAAAGCTGGCCAGCCCGTTCCGGGTTCCCATCCAGAGGACCCCGTCCACGTCCTGCGCAATGGCATAGACGGTGTTGGACGGCAGACCGTCGGCCGCAGAGTAGTTCACAAAACGCATCGTCATGCCCGGCTCCGACCGGGCATCCAGTACTATAAGCACCAGCAACGTGAATATGACGGCAAAACGGCGCATCGTTTCGCAAAGATATTATTTCCTCCCGAAATATCCTTGCAAATCAGCGCTTTGTGGCGGATTCCGCCACAAAGCGATTTTTTCTATGGACTATCTTTGCGAAAAACACTGAAACTTATGAAAAAGATTCTTCTTGCAGCAATGCTGCTCCTTTCGGTCCTCTTTGTTTCCTGTAACAAGGATGGCTTTGACGGCAATGCCAAGGTCACTTTCCGAAAAGCAAATATCGCCGGCGCCCATATGCTGGCCCTTGCCCAGGGAAGCCCGGCTACAAAGGCCGAGGGAGACGTCCATGTCGGCCCAAAGGCTCTTTACACCGTCTCTGCCGATGGCTCTATGGTAGAAGTAACGTACAATGTGGATGTGGAAGGTGCTGACGGGGAAGTGGCCCAGACCATCCAGGCCAACCTGATTATTTCTCCAGGCTTTGTATTCCCGGTGGGAGAAGGCTGGCTGTGGCTTGCCAACAGCCATTTGGATGTGAAGGGGGGATGGAATAATTATCCCACGGATGGAAACAAATCTGCACGTCACGCTTTGTCCAAAATCATTAATGAATTCAGCGCCAAGTACCACGACCGTCACGGTGCCCATTACCTCATCCGCAAGAGCGACGGCGCCCTGTTCGAATGGACGCTGGAGGCCGGTGCACCGGACGGAATGGACGACGGCTTCAAACAGCCCACCTTCCTGAACGGCTGGTTCCACCAGCTGGGAAAGGACCTGTTTGTGAGGACCGGTGGCTGGAATTATGAGGGCATTAACGGAGGACTTCCGTCACTTATCCGTCTGAAAGATAATGGAAGCACGCTGGATGCAGTCAACGTGCTGGGAGACAATATCTCCTGCTGGAAACTCTATCCTGCGGGAAGCACTTGCCTGGGCGGGACGTTTGGTTATCCCGGAGCAATGGGAGGAATGCAGGGAATCATCGCTCCTCCTTCCTTTGAGCCGGTACTCCTCCAGGTGGAAGCCAGCAAAGAGTCTTTCCTTCTTTCCATAGGTGGAAAGCTTTATTACGCAGATACTTATGAGAAAGAAATCGAGGAGGGAGATGGTAAAGATTCCTGGACCAGGACCGTAGCCTGCACAGACTTTTATAATCTTAGCGTATCCGCCAGTTCCGTCTCGCTGGGAAATCTCATCTGCAGCTTTAACGATAAAATGGACCCGAACGGGGTTTATATCTCCACGTCTGAAAAACTCAGCTGGTGGGCCGGCAATGAATATGACGGAGCCGTCATCCACACTTTCGATCCCAAGGCCGGCACGGTTTTATCCCGGAAACTGCCGGACCACTATCCTTCCAATCAAGGAGAGTATGTGGACGGGGTTGCTTATGCCATCGACGGCACTTCCGGTTTCTGGGAGTGCGACCTTTCCAAGGATGCGGCCGAATATGTGACGCTGGACTGGAGCAGTGCGGCGGAATACCAGGGCAAGATCGTTCCGGGAACGCTGAGGATGGAACGCTTTGAAGCCTCTTCGCTCACTCTTCAGTTTGTTGCCTATATGTCCAACGGCACGCAGCTCAATTTCTACACTTCCGTAGTGGGCGCAGACCGCGGCAAAATCAAGACCAATGTCGGCAGCGACGGCAACGCCGGTATGGTGGTAACGACGATGGTTCGACTCAATTAAAGCATTATGCGTATGAAAAAGATTGTTTGGATTGCGCTGGCGGCGATGTTTTTATCGGCCTGCCAGCAGGATAACGGGGTGAACGGTGCCTTCTGGGAAGAGGCTCCGCTGCGGATGGAACAGCACCAGTTCCGGATAGAGACAGAAATCCTTGCGGGTTTGTACTGGCACTGGAACAACGCCTACGCTACCTTCGTGGAAGACTGGTCCAAATACAATAGCAAGAAAACGGAACCCGAACTGGTTTTCAGCAACCGGCGCTGGTTTCCGGCCGACTACGGTCCCCGGTTCTGGAGCGATTTTGACCTGGACAACAAGGATTACCCCGGCACGCCCGCCGTTTCTTATTATGACTTTGACGGCCACCCTTATGTCAAAACCGACCTGGGCGACGGCAGTTACAGGATCGAGGTGGATTTCCTGGGCTACGAGTGGTCCGGAATCCTCCGGCCCGGAGAGGACTGCATTTTAACGGCCGATGACTACGACGAGTTCCGCCTTCGGCTTCTGCCCGTCAACGCCGCCTACGACCATTCCCTGGACGACCTCCTGAAGGTTGCCCGCGATGTCGGCAAAAGGCATAAGTAAAAAGCCGCGTGCAGGCAACGGAAAGCGCAACTGCCAGCAAGATTAATTTGCCGATGAAAAAAAACTGTGAAAGTGGAAGGGTTGCGATTTGCATGAAAAAAGACAGCTTTGACGCTGTCTTTTTTCGTGCCTCTGAAGAATAATGATTACCTTTGAGAGTCAGATTAATCGAAATATGAGTATGCGTAAGTTGTTTTTGCGAATCCTTCTTTTAACCTTACCGTTTGCCATTTCTGCCTGTGGTCTTTTCGATGATCAAAGTACCCCTTACGGATATGTCAAAAGCAGTTTCCGGATAATTGACGAGCATGCCCTTTACGCCAATGGCGATTGGATCATTGAACGCGAATCATATCTTTCGGAAGCGAAATCCATTGACAATTTCGATGATGCTCACAGGATAGTGAAAAGCGCACTGGCATTTGCCGGACGCAAACATTCCGCGCTGGTGGCTCCTGTAACTGACACTACGGCATACGAAGAACTACCCTCTGAAGCCTATATGCTTGAGGGGGGAATTGCTTATTTAAAACTTCCGGCTCACCAAGGGGTTAAGGTAAGCGATTCCATCTATATTCACACAGTGCTTGATTTCCTTCAAAGCCATCTTGACGCCGCAGGTGTTATTGTGGACCTTCGCGACAACCATGGTGGGAATATGTATCCGATGATAACGGCCGTAGCCCCGCTGCTCCCGGAGGGAACGCTCCTGAGTTTCAAGACGCGCAAACGTACTTCCCCCATCACTTTGGATTACGTGGTCCGGTCTTCCGGACTGAATCTTGCGGAGATTTCGAAATTTCCGGATAATACGCCCATCGCCATCCTTATCAATGACTGGACCGGGAGTTCCGGAGAGGCTACGCTTCTGTGCTTCAGGGGTTTGGAAAACACCCGTACTTTCGGTATACCTACTGCCGGTTATGCGAGCGCCAATCAGTCTTTTCCTATGGCAGACGGTTACACACTCCTGATTACTATCGGATGTGACGTTGCCCGGACAGGTGAGGTCTTCTGTGATGACCCCATCGCTCCTGATGTAGAAACCAAGACCCCGCTGGAAGACGCGGTTGCATGGATTAAGAGTCAGTAGACCGGTTGCTCAGCAATTTCCAGTTTATCGGTCTCCCGGTTCTGTAGTCAGGCAGAAACAGTGCCAAGGTGCTCCTAATGTCCCTATTTTGGGGATGATAGGCGCACTCTTGCAAAATCGTTTGGTTTTGGCTAATAATTTTCATTACATTTGTAAAAACATGACATCATGCTGATGCCAAGGTTCTTTCACCCGATGCCGATGACAATGTTTTCGTGTTCTGGAACAGTCACGGAGAACCCGGCTCGCTGGACTTCGGTAAAAACCAGTCTATGGACTACGCCCGTATGCGCGAGCTCTACTACACCCTGGCCGCCCACACCTCCGGCTCACACGTCAAAGTGTATAACGTCCCCAACTACGGCAACGTATACAGCAGCTCCATGACGGAGTTTTTATTCAGCAAGTGACCGAAAAAAGAGTATCTTTGTATCCGTTATGGAAAAGAAAACCAAAAGAAGATTTGACTGGGGCAGTTTTTTTGTGACCGTCCTGGGTACTGCCATCGGTGTGGCGCTCACCTTCATCGTAAGCGGAATACTGGAGCGCCGTAGCAAGGCGCAAGCCCAGCGGCTCACGGCCATCATGGTCATTCACGACATTGACAATTCCGTCCAGATCATCAAAGATATGAAGGAAGAAGAAGAGCGGAATGGCGAATTGCTGCGTTTCGCCCTGAAACAAAGAGATCATCTGGAAGGGATGCCGTTCGACACGCTCGCCAGCGTCCTTGGCGTTCTGATAGATTCCCGTTCGGATTTCAGCTTCGACACATCCAAGGAGAAGATTTTCAACAGCGACCTGGACACCTGGCAGAATCTGGGCAACATGGCGTTTTTGGACAATGTACAGACTTTCTATCATTACAGGAAAAGGGCTCAGGATGCCATGAACGAGTCAACGGTATGGGAGAGACCCATTCCCAACGAAGAGTACATGCAATTAATCATGGATTCCGGATGGGTGACGGAGGAAGAGTTTGCTGCCATCTTGCAGCCGCTCCTGGAAGAGAAACTCCACGAAAACAGGGTTGTCTACTACATCAATGTATCTTCTAGCCGACTGGACTATCTGACGCAACTGATTGACTATTGGACCGGGTTGAATGATGAGAACAAGTTCCTGATGGGCCTCACGGACCAGGAACTGGAAGACTATGTCAACAATATCAATAAAAAGGGTGTCTCCTTGACCAAGTCCAAACTGCTGGGCCATTGGGTCTTGACCATTGGGGAACAAACCGACGAATATGACTTCCACGGAGACCACAGGTATGATTTTTCCGTTGACTATGCATCTTCTTTCAGACAGATGAGGTTCTTTTCCGGCAGGCTGAAGATGACGCTCTCCTATAGTGGCGAATGGGATTTCCAGGGTGATTCACTGGTTTTGACCCCCGACTACAATACGGCAGATATGACTGTTGACCCCAGCGGTATGGTGCCGGAAGAGAACATGCAGGACAGCCTGGACGCCTGGGTAAACAGGTATCGGGAGCAATCCATAGAAAGAATCAAGGAAATGGCGGACAAAGGGGAAAAACGCACTGTCAAAGCCAGCATGGACTCTTCCAACGACAAAATGGAATGGACCGAGTCCGATGGCACCGTGCGTTACCTGAAGCGAAAGGAAGAATAATGGCCGCTGCCGCAGAGCAGATAAGCATTGAAGGCCGCGCGGCCGAGTTGGGCTTCCGCCTGGAAAATAGAGACCGAAAAACTATCAACGCGAGCTGGTCCACAATTTTGTGGTCCACAATTTTGTGGACTAAAAATAATGCGCTATATTTGCAAAAAATAAAGAATTATGGGCAAACCATTTGTATACGGGACCGCCGTCTTTGGAGAGAACTTTACCGATAGGAAAGCCGAGACCAAGCATCTCAAGATGAATTTTGAGGCTGGCGTGAATACAATTCTGATTTCTCCCCGCAGGACAGGGAAGACCTCTCTGGTATATAGGGCTGTTGAACAAATAACGGATCCATCTGTCAAGATTGTGATGATTGACATCTATGATTGCCGCGACGAATATGAGTTCTATGAACGTTTTGCATCAGCCATTCTGAAAAGCCTTGCAACCAAAGCGGAACAGGCTATGACTTTGGCCAAAAGCTTTCTGTCCCGCCTTTCTCCCAAGATATCCATCTCGCCGGACCCGTCGCAGGAGTTTTCAGTTTCCTTTGGTATCGGCCCGAAGACAGAAAAGCCAGAGGAAATCCTTGACCTTCCTGAAAAAATAGCTCAAAAGAGAAATCTGAACATCGTCGTTTGCATTGACGAGTTTCAACAAGTTGGAGAATTCCCGGATTCTGTCGGTTTCCAAAAGAAGGCGAGGGGCGTGTGGCAATTGCAAAAGAACGTATCATATTGCCTGTTCGGGAGCAAGAAACATATGATGGATAAGCTATTTCAGGATAAGTCCATGCCATTCTATCATTTCGGAGATATGTTTTTCCTTGAGGCGATACCAAAGGAAGAGTGGGTCAATTACATCGTCCAACGCTTTGCTACCAGGAATATGATTATTTCAGAAGAAATGGCAGGGCGTCTGTGCGATAAAGTCCAGTTGTATTCATCATATGTACAGCAACTTGCCTGGAATGTAATGATAGAGACTGAAGGAGAAGTAACTGAGCAGAATCTGGAGAGTGGGTATGAACTTCTGATAAGACAGACATCGGCGCTGTTCATGCGTCAACTGGCCAATCTGACGGTATACCAGATGAACTATTTAAAGGTTCTGGACGCAGGTATACATACTGGTTTCCAATCGTCAGACATGCTGGAG
>CACZUR010000021.1 GCA_902784435.1 uncultured Bacteroidia bacterium | reverse complement strand
CTATAGAAAAATATTATTGGCCGTAAGGCTATGAAAATGAATATATTAAAGTTTAACCAATAAAATCGGAATCCATTTTTATTTGGATTTCAACTGGAAGACATGATATGGATAACACATTGTGGGATAAAGCCAAAAGGACTGTTAAGAAATACATTCACATTCACGGGGAGATCGATACGGAGAGTGCCGCGGAGCGTATCCGCAGCGGTATATGGTTCCGCGGAGCCAATGTCTGGATCCTGGCGTTTTCCATCATCATCGCATCGGCCGGCCTCAATGTGAATTCCACGGCGGTCATCATCGGCGCCATGCTCATCTCCCCGCTCATGGGCCCCATCATCGGCACGGGCCTTGCCCTGGGAATCAACGACCTGGAACTGCTCAGGGCTGCCCTGAAAAACCTCTTGGTCATGGTGGTGATATCGCTGTTGGCATCGGCCCTGTTTTTCCTCATTTCTCCGCTGGCGCTGGCTAATCCCACGGAGTTGGAGGCGCGCACCTCCCCTACCATCTACGATGTCATGATCGCCCTGTTCGGCGGACTGGCCGGCATTCTGGAAAACAGCCGGAAAGAACGCGGGACGGTGCTTTCCGGCGTGGCCATCGCCACTGCCCTGATGCCGCCGCTGTGCACCGCCGGCTACGGACTGGCGCACTGGAATATGCATTATTTCTTCGGCGCCCTGTACCTGTTCCTCCTGAACAGCATTTTCATTGCCCTGGCTACCTATCTCATGGTCAAGTACTTGCGCTTCAAGACCGTCACCGGAATCTCACTGGAGGTGAGCCGCAAGCAGCGGGGACGCATCAGCGCCGTGCTGCTGGTCCTGCTCATTCCCAGCATCTGGAGTGCCGTGAACCTGATCCGGGAGAATAACGTGCAGCGCAATGTCCGCAGCTTTGTGGAGGATCATCGATTGGTGGCTCCCCACTCCTATATCTATGAGTATTCGGTGAATGGCCGCCATGTTACCCTGGACATTGCGGGAGAGCCCCTGACAGACCAGCAGAAAGAAGATTACCTGCTCCTGGCAGCAGACTATAAACTCAAATCCAAAGACATCACCTTGCGGGAGCATACGTTCGGGATGAGCCAGCAGGACATGAACCGCATCATTGAGGAGATTTACACCAACACGGACATGGAACTCTCCGAAAACGATGCCCAGATTGCGTCCCTGCAGCTGCGCATGGACGAAATGGCTGCCCAACTGGACGCGCTGCGACATCAGACAGACTCCCTGCTCCGCGCCCCGGCCGACACATTGGAGCTGGAATAACAAAAAAAGCCCCTGGAGGTGTTTCCAGAGGCTTTTTGGAGGTACCAAGCGGAATCGAACCGCTGTAGCAGGTTTTGCAGACCTGTGCCTAACCACTCGGCCATAGTACCAGATTGGGAATGCAAAGTTAGCAGGTTTTTTGAAATCTGCAAAATAAAATGCATTCCCTTGAGGCTATTTGAGCACGCCCAGTTCCTTCCCCACCTTGATGAAGGCGGCAATGGCCTTGTCCAGATGCTCTTTCCGGTGGGCGGCGCTCAACTGTACACGGATGCGGGCCTGGCCTTTGGGCACCACCGGATAGTAGAAACCGGTGACGAAAATGCCTTCTTCGGCCATCTTGGCGGCGAACTTCTGGGACAGGGGGGCATCGTACAGCATGACGGCGCAGATGGCACTCTGGGTGGGCTTGATGTCGAAGCCGGCGGCCATCATCCGGTCACGGAAGTAGTTCACATTCTCTACCAGTTTGTCGTGCAGGGCATCGCTTTCTGCAAGGATCTTGAAGGTTTCCAGGGCGGCGCCGGCAATCATGGGCGGAATGGAGTTGGAGAACAGGTACGGACGGGAACGCTGGCGCAGCATTTCGATGATTTCCTTGCGGCCGGTGGTGAAACCGCCCACGGCTCCGCCGAAAGCCTTGCCCAGGGTACCGGTGAAGATGTCGATACGGCCATAGCAGTTAAACTGCTCGGCAACGCCATGGCCGGTAGGGCCCACAACGCCGGCGCTGTGGCTTTCGTCCACCATCACCAGGGCATCGTATTTTTCCGCCAGGTCGCAGATTTTGTCCATGGGGGCTACGTTGCCGTCCATGGAGAACACGCCGTCCGTGACGATGATGCGGAAGCGGCAGGACTGGGCGGCCTGGAGCTGGGCTTCCAGGTCTGCCATATCGGCATTGGCATAGCGGAAGCGCTGGGCTTTGCACAGGCGCACGCCGTCGATGATGGAGGCATGGTTCAGGGAGTCAGAGATAATGGCATCCTCGGCCGTGAGCAGGGGTTCGAATACCCCGCCGTTGGCGTCGAAGCAGGCGGCGTACAGGATGGTGTCCTCCGTATGGAAGTAGGCCGATATGGCTTTTTCCAACTCTTTGTGGATATCCTGCGTACCGCAGATGAAGCGGACGCTGGACATGCCATATCCGCGGGCTTCCATGGCTTTCCTGGCAGCCTCCACGAGGCGGGGATTGTCGGCCAGGCCCAGATAGTTGTTGGCGCAGAAGTTCAGGGCCTTGCTGCCGTCCTGGAGCGTGATTTCTGCGCTTTGGGGACTGGTTATATTGCGTTCGTTCTTGTAGAGACCGGCTTCGCGGATGGCTTTGAGCTCATCCTGAAGGTGTTGCTGAAATTTTCCGTACATGATATAAAAGTTCTAGCGTTTTCTGCTTTCAAATTTACGCAATAATCTTGAAAAATCTAAGGAAAAATCATAAATTTGTCAGCGTATTAAGAACAATTGTAATGAAGAATATCCTTGTAATCGGATCTACGGGCCAGATTGGTTCCGAACTTACTATGAAACTGCGCCGGGAAGTTCCCGGCAGCACCGTGGTGGCAGGTTATATTCCCGGCGCGGAGCCCAAGGGCGTCCTCCTGGAAAGCGGTCCTTCCGCCATTGCCGATGTCCGCAACGCCCAGGGACTGGCCGATATCGTAGACCATTACCGGATAGACACCATCTACAACCTGGCCGCCCTGCTGTCGGCCGTAGCGGAACGTAAGCCGCTGCTGGCCTGGGACATCCAGATGAACGGCCTGCTGAACATCCTGGAAATTGCCAAGGAGAAGGGCTGCGCCGTGTTCACGCCTTCTTCCATCGGCTCGTTCGGCCCAGAAACCCCGCACGTGGGCACTCCGCAGGACACCATCCAGCGTCCCCGCTCCATGTATGGCGTAACCAAAGTGGCTACGGAGCTCCTGAGCGACTATTATTTCCATAAATATGGGGTCGATACCCGCTCGGTCCGCTTCCCCGGCCTCATCTCCTACACTACCCTCCCCGGCGGCGGCACCACGGACTATGCCGTAGAGGTATACTATTCGGCCGTAAAGGAAGAAGAATTCGTCTGCCCCATCGCCCCGGGCACCTTTATGGATATGATGTATATGCCGGACGCCCTGCATGCTGCCATCCAGCTCATGGACGCAGACCCTTCCCGCCTGAAGCATCGCAACTCCTTCAATATTGCATCCATGAGCTTCGAACCGGAACAGCTCTTTGCCAAGATCCGCGAATACGTCCCCGGCCTGAAGGTGCGCTACGAGGTAGACCCTGTTCGTCAGGCCATCGCCACGTCCTGGCCGGACAGTATGGACGACTCCTGCGCCCGTGAAGAATGGGACTGGAAACCTACTTACACTTTGGATGCCATGACCCGCGATATGTTGGTTCACCTGCGGGAAAAGCTGGGAAAGTAGGTTGAACAAACGATTGTAGATTATTTTGCAAAATTTTTAATAATATTTTTTAGACTGATTTACAGGCGGTTACGTAATTCCTTCAAAATTTTTGTAAAAAAAACTTTATAAAAAATTTGCAAATTAAAAAATTTGCCGTACCTTTGTATCCGGATTGAGGAAGCAAGGTTCTCTTGACGGAATCAGTCTATTGGTTATTAGTTTTAGTGTTATTAATTATGTGGTTAGTAAGAGCGTCCGCCTGGGAAGGCCGACACTCTTTTTTTATGGTAGACCCCTGGTTTGCAAATAACTGAATGTTACGCACCATGCCTCCATTGCTGCCATACTGAATGGCGCAGGCTGGGGCTCCGGATGGCGCAGGTCAGAACATGAATGGCGCAGGCTGAATTATAGGGGCTAGGCCTGCGCCACCAGGGAGCGTATAACGCAGATTCGTGGTGCAGGCATCGGCATTAGAATTAGACCTGCGCCATTCATGTTCCGACCTGCACCATGTAAATAAGGACCTGCGCCATCAAGGCTCCCAATCTGTGTCAAATCCGGGCAAAAATCACTATCTTTACGCCATGTACGAACGTGCACATACCTGTTTTGCCTCCTTCTGGCCAGCTGCCATTCTGCCGATTCTCCGTCGGAGAATGCTGCTGACCCTGCTGCCGTTCCTGCTTGCAGGCTGCACGTCTGCCCCGCCCCGCCTGCAGAACGGAGACCTGGTTTTTGTGGCCCTGCCGCCACAAGGCAATCCACAGGACAATCCACAAGACAATCCGCAGGCCAAAGGCTCACTCACAAACCCTACTCAGGACCCGGGCTCAAACACAGAAACTCTCCAAACCCTAGATGATGCCATTGCGGCTGCAACGGGGAAACAGGGCGCGCCCCGGATTACGCATGTGGCCATCCTGCAGGTACAGGCCGACAGTCTGTGGATCATAGACGCAACGCCCCGGCATGGGGTGAGCCGCCGTTCCCTGGCAGCCTTCCTGACCGAAAACAGGCTGGCAGACGGGACAGACCCGACGTACATCATCAAGCGAGTAACAGGGGCAGTCAAGCATAAGGAAGGGCCCATCAACAAGAAAGAGCCCGTCAAATGCAAGAATGGGATAGATATCCAGGCGGCCGTGGAAAGGGCCATGGCATGCTGCGGACGCTCCTACGACCTGTATTACCAGCCCGGGGACCAAGCGCTTTACTGCTCCGAGCTGGTGCAGGCATGCTATCTGGACGCAGCAGGGAATCCTGTATTTCCGTCCCATCCCATGAACTGGCTGGCGGCGGACGGTTCGCTGCCCCCTTACTGGGAACAGCTCTTTACCCAGGCGGGCATGGAAGTTCCCCAGGGCCTTCCCGGGACCAATCCGCAGCGGATGTCCGAGGCAGAATGCCTGCAGGATGTACCCGGCGCCATATTATCCTTGAACCCATAAACATAAACCCATGATATCCATCAATCCCGAATACCTCCGCCCCCGGCTCCTGTACCGGGAGAACAACACCAACAAGCACGATTATGGCCGTCTCCTCATTGTGGCCGGCTGCGCCACCATGCCCGGAGCCGCCATCATGGCTACAGGTGCGGCCCTTCATTCCGGATGCGGCCTGGTGATGCTGCATTCATCGGCCAACACCCTGCTGGCAGCGGCTACACGCTATCCGTCGGCCATGTTCTCTGAAAATCCGGGGCCCTTTTTCAACAGCGTTCCCGAGCACATGGAGCGCTATTCGGCCCTGGCGATAGGCCCGGGGCTGGGTTGGTCGCCCGGCACCATGAATGCCATGATGGATATCCTGGCCGAGGCCTGCGAGCGGCGCATTCCCGCCGTCCTGGATGCCGATGCCCTGAATATCCTCTCGGTCATGGCCGACTGGACGGAACTGATTCCGCCGGGGTCGGTCCTCACGCCGCACAAAGGCGAACTGCGGAGACTCCTCCCCTGCCAGAGCGACCAGGAACGGGAAGCTCTTGCCTGGGAGCTCTGTGCCGAAACCGGCTGCTGCATGGTGATGAAAGGATACCACTCCCGTGTTTTCACCCCGGACGGTACCTGCCTGGTGAATACGACCGGCAATCCCGGCATGGCCAAAGGCGGGAGCGGCGACGTGCTCACGGGGCTCATCGGCGGCCTGATGGCCAGGGGCTATCCGGCCAGGGACGCCGCCGCACTGGGCGTCTGGATCCACGGCTATGCCGGCGACGTATTGTCGGCCCGGCAGACCCCGGAGGCGTATAGCAGCCATGATCTGGTGGACCAACTGAGTTGCGGCTTCTCCAAGCTTTATTACGGGAATTCCCCCGAGCCCGGTGTCTGATCACTCACTTTGGGCTTCCCTCACCTGATCGATTTCATCATCGAAGCCCTTGAGGGCGGCGAAGGGCGCGAATTGGGCGGCCCGCTCCTCAAGGGGCATGGGTTTGTGCCGGCGGGATACCGGATGCGGGAGGTCGATGATGTCGGCATACAGGGCCGACAGTTCCATTTCCTGTCTCATGCCTTATGCCCTCCTATCTGCTGATTGCGTTCGCGGGTGGTGGCGCCTTCCTCAAAGTTCATGCCCTTGAGGATGGCATTCTTGCCGAAACGGCGCCGGATTTCCAGGATGGCCTCCTGCTGCCGGCGCTCCTTGGAGAAGTCCACCGATACTTCGTCAAAGAGCCCCAGCTGCAAGCCATCGGTCTTTTCTTCGGGAATGACGTGCGAGGCCACCACATAGATGCGCCGTACCTTGAGCGAAGGGTCTACGATGCGTCCGAAGAGCTCCGATGCCGCCTTCATGATCAGGGTGGTGGACGATGTGGCTCCCGGCAGGTTCACTGAACCGTGCGCCGGTTTGGGCGTAGGTCTTCCGTACCAATCTTGCACCATGGTCCCTCCATAGTCCCCGGAAGGTCCGCTTTCATAACCAACGTGCAGCACAATCTGATCCGTGACCAATCTCTTTTCCACCAGGTCCAGCACCAGCAGGTCCGTCATCTCCCGCACAATCAGGCCGGCCTCGGCGGCCGTATAGGGCCGCGTGAGCACCTGGCCGCTGGACAGGGAGCTGGCCGTGGGCCGATAGCCTTTGATGGCTTCCATGGTACAGGGCTCCCACCCCCAGGCATGGTCTATCAGGAGTTCGGCATTGACCCCGAAAGCCTTGTACAGGCTGTCCTCATCCGTCAGGGAGCGGCGCGCCACGTCACCCAGGGTGTACAGTCCCAGCGTGGCCAGGCGGTTCACCGTCCCCTTCCCGATCCGCCAGAAATCCGTCATGGGCTTGTGCGCCCAGTACTTCCGGCGGAAGCTCATCTCGTCCAGGGCGGCCACACGCACGCCATCGCTGTCGGGCTCGTTGTGCTTGGCCTCTATATCCATGGCCACCTTGCAGAGGAATAGATTGGGGCCGATGCCCGCCGTCGCTGTGATGCCGGTTTCCCGGAGCACTTCCCGGATCAGGCGCATGGCCAGGTCGTGGGGCGTGGTGGAATACAGGCGCAGGTACTGCGTGGCATCGATGAAAACCTCGTCGATGGAATACACGTGAATGTCTTCCGGGGCGATAAAACGCAGATAAATGCTGTAAATCCGGCTGCTCACTTCGATGTAATAGCTCATCCGCGGGGGCGCGATGAGAAACTCCACGCCGGTGCCTTTCAGTTTCTGACGCACTTCAAACAGCCGCGCCCGCCCGGGAATGCCGTACGCCTTCAGGGAGGGCGACACCGCCAGGCAGATGGTTTTGTCCGTACGCGAGGCATCGGCAACCACCAGGTTGGTCGTGAGAGGGTTCAGCCCCCGCGACACACATTCGGCCGAAGCATAGAAACTCTTCAGGTCTATGGCGATGTACGTGCGTTCCATGGAGGCCCTCAGATTTCCTTGACGAATGAGATCCACTGTTCCCGGAGCCGGGCACCACGCTCTTCCCATTCGGCCCGCCGGGTACGGCCCAGCATGCCGGCCCCTTGCCAACGCTCCCACTTGCCCAGCAGAAGGCACATCTCCAGGCAGTGGCAGGCCCCGAAGCGGCTTCCTTCCGGACGCCAGTCCAATCGGCGAAGTGTGGTCTGGATGCCGGAGCGCTGCAAGGCAAGGGCATACCGCCGGGCCGGAGCGGCGAAAACAACGCCTGTAGCCGCCCAGGTGAGTATTTTCGAGTGACGGAACTTCATGGCCACAAACGGCGATGCATCGTCTTTCTGCCAGGTAACAAGAACCTTCCGAAGCGAGGGGACGGCCACTTTCCCGCTGAAATCCGGGTCGATGGGAGAATAGGCCATCATGGAGCCGGAACGGGACAGGACGTTTCTCTGGACCTCCAGCAATTCCTCTGCACTGAGCTCCTCCAGGGGCTTCCCGGCAGCCGCCCGGACGGCCATCCGATGCAGTTTTTCGCCTTGTTTGCGGCTGCAGCGGATACCAAGGGGTGCACTTTGCACAATGGCCCGGTGGAAAAGGGGCTCTTCACACGCCCCGATGATGCTGGCCACGGAATGGCCTCCGGCCGACTGCCCGGCCACCGTAATGCGCTCCGGGTCTCCACCGAAATGGCCGATGTTCTCCCTGATCCAGCGCAGAGCCATAATCTGGTCTTTCAGGCCCAGGTTTATGATACCGTCTTCCGGACTGTAGAGATAGCCCCAGATCCCCAGGCGGTAAGAAAGGGTGACCACCACGATGTCTCCCTGGCGGCACAGGGCTTCTGCGTCGTAGGAGGCGGCCTCTCCGGTACCGGCCACGTAAGCGCCTCCGTGAATCCACACCAGGACAGGATACTTTCCCGTCCGGGTAGGCGTCCAGATGTTCAGGAACTGGCAATCTTCCGTGAGGCGGAAGGGTTCCGGTTCTCCCATCAGAAAGCCCAGGCGGAAAGGGCGCTGGGGACATGCGCAAGGCATGCCGGGCCCTTTTTCACCTTCGGACAGGGGCAGGAGGACCGGGTTGGCAAACCGTCCGGCCTTTGCATACGCAATATGACGGAAAACCTCCATCCTACTCCTCCGCCGCCAGCTCGCGGAAGCACTGCAGGACAGCCACGGTATAGCCCAGTTTTTCGATGGTGTCCGCGAGCTTCTGTTCCTGGATTTTGGACGGGTCGTACTTGATGGTGACGGTCTTGTCCTTGAGGGAGATTTTGAAGTCCTGTACGCCTTTCAGGAAAGAAATATGGTCCGTGATTTTGTTCACGCAGTTCTGGCAGTGTATGCTGACAACAAAGGTCACCGTCTCTGTCTTGGGCTTGGGTTTGGCGGCAAAGGCAGAGAAGGCAGCCACGCCGGCGAGTACCAGAATGAGGGCGATAAGCATCTTTTTCATGGTGTCTCAGTTTTTATTTCCAAATTGTCATACGAATTCCTGCATAAAATTGGCCACCCATCAGCGGGCCCCAGACCGAGGCGGCGTCGAAGGTATCGGCAAAGGGGGTATGAGCGTCTACGACAGGATGCATCTGCATGGAGCGAGGGCTCATCGGCAAAACCGTCCCCATTCATGTCGTAGGTGCGGAAATTTCCGTCCACATGTCCCATCAGGACGGTATACAGGTTATCGACCAGCTGAAGGGAAGAAGTCACGTTGACGTCCGTCTTGGTGTCGGTCATGACGGAGGCGTTCAGGAAAAGCGGTTTCCCGTCCGTGGGCTTGTGATACTCCATGTTGATGGAGCCGGTGACGGATTCCGTACCGTTGACGACGGAAGGAGAACCTTTCCCGACCTGGATGCTCTCCAGCCAGGGTCCGGGCGTGTAAGAGAGGCCGTAGGGTGCCGTGATGCCGCGCATCGAAGGGCGGTTTTCGTCCAGCATCTGGGTGTAGATGCCGGACAGCCCCAGAAGGCGGATCTGGCGGGCGCCGGTGGTGGCATCGGCATATCCTACGGTAACGCTGGCAGAATTCTCAAAACTCTCCGCCAGTGTACAGCAGGCCATTTTCATGAGCCCGGCCGACGAGATGACCTCTGTCCGCAGTTCTTTTCCCCGCGAAAGGTAATTGGCGTCGGTACGGGAAATGAAGACGGCGGCGTCCAGTGAATCGGCCCGTTCACCATCAATACCGCTTGTATCCACCTGTGCAAAGGCGGCAGCTCCGGGAATACAAAAGAGCAAAGCCGCCAGAAGAAATTCTCTCATGCCTATCGTAAGGAGAGCCGGGAAACGGGATTCTCCCTATTTCGGCTTTCCGATGCTAAGATAGGCATTTTTCACGAGAAAACCGCACTGTCCGGAGCATTCACATAAATACGTTCCAGATCTTCTCCGATCTGCTTCAGAAAGCGTTTCAGACCTTCTCCGGCATTGTAAATCAGGCTGTCCACGTCAATGCCCACTTCCTCCCCGTCTTTGTTCCTGGGTTTCCACTTCACGGTGGTATATTCGCCGCTGGAAGTATCGAAGACCTGGTATGTGCCGATCTGACCCGTACGGCGGAATTCGTATCGGCCAATCTGCCGATGATGGTTGCTCTGCTTCCCGGATATGACCTCTTCGATGGTCTTATCCAGCTCCTTGTCATAGTGAACAGCCCACAGTTCTCCGGTAGCGGTATCCAGTTTCAGGGAATAGCCCGGATACCAGATCCGGATATTCTTGTATCGGCCCACCTGCGCGAATGCAGGCACAGTTAACACGATGGCCAGGAAGATGAATAAGAGTCTTTTCATACCTGCCGGTTCAACAATTATCGCGCCATATTATTCTTGGTTTTTTCTCCGGTTTTCGGTATCTTTGTTCAACCATCAAAAACTGAAAAGACATGAACGAGCAGAATCAGGAATTCGATCCCAGAGACAGGGACCAGGACGGTAAAGTATCGGTGAAAGAGCGCCTGCTGGATGCGGCCGACAAGGCCAACGAGGCCATTGGCATTGCTGCCGATGCCATAAAAGACCAGGCCAAGGACCTTTACGGCAAAGTGAAGGATTACCAGGCCCTCTCCCCCGAAGAGAAGAAAGCCCGGCAGGAGGAGTGGAAGGAAAAAGCGGCCGATGCAGCCGGAAAAGCCGCAGACAGCGCCAAGGAATTCGCCGAGGAAGTGAAGGAAGGCGCCGAAAAACTGTTCAAGAAATAAAAGCTCCCAAGATGAAACGGACGCTCCCCATTGCAGCGGTGGCAGCGGCATTGTGCTTGGCGCCGCCCCTGCAGGCGCAGGCGTTGTACCCCGGCAAGGCCCCGCGAAAAACCGTGGAAGTGAACGTCCCCATCCCCAGCCTGGCCGATTTTGCCCGGGAGCATGGCACCAGTTTCTTCCTCCTCCGGCAGGCCAATCCCTGGTTAAGGTCGGACCATCTCACCAACAAAGGCGGCAAAACCTACCGGATAGCCATTCCATAGGCCTTGCAATTTGTTTTCTGCACTTTTTTGTGTATATTTGTCATTTACGTACGCATATGCGCGCACGAAATGGCATAAATGGATTACACCGAGGCTAAACACAGGATAGAGCAGCTTAAGGCTATTCTCTGGGAGAACAGCAGGAAGTACTATGTAGAAAACGCGCCCACCATGAGCGACTACGAGTACGACCAGCTCATGCATGAACTGGAGCAGCTGGAGGCCCTGTATCCGGAATTCGCTACCCCGGACTCCCCTACCCGCCGCGTGGGGTCGGACCTGGAAGAAGGCCCGCAGGAAGGCGGTTTTGCCAAGTATCCCCACAAGTATCCCATGCTGTCGCTGGGCAACACCTACAGCATCGCGGAAGTGGAAGAATTCGCCGAACGGGCCGCCAAATCCATCGACACGCCCTTCACCTACTGCTGCGAACTCAAGTTCGACGGAACCGCCATCTGCCTGACCTACCGCAACGGAAAACTATTCCGGGCCCTTACCCGCGGAGACGGCGTGCAGGGAGACGATGTAACGGCCAATGCCCGGCACATTGCCAGCATTCCGCACAGCCTCAGGGGAAGCGGCTGGCCGGAGGAATTTGAAATCCGGGGCGAAGTTCTCATGCCCTACGAGTCCTTCGACAGGCTGAACCACGAGCGGGAACTGCAGGAAGAAGCCCTGTTTGCCAATCCGCGCAATGCCGCCAGCGGTTCGCTCAAACTGCAGGACCCGGAAGAAGTGGGCCGGCGCGGCCTGTTCTGCACCCTGTATCACATTCCTACCGGACAGGTGCACTTCCCCACCCACGACGCCGCCCTGCAGGCCGCTTCCGAGTGGGGGCTTCCCGTCTCCGACAAGCGCCGCATCTGCCGCAGCATCGGGGAAATAGAAGATTTCATCGGCTACTGGGACAGCGCCCGCAAGGACCTTCCCTACGCCACGGACGGCATCGTGATCAAGATCAACGAAATGGCCGTCCAGCAGCAGCTGGGCTTCACCGCCAAGAGCCCCCGCTGGGCCGTGGCTTACAAGTTCAAGGCAGAGCAGGCCTGTACGCCCATCCTCTCCATCGACTATCAGGTGGGCCGGACGGGAGCGGTTACACCGGTGGCCAACCTCTCGCCGGTGCTCCTGAGCGGCACCATGGTCAAGCGCGCCACCCTGGTGAACGAAGACCAGATCCGTTCCCTGGACATCCACGAAGGAGACTGGGTATACGTAGAAAAAGGCGGGGAAATCATCCCCAAAATCACGGCTGTAGAGCCTTCCAGGCGGGCCGATGGCGCCTCCCGCCCGGCCTTCCCCCGTGTTTGCCCGGACTGCGGAACCCCGCTGGTGAAGCCGGAAGGCGAAGCCCGTTGGTTCTGCCCCAATACCACCGGCTGCCCTACCCAGATCAAAGGCCGTATCCTGCATTTCCTGTCCAGGAAAGCCATGAACGTGCTGGCCGGCGAGGCCACGGTGGAGCAGCTCTACAATCTGGGGCTTGTCCGTACACCGGCCGACCTGTACAGCCTGGGCGAAGCGCAGCTCCTGCGGCTGGAAGGCTGGAAAGAGCGCAGCGCCCGCCGTTTCCTGCAAAGCCTGCGGGATTCCCTGAAAGTTCCCTTCGAACGCGTACTCTTTGCCATCGGCATCCGCTATGTGGGAGAAACCACGGCCCGGGACATCGCCCGCCACTTCGGCTCGGTGGAAGCCATCCAAAACGCCTCCCGGGAAGAACTCCTGGCCGTACCGGAGGTGGGAGAAGTCATCGCAGACAGCATCCTCGCTTTCTTCGGCAGCGAAGCCAATGTACTGGAAATCAGGCGCCTGCAAGAGGTAGGCCTGCGTTTCTCGGTGGATGCACAGGAGCGGAAGATGTCCGATATCCTCTCCGGGAAAACGCTGGTCATCAGCGGCAATTTTTCCGTTTCCCGGGAAGAGATCAAATCCCTGATCGAAGCCAACGGCGGTAAGAACAGCGGCTCGGTCAGCGGGAAAACCACCTACCTGCTGGCCGGCAGCAAGCCCGGCCCGGAGAAAGTGAAGAAAGCCACCGAACTGGGTATCGAAATCATCGACGAAGCCCGGTTCCGGCAAATGATTGGATGGTCGGACGAGTCAATGGATCCAGAACCGACGTTGTTTTAACGATGACCATGTTCAAGAGGCTGCTGCATAAACTGGAAGTGTTTATCCGGTGGATATCCATCTGGATCACCCGGATTCTGCGCTTCCTGTCCCATGACCTGTGGCTGCTGAACGAAAAAGACTTCTCCCGCTGGAAAGCGCGCGGGGTGCGGGACGCCAAGACGGTAGTCCTGATGGTGAATACCTTCAATACCCAGAAAATCAGCTATCAGATTACGGCCCTGGCCTACCGGAGCATGCTGGCGGTGGTGCCGGCCATCGCCATCGGCCTGTACCTGACAGACGGCCTGGGCCTCAGGGACCAGTTTTCCGAAGTCCTTCAGAGCTACCTGGGCGAACAGCGCCTCACCACCATCCTCCTCCATGCGGCGGACAACATTGCCACTACGGCGGAATCGGGCCTGTTCGGCTTCATCTCCATGGCATCTTTCGTCTGGATTGTGCTGTCCCTGATGATGACGGTGCGCCGTGTTTTCAACAATGTATGGAAGGTGGAGCGGGAGCAGCGTTTCCTGAAGATGGTGGGCGTCATCATCGGCATTACCATCCTGGCCCCTTTCGTAGTCATGATCTTCTTCTCCGGCTCCGTGGTCTATTCCAACATCCTGGACCTGCTTTTCCCGGCGCAGTCAGAGCTGTTTTCAGGGCTCAAGTCCTTCTTGTCCTGGCTGTCCTTCGCCGGCATCAGCATCCTGGTGCTCAGCGCCATGTACACGTACATTCCGGGCACCCGGGTACGCTACCGGCACGCGCTCAAAGCGGCCATCGTGGCCGGCCTGGTCTTTACCGCCGTCCAATACCTTTATCTGGAAACCCAGATGATGGTGGCCAAGCAAAGCGCCGTGTACGGCGTGCTGGCGGCCATTCCCCTGTTTATGATCTGGCTTAACCTGGGATGGACCATCATCCTGTATGGTGCAGAGCTTTCCTACGCGTTCCAAAACGTAGACCGGCACCAGATTACTATCGAAAAACTGAATGAAATGAACGAAGATGCCGTGCGTACGCGCAAGGAACGCTTCCAAAAAGGTTTGAATCTATGAAATCCGAGTTTACCCAAGAAGATTACGAGGTCATTGCCAGGAGCTTTGCCGTCCTGGAGGCATCGGCCAGAAAGCGATGCGCCAGCGAGGCGGAGCTGGAGGTGATCCGGCAGGCCTACGAGTTTGCCAACAAGGCCCACAGCAATGTCCGGCGCCGCAGCGGCGAACCGTACATGCTGCACCCCATTGCCGTTGCGCAGATCGTGGTAGACGACATCGGCCTGGGATACAAATCCATATCGGCCGCCCTGCTGCACGACGTGGTAGAAGATACGGAATATACCGTAGAGGACCTCCGGGAGCAGTTCGGCAGCAAGATTGCCTCGCTGGTAGACGGTCTCACCAAGATCAAGAATGTCCTGGACACCGGCCAGCAGAACAAAGACTCGGACCTGGCCCGGCAAAGCCTCCAGGCAGAGAATTTCAAGCGCATCCTCCTCACCCTGAACGACGACGTGCGCGTGGTCCTCATCAAACTGGCAGACCGCCTGCACAACTGCCGCACCATCGAACACATGCCCGAACACAAGCGGGACAAGATCCTGTCGGAGACCATGTTCATCTTCATCCCGCTGGCCAACCGCCTGGGATTGTACAACATTAAGACGGAACTGGAGAACATCTGGCTGCGCTACAAAGAACCGGAAGCCTACAAGGACATCAAAACCCGGATAGACCGCAGCATCGAGGAAAAAGGCCGGGAGATGGTGGAATTCGTCAAGCCCATCGAAGCGGCCCTGGACAAGGCCGGATTCAAATACCAGATCAAAAAGCGCATCAAAACGCCTTATTCGGCCTGGCACAAGATGCAGACCAAAGGCATCTCCTTCGACGAGGTCTACGACCTGTATGCCATCCGCATCATCTTTGAGACAGAGTCGGAAAGCAAGGAGAGCGAACGCGACCAATGCTATCACATCTTCTCCATCATCACGGGTGTATACCGCTATATGCCCGAGCGCCTGCGGGACTGGGTAAAGCATCCCAAGTCCAACGGCTACGAGGCGCTGCACTGCACCCTGCTCAGCGATTCGGGCGTGTGGGTAGAAGTCCAGATCCGCACCCGCCGCATGGACGACATCGCGGAAAAAGGCATCGCCGCCCACTGGATTTACAAGCGGCAGGGCCTGCAGGGAGAAGGAGACTATGAGATGGAAGCCTGGCTCAACCGCATCCAGGAAATCCTGGCCGACCCCAACGTCAATGCCCTGGAACTGCTGGACCTGGTGCACAAAGACCTGGCCTCGACAGACATCTATGTCTTTACGCCCAAGGGAGAGCAGCGCAGCATCCAGAAAGACGCCACCGCCCTGGACTTCGCCTATCTCATTCATACGGAGGTGGGAAACAAAGCCATCGCCGCCAAAGTGAACCAGCGCCTGGTCAAACTGAGTCACAAGCTGCACACCGGCGACAAAGTGGAAATCATTACCGCCGAAGACGGAAAACCCCAGCCGGAATGGCTTCAGTTCCTGATTACGCACCGCGCGCGCAACCTGGTCACGGACTATTTCAAGAACGAGCGCCGGCAAACCATGGAATTCGGCCGGAAGACGCTGGAAAACACGGTATCGGCCCTGGGATTCACCCTGGACGAGGTCCTGCTCCAACGCATCGAAGTGGCCTACAACACCCAATCCCGCGACGAACTCCTGTACGAGATCGGCATCGGCAACATTTCCCTGGACGGACTGGCAGACCTTCTGGCCAAGTCGTCCGGCTCCCGCATGTCCTGGATCCGGAAAATGCTTCAGCGAAGGGAAATCAAAGCGGAAGCGCCCAAGGAAAAAGACAAGACCCTGGACCTGGGCAACATGCCTTTCGCCGTGGCCACCTGCTGCAACCCCATCCCCGGAGACCCGGTCATCGGCTTCAAAGCCCCGGACGGCGCCATAACCGTGCACAAGAAAACCTGCCAGATTGCAGAGAGCATCGCGGCCATCCACGGAGACTGGGTGGTCATCCCCCAATGGCCGGAAGCCGCGGAAGACACATCCTTCCTGGTTCGCATCACCCTCAAGGGCGTAGACCGCGTGGGCATGCTCAACGAGATTTCCCGCTATATTTCCATGGTGATGGGCGTCAATATGCGCCGCCTGAACCTGCAGGCCGAAAGCGGCATCTTCGACGGCTACATAGACCTGTATGTGAATACCCGGGGAATCCTGGAAAAGATTATCAAGACGCTGTCGGAAATCGACGGCATAGAGAACGTTACGCGCAGCGAATATGAAACCAAGTAAATTCCTGCCCCTTATACCCGCAGTCCTTATCCTGGGCTCGCTCATGCTCCCGTCGGGCTGCGCCAATACCACCACGCCGCCCAGCGGAGGCGACAAGGACACCATTCCCCCGGTGATCAGGAAAGTGGCGCCCCTGCCGGGTACCATCAACGTACCCGTTCACAAGCCCAAACTGGTGTTCACCTTCAACGAATATGTCAAAATCAAGGATGCCAACGGCGTTTTCCTTTCCCCGCCCCTGGAGAAAAAGCCCAAGGCCAGCATCCACGGCAAGTCGGTGGTGGTCACCTTTGAAAGCGACCTGGACAGCAATACCACCTATACGCTGGACCTGACGGGGGCCATTGCCGACAACAACGAAGGCAATCTCTTCCCCGGCTATACGCTGGTGTTCAGCACCGGCGACCAGATAGACAGCATGTGCGTAACCGGACTGGTGCAGGACTGCAACACGCTCATGCCCATGAAAGGCGCTACGGTGCTGCTGTATAAGGACCAGGCCGACTCCGCCGTCTTCCTCCGGCGCCCGGTGGCCGCGGCCAAAACGGACGACTGGGGCTTCTTTAGCATCCGGAACATCCAGGACACCATCTATCGCGTGTACGCCCTGAAGGACGAGAACAACAATAATCTGTACGACCCGGACAACGAACGCGTCGCCTTCCTGGACACGCTGTTCCGGCCTTCCATCGTGTACAACGACTCTCTGTACGAGTTCAAAAAGTTTGACATGAAGGATACGGCGCTGTGCCTGGCCCGCAAAGCCCAGCTGGAGCTGAACGTATTCCGTGAGAAACCCTCCAAACAGATGATTGTCAAGAAGGAACGTGTGGGAGAACGCACCGCCTACCTCACGTTCATGGCGCCCGAAACCAACATCCACGACCTTAGAATCAAGGGACTTCCGCGGGAAAAGATCATCCGCCAGTTCAACCTGCAGAAAGACTCCCTGGAGCTGTGGGTGAACGACCAGCGCAAGATGCCCGACACCCTGCAGCTCGTCATCAAATACGATAAGACGGACACAACAGGCAAGCTCAAGCCCACGGAAGAGACCGTGAAACTCTTCTACAGCAAGGAGCAGCGGGCCGAACTCATGAAAAAGCAGCGGGATACCCGCAGCCGCAAGCACGAGGATACCATCGCCGTGATGACCACCAAAGCAGACCCTGCCACCATCGAGCAGTACGGATACGACATAGAATTCAAGTATCCGCTCATCGAAGAGGCCTGGGATTCCCTGCGTTTCCGCAGCGTGAATCCGCGCCAGCAGGAAGCGAAGGGAACGGTTACCATGATCAAGGACTCCACCAACCTGCGGCACTTCCGCGTCATGCCCACGGAGCCATTCCAGGTGGGCTACGACTATTTCCTGAAAATTCCCTACCGGAAATTCCGCGATGTAAACGGTTTTTACAACGACAGCACGGAACTCAAGGTCACCCTGCCCACAGATGACAAACTGAGCAGCATCACCCTGGAGCTTTCCGGCGTACGGAACAAATACATCATCGACCTGCTCACGGAGAAAAGGGACAAGATCATCCGCTCGTTCATCGTGGACAAGGATGGCCCCGTGGTATTCCCCTACCTGAAAAGCGGCTCGTACTGCATCCGCATCACGGAAGACCTGAACCGCAACAACATGGTGGATACCGGCCATCTTCTGGAGCACAGACAGCCGGAAAAGGTGCGTTTCTTCAAGTTGGAAGACAAGTTTCTGATCAAAGTGCTGGAACGTGCCGAAATGGTCTGGCAGATAGATATGGAGGAGATGTTCCGATGAGAAAGTGGATCCTGGCCGTGGCGGCATTTCTGGCCGCCAGCACGATTACCCGGGCCCAGGTGGACCTGGAGAAGGAATTCTTTTCCCTGCCCGACAGTGTGACCAACGAGTATCTGGACAGCCTCCAGATCCAGGTGGCGAAGCCCAACGATTACCTGATGATAGGGGTCTATGGCGGCGCTTCCCTGCAGATGGGTTACTTCAACCCCACCCGCAGCACGGAGATGATGTGGCAATTCCCCGTATTCGGCTTCTCCGTCATCCGCTATTACACAATGTTCGGGATCTTTGCCAATATGGGCCTGGAATTCGGCGCCCAGCAGAATTACGAAGGCTACGAGTTCAAAACCAACAAGGAAACCGGCTACAGGCCCACGGAATCGGGTGCCTACAAAGTGATGATGCGTACCCCCGAGGCCTTTATGCTGTCCCACTTCCACATAGATGCCGGCGAGCATTTCAAACTCATGGCCAAACTGGGCTTCTACGGCGGCTACCGGACCAGCATCTCCCGTGTACTGGACGATGCCTACGCCACGTATGAGCAGTACCAGCAGTATGTGAATCAATTCCGGGATTACGACCGGCGCCTTACTTACGGCGTCCAGGGCGGTCTGGGCTTGGCGCTGATGTTCAGCCCCATAGAAATTCACCTGAATGCCCAGGTAAAATGGGGCTGGGAGTCTTTCTGGAATCCGGATTACAGCAGCCAATACTATTACCGCTTCGGTTATCCGCTGGACGGAGCCGTCACCCTGGGCGTTTATTACCAGCTTACCCCCCGTTACGGGCACACCCGCGCCCAGCTGAAAAAGCTGGCCAAGAAAATGATGGAAGAAGAAGTAAAACCTGAACCATGAATACACCCCTCAAAACCCGCACCGTCTATGTAGGCGGATGCAGCAACTCCGACATCGTTCCCATCGGCAGCGAGCACCCCATTGTGGTGCAGACCATGTGCAACACGCACACCACAGATATTGACGCCACCGTAGACCAGTGCTGGAGGCTGGCCCGCGCCGGCGCCCAGCTCATCCGCATCACCGTTCCCTCCATGGCCGATGTAGAGGCCCTGAAGGAGGTCAAGGACCGTCTGCGCCGCTACTTGGGTGTACGCGTCCCGCTGGTAGCCGACGTACACTTCTCGCCCGACATCGCCATGGCCTGCATCCCCGTCGTGGATAAGATCCGCATCAACCCCGGCAACTTCCATGCAGACCACGACAAAGCGCGCGAACGCTTCCGGGAATTCGTCAGGGCCTGCCGGCAGCACGGCCGGGCCATCCGGATCGGCCTCAACCATGGTTCGCTGGGCAAATACATCGTAGAGAAGTTCGGAAACACTCCCCAGGCCATGGCCGAAGCCGCCATGGAGTGGATTGAGATATGCCTGGAAGAGCAATTCTACAACGTTGTGGTCTCTCTCAAGGCATCCAATACCGTGGTCATGGTAAACGCCTACCGGGAACTCGCCCGCCGCATGCAGGAAAGGGGCGAAGTATTCCCGCTTCACGTAGGAGTCACCGAAGCCGGTAACGGCGACATGGGTCGGATCAAGAGTTGCGTGGCCATTTCCACCCTGCTGTCGGAAGGCATCGGCAACACCATCCGCGTCTCCCTTACCGAGCCGCCGGAGAACGAACTCCCCACGGCCTGGTATCTGGCACAACGGTACGGAAGGAAGCCCGAAAAAGAGTTTTATCCTTTCTACCAGCCCTGCGTCTATGCCACGGCCCAGAACGGACACGCGGACATCACCCGCCACTACAAGGCCACCTGCCGCGAGCATCTGCTGCTGGAGGCCGCCTGCGACTTCGGCCCCGAACTGCTCAATCACAAGCTGGAGGATTTCCAGGTAGACGGCGTCTATATCCAGGACGGTGCCATCCAGGATGTCCGGAAGGGCTACCCCACCCTGCACGACGACATCATGCAGGCCTGCCGCCGCAAATTCTACAAGCCGGACTACATTGCCTGTCCCGGCTGCGGCCGCACCATGTACAATCTGCAGGAAGCCTTCGAGGCGGTAAAAGCCGCCACCGGCCACTTGCAGAACGTGGTCATCGCCGTAATGGGTTGCATCGTGAACGGTCCCGGCGAAATGGCCGACGCCGACTATGGCTATGTGGGCGAAGGTGCCGGAAAGGTTACCTTATACCGCAAAAAAGAGCCTGTCCTCAGGCATATTCCGGAATCGGAAGCCGTGGCCAGGCTGGTAGAACTGATTACTTCTGATCAGGAAGGACAGCCAGAATAGATTCGACGGCCCTCACCTTGTCTCCCACCTTCACTTTGATATCGGCTTCCAGCGGAACGAACAGGTCTATGCGGGAGCCGAATTTGATGACGCCGCACTGGTCTCCGCGGTATTCCATCTTGCCCGGCTCCGAGTAGCACACGATGCGGCGTGCAAAGGTGCCGGCAATCTGTTTGAAGAACACCTGTCCATACTGGTTTTCCAGGCAGGAGGAGGAATGCTCGTTTAATTCCGAAGCCTTTTCGTGGAAGGCCAGCACATAGCGGCCGGGATGATACTTGTAATAAGTAACCGTACCGTTGATGGGCCAGAAATTGCAGTGGACATCAAAGAAATCCATGTACACGGAAATCTGGATGCAATCCCTCTTGAGGAACTCCTTCTCATAAACCTTGTCCACGATGACCACCTTGCCGTCGGCCACGGAAGTGACCAGATGGTCGTCGTCCGTGAAGGGCGTCTCGCGGTTGGGTACGCGGAAGAACCAGGTGATGAAAACCATGAATACCACCATGATGGCACACAGGGGAATGCTGATCCAGAGGATGGGGATATAGCGTGCCGCCAGGAAAATGAGCACGGCACAGATGCACCAGCTGGTTAGGATGGTTCCGTAAGAGTCGTTGTCAATCTTGATCCACTTCATACTATATAAGTCCGAATGCTAACAGATAAATAAAACCGGTAGGGATGGCGAACAGGGCGCTGTCGAAGCGGTCCATGAGACCGCCGTGTCCGGGAAGGATGTTCCCGGAATCCTTGATGCCGGCAGCCCGCTTCCACAGGGATTCGAAAAGGTCTCCGAGTATGCCTGTGCAGTGCATCAGGGCCGCCATGATGAGGGCATGATACAAAGGGATGCTCACCAGGCCCGTCCATACCAGGATGGCACCGGCGAGTACAGCCATCAGCAGGCCGCCGAAAAAGCCCGCCCAGGATTTCTTGGGCGAGATGGCAGGACTCATCTTGGCCGTCCATATTTTTTTGCCCAGCAGCAGGCCGAAACAGTATGCACCCACGTCTGAAGCCCAGATGATGCAGAAGAAGGCCACCATCAGGAGGCCGCTGAACGCACCGGTACAACTGACTACGGCATTGGAAAGGGCCAGCGGCAGGCCGATATACACCAGGCCGGCATAGATATAGGCGGTTTTCAGGAATTCTCCCCGGTCTTTCCTGGTGACGATGGACTGCACCATCAGGGCAAAGACAAAGAGCAGGGCCAGGGAAACCAGATGGACCAGAGAAAAGCTGCCGAAGAAATAGGAATTGGCCGCCAGGAAGAACAGAATGCCCATGAGGACGCCGCTCCGCTGGAGGGGCAGCCAGGCGCTCCCCATCGTCATTCGGTAAAACTCCGAAAGCATGACAGCCGTAATGAAGGCAAACAGGATAACGTACAGGATCTCATAAAAAAGGAGCCCTCCCAGCATCACTGCCAGGAAGAGCGTCCCGAATATGCTTCGCTTCAGGGTTGCGTTCATGCCTCAGGGGTTTCTTTCTGGAACTGGTCTTCCTCTGCGGGTTTTACCTTGGGGCCCAGTATCCTTTCTATATCTTCTGCAAAGATAACTTCTTTTTCCAAAAGGAGCGCGCCCAGCTGCATGAATTCCTCCTTATGGTCCGTAATAATTTTCAGAGTGCGCTTGTGCACGTTGTCCACGATGGACTTCACTTCCTGATCCATGAGCTCGGCCGTTTTCTCCGAATAGGGCTTTACCAGGTTATAGCCGCCGGAACCGGTGGAGTCATAGAAGGACAAGGGTCCCACCTTGGTGCTCATGCCCATATACTGGACCATGCCATAGGCCATTCGCGTCATGCGCTCCAGGTCGTTCAGGGCGCCGGAAGACATCTCGCCGTCCAGCACTTCCTCGGCTGCGCGGCCGCCGATGAGCATGCACATCTTGTCGATCATGGCCGTCTGCGTCCAGTTCTTCCGTTCCTCCGGGAGGCTCCAGGTAAGGCCCAGGGCATTGCCGCGCGGGATAATGGAGACTTTGAAAACAGGGTCCGCGTAAGGGAGCAGCCAGCCCACCAGGGCATGGCCGGCTTCATGGTAGGCCGTCCGGCGTTTTTCGGCAGGCGTAAGAATGGTATTGGACTTGCGTTCCAGACCGCCGATGATGCGGTCTACGGCATCCAGGAAATCCTGCTGCAGCACGGCTTCGTGGCCGCGGCGGGCGGCCGTGAGGGCCGCCTCGTTGCAGACATTGGCGATATCGGCCCCGGAGAAGCCCGGCGTATGCTTGGCCATGAAGGACACGTCGAAGTCTTCGCCCAGCTTGATGCCCCGCAGGTGCACCTGGAAAATTTCCTCACGCTCCTTGAGCTCCGGCAGTTCCACGTGAATCTGGCGGTCGAAACGGCCGGCCCGCATCAGGGCCTGGTCCAGGATATCGGCCCGGTTGGTGGCGGCCAGGACGATGACACCGCTGTTGGTGCCGAAGCCATCCATTTCCGTAAGCAGCTGATTCAGCGTATTTTCACGTTCGTCGTTGGAGGTAAATCCGCCGTTCTTGGCACGGGCGCGCCCCACGGCATCTATCTCGTCGATGAACACGATGCACGGGGCCTTTTCCTTGGCCTGGCGGAAGAGGTCGCGGACGCGGGATGCGCCCACCCCCACGAACATTTCCACGAAATCCGAACCGGAGATGGAGAAGAAGGGCACGTTGGCCTCCCCTGCTACGGCTTTGGCCAACAGCGTCTTACCCGTTCCGGGAGGGCCCACCAGAAGGGCGCCCTTGGGAATCTTGCCGCCCAGGGCCGTGTACTTGCCGGGATTCTTCAGGAAATCCACAATCTCCATCACTTCCTCCTTGGCACCGTACAGGCCAGCTACATCCTTGAAGGTGACCTTCACCTCGTTCTTACCAGCCTCGCGGGCCGTGGATTTTCCGGTATTGAAAGGGTTCATCCCGCCGCCGGGCCCGCCTGCACCGCGATTCATGCCGCGGAACATGAGCACCCAGAACAGAATCAGGATCAGGAGCGGAAGGATCATCTGGAGAATGTCCATCCACATCCTTTCCTCATTCTTGATCACCACCTTGAACTGGTCCTGGGGCTCCAGGGCACCGTTGAGCAGGGCGAAACTCTGCTCGGGGTCGAATTTGGAAGAAACCAGGAAGAAGAACTGCGGGGCGCGTTTCGGCGGCACGCCGCCCCGGAACTGGTCTGCGTATTTGGCCAGCCGCTCCGGGCGCACTTTCACCTCTCCCTTGAAGTCGTTGCGGACGAAGGTAATCTCCGCTACATCGCCCTCCTGGATCATCTGCTGCACCTGCTGCCACTCAATCTTTTCCGGTTCGGAGGACTGGCGGTTGGAGAACAACATGTATCCGATTCCCAGGAAAACCAGGAAATAGAGCCAGGAAAAATTGAACTTGAAGTTGAATATCTTACCCCCTTTCGGGTCTTTCTTTTCGTCTGCCATTTAGTCTTCCGTTTTGGTTGCGGCGGGTTTTGCCTTGCGTTCCTTGTACTCTTTGCGGGGGACATCGGCCCAGAGATCCTCCAGCCGATAGAATTCCCGGTACTCCTGCAGGAAAACGTGCACCACGATATTGCCATAGTCCTGGATGATCCAGAAATTGTTGCCTTCTCCCTGGGAACGGTACAGCGTATGGCCCTCCTCCTTCATCTTTTCTGCGATATTGTCTGCGATGGCCCCCACCTGGGTGGTGTTGGAGCCGCTGCACACCACAAAGAAATCCGTGATGGCACCGTCTATCTTGCGAAGGTCCAGGGAAACGACGTTTTGTCCTTTCTTGTCCATGATAGCATCGGCGATGAGCCGAAGATCGTGTGTAATCATATATAACTTTTGAATTAACCACACAAATATAATCAAAAATAAAGCCACTGGCAAGTGCCGTGGCTTTACTGACAAATTGGCAGGGAAACGATTATCCGCGCATCCGGGCGATGGCTTCTGCGGGCGACGGGGCCTTGAACACGGAACTGCCCGCCACCAGGATGGAAGCGCCGGCCGCCACCACGGCTGCGGCATTGGCCGGGCCGATCCCGCCGTCCACTTCGATGGGGACCTCCGGGTGCCCCAGCAAATCCAGCTGTGCACGCACCGCACGGATGCGCTCCAGGCTTTCCGGAATGAATTTCTGCCCGCCGAAACCGGCAAATACGCTCATCAGGAGCACGAAATCCACCTGCCCCAGATAAGGAAAAATCTCCTGCACCGGGCAGTCCGGGTTGATGACCAGACCGGCTTTCACGCCCAGAGACCGAATCTGCTCCAGGATGGCGGCCGTCTGCTCCCGGGCAGCCTCATAGTGGAAACTGATCATGGCCGCGCCCGCCTGGGCAAAGCGCTCCACGTATTTTTCCGGATGTACGATCATCAGGTGCACGTCCAGGGGTTTTTCCGCTTTCCGGGCGATGGCTTCCACCACCGGGAAGCCGAAGGAGATGTTGGGCACAAAGGTGCCGTCCATGATATCCAGATGGAAGATGTCGGCATAGGCGTTCACCGTTTCCACATCCTTTTCCAGGTGCAGGAAATCGGCCGCCAGGATGGAAGGGGCAATCTGTACCATTACCATCGCTTATTCGAAGTTAAGGACAACGTCGTTCAGATGGGCCACAAATTTGTCCAGGGAAGCGAGTTCCAGCTTTTCGCCGGGCGCGTGCACCCCGCGGAGGGTGGGGCCGAAGGAAATCATGTCCAGGTCCGGGAACTTTTCCAGGAACAGGCCGCACTCCAGGCCCGCATGAATGGCTTTTACTTCCGGCTCGTGACCGAAAAGCTTTACGTAAGACTTGCGGGAAACCTCCAGCACATGCGACTGCAGGTTGGGTTTCCAGCCGGGATAATCTCCCCTGTGTTCCACGTCAAAACCGCCCAGGAAGCACACGGCTTCCAGTTTTTCCGCGATGGCGCTGAGCTCCGACACCACGGAACTGCGGTGCGAGCAAAGGACGGTGAGTTCTTTCTCCAGGGTATGGACCGCGGCCATATTGGTGGATGTCTGCACCAGGCCGGGAATGTCCATGGACATGGCCTGGACACCATGCGGGATGGCCAGCAGGGTGGCGATGATGGCAGCGGCGTCCCCTTCCTCGATGGGCTGCAGGGTGCTTGTCGCGGCTTCTGCCGATGCCTGCACCTGCGGGTCGCTGGTTGCGAATTCCGCCTGCAGAAGTTGGTTAAAGGCCTTCACGTCCTCTATCATGTCCTGCACTTCGTCTTCGGGGACGGCGATGAGGGCATAAGCCTCCCGGCAAATGGCGTTGTGCTTGTTGCCGCCCTCGATGGAAATGAGCTGATAGTCGTACTGCAACTCCGTGTAGAGGAAGCGCACCAACTGCTTGAGGGCGTTCATCCGCTCTTTGTTGATGTCGTCGCCGCTGTGCCCGCCGATACCACCGAAAATTCTGATTTTCAGAATCTTATATCCTTTTCGGAGCGGTTCACGGGAGAATGCGTAGCGGGCATAGCTTTCCTTGCCGCCGGCACAGCCCACGAACAGCTGGCCCTCGTCTTCGGAGTCCAGGTTGATGAGCGTCTTTCCCTCGAAGAAGCCCGGCTCCAGGCCGAAGGCTCCGTCCATGCCCGTTTCTTCCGAAATGGTGAACAGGCATTCCAGCCGGCCCATGGGGAGCGGGCTGTCCAGCAGGGCCAGGCAGGCGGCGATGCCGATTCCGTCATCTGCGCCCAGCGTAGTATCCTTGGCTATCATCCAGCCGTCTTCCACCACATAGGGAATGGGCTGGGTATTGAAGTCGAAATCGAAGCCTGCGTTTTTCTCGCAGACCATATCCTGGTGTGCCTGCAGCACCAGCGTAGGCACCTTTTCCTTGCCTGCCGATGCCTCCTTGACAATGAGCACATTACCGGTCTTATCCGTCTTGCAGCCCAGTTTGCGCTGAGCAGCGAAATCCTGCAGATATCGGCCTATCTTTTCCTCGTGGCCCGACTCGCGCGGGATACAGGTAATTTCCTGAAAGAATTTGAGTACAGATGCAGAATCCATGGTGTGTTGGGTATTTAACACACCAAATATAGAAATTTATCGGGGGATTTCCAATTACAATTCTACCGGAACCACCACCATTCTCTCGATGTCCTCTACCCACTGGCGGAACAGTTTGTCCGTGGACATGAGATCCTGGACGGTATTGCAGGCGTGGAGCACCGTAGCGTGGTCCTTGCCGCCCAGCTCCGAGCCGATGGTGCTCAGGGAACAGTTGGAAATGAGGTTGCGGCACTCGTACATGGCAATCTGGCGGGCCTGTACGATGTTGCGCTTGCGGCTCTTGGAAAGCATCATGTCCCGCGTGATGTTGAAATACTCGCACACAGTGTGCAGGATCAGGTCGATGTTCACCTCCGTGTCCTGCACCCCTACGATCTTGCCGGTTACGCTCTGGGCCAGTTCCACGTCTATGTTGCGATGGCCCAGCGTGGCATAGGCCACCAGCGAGGTGAGCGTACCTTCCAGTTCGCGGAAATTAGTCTTGATGCGGGCGGCCAGGAAAGTGAGCACTTCCTCACTCAGGGCCACGCCTTCGCGGGCGGCGCGGGCACGCAGCATTTCCAGGCGGGTTGTGTAGTCCGGGCGGGAGAGTTCCACCGAAAGGCCCCACTTGAAGCGGGACAGCAGCCTTTCTTCGAAATTCTGCAGGTCTACGGGCGCACGGTCACTGGTGAAAATGAGCTGTTTGCCCATCTGGTGCAGGTGGTTGAACACATTGAAGAAGGCATTCTGCGAGGCCTGGCCCTGCAGGTCCTGGATATCGTCCACGATGAGCACGTCTATCCGCTGATAGAAAGCCAGGAAGTCTACGATACGGTTGCCCTTCACGGCATCCATATACTGCGTCTTGAACTCGTTGCCCGTGACGTAAAGCACCACCTTGTCCGGGAAGCGCTCCTTGACATCGATGCCGATAGCCTGTGCGATGTGCGTCTTGCCCAGACCGGGGCCGCCGAACAGGAACAGGGGGTTGAAAGGAGTCTGGCCCGGCGCCTGGGAAATACTTTCCCCGGCGTTTACGCCCAGTTTGTTGCACTCCCCTTCCACCAGGTTGCCGAAGCAGTACACCGGATTCAGGCGCGGATTGATCTTCACGCGCGTGGTGCCCGGGAACACGAAGGGACTGGGGGCGCCGGAGGGCTGGTAGGTGGGAATGGAAACGGGATTGTTGCTGGGCGCAGCGCTCTTGGTGGCCGGCAACACCATTCCCTCGTGGTTCTGGACCGGACGTACCAGGTAGAACAGCTGGGCATCGGCCCCGATGGCGCGGCGGATGGTCAGGCGGAGAAGATCCTTATAGGCACTCTCGATGTATTCGCGGAAGAAATCCGAGGGGACCTCTACCGTGAGCTTGGCCCCGTCCAGCGACACCGGCCGGATGAGCTTGAACCAGGTATTGAACTGCTGCGGATCAATGTTGTTGCCAATGATCTGCAGACAGCTATTCCATACCGCAATATGTCTTTCCTGGTCTGTCATACCGGATAATACTTACAATGCCGACTTAGTTTGTAGCGTTTTGGAATGCAAAGATGGGGGAAAAGTTTTTTATAAAAAAGACAATTTTCGCTTGCTTTTAAAAAAATTAATTTTTATATTATTCCTGCAGCCTCCCAAAACAGCCATTTTTCGGACGCGCTGATTTTCAATTTGTTACGTTTTTAAATCCTTTATAAAAGTGCGTTAACACAATATCTTATTTTGAGTGATTCAAAATAAGCCAGATAAGGATTTAGCAAGCATACAGCCCCCTGCAAGCGCGAAAAATCAGTGAACGGGAGCCGTGGCTCCATCCACGATTTTAACGAGGTAGGCGTCTTTGAAAACGTTCTGTACTTTGGAATAATTGGCGCGGACTTTTTTCAGCGAAGAATCCGTGCATACAATATATTTATAATACTTGCCGGCCTTTACCTCCATGGGCTTGTATCCGTGAAAGAAAGGATCTCCCTGGGGCATGGGCTTGGCCGATGCCAGGATCTGGATGCCATACAGGATACCATCCTGCTTCTTCACCTCCGGCTTGGGTTCCTCCTTAGCCGGCTGGGCGGCCGGTTGAGGGGCAGGTTGGGCGGCTGGCTTGTCCTCCACGGTCATGGAGCCATCGTAGCGGGCCTTAAAAGTCTTGAAAGCCTGGAAAATATTCTCTGCGATGCCTTCCCGGCCCTTTTCCGAACGCATGGTGGCCAGATCGTCGGGATTGGTCATGAAGCCCACTTCTATGAGCACGGCGGGCATGGCCGTGCGCCAGAGCACCCAGAACGGATCCTGCGACACGCCCCGGTTGTGCTTGATCACGGGATTCGCGGACATGGCCTGCGCCACATCGTCGGCAAACGTGAGGCTGGCCGTAAGATGGGCGTTCTGCATCAGGGAAAAGATGATGGAAGACTGGGGGTCGTTGGGGTCGAAGCCCTGGTATTTGGTCTGGTAATTGTCTTCCAGCATGATCACGGAGTTCTCCCTTTTTACCAGGTCCAGGTTCTTGGAATAGAGGTCGTTTCCGGCGCGCTGCGACTGCCCCAGCACGTGGATGGAATAACCGTTGGCGGTGGTTCCCTTTTCCACGGCATTCACGTGGATGGAAATGAACAGGTTGGCATTGGCCTTGTTGGCCGTGACCGCGCGGTTTTCCAGTTCTACGAAGGTGTCGTCCGAGCGCGTCATCTTCACCGTTACATCCTTATAGGCGGCCGATATCTTCTGCGACAGGCGCTTGCCGATGTCCAGGGTGATATTTTTCTCGTAGGTTTTCTTGTCCCGGCTCACACAGCCGGCATCCTTGCCGCCGTGACCGGGGTCTATAACCACCGTACGCAACCGCAGATGCTCCTGGGAGGCCGATTGGGCCCGTGCGGGCACGGGGATTGCAGCAGAGGCCACGGCAAGGAAGCAGAGAAGGAGGCGGAAATACGGTTTCATAGCCCTGGAGTTTTGAAAATTGTGGAATAAAGATTACTTTTGTACCTTATATTTTGCGCAAATTTAGCAAAAAATAGCAAATGGCAAGGAAGTTTTTACAATATCTGGTGCTGGCGGCGGCATGCATCGGCCTGTTCGGGCCGGGCGCACATGCCCGTCGTTTCCGTCAGCTCCCGGATACTGTTAGCAACTTTCAGGCCGATACTTCCGCCACGCCTCCCCTGCCGGACAGCCTGGCCCGTTTCCGGACAGATTCCCTCCACCGCGCAGACTCCATCGCCATGGCCCGCCGGGATTCCCTGGACATGCTCAACAAGAGTTCCCTGGAGCGCCCGGCCTTCACCACGGCCAAGGATTCCATCATCACGGACTTCTCTGACGGAAACCGCAAGATTTACTATTACGGCGGCGCCACCGTCACCTACCAGGACATGAAACTGACGGCCGATTATATAGAATACGATATGAAAACCAATACCGTATTCGCCACCGGCCGCAAAGACCCCGCCACCGGAGAGATGACCGGCCTGCCGGAGATGACCGAAGCCGGCCAGAACTACAAGATGGACGAGTTAAGATACAACTTCGACACCAAGAAGGCCCGTATCACCAACATGATCACCAAGGAGGAAGACGGCCTCCTGCAGGGCAAGAACATCATGATGATGCCGGACAAGTCCATCAACCTGACGCAGGGCATCTATACCGTCTGCGACCTGGAAGAGCCCCACTATTACCTCAAGCTTTCCATGGCCAAAGTCATTACCCAGCCCTCGCAGAAAACCGTTTTCGGCCCGGCGTGGCCCGTAGTGGCGGGCGTGCCCATCCCCATCGGCCTGCCCTTCGGTTTCGTGCCCAAGAAGCCCACCCGCGCCACGGGCATGCTCATGCCCACCTTCGGCGAAGAGCAGGCACGCGGCTTCTACATCCGCGACGGCGGCCTGTACTTTGTCATCGGCGAATACTTTGACATTTCGCTCACGGGCTCTTACTATACGCTGGGATCCTGGTCCGTAGACCTGAACTCCCGCTATAAGGTCAATTACAAGTTCAACGGCAACCTGTCCTTCTCCTATTCCAACGACCAGGCCGGCGAAAAGGGCAGCACGGACTTCGTGCAAACCAAGAACTTCGGCTTCCGCTGGTCCCACTCGCAGGACTCCAAGGCCCATCCCGGAACCTCGTTCAGCGCGTCGGTGAACTTCTCCAGCCCGTCCAACAGCAAATACAACTCGCGCTCGGTCACGGAAGCCCAGCAAAACCAGATTTCCTCTTCCATTTCCTATTCCCACAACTGGAACGGGAAATTCAACTTGAGCGTGAACGCCCTGCACAACCAGAACTCCCGGGACTCCAGCTATTCCATCACCCTGCCCAACGTCACCTTCTCCGTCACGCGATTCTACCCCTTCAAGCAAAAGAACCGCGTAGGAAAGGAAAAGCCCTGGGAAAAGATTTCCTTCGGCTACAGTACATCCCTGCAGAACCGCATCAATTTCAAGATGCGAGACATGCAGGACTTTGTGATGGACGCCAACGGCAACTACGTGACGGATGTCAATGCCAACGGGCAGACCTACCGCGTGAAGGAATTCGGAGACTCGCTGGCCGTAAAAGCCATGCAGCGGCTCACCAACGGCATGACGCATACTTTCCAGATCGGCCTGCCCAACTTTACGCTGTTCAAATACCTGAACGTGACGCCCAGCGTGAACTACGGCATGAACTGGATGTTCTCCAAGGGCAGCCAGTACCTGGTGCCGGAAGTGGACGCCGACGGCAACCCCGTCATGGTCACGGACAAGGAGGGGCAGGAAGTCATGGCCCAGAAAGTGGTGTCGGATCCCGGAACTGCTTTCAACGGATTCGGGGCCACGCACACTTATTCCGGCAGCATGTCCATGTCTACGCGTATCTATGGCATGTTCAACTTCGGCAAGCACCGCAAGATACAGGCCATCCGGCATGTGATCACCCCGTCCATCTCCCTGAGTTTTTCGCCGGAGAAGGGAACGGGATTCAACGGCTGGCGCACCCTGGAGCCGTATTACGACAAGCGCGGCACCTATCACGCAGAAACCTGGTATAATATATACAGTATCTCCGGCCACCACAATACGGCCTCGCCGCCCGGCCGCGGAAAAAGCGGCACCATGTCCGTCAACATCGGCAACAACCTGGAGGCCAAGGTGCGGGACATCCGGGATACCACCGGCACCGGTTCCAAGAAGGTAAAAATCCTGGACCAGTTAAGCATCAACACCAGCTACAACTTCCTGGCCGACTCGCTGCGCATGCAGAACATTGGTATATCGGCCTCTACCAACCTGCTTAACAAACTGAATATCAGCGGGAACCTGAACTTCGACCCTTACGCCATCGACGAGCGAGGCCGCAAAATCAACCAGTTCAACATCGTGAAGACGGGCATTCCCGCCCGCCTGACCAACGCATCCGTGTCGGCCTCCATTTCCTGGAACGGGAAGGGTGCCATCGACGGAAACGACGGCAGGCGCGACGGCGGCTCGGGCAACAACAGCGATGCCAATTCCTACCAGCGCATCTACTACCATCCCATTACCGGAGAATATATCCCCGGCGGCTATGTCTACTATATGAATCCCAATGCGCCCTGGTCCCTGAACCTGAGTTACTCGTTCAGCTATGCCAAGAGTTACTCATACCAGCAGGCCACCCAGGAACTGGTTACCAACAAGCGCTTTACCCAGACGGTGAACATGAGCGGAAACATCAAACTCACCCCGCGCATGAGCATCCAGGCCACTTCCGGCTTCGACATCATGGCCATGCGCATCACCACCACCCAGATCAGCGCCACCTACGACCTGCACTGCTTCAACATCGCCGTCAGCTGGGTGCCGATGGGCCAGTGGAAGAGCTACAGTTTCCGCATCGCCGCCAATGCTTCGGCCCTGGCAGACCTGCTCCGCTACAAGAAGTCGGATTCCTATATGGATAACATGCTCAGATAATCTGAGTTTGTTTTTCTGACATATTATTCCTATCTTTGCATCGGCTTTCAGCTCTGAAGGCCTTCTTTTACCTGAAATATATTCTTAGAAACTATGCCCCATAGCTTATTCGAACTGAACGCGATGAGCGAACAGCAACTCAAAAGCCTTGCAGAATCCCTGAACATCAAAGGCTACCAGAAAATGGACCGTTCCACCCTGGGCTTTGCCATCCTGGACCAGGAGGCCATCGTAGAATCCCAGAAGCCGGAAGAGCCCAAAGCGCGCAAGAAGCCCGGACGTCCCAAGAAGTCAGAGACCGCAAAGGCGGAAAAACCGGCCCCTCAGGAAGAAAAGGCGGAAAAACCCGCGGCAGAACAGTCCCAGGAGAAAAAGCAACGGAAGAAAACCGCCAAGAAGGAGGAAAAGCCTGCCGATGCTCCCGTCTCCCCTGCCGCCGAGGCTCCCGCGCCTGCAGCAGAGCCCGAGAAGAAAAAACGGGGCCGCAAGCCCAAGGCCGAAGCCCAGGAACAGCCCGCAGAGGCCACACCTGCCGCAGAGACTACCGCGCCCGCAGCGGATAAAGTGGACGGCAAGGAGTTCATCCACAGCCTTTTTGACGACCTGAAGGACGACGAAGCCCAGAAGGAAGAGAAAAAGGAGCAGCAGCCCCAGAAACAGGGCAAGCACGGAAAGAACAAACAGAATCAGGGCGGCCAGCCCCAGAACCAGGGTCAGCAGAATCAGGCCCAGCAGGGACAGAACCAACGTCCCCAGCGCATCGAATTTGAGGGTTCCGTAGAAGCGACGGGCGTACTGGAAATCATGCCGGACGGCTATGGCTTCCTGCGCTCCAGCGACTATAACTACCTCAATTCCCCGGACGACATCTACGTTTCCCAGCAGCAGATCAAACAGAATGGACTCAAGAACGGAGACACCGTCACCGGCGAAATCCGTCCGCCGCGTGAGGGAGACAAGTATTTCCCGCTGGTCAAAATCAAGTTCATCAACGGCCGCACCCCGGAATTTGTACGGGACCGCATTCCCTTCGAGTTCCTCACGCCCCTTTTCCCCACGGAGAAATTCAATCTCTTGGGACACGGCCATGAAAAAGACCTTTCCTGCCGTATCGTAGACATGTTCACGCCCATCGGCAAGGGTCAGCGCGGCCTGATCGTGGCACAGCCCAAGACCGGTAAGACCATGCTCCTGAAGGCCATTGCCAATGCCATCGCCGACAACCATCCGGAGGTATACGAGATTGTCCTCCTCATCGACGAACGTCCCGAAGAAGTGACCGACATGCAGCGCAGCGTTAAGGCCGAAGTCGTAGCCTCTACCTTTGACGAACCCGCCGAGCGCCACGTCAAAGTGGCCGGAATGGTGCTGGACAAAGCCCGCCGCCTGGCCGAATGCGGCCACGACGTGGTCATCCTGCTGGACTCCATCACCCGCCTTGCCCGCGCATACAATACCGTTCAGCCCGCATCTGGAAAGGTGCTTACCGGCGGTGTCGACGCCAATGCCCTCCAGAAACCCAAGCGTTTCTTTGGTGCTGCCCGTAAGATAGAGAACGGCGGTTCCCTCACCATCCTGGCCACGGCCCTCACAGAAACCGGTTCCAAGATGGACGAGGTAATCTTCGAAGAGTTTAAGGGTACCGGCAACATGGAGCTCCAGCTGGACCGCAACCTGTCCAACAAACGCATCTTCCCGTCTGTGAACCTCACGCTCTCCAGCACCCGCCGGGACGACCTCCTGTACGACCAGTACACCCTGAACCGCATCTGGATCCTTCGGAAGCTCCTCTCCGACATGAACCCCGTAGAGGCCATGAACTGGATGCTCCAGCATATGGACGAATTCAAGACCAACAAGGACCTCATAGACAACATGTCCAAGTTTGGACGCTATGACTAATCTTTACAATGACACCATCGTTGCTCCGGCCACCACTCCTGGGACCGGAGCAATTTCCATTGTACGCATCAGCGGTCCGGATTGCTTTCAGATAGTGGATGCCGTGGTTCAGTTGACCAGCGGAACCGTTTCGGATGCGGCTGCCTATACTATCCATTTCGGGAAGGTATTCGCCCATGAGGCGCTTTTGGACGAGGTTCTCGTTTCCGTATTCCGCGCGCCGCACAGTTATACCGGCGAGGATGCCGTAGAAATCTCTACGCATGCATCGGCCTACATTGTGCAGGAACTGGTGCGGCTGCTCCTGGCCAGGGGTGCCCGTTTTGCCCAGCCCGGTGAATTCACCCGCAGGGCCTTCCTGAACGGAAAGATGGATCTGGCTCAGGCGGAGGCAGTTGCCGATGTTATTTCATCCACTACTTCCGCTTCACACCGGGTGGCCATGAACCAGCTGAAAGGGGGCTTTTCGGCCGAACTGGCCTCCCTCCGGGAACAGCTTCTGGAGATGGCGTCCCTGCTGGAACTGGAGCTGGACTTCAGCGAGGAAGACGTGGAGTTCGCGGACCGGAAGCAGCTGGAGACCCTTCTGAAAACAACCCTGGAGCACGTAGAGCGCCTGGCCTCCTCTTTCCGCCAGGGCAATCTGATCAAGAACGGGGTTCCCGTTGCCATCGTGGGCGCAGCCAACGCCGGCAAGAGTACGCTGCTGAACGCCCTTCTGGGAGAAGACCGGGCGCTGGTTTCGGACATCGCCGGCACCACCCGGGACACCATAGAAGAGGTCCTGAACATAGATGGAATCCTGTTCCGCTTCATCGATACGGCGGGCATCCGCGAGTCATTGGACCAGGTGGAAAAGATGGGCATAGACCGCACTTTCCGCAAACTTTCGGAGGCCGAAATCGTGCTGGGAATGCTGGATTCCACAGCCCCCTTGCGGCCTCAGCTGGAGTCTGTCTGTTCCCGCATAGACTTCCGCTCCCAGCAACTCTTCTTGCTCCTGAACAAGGCCGATTTATTGGACGCAGAATGGGTTAACAAAAATGTTACTACAATTAACAGTTTTGTTTCTTCTACTGGAAATAAAGCCGTTATCATCCAGCTGTCCGCCAAAGACGGTTCCGGCGTCCAGGAATTGAAATCGGCCTTGAAGGAGGCCGAAAAAGGCCTCATTCCCAATGCCGACTCCGTCTTTGTGACCAATGTGCGCCATTACGAAGCCCTGGTCCAGGCCGCATCGGCCCTGCGCGACTGCCGCACTTCCCTGTCGGCGGGCATCCCCTCCGACCTGGTGGCCGAAGACCTCCGCCGCTGCCTCTCCTCCATCAACGCCATCCTGGGCACCGACCTCCTGGACCCGGAAGTCATTCTCCACAACATCTTCCGAAACCATTGCATCGGGAAGTGACCTAATTAAACGGGGATTATCCAGTAATAGTATTTTCATTTCTGTTTGCGAAGTTAGACAATTTTTGTCTATCTTTGCAGATGAAATATTATTTATGATGCTACTAAAGAGTATATCAGAGTGGATTAAGGACAGGCCTCGTCACGGATGGTTCACTTTCACACATGATGAAGTTGTAAAAGCATTTCCTGAGATGACATCGGGAGCAATGTCCCGTGCGCTGACCAGAGAGGTAAACAAGGGACGTATTATGTCGCCTCTTCGGGGATTCTATGTTATTATAACTGATGAATATGCACTTCGGGGCACTGTTCCTCAAGCGGTATATCTTGACCAGATGATGCAGCACCTTGAGCGAAAATATTATGTTGCTCTTCTGAATGCCGCTGAATATCATGGGGCAGCTCATCAGGCACCGATGAGTTTCAGCGTGATGATTGAACCTCCTTCTATGCGGAACAAGAAGACAGATAAGTATCATACTTTATATTTCTGCAAGAGTCATATCCCTGAGGCCTATGTGGAACGCCGTCAAACGTGGACTGGGTATATCAATATATCCGGTCCTGAACTGACTGCTGTTGATCTTTTAACTTATCAAGATAAGATTGGCGGTATAACAAGGGCCGCGACTGTTCTTGCGGAACTAGCTGAAAAACTGGACTTTAGCAGGCTCGATGAATTGTTTGTCAAGTGCGTGCCAGTGACCAGTTTACAACGGCTCGGATATCTATTGGATGTTGTGCTGGAACAGCAGGCAGTAGCAGATTCTATGCATAATTTGATTATGTTAGCAGGTGATACTCTTCGGGTCGTTCCTTTGAAGCCAGGTAAGCCCGCTGATGGTTGTGAGCTGAATGCACGGTGGAATGTGGCTGTCAATCAAGAAATTGAAATAGACGATTTATGATACCAGTACCTTTCATTACAGAGTGGAGCGATAAGGCTCCGTGGGTCGCAAACAGTTTTGTAGAGCAAGACCTGATAATTACACGCGCTCTGACTGATATTTTCTCAGACGAATTCCTTGCCAAGGAGCTTGCGTTCCGCGGCGGTACTGCTTTGCATAAACTCTATCTGTCTCCCCAGCCGCGCTATTCGGAGGATATTGATCTGGTGCAAATTAATCCCGGTCCCATCAAGCCTATCCTTTTCCGCCTTGGGGAGGTCCTTTCATATCTTCCAGACAAGGTCATTAAACAAAAGCGATACAACAATACGATCCTGTTCCGCATCCAATCTGAGGTTCCACCCGTCGTGCAACTTCGCTTAAAGGTGGAAATCAACTGCTACGAACATTTCTACGAACTGGGACTAATCCAGATGCCGTTTTCGTACAATAGCCGCTGGGCCAGTGGCTCATGTAATATAACAACCTATAAACTCGAAGAACTACTCGGCACCAAAATGAGGGCTTTGTATCAGCGCAAGAAGGGACGCGACCTTTTTGACCTGGCATATGCGCTGGAGAATGCAGAAATCAATACCGATGAGGTTGTCCGTTGTTACCGCAGGTATATTGGTTTTGTAGCTGGCACTCCCCCTACCTATAAGCAGTTTGTTCTCAACATGGAGGAGAAATTGAACGATCCTGAATTCCTCGGCGACACCACAGGCCTCCTTCGACCTGGCCTCTCCTTTGATCCACAACTAGCTTGGAATAAGGTTCGTGATGTGATTATCACTAAACTCTTGGAACAATAACTTTTCATATTCCGGCATTGAGAATGACGTCCTTCCAGTACCGGGGCTTCGACGCCGCCCTGGTCACACCGGAAGAATACGACGTCTCACTCCGGGCGCGCACCGAGCGCGTGAACACCTGGTGCCGGCAGCTGGGCAAACGCAATGTCTGCCTGGTCTCCATCCACACCAACGCCGCCGGCAATGGCAAGCAATGGATGAACGCCCGCGGCTGGACCTGCTACACCTCCCGTGGCCAGACGGCCGGTGACCATCTGGCCGATTGCCTCTACAAGGCTGCTGCGCTTTGGCTACCGGGTCACAAACTCAGGAAGGACTACTCCGACGGAGATCCCGACTGGGAGAACGACTTCTACATCCCGAAGAATACCCCCTGTGGTGCTGCCCTGACGGAGAATCTCTTCCACGACAACTCCGACGACTGCCTCTTCCTGGAATCCGACGAAGGCCGCCGGGCAATCGTCGCCTTGCACGTTGAGGGAATTGTCAATTATGTGCTGAAAAGGTACTGATGCTGTCATCCTGAGCTTGTCGAAGGATCTCCATCACACCCTCACTTCCATCAGTTTCAGCAATTGATGGAAGATTTGTTTATGCCGCCGGATGGGTAGGAGGTTCCCGGGGTCTCCGTTCCGCTTCGCTTCACTCCGTACCCTCCCACCGCTTCCTGCGCCCACAGCAAGGCCTCCGGTATCAAGCTCGTTGAGGAACCCACCGATGCGGCCATCGACCTCCACGCGGACTACGTGGCCAAGAACGGCGCCCCCAACGCCTCCGCCCCGAAGATCTTCTTCCGCTACTACTACGTCAACAGCTCCACCGGCGAGAAGTCTGGCGCCATGCTGGCTGAAACCACCTGGACCGCTGCTGCCGCGGGTGACGGGGACTAGTCTCCCAGTCTTCGGACTTAACCTAAACTGTTCGCCCTCCGCAGTCGCGAGACTCCGGAGGGCTTTCTGTATATAATCGTCCCTCGACACACCCAGGCTCCATCCGGGAATGCGCCAGCGCATAGCGTTGAGCAAATGATTCGTTCAGAAAAATGGGGCAATTCGGGCAAAACTCGTTGGAAAAATTACGGCGAACCATCGAAAACTCGTTGGAAAAATTACGATGGGTATTTGAAAAGTCGTTGGAAAAAGTGTATCTTTGTTCCCGGATAAAGTATCAGACTATGCTGAAAAGGAAAATTGAAGACGCCCTCATTGCCTGGAAAAACAAGCCCGGACACAAGCCCCTGGTGATTATGGGCATCCGCCAGTGCGGTAAAACATATATCTCGCAGCATTTCGCTGAGCAGAACTACAAAAATGTCGTCTACATGAACTTCATCAAGCAGCCGGAGCGAATCAATGCCTTCGTCGGATCAAAGGATGTAGACAGCATTCTGCTCAATCTGTCGGCACAGATCAAGGGTGTCAAGTTCATCCCCGGAGAGACCTGCCTGATCTTTGATGAGATCCAGGAATGCCCAGAGGCCAGGACTTCGCTCAAGTTTTTCAAAGAAGACGGCCGCTTTGACGTGATTGCCACCGGCTCCCTGCTGGGCGTCCAGGGCTACGGCGATGAGCTCAAGAAACGGCGTCGCAAGATGGTTCAGAAGAAAGAGCTGGGCATCAACTCCGTTCCTGTAGGCAGCGAGGATATCATCGAAATGTACCCGCTGGACTTTGAGGAGTTCCTCTGGGCAAACGGTATGAATCAGGATGTCATCGAGGCTCTCCGGAAGTTCTACACGGAGGAAACGCCGGTTCCGGAAGGAATCCACGTGGCCATGAAGCAGTATCTGAACCTCTATGTCGCTATCGGTGGTCTCCCCGCCCCCATCAATGCGTTCCTGGCCACAAACAACATGAACGCCGTGAGTGAGGAATACAAGGGCATCCTGAAGGAGTACCGCGACGATATGGTCAAGTATGCTCCGGACAAAGACAAGCCCCATATCCGCGAGTGCTTCAATTCCATCCCCAAGCAGCTGGCCAAGGAGAACAAGAAATTCCAATACAGCAAGGTTAAGCCCGGCGGACGAGGTGAAACCTATCTGGGCTCCCTCCAGTGGCTGGAAGACGCCGGAATTATCTGCCGATGCTACAATACAGACATCACAGGTCTCCCGATGGAAGGCAATGCCAAAGACAATGTGTTCAAGGTTTACACGGCAGATATCGGCCTGCTCATTGAGATGCTGGGACCTGGAACCAGGGCGGATATCTTGCAGGGCAACCTGGGAGGATTCAAAGGCGCCATCTTCGAGAATCTGATGGCAGACACGCTTCACAAGAAGCAGCAGAGTCTGTACTACTTCCTGAAAGACTCAGGTCTTGAGCTGGACTTCCTCGTCCGGATGAAAGGCGAATGTGTACCGCTTGAGGTGAAAGCCAAGACGGCCCAGGCCAAGAGCGTTCAGACTGTCTTGAAGCACGCGGATAAATACCACGTGAAACACATCATCAAATTCGGCGACTTCAATGTCGGCCGGGAAGGCCCGCTGCTCACACTCCCTGGCTACATGCAGTTCCTCCTGGATCTGGAGCCGGAAGAAATCGTCCTAGAACCAATCAATGTGGACGCCGTCAACGCCCTTGCAAAGATAATTTTGGGGTAAAAAACACCATGTATGGCTAAGACCATCGACATCAAGGCCGAGGATGACGCCGCTACAATGTGGGGGGACGCACCTTACATTTTTTGTCCCCCGAAGGACTTTTTTACAAAAAAAGTTTGACCCCTCAAAAAATTCGGGGACAGCAGGGGGACAAACGTGAAAAGGTAAAAATGTTAAAGTATTTATTTACAATGAGTTATAGACTTTCCCTATTTCCTGCATCGGAAAGTAGAATATACCGCCTAACTAATTGATAATCAATTATAGGCTGGCAATTTAGCATATATTTGCACAACCACTGCACAACATAATTTAGATGAAGGCTGATAAAATTTCGATAAACCCTTAAAAAAGGTTGATTTCGGTTGTGCAGACGTTCAAGATTGCAGTAGTTTTCGCGAGGTTTCAGTGCTATGGCGTGGCGCGTTCCGGCCACGTTCCCGGCTGTTTCGAGCATTGTTCTTGGGGCGCTCTCTGAGTTATTGCACAACGCCCCTCTCCCCCATTATGACAATGCCCGGGCAATCATCACAGAACACCCGGG
>CACZUR010000020.1 GCA_902784435.1 uncultured Bacteroidia bacterium | reverse complement strand
GAGCGCAATATATATCCACAGTCTACATCGTTGAATCGAAGTGATGCCCTATAAGCCAACTTCTTTCCAAACCATTTGGAAAATCCATAAGAATATATACGCAAAATCTCTTACCTTTGCATTGTGAAAGACAGAAAACTACTCAACATCGAGCTGGGCAGGCTCACCCCGGAACAGTATCGGCAGGAAAGGCCCCTGAGCGGCCTGGTGCTGGTGCTGGACAACATCCGCAGCGCCCACAATGTGGGCAGCGCTTTCCGCACCGCCGACGCCTTCGGGGTAGACAAAGTATACCTGGGCGGCATCTGCCCCGTGCCCCCCTCCCCGGAGCTGCACAAGGTGGCCCTGGGAGCAGAGGAATCCGTTCCCTTCCAGCACGTGGACGATGTGGTTGCCCTGGTTCGCGAACTTCGGGCCGGCGGCTACACCGTCATTGCCGTGGAGCAGACCGTCCACTCCGTGAAGCTGGACGCATTCTGCGCCGCCGGAAGAGAGGCCTCCGGCGGGCATCGGCCTTCTTCTTGTCCGCTGGAGGCCTCCCTTCCGGAGGGCGGCAGGCCTGTGGCCACGAAATACGCGCTGGTCTTCGGAAACGAAGTGGCCGGCGTGCAGCAGGAAGTGGTAGACGCCTGCGATTTTGCCCTGGAGATTCCCCAGAAAGGCACCAAACACTCCCTGAACGTTTCGGTGAGCATCGGCGTGGTGCTGTGGCACTTTAACGCGTGGAGGTAAGTTGTTGAATATGAGTGTGTTATGTAATTATCCCCAAGCAAAACAACCCGGGGATAATTGCATAAAATACTGGTAATCAGATTGTTGTCCCCACGCTAGTCCAGGCTGTGGATGGCCAGGCCGCTGCGCAGCTTGGGCTCGAACCAGGTGGTCTTGGGAGGCATGATGTTGCCGGTGTCGGCAATGCTCATGAGCTGGTCCATGGACACCGGGTACAGGGCGAAGGCCACTTTCATCTCGCCGGAGTCTACGCGGCGGGACAGTTCCTCCAGGCCGCGGATACCGCCCACAAAGTCGATGCGCTTGTCCGTGCGCAGGTCCTTGATGCCCAGGATCTTGTCCAGCACCAGGTTGGACAGGATGGTGACATCCAGTACGCCGATAGGGTCTGCGTCGTTGTAGCGGCCGGGCTTGGCGGTGAGGCTGTACCATACGCCCTCTATGTACATGGAGAAGTTGTGCAGGCCGCAGGGATGGTATACTTCCGCGTTCCCCTTGCTTTCTACCACGAAGTCCTCTTCCAGGGCCTTGAAGAACTCCTGGGTACTCAGGCCGTTCAGGTCTTTCACCACGCGGTTGTAGTCGATGATCCGAAGATGGCTCTCGGGAAAGCACACGGCCATGAAGTAGTTGTACTCCTCGTTGCCGGTGTGGTGGGGGTTGTTGGCCTTTTTCTCTGCGCCCACGCGGGCGGCGGCGGCGGTGCGGTGGTGACCGTCGGCCACATAGAAAGCGTCGATGTCGTGGGTGAAGATGTCCGTGATGCGGGCAATGACGGCGTCGTCGTCGATGACCCAGAACGTGTGCGTGAAGTTGTTCTCGTCCACGAACTTGTACTCCGGCTCGCCGGCTGCGGCCTTGGCGATGATGGCGTTGAGCTCGTCGTTGTCCTTGAAGGCGAAGAAGACGGGCTCGATGTTGGCGTTCTGGATGCGCACGTGCACCATGCGGTCGTCTTCCTTCTTCTTGAGGGTGAGCTCGTGTTTCTTGATGATGCCGTTCTGGTAGTCATCCGTGTGGGCGCACAGTACGATGCCGTACTGGGTGCGGCTGCCCATGGTCTGGGCATACACGTAGTACTTCTCTTTGTCGTCACGTACCAGCCAGCCGCGTTCCTTCCAGGCCTTGAAATTCTCCACGGCCTTGTCGTAGGTGCGCTGCTCGTGCTCGCCGGCGATGGGCTGGAAGTCAATCTCCGGTTTGGTGATGTGCAGGAGGCTCTTTTCACCGGCCATGGCCAGGGCTTCCTCGCTGTTGAGGACATCGTACGGGGGTGCCGCTACTTCGGTCACCAGGTTCTTGGGCGGCCGGATGGCCGCAAAGGGTTTCACTCTTACCATAGTGGGGAATTATTTGTTGACTTGGAACTTGCGGTTTCCGGTGGCGAAGAAGTCCACGATCTGGCGGGCGGCGGCCAGGCCGGCGTTCACGTTGGCTTCGGCCGTCTGGGCGCCCATCTTCTTGGGCGTGGCAAACACGCGCGTGCCGAACTTCTTGCTGAGCTGGTCGTAGTTGTCGGGCATGACGTCGGTGACGTATTTCAGGTCCGGACGCTCTTCCAGGGCTTTCAGCAGGCCTTCCTCGTCGATGACTTCCTTGCGGGCGGTGTTGATGAGCGTGGCACCCTTGGGCATCTTGGTAATCAGGTCATAGCCGATGCTCTTGATGGTGGAAGGCAGGGCGGGAATGTGGATGGACAGGTAGTCCGACGCGGCATAGAGCTCTTCCACGGAGTGGACGGGCTGGGCGCCGCCGTCCAGGATCTGCTGGTCCGAGAGGAAGGGATCCAGGGCGCAGACTTCCATGCCCAGCGCCTTGGCCTTCTGGCCCACCAGCCGGCCCACATTGCCATAGGCCTGAACGCCCAGGCGCTTGCCCTGGAGCTCGGAGCCGGTGGCCGGGGTGAAGTGCGTACGGGCCATGAAAATCATCAGGCCCAGGGCCAGTTCCGCCACGGCGTTGGAGTTCTGGCCGGGGGTGTTCATGACCACGATGCCGCGGGCCGATGCTGCCGCCAGGTCCACGTTATCGTATCCTGCGCCGGCACGTACCACGATTTTCAGTTTGGGGGCGGCGGCGATGACATCGGCCGTCACTTTGTCCGAGCGCACGATGAGGGCGTCGGCATCGGCCACGGAAGAGAGGAGCGCTTCCTGGCTGGCGTAGTTTTCCAGCTTGTCCACCTGGTGACCGGCTTCCGTGAGAATGGAGCAAATGCCTTCTACGGCCTTGGCTGCGAAGGGCTTCTGGGTTGCGAGTAAGACTTTCATTATTTCTTCAGATTTTCAAATTCCTGCATGCATGCTACCAGGGCCTGGACATCCTCGACGGTGCAGGCGTTGTACAAGGAGGCGCGGAATCCGCCTACGCTGCGGTGGCCCTTGATGCCCACCATGCCGCGTTCTTTGGCAAAGGCGAAGAATTCCTCCTGGAGGTCTTCCTTGCCGGGGGCCATCACGAAGCACACGTTCATCAGGGAGCGGTCTTCCTTCCGGGCGGTGCCCACGAACAGGCTGTTGCGGTCGATTTCGTCGTACAGCAGGCCGGCCTTCTCCTTGTTGATTTCGTACATGGCTTCCACGCCGCCGATGCCCTTGAGCCACTTCAGGGTCTGGTTCATCACATAGATGGCGAACACGGGCGGGGTGTTGAACATGGACAGTTTGTCGATGTGGGTGCGGTAGTCCAGCATGGTGGGGATATAGCGGCTTACGCGGCCCAGGGAGTCTTTGCGGATAATGGCGAAGATGACGCCGGCCGGGCCCACGTTCTTCTGGGCGCCGCCGTAGATGAGGTCATATTTGCTCACGTCCACCGGGCGGGACATGATGTCCGAGGACATATCGGCAATCAGGGGGCAGGGGCAGTCCATGTCTTCGTGGATTTCCGTGCCGTAGATGGTGTTGTTGGTGGTGATGTGCAGGTAGTCCAGGTCTGCGGGGATGTCGAATCCCTTGGGGATATAGGTGTAGTTCTGGTCCTTGGAGCAGGCGATGGCGTAGGCCTCGCCGATGCCCTGGGCTTCCTTCAGGGCCTTGTGGGCCCATACGCCGGTGTCCAGATAGGCGGCTTTCTTTTCCAGGTAGTTCATGGCCACATAGAGGAACTGCAGCGAGGCACCGCCGCCCAGGAATACCACCTCATGGGTGTCCGGAATGTGCAGGAGTTCTTTCCAAAGGGCGCGGGTTTCATCCATGACGGCATCCCACTCCTTGGTGCGGTGGGAGATGGAAATGAGGGAAATGCCGGTGCCGGCGAAATCCTTCAGGGCCTCGATGGTTTTGTCAATGGCCTCCTGCGGCAGCAGGCAAGGGCCGGCGTTGAATACATGAACTTTTTTGGACATAGTGTGTTGTGGTTAAAATATATTCTATTAATAGTTCCGAAAGTTAAGGATTATTATTGAGAATTCCTATATTTCTTCCAATTCGGCAGTGCTTTTGAGTTTCTCTTTAAAAAGGTCCACGGCCGACAGCCGCACCCGCACCTGCAGGCTGCAGCGCTCTCCGTAGTCCTGGCCGCGGGGTGGCAAATCCATTTCCTTGAGCACTTTCATGACGTCGTTCATGGCCAGGTAGTCGAAGCTTACGCGGAAGTTTACGCCGGCAATCTTGGTGATGACGGACGCGTTGGCCAGGGCATCGGCCGTGGAGGTCTTGTAGGCGCGGATGAGCCCCGGGATGCCCAGCTTGATGCCGCCGAAGTAGCGGACGACCACCACCAGGACATCGCTCAGCCCCAGGGAGTCTATCTGTCCCAGGATGGGGCGGCCGGCGCTGCCGGAAGGTTCGCCGTCGTCGCTGGAGCGGAAAACATCCCCTTTGTAGCCCAGTCGGTAGGCGTAGCAGTGGTGCCGGGCGTCGTGGTATTCTTTCCTTAAGGCCGATACGATCTCCTTCACTTCCTGCTCCGTTTCCACGGGGTATGCCAGGGCGATAAAGCGCGACCCGTTGTCCTTGAAAAGGCCCTGGGACTGCACTGCGATGGAGCTGTATGCATCAAAAGGTTCCACAATGCACAAATTTAGTGTTTTTTATGAAAAAAAGCAGTATCTTTGAATTACCAAAAACAGAACCTATGGTGTTTCAAGTGAAAGTGACCCTGACGGGTATCAAGGGATTCTACAGAGTTTATAAAGTGAACGGTGCCACCACGCTGTACACCCTTCATAAGCAACTTCGCTCAGACCTGGAATTTCCCCAGGATCAGCTCATCATGTTCAAGGGCCTGGATGCTTCCGGCGGCCTGGTGGGTCGCTACGGCCTGTTCGACCTGGGGTGGGGAACCGTAGACCAGACCTCCCTGGAAAAGGCCGTCAAGGCCGGCGTGGCCAGCTTCGTGTATTTCTACGATGTCACCAACCGCAAGAGCGTGAACCTCTCTGTGGAAGAGGATGCTTCCGGCGCCAGGGTTCTGCCGGATTTCCCGGTCCTCTCGGACAGCAAGGGTCCCAACCCCATCGAGTTCGAGAATGGCTATGTGGCTTTCGAGGACCTGCCGGATACGCAGCGTCACCTTCCCGGGGAAGAGGATGACGAGGATCTGGACGACGACGGTTTCGACGACGAGGAAGAGGAAGAAGAGGACGACGAAGACGGCAAGGAAATCTTTGACGAAAGCGAGTGAGCCGGCGCCTGGAAATCATATTGGGGCCCACGGCCGTCGGCAAAAGCGATTATGCCATCCGGCGTGCCCTGGAGGTGGGCTCTCCTGTCATCTCCTGTGATTCCAGGCAAATCTATCAGGAACTATCCATCGGAACGGCTGCGCCATCGGCCCGGCAACTGGAGACGGTAAGGCATTATTTCATCCGCAGCATACCCATTACCCGGAACTATACAGCAGGCATCTATGAACTGGAGGCCCTGGAACTGGTGAACCGCTTGTTCGCCGAGGGGCATGAGACCCTGGTGATGTGCGGCGGCTCCATGATGTACATCGACGCCTTCTGCTACGGCCTGGACGACTTTCCGGAAGTGCCCATGCAACTGCGTCAGCACCTGATGGAATGCCTTCGGGACGAGGGCGTGGAGGTCCTGGCCCAGCAGCTGAAGGAACTGGATCCGCAGTCCTATGAGGAACTGGACCTGTCCAATGGCCAGCGTGTGATCCGCGCCCTGGAAGTGAGCCTGTACACCGGCCAGCCTTTCTCGTCGTTCAAAACCCGCAGCTTCAAGGAACGCGATTTCGAGATCGTGAAGATCGGCCTGGAACGGCCCCGCGAGCAGCTATACGAGCGCATCAACGCCCGTGTCCTCCAAATGGTGGAGGATGGTCTGGAGGCCGAGGCCCGCTCCATGCTCCCGTACCGGGACCTCCCGGCCCTGCAGACGGTCGGCTACCGGGAATTCTTCGACTACTTCGACGGCACCTTTGACCTGGAACGCACCATCCTCCGCATCCAGGCCAACACCCGCCACTACGCCAAGCGCCAGCTCACCTGGTGGCGCCGGGACCCTTCCATCCGCTGGGTTGCCATGGAATAGCGCCCAGGTGCCGTTCCGTCCCGTCCCCGTCCCATCTCTATCCCTGTCCCATCTCCGAGGTGGAGCTTGCGCCAGGCATTGACGCAAGACGTTCTGTCTTATCTGCTTGAAATCAAAAAATATTTACGTAACTTTATCAAAATTTTGATTTGTATGAAAAAGACTAGCGCTCTGGCAAAAACCTCCTGGATTGCCCTCATCGTTACCGCCCTCACCATTTTCGTGATGGCCTCCTGCTGCACCACCATCGACTCTGCCTCAGTGGGTATCAAATTCAAGAAATGGAGCTCCAACGCCGAGCTGAAAGGCGGCGTGGAAGGCACCTGCCGCGGATGGGTATGGTACAATCCCATCACGGAAAGCATCTTCGAGTATCCTACTTATATCCAGCGTGTTACCTACGAACCGTTTACCGTGAATCCCAAGGATGCCGCCATCTTCTCCATGACGCCCACCCTGGCTTACCAGATAGACGAAAACAAGGCCGTAGACATCTTCGTGAAGTACCGCAAGCCGGTACGGGAACTGGAAATGGGTTATATCAACACCTGTATCTTCGAAGCCTACCGTACCTGCGCCAACAATTACACCTCGGACGAACTCATGGCCAATCGTGCCAAATTTGAGAACGAAGTCCGCGCCCGCCTGGACGAGTCCATGAACCGGGAAGGATTCATTGTCCGGGAATTCACCACCAAAATAGACCCGCCGGCATCCCTTACCGCTGCCATCAACGCCAAGAATGAAGCCGTTCAGAACGCCCTGAAGGCCGAAAACAAAGTGAAAGAGGCCGAGGCCGAAGCCAAGATAGCCATTGCCAAAGCCAAAGGTGAGGCCGAAGCCCAGAAGATTACCGGCGACGGTGAGGCCTATTACAACCGCGTGGTGGCCGCTTCCCTGAATGCCCTGCTGGTCCAGCAGTACGCCATTGAAAAGTGGGATGGCAAACTGCCCACCTACAACGGCTCCAACGCCCTGCCGTTCATCAATCTTAACAAATAAGCGCTCCTCCAGGGATTGTTAGTGGTACGCTGTGTGCCGTGTGCTGTGTGTTGTGCATGCTGTGTGCAGCCTCATGCAACGTATTACGCGGAAAACGGCCAAAAGTGCGTTATAGGGTGCTTGCCCATGCAACGTATTACGCGGAAAACGCCTAAAAGTGCGTTACAGGGTGCTTGCCCATGCAACGTATTACGCGGAAAACGCCCAAAAGTGCGTTACAGGGTGCGCTCGCTAGTGCTGTTAGCCGATTTGGGCACCGTTCACGACGGCTTCCTGGGGCGTGACAAAGCGCATGGAGCCATCGCCCTGCTTGGCCATGAGAATCATGCCTTTGGATTCGATGCCGCGGATTACGCGCGGGGCCAGGTTGGCCAGGATGCAGATCTGTTTGCCCACCATGTCTTCCGGGCTATAGTACTCTGCGATGCCGGACACGATGGTACGCTGGTCAATGCCTGTGTCGATGGTGAGTTTGAGCAGTTTGTCGGTTTTGGGAACGCGCTCTGCGGCCAGCACGGTGGCGGTGCGGATGTCCATGGCACCGAACTGGTCGAAGGTGACCTCCGGCTTCTGCGGCTCCACTTTGCCACGGGCCTCTGCGGCGGCGCGGGCGGCTTCGGCCTCCTGACGGGCCTTCTTGATGGCCTCCAGACGGGCAATCTGGGCATCGACCTCGGCGTCCTCTATCTTGCGGAACAGCAGCACGGCCTCGCCCAGTTCATGCCCTGCAGGCAGCAGCTCGGCCGCGCCCAGCATCTCCCAATCCAGCACGATGGCCGAAGCGCCGGAAGGGGATGCCCCCTGAGGAGCATCGGCCTTCTCATTTGCGACGAAGGGGGCATTGCCTTCCAGGGCGTTCCCGGGGGCATTGCCTTCCAGGGCATTCCCGGGGGCATACGGGCGCGTATGCACGGCCAGGCCTTCGTCGGGACGGAAGAAATTCACGGTGGGAGTGCCTTCGCCGGCGCGGTGGTCCCAGCCGGCGTTTACGCCTACACGCAGGATGTTGCGCAGCTTCTGGGCGCTGAACGGGGTGAAAGGTTCGAAGGCGATGGCCAGGTCTGCACAGATCTGCAGGCAGGTGTACAGGATGCTGGCGGTGCGGTCCATGTCGGCCTTGGCCACCTTCCAGGGCTCCATGTCGGAGATGTACTTGTTGCCGATACGCGCCATGTTCATGGCTTCCTTCAGGGCCTCGCGGAAGTGGTAGGTCTCGATGTACTTTTCCAGGGCCTGGCGGCAGGGGCGGATGGCCTCCAGGGTTTCCCGGTCGATGGACTCCGGTTTCAGGTTGGCCGGCACGCGGCCGCCGAAATACTTGTGCGTGAGCACGACGGCGCGGTTGACGAAATTGCCGAAAACCGCCAGCAGTTCCGCGTTGTTGCGGCTCTGGAAGTCTTTCCAGGTGAAGTCGTTGTCCTTGGTTTCCGGGGCGTTGGCCGTAAGCACATAGCGCAGCACGTCCTCGCAGCCGGGGAAGTCCCGCTCGTATTCATTCACCCACACGGCCCAGCCGCGGGAGGTGGAAATCTTGTCGCCTTCCAGGTTCAGGAATTCGTTGGAGGGCACATTGTCCGGCAGGATGTATTCTCCGTCGGCCTTGAGCATGGACGGGAACACGATGCAGTGGAACACGATGTTGTCCTTGCCGATGAAATGCACCAGCCGGGTCTCGGGGTCTTTCCACCATTTCTCCCAGCTCTGCGGCAGCAGCTCCTGGGTGTTGGAAATATAGCCGATGGGAGCGTCGAACCACACGTACAGCACCTTGCCCTCGGCGCCCTCTACCGGAACGGGCACACCCCAGTCCAGGTCGCGGGTGACGGCGCGGGGCTGCAGGCCGCCGTCCAGCCAGCTCTTGCACTGGCCGTACACATTGGTCTTCCACTCCTTGTGCTGCTCCAGGATCCAGTCCCGCAGCCAGGGTTCGTACTTGTCCAGCGGCAGGTACCAGTGCTTGGTTTTCTTCTTCACGGGCGTAGAACCGGACAGCTTGGACTTGGGGTCCAGCAGTTCTTCCGGCGACAGTGTGCTGCCACACTTTTCGCACTGGTCCCCGTAGGCGTGCGGATTTCCGCACTTGGGGCAGGTACCTTCTATCAGGCGGTCCGTGAGGAACATCTTGGCTTCCTCGTCGTACAGCTGCTCGCTTTCCTGGGTAATGAAATCCTCCTGGTCGTAGAGTTTCCGGAAGAACGCGGCGGCATTCTTCTCGTGGATGGCCGACGAAGTCCGGGAATAGATGTCGAAGTTGATGCCCAGGCCCGTGAAAGCGTCCTTCATCACCTTGTGGTAGCGGTCTACGATATCCTGGGGGGAAACGCCCTCATTGCGCGCCTTGATGGTAATGGGCACGCCGTGCTCGTCGGAGCCGCATACAAAGACCACGTCTTCTCCCCGCATGCGCAGGTAACGCACGTAAATGTCTCCGGGAATGTAGGCGCCGGCCAGATGGCCGATATGGACAGGACCGTTGGCGTAAGGCAGCGCGCAGGTCACGAGGGTTCTCTTATAACTCATTTCAGTCTCCCTAATTTGATATTGATATTCTTTTTGATTTCGTTCAGGGCATTCAGGCTGCCCATCAGTTCCAGGGTGTCCTTGGCCGATGTCCCGGCCTGCAGTTTCCGGTAAATGGCCGTCTGCTGGGCCGTGATGCGTTTGTCGTGGTAGGCCAGGATGGCGCGGGGCACATAGGTGACCAGCCAGGAATCCGTGGTGGTGAGGGCGTCCGAGAAGTTGTGCACGGTGAGCTCGTATTTCTCGGTGGACAGGTCTGCCGTCACGCCGGCAATGCTGCGGTCTTCGCCATTCAGGAGGTTCCGGACGATGGCATCCTGTTCCAGCCCCTGGTCGTACCAGCCGAAATAGGCCTGGTAGGTGGCTTCGTAGGCGGCGTTGGCAAAGTGGCAGTCGTCGGCCGCCAGGGCTGCGTCGATGAACTCCGCCACCGTCTGCGGCATCTGCTCGTCATAAAACTCTGAGTCCGACTCGAATTGCAGGACATGGCGGCCGAAGCGCAGGATAAAGCCCAGCAGTTCCCGCTCCGACGGCTCCAGGATGCGTTCCTCTTCCAGCACCCGGCGCGGGGCGGGGGTCTCCACGGAAGGCTGGGGGGTGTCGGCCTTGCGGTCCTGTGCGGGAACATTTTCTTTCCGCTTGGAAGCATCGGCCCGGTTTTTTTCGCGGGTTTTGCGTACGCGCTCCTGGATGATGTCGGCATCGATGTCGAAACGGCGCGCCACGGTGTCCACATAGACCTGGCGTTTGATGGGGTCCGGGATATCGGCCACCGTATCGGCAATCTCATTGATCATGCCGGCCTTCCGGACAGGGTCTTCGCCGGCCTCTTTCAGCAGCAGGTCTGTCTTGAAGGCAATGCCGTCCTGCTCATGCTCTGCGATGAATTCCCGGATTTCCTCCAGGGTGTGTTTTTGGGCGAAGGAGTCGGGGTCGTCCCCGTCCGGGAGGAAAACTACGCGGGCGTTCATCCCTTCCTTGAGGATGAGGCCGATGGCGCGGATGGCGGCATGCAGTCCTGCGGAGTCCCCGTCGTACATGATGGTGACGTTCTCCGTGAAGCGTTTGATCAGGCGGATCTGCTCTTCCGTGAGGGCGGTGCCGCAGGAGGCCACCACATTGGTGACGCCCATCTGGTGCATCATCACCACGTCTACATTGCCTTCCACCAGGATGCAGCGGTCCTGCTTGGCCATTTCGCTTTTGGCGAAGTAAATGCCCAGGAGGTTGCGGCTCTTGATGTAAATCTCCGTTTCCGGGGAATTCACATATTTGGCGGGATTATCGGCCTTGAGGGTGCGGCCGCTGAAGGCGATGACGCGTCCGCTCACCGAGTGGATGGGGAACATCACGCGCTCGCGGAACTTGTCTACCAGCGTACCGTTGTCCTGGCGGATGGCCAGTCCGGCGTCTACCAGGTATTCTTCTTTGTAACCGGCGGCGCGGGCGGCATCCACCAGGGTGCTGCGGCCGGAGGGCGCCCATCCCAGGCTCCACTGGCCGATGGTGGCGTCTTCAATGTGCCGGTTGCGGTAGTACCGGTATCCTACGGCATGGCCTTCGGGCTCCTGCAGCTGGTCGCAGAAGAATTTGCGGGCGAATTCGCTCACGGCCATGAGACTTTCCGTGCGCTGGCGGGCGGCAATCTGCTCTGCCGTCTCTTCCTCTTCCTGGACGTCGATGTTGTATTTCCTGGCCAGGTAGCGCAGCGCCTCCGGGTAGGTCATGTGCTCGTATTCCATCACGAAGCCCACGGCGCTGCCGGCTTTTCCGCAGCCGAAGCACTTGTAGATGCCCCGGGAGGGCGTTACATGGAAAGAGGGGGTTTTCTCGTTGTGGAAGGGACAGCAGGCTACATAGCTGGAGCCGCGGCGCTTGAGCGTCACGAAATCCCCGATCACCTCTTCGATGCGGGCGGTGTCCAGTATCAGGTCTACGGTCTCTTTCGGAATCATGGTCTATTCCTTAGTATAATCTACCTCTTTGGCGTCGCTCAGGTCCGTGACGGTGATTTTTCCGTCATCGGTGGGCGTGGAAACGGTGGGGCCGTCCTTGGGCTGGGGCTGTGCCGGGCGGAAATGTTTCTCCTGCCACAGGACCTTGGCCTGGTAATAGGCATCCCGCCCGTACCAGAACAGGCCCAGACAACCCAGCAATATGGCCCATACGCTGGCACGGGTAATGATCCATACACTGAGCGCCACGAACAGCAGGTCTTTGACCAGCCGGATCCAGCGGTTGTTGTATCCAAAACTTAACATAGGATGCAAAGATACAAAAAACCTTCGGCATTTACCGAAGGTTTTTGTTTCTCTAGAACGGAAGATCGTCCGGATCCGGTGAATCGGCGGGCATATCGTCCAGCGTGGGCGCCGGAATGTCCTGTGCCGGCGCGGGCGCAGGTGCGAATTCCTGCCGGGGAGCCGGTTTGGGCGCTTCGGCCGCACCGGCGGGAGAAATGCGCCAGACCTGGAGATCATTGTACCATCGGCCGTTGTATTCGCGGCTCTTGAGGTTGAAGGACACTTTGATTTTGTCCCCAACCTGGTACTTGTCCAGTTCCTGCACCTTATCCTGTCCCCAGGCCGTGAAACAGGCCTGTGCGGTAAAGTTGCCGTCCGGAAATTCCAGGATGAACTCCTGCTTGGCCCACGTGCCGCGGGCCGACGTGCCGGACTGCACGGCCAGTTTCTGGCGAAGGGTTCCTTCCAGTTCGAGTGCCATACCTTACTTGGTCTCAGGCTCTACGTAGGGCTTCACTTCCAGCAGGTCCACGTCGAAGACGAGGGTGGAGTTGGTGCCGATCTCGCGGGGTCCGCGCTCGCCGTAGGCCAGGTTGGCGGGAACTACGAGGGTGATCTTGCCACCTTCGCCCACCAGCTTCATACCTTCGGTCCAGCCCTTGATCACGCGGTTCAGGGGGAACTCGATGCCTTCGTTCTTGTCGAACTCGGTGCCGTCGATGAGGGTGCCGCGGTAGTTCACTTTCACGGTGTCGCGGTCGCTCATGGCGCGCTTCTCAGAACCGGAATCCTGAATCAGGTAAACGATACCGGAAGCGGTGGAGTCGGCGCTGTTCTTTACATAGAAGTCCTTGCGGAAAGCGTCGCCTTTCTCTTTGTTCAGGGCGCCTTCGTAGGCCATGCGCTTCTGGAGGAACTCGTTGATGATGCGGTTCATGTCGGAAGGATCAATCTTGAACTGCTTCACGAACACGGAGTCCATGGGTTGGCCTTCCTTGGCGTTGAGGGCGTCTTTCATGCCCTTCTGGATCTTGGCCATGTTCAGGTCGCCGAAACCGTTCTGGGTCATTACCAGGCCGAAGTTTACGCCCAGCAGATAAGATACGGTGTCTACCTGGCCATTGGAGGGGAGCAGGGCTTTCACTTCTTTGGAGCCCTCCACCTTGGGAGTGCCGCAAGCCATCACCAGCACGGTGGCGGTAGCGATGGCGAAGAGTTTTACAAGTTTCATATTCTTAAAAAATTTAAAGTTTTCACTTTGGTTCTATCTTGCAAAATTAGTAAAAATTTGGGGGAAATCATAATAAATCAAGACGATCTGCTTTTTTTGTATTACGAACTGCATTTTTGTTTGGAAAATAGAATGAAAATGCGTAAATTGGGGCTGACACAAAACTATTCGTTATGGTTGATGCCTCCACATTACACGCCAAGCTGAAGACCTTCTTCGGCTACGACGCCTTCAAAGGAGACCAGGAGCGTATCATCCAGTCCCTGGTCGAAGGGAACAACGCCTTTGTCCTCATGCCCACCGGCGGGGGAAAATCCCTGTGTTATCAGCTGCCCGCCCTCCTGATGGAAGGCACCGCCATCGTCATCTCTCCGCTCATCGCCCTCATGAAAAACCAGGTGGATGCCATCCGCGGTTTCGAATCCGGAGACGACGGCATCGCCCATTTCCTGAACTCCTCCCTGAGCCGCACCCAGATTGCCGATGTCCAGGAGGACCTGCTGCGGGGCGTGACCAAACTGCTATACGTGGCGCCGGAGTCGCTCACCAAGGAAGAAAACATTTCCCTGCTGAAGTCCATCAAAATCTCTTTCTATGCCGTGGACGAGGCCCATTGTATCTCCGAATGGGGCCACGACTTCCGGCCGGAATACCGGAAAATCCGTTCCATCATAGACCAGATCCAACCGGCGCCGGTGATTGCCCTCACGGCCACCGCCACGCCCAAGGTCCAGAGCGACATCCTCAAGAACCTCCGTATCCAGGACGCCAAGGTATTCAAGTCCTCTTTCAACCGCCCCAATCTGTATTACGAGGTGCGGGATAAAGTAGAGCCCGAAAAAGACATCATCCGTTTCATTCGCCAGAACGCCGGCAAATCCGGCATCATCTATTGCCTCAGCCGCAAGAAGGTGGAGGAAATGGCCCAGATGCTGTGCATCAACGGCATCAAGGCCCTTCCGTACCACGCGGGCCTGGACGCCAAAACCCGGGCCGACAACCAGGACAAGTTCCTGATGGAAGAAATCGATGTGATTGTGGCCACCATCGCCTTCGGCATGGGTATCGATAAGCCGGATGTCCGCTTTGTCATCCACTACGACATCCCCAAGAGCATCGAAGGCTATTATCAGGAAACCGGCCGGGCCGGCCGTGACGGCCAGGAAGGTCAGTGCATCACCTATTACAGCTACAAGGACATCCAGAAACTGGAGAAGTTCATGCAGGGGAAACCGGTGTCGGAACAGGAAATCGGCAAGCAGCTGCTGCGGGAAACCGTGGCCTATGCAGAATCCAGCCAATGCCGCCGCAAACTCCTCCTCAATTACTTCGGCGAGGATTATCTGGCCGATAATTGCGGCGCGTGCGACAACTGCCTGCACCCGAAAGCCCGCTTCGACGGTCAGGAGGAACTTTGTCTGGTCCTGGAACTCATCGAATCCCTGAAAGAGCACTTCAAACTGGAGCATCTGGCCGCCATCCTGTCCGGGGTGTCCAACGCCATGGTCAAGTCCTACCACCACGACAGACACCCGCTGTTCGGCGCCGGCAAGGACCACGACGCGCGCTTCTGGGCTGCCGTTATCCATCAGGGCCTCATCCTGCACTATCTGGATAAAGACATTGAAAACTACGGACTTATATCGGCCACGGACGAGGGCCTGGAGTTCTTCCTGAACCCCCATGAGGTCATGCTGGTAGAAGACCGCACCTTCTCTGAGGGGGACGACGACGAGGAGGACGACAACGGTGCGGCCGTACGCGGCGGCGGTGGGGGAGACCCCGTGCTGCTGGCCATGCTCAAGGACCTTCGGAAAGACGTGGCGCGCAAGCTCCGGCTCCAGCCCTGGGTGGTCTTCGCAGATCCCGCCCTGGAAGATATGACCATCGTGTATCCCCTCACCCTGAAGGAACTCTCGGAAAAGTGCCAGGGCGTAGGGGAGGGCAAAGCCCGGAAATTCGGCCAGCCCTTCGTGGAACTCATCGCCAAATACGTGGAAGAGAACGAGATAGAGCGCCCGGATGACTTCGTGGTCAAGTCTGTCGCTCCCCGTTCCGGCAACAAGGTATACATCATCCAGTCCATAGACCGCAAGCTGCCCCTGGAAGACATTGCGTCGGCCGTGAGCATGGATATGGGAGAACTCCTGACGGAAATAGAGGCCATCGTGTCCACGGGTACGCGTGTGAACCTCAATTATTACATCAACCAGGAGCTGGACACGGAAGTGGTGGAGGAAATCTACGACTGGTTCCGGGAAGAAGCCACCTCAGACTCCCTCCAGGAAGCCCTCCAGGCCCTGGAACCGGACTACGAAGAGATGGAAATCCGCCTGGTCCGGCTCAAATTCCTCTGCGAGGTTGCAAACTAGTTTGCAACCGAGTTTCCCCTACGTTGCCCCCTCCCGAAACGCGCGGCGTGATGTCCTAATCTGCACAGTGCGCCTAATGTCCCAAATATTGGGACGATAGGAGCATTTTGGGGCTTTTTTGCGCCTAATGTCCCGGTTTTTGGGACATTGGGCGCACGGGGATGATTCTCTGAGGGCGCATCAAAGATACACCAGCGAGGAAAGACTGTCCGGCGCAAAGAGGCGGGCGGCCATGGCCTGCAGGTCGGCGGGGGTGATGGCGGCAATGGCGGCGCGGGTTTCGTCGGGGGTCATGATGCGGCCCCAGGAGAGCATGCTCTTCCCCATGGACAGGCACTGCGCCTCCCCGGCCTCTGAACTGATGGCCAGCTGCCCCAGGAGCTGCTTCCGATAGGCCTTGAACTGGCTGCCCGAAAGCGGCGTTTCCTTCAAGCGCTGGAGAATCTTGCCGATAGCCCCCAAACACTGCTCCAGGTTGGTCTTGTCACAGCCGAAAGTGATGGCCAGAATACCTGTGTCGGCATACTGCGTATAGGAACACTCGATACCGTACACCCAGCCCCGCTTCTCCCGCAGCTCTTTGTTCAGCAGGGAATTGGACGCCGGACCGCCCAGGATGTTGGCCAGCATGGCGCACACCAGCCGCTCCGGCATTTCATACAGCGACGGCGCCCGGCACCCGATGACGGCATTCGCCTCGTGGTGCCGCTTGTCCACCACCTTATTGAAAACAGGCACCGAAGTCTCAGCAGCAGGGCATGTCCCCTGAGGAGCATCGGCCTTCTTATTTGCGACGAAGGGGACATGCCCTGCTGCCTCGAGGGCATCGGCCCATTTCCGTACTCGTTTTTCCAGCAGGGCCTCGTCTACATCGGCCACGATGGAAAGGACCATGTTCCCGGGGACGAACTTTTCGGCCACAAAGCGGCGGAGCATTTCCGGGGAAATCCGTTTGACGCTGGCCGTGGTGCCCAAGATGGGCGTTGCCAGGGGCGAGCCGTCGAAAAGCAGGCTCTCGAAGCGGTCATACACGTCCTCGGCGGGGTTGTCCTTGTAAGAAATGATTTCGTCCAGGACCACGCCGCGCTCCGTCTCGATCTCGTTTTCCGGAAAAGTGGCCTCCGTGGCCAGTTCGAAGAGCAGTTTTACGGCCTTGGGAAGGTCCTCCTTGAGCACGGTGGCGTGCAGGACAATCTCTTCCTTGGTGGTGTATGCGTTGAGCTCTCCGCCCAGTTTGTCCAGGTAACTGCCGATGACTGCCGCGCTCTTGCGGGCCGTGCCGCGGAACAGCGTGTGCTCCACGAAATGCGCAATGCCGGCAGGGTAGCCGGCTTCGTCGCGCGTACCTGCGCCGATGGTCAGGGAACAGAACGCCACCGCCCGGCCGCTGCGTTTCAGGGCATAGCGGAGGCCGCTGGGGAATACGCCGCTTCTCATCGCTTCCGGGCCAGGTATTTCAGGTCTTCGGGCAGGAAGCCCACGCCCTTTTTCTCCGTAATCTTGTGGCGGGAAATGTAGAAAAGCGCGTGCGTATCGGCCTCGAAGAGCATTTTGTAGCAATAGGAGCCCTTGCTGGGGATGACGGGGGCCACTACATAGCTGGTGAGCACATGGTAGGCCCCGTCCAGATACTGGCGGTCCGACTCTTCCGCTGAGCAGACATGCCAGTCCGGGTCCAGGAACTTCTCGATTTCCTGCTCCTGCATGCTTTCCACGATGTCTTCGCGGGCCATGTAAATCTGCTTCATCTTACCCCACTTTTCGTAGTTCTGCCGGAACCAGGCGTCGCGCGAATAGGCTACTTTTTCCGATTCCATGGCTGCCAGGGTGAACGTCTGGACGGCGCTGACCAGACTGCCCAGATAGGTGAGTTCCCGGCCGTCGCCGCCCATCGCGGCCTGCAGCGGGAGGGAGATGACTTCGTGCATGGCGCCGATACCTTCCGTGGCTTCCGGACCGCCCTTGACCAGCGTGAGAAACGTGATGCCGGGGTTGTCCTCATCCTTGAAACGCGTTTCGGCCGCGATGAGGAAGTAAAAATTGTCCGAAGTCTTGAGCTTCTCGAACTGCTCCAGGGTGCAGAATTCAAAGGCCGATGCCGTCCAGCCGCTCACCACCTCCTGCCGGAGGGCGCTGGAAAGGACTTCGTTGCCGGTAAGGACGACTTGGGTGATTTTATCGGTGAAATCGGCCAGGCGGTACTTCCGCGTGGTCACATTGCCCTGGGCCAGCAGGCCGATGCCTGCGAAGAGGGCGCATATCGTCAGAATCCATTTTTTCATACGCAGGGTCTTTTTGCAAGAATCGTGCGGTTACTGGGCGATGAACGCATAAGTGATGCTGCCCATCTGACTGACGGGGGCGGTGGGGGAGCTGGAGAATATGGACAGGCGGGCGGCCCGGACGGCAAAAGTCCGGAGGCAGTTGTCCTGGGACGAACGTCCTTCGTCCACTTTGGCGTTGATGACGTCGCCCCGGTTGTTTACCGTGATGAGGACGGTGATTTCCCCGGCGCCGTAGCAGCGGTAGGCCGGGATGGGCAGATGGCTGGCCTTCCGGCCGTCCAGGCTCCAGGAAAGCACCGACGGGCCGCTGTAGGGCCGGGTTTTCTCTTCCTTGGGCCGGTCCTGTTGCTGCGGGGTGGCCACAAAGTCCTCGGGGTCATCGGCCTGCTGGCCTTCCCTCAGTTCCTGGGCCAGGCGCTCCGCTTCCTTGTAAAGCTCGTCGGCATTGGTGCCGCGGTCGTCTTTGAGGGTGCTGCGGTCCACGGCCACATTGCGTACGGGCGTCCCCTCGGCGGCAGCTGCCAGCATCCGCTCCAGCTGCTCTTCCACGCTTTCGTGCAGGCGCAGTTCCTCCTGCCGGCGCTCCATTTCCTCCTGCTGCGTGAAGTCCAGCACAAAACTGTTCTCCCGCTTGATTTCATAGCCGATCCGGACCGCCAGCAAAACGATAATCACCGCGAGATGGATACTCACGGTGATGTAAATGCCTGCTTTCTGGTCCGGTGTAAGCCTCATTACTTGCGTTTGGCTTTCTTCTGGTGAAGCGCTTTTTCCACGGTGTTGGTAATGATGTCGATGGCCACTTTGTTGTGCCCGCCCTGGGGCACGATGACATCGGCATAGCGCTTGGAAGGCTCGATAAACTGCAGGTGCATGGGCTTCACGGTGTCGCAGTAATGCTCGATGGCGGTTTCGATGGTGCGGCCGCGTTCTGCGATGTCCCGCACGATGATGCGCATCAGGCGGTCGTCGTCGTCCGCATCCACGAAGATCTTGATGTTCATCTGGTCCCGCAGTTCCTTGCAGGTGAAGATGAGGATGCCTTCCACGATGATGACATCGGCCGGTTCCACCGTCACGGTTTCCGTCGTGGAGCGGGAGCAGGTAATGTAGGAGTACACGGGCTGCTCGATGGTTTTTCCGCTTTTAAGCTCCCGGATTTGCTGACACATGAGTTTCCAGTCAATGGCGTCCGGGTGGTCGAAGTTGATGTTTTTCCGCTCCTCCACGGGTACGTGGCTGGAGTCTTTATAATAGGAGTCCTGGGGGATGACCACCACCCGGCCTTGCAGCTGGTTGACGATGGCTTTTACCACGGTGGTTTTTCCTGAGCCGGACCCGCCGGCGATACCGATTACGAGCATATGGATCTTAGGTTAAAATTCGGCGTTTTTGGGAGTACGGGGGAAGGGGATGACATCCCGGATGTTGGCCATGCCGGTGACAAACAGGAGCAGGCGCTCGAAGCCCAGGCCGAAGCCGCTGTGCGGCACACTGCCATAGCGGCGGGTGTCGATGTACCATTCCAGGTTCTTGCGGGACATGCCCAGTTCGTCGATGCGCTGTTCCAGTTTTTCCAGGGAGGCTTCCCGTTCGCTGCCGCCGATGATTTCTCCGATCTTGGGGAAGAGCACGTCCATTCCGCGGACTGTACGGCCATCTTCGTTCTGCTTCATGTAGAAGGCCTTGATGTCCTTGGGGAAGTCGATGAGGATGACGGGCTTCTGGAAGTGTTTTTCTACCAGGTAACGCTCGTGTTCGCTCTGGAAATCCGTGCCCCAGTGCACCGGGTACTCGAATTGGACGCCGTCGGCGATGGCCTTTTCCAGGATATCCACGGCTTCTGTGTAGGTGACTTTCTGGAACGGGATGCCCAGGACGCCCTGCATGCGCTCGATGAGCCCGTTGTCGTATTTGTCGTTCAGGAACTTCAGGTCGTCCATGCAATGGTCCAGGGCATACTGCACCAGGTATTTTACGAATTCCTCTGCCAGGGCCATATCGTCGTTGATGTCGTAGAAGGCCATTTCCGGTTCAATCATCCAGAATTCTGCCAGGTGGCGGGGCGTGTTGGAATTCTCTGCGCGGAAGGTGGGGCCGAAGGTGTAGATTTCGCCCACGGCGGTGGCGCCCAGTTCCCCTTCCAGCTGGCCCGATACGGTAAGGGAAGTCTTCTTGCCGAAGAAGTCCCTGGAGAAGTCTACGTTGCCCTTTTTGTCCAGCGGGATGTTCTTGAGATCCAAGGTGGTTACCTGGAACATATCGCCGGCGCCCTCTGCGTCGGATTCCGTGATGAGCGGGGTGTGCAGGTATACGAAGCCTTTCTCGTTGAAGAACTTGTGGATGGCGAAAGCCATGGCATTGCGGATGCGGAGCACGGCACCGAAGGTGTTGGTCCTGAGGCGCATGTGGGCTACGCTGCGCAGGTATTCCAGGGTGGTGTCCTTTTTCTGGAGCGGGAAACGCATGGGGTCGCATTCTCCCAGCACTTCTATTTCGCTGGCCTGGATTTCCACGGCCTGGCCGCTGCCCTGGGAGGCGACAAGCTGGCCTTTTACGGCCAGCGAGGCGCCTGTAGTAATGCGTTTGATGAGCTCTTCGTCAAAGAGCTCCGTATTGGCTACGATTTGGATATTGTTGATGGTGGAACCGTCGTTGAGGGCAATGAACTTTACTTGCTTGTTTCCCCTCTTGGTGCGTACCCAGCCTTTGGCCAGTACTTCTTTGCCCGGCTCCGAGGAAAGGAGAGCCTTAATTTTGGTCCTTTTCACTGTTTCCATATTTGCGTTGATTCAAATCGTGCAAATATAGCATTTCTTCCCCAATTCGGCAACCCTTTTCCGGCAGGAGTGCCAAATACTCGGCCTTGTGGGGTGTTTTCAGGAGGATAATCCGGTCGCGAAGGCGGGTTCTTATGGTGCTTACTGCGTTTTCGCAGCTAAGACCGGCCAGGTGATAGGAGAGCGTGTTGTTGAATCCGGCTGCCGAATAGCTGAAAATGAGCAGTTCTTCTCTCCGGATGTCCGGCATGTCTTCCCGCAGCCGGTCCAGGATGCCGTCCATGGTTTTGTTTTGTACGGCCTGGAGCCATCCCAGGCCCTCCGGACCGCCGAGCAGGTTCTGGATGAGTTTGTCCAGTTGCCTGGCGCGCTCGTTCTCCTTGTACTGTCTGTCCTCGATCCGGTACAGTTCGGTGAGGAAGTAGGCCAGGCCGGCCATTTCGCGATGCAATGCTACCCGTTGAAGTTTTCGGGTTCTCAGAATAGGGTCGATTTTTCTCATATTTTAATAGTTTAATAAACCCACAAAGGTAGAGGTGGCCCTGCGAAAGACGAAATAATGCAATAGCTTTTTAGTGTCAAGTAAGGTGGCTGAGGATGAGCCCGTTACGCTTGACATTCGAAATGGATAAAACACAAAAACGGCCCCAGACGATGCTCTGGAGCCGTTTTCCTTGAAATGATAAACTTTGATGTAGGATTAGTCCTTGGCCGGTTTACGGGCTGCGTACATAATCTTGAGGGCGGAGCAGCGGCGCAGCTCCTGTTTCACGTCGGAAACAATACCCATACGTACATCTTGGTCTACGCGGAGGTTCACGGTCATGAGGGACCGCTCTGCCTCGGACATGGCGTCGCGTTCTGCGGCGATGAAGTCACGGATGTCCGCTACTGTCTTGAAAGAGTCGTTGAGCTGGATACGGGCGTCGGTACCGTACTGGGCCTGATACTGCAGGGTGGGGCTACCGATGTTGATATTGGCGCTCAGGTCTTTTCTCTCCAGCTTGGCCACCTCGGATGCGACGGGCATGGTCACTTTGACCTTCTGCTCGGTTTCTCTCATCTGGGTGGTTACCATGAAGAAGAACAGGAGCATGAACACGATATCGGAAAGGGAGTTGGACGATGCCTGCGGGACTTCCTTCTTATTGCTGGAACTTCCAAATTTTGACATATTCTTTCCTCCTATTATTTTTTACCGGTATCCTTAGGCTCGGCCTCGGAGATGTTCTGAGGAACGGCCTTCTTAACAATGTCTTGCTCTTCTTCCGTCAGACGGGAGAACTTCTTGCCGAAGTTGGCTCTGGAGAATTCGTCGCGGAGTTCGTTCACAGCCTTAACCAGTTCGTTCTGCACTGCGATGTAGGCCTGGTAGGATGTACCACGGTCGTTCTGCAGGGAGATAACGCCCTTGGAAACCATGTAGGTTTTGCCTTCGATTTCCTTGGCTTCCTTTTCGGGAAGGTTGGGGTCGTTGGTGGGGTTGGTCAGGAACTCTTTGATTTTTTCTTTCAAGTAGGTGATGTCCATGGCTTCGCTACCGGCAAACAGCTTATCGGCAGAGTTGATTCTGACGATGATGATGTTACGGCGGTTCACCTTCTGGTCCTGTGCCTGCTGAGCATCCGGGATGGGGGGCAGACGGCGCTGAAGGCCGGACTGGTCTCCCATGGTGGTGGTCATCAGGAAGTAGCACAGCAGCAGGAAGGCGATATCAGCCGTAGAACCGATTGCATTAAAAGTTCTTCTTGCCATGGTTTACTTTACTTTTTGTTGCGGATGGTCATGAAAACCTCGGCCACGATGATGGACAGGATAGCTGCGCCACCAACCAGGTATGCGAGGTTGAGGATGGTATCGGTCATCTTTAGTTCGGTAGCCGTGGGGAGCTTGGCGCCGGAATAACCGACGGCCGGAGCACCGGAGGCCAGCAGGTAGCAGATGCCGAACAGGACGGCAGCGGCTACGACTGCGATACCGATCTTGACGAGACCCTTGGGATTGGTGGTGGCCGTTACATACAGACCCACGCAAATCACGGAAGCAAGTGCGATGCCCAGCACGATGTATGCCCAATAGAGGAGCAGGTTCGTTGCGGCGCCGTCATTGGCCTCGAATCCTTTGATTGAACCCCAGACCAGCACGCAGATGCTCAGGATCATCAGGACCCAAAGAACAATCTTGATAATTTTAGCGTATTTCTGGTTTTCCATTATATCTGGAATTAAAGGGGTTGATTACTTCTTGTTGTATTTGACCATGGTGTCCACGAAGCGGATGGAAGAGTCTTCCATATCGATGGACAGGGAGTCGATCTTGGCGATGATGTAGTTGTAGAAGATCTGGAGAATCATAGCGACGATGAGACCGCCCACGGTGGTGATGAGGGCGACCTTCATACCGCCGGCCACAACGTTCGGGGAAATATCACCGGCAGCCTGGATGGCGTCGAAGGCCTGGATCATACCGATAACGGTACCAAGGAATCCGAGGGACGGGGCGATGGAGATGAACAGGCCGATCCAGCTGAGGCCGTTCTCCATGAGGCTCATCTGAACGCCGCCATAGGAGACGATGGTCTTTTCAACGACATCGATACCCTGATCTGCGCGGAGCAGGCCCTGGTAGAAGATGCTGGCCACGGGGCCACGGGTTTCACGGCATACTTTCTTGGCTTCTTCGATACCGCCTTTTTCAAGAGCAGCCTCCACATTCTCGAGGAGCTTGGTGGTGTTGGTCTTGGAGAAGGCCAGGTAAAGGATACGCTCGATAGCGAGAGCCATACCGATGATCAGGCAGATGATGATCAGGGACATGAAGCCTGCGCCACCCTCGATGAATTTGGTCTTGAGGGCCTGGTGGAGGGGAACTTCTTCACCGGAACCGGCAAACAGGTCAACTACCTCTTCGGCTTCTTCGACCTGTTCCTGAGCGGCGGGAGCTGCGCCCTCGCAGTGAAGGTCACAAGACCGGCGACTGCCAAAAACATGAAAAACTTTTTCATAATCGTTTTTGTGTTGTTAGTTATAAGTTGAATTAGTTAGTAAAAAATTTCCTAAATTATATTTGGTCGTGCAAGTTAGCGATAAAATTTCAAAACGCCAAAGATTATTTGCTTATTTCTCCGCAGAGGTCCTTCTCCAACATGGTTTTTACCCACTGGTCGTTGTCGCTGCGGCCCATCAGGCAGAACAGCTTGCCCAGGGCGGCTTCCGTGGTGATATCGGCCCCGGAGAGCACTCCAGCCTTTTTCAGGGTGGCTCCGGTAGCATACAGATTCATGTTCACGGTGCCGGATTTGCACTGTGTGACGTTCAGGAGAATCTTTCCCTGGGCATCGGCATCGCGGATGATGTCCAGGAACCATTCCTTGGAAAGGGCGTTGCCGGACCCGTAGGTCTCGATGATGACGGCGCGGGTTCCGGGATCGCAGACCACCGAGCGCATCACCTGCGGCGTCATGCCCGGATGCACCTTCAGGATGGAAACACGGGTGTCCAGGCGGGTCTGCACCCTTAGTTGGGCGTCCCAGTAAACGGGTTTCCGGATCAGGTCCGTGTCGTAGTGGATGTTGATGCCGGCAGTGGCCAGCGGCGGGCAGTTGGGCGAGGAGAAGGCGTTGAAGGCCTCGGCGCTGTACTTGGTGGAACGGTTGCCCCTGAGGAGCAGGGAGTCGAAGCAGATGGCCACCTCGGGCACGCGGGCATGTCCTTTTTCATCCTTGGCGGCGGCAATCTCCACGGCCGATATCAGGTTTTCCTTCCCGTCCGTGCGGGGCACGCCGATGGGCAGCTGGCTGCCCGTGAACACCACGGGCTTGGTCAGGCCTTCCAGCATGAAGCTGAGCGTGGAGGCGCTGTAGGCCATGGTGTCCGTCCCGTGGAGGATCACAAAGCCGTCAAACTCCTCGTAGCGGTCGCGGATGATCTCGGCCAGGGAAACCCAGAGCGACGGCTCCACGTCGGAAGAGTCTATGAGCGGGTCGAAGGTATGGACTTCGATCCGGACGTCGAACTTGTTCAGTTCCGGGACTTCGGCCATGATCTGGCTGAAGTCGAAGGGCTTCAGGGCGCCGTCGGCAGGATCTTCTTTCATGCCGATGGTGCCGCCGGTGTAAATGATGAGGATGGATGCTTTCATATGCTTCGGATTGCTTCTTCCTTCGGATCGTGTTTCGGAATGCTTCGGGCTGCGCCTTGGATTGCTTTGGTCTGCGTGTCAACGCGGCAGGTTAAACAGTCTTTGGGCATTGCGTGTGGTAGTTTCTTCTATATCTTTAAGGGGGCGGCCTTTCACTTCGGCCACCTTTTGGGCTATGTAGGGGAGGTAGGCGCTCTCGTTGCGTCGGCCGCGGTAGGGGACCGGCGCCAGGTAGGGAGCGTCCGTCTCCAGAAGGATCTTCTCCAGGGGAATCCTCTCCAACGTCTTGGCCAGGGATGCATTCTTGAAGGTGACCACACCGCCGATGCCCACGCTCCAGTCTCCGTAACGGTTGGCCCGCTCGTAAATCTCGTAACTGCCGGTGAAGCAGTGCAGGTTGCCCCTCAGATGCAGGTGGGCGCAGTCCTTGAGGATGGCGAAAAAGTCCTCCCAGGCATCCCTGAGGTGGATGTTCACGGGAAGGTTCATTTGGGCCGCCAGCTCCAGTTGCAGCCGCAGCACTTCCTTCTGCTCCTCCTTGAACGCGATGCCCTCGTGATAGTCCAGGCCGATTTCGCCGATGGCCACGGGCGATGTGCGGATGTCGCCGCCGGCTGCCGGGGTACTGCCGAAATAACTGCCGGGTGTCGTGTCACTGCCGGCAGCTGGCGCACCGTGGGAGGCCGCTCCGGCGATGGCGAAGACCTGGTCCAGTTCTCCGCGCCAGTTATCGGCCGTCACAGAACCGGGATACAGCCCCAGCATCTCAAAGATGACACCGGGGTGCCGGTCGCCAATCTCCCACATGGCGGGGCGCTCGTGGGAATCCACATCGGCCTGGATCATCATTCCCACACCGGCCTCCAACGCCCGCTGGACAGCCGCTTCCGCGTCCGGCAGCAACCATTCGTCGTAGAAATGGGTATGGGTGTCGATAAGCATGGTTTCTTTCACAAATTTCGCCGTTCCCTGCGACTTTTCCAAATCTTTGTGCGGAAAACCCCTTCTTGGGGACGGCTCCGGGTTTCGTGGCGGATCGTGACGGGCGTTGAGGACACTCTTTGGGCTATTGGGGGCCGGTGGTCGGGAAGTTTGGGACGGGGGCCGGAGGTCTGGGACGTCCTCCGGAGGTCTGCGGACGGGGGGACGGGGGGACGGGGGGACGGGGGGGGGCGGGAGGTCTGGGACGGCCTGGGACGTTTGGGGAAGGTGGGTCGGAAGGTCTGGGACGGTCTGGGAACGGCCCTGGGACGTTTGGGGAAGGTGGTCAAGGTGTTTGGGGAAGGTCTCTTTTTATGGCTGGGACCTTCCCCAAGGAATCGGCCATAGAGATGGCTGGAATGGCATTTCGGCGGGGAAGGTCCCCCTCGAAAAAAGAGACCTTCCCCATTTCTCCCGGTGACCTTCCCCATTCCGCTCGGTGACCTTCCCCATTCCGCTCGGTGACCTTCCCCAAGGGACCCTGATGCTGACCTCCGTCGGCTTTCCCCGCACTTCCTTCGGCCCGTCGCCCCTGCCAGTTTCAGCTTGCCTCCTCTGCCGGTTTCGGCCCGTCGCCGCTGCCAGTTTCGGCCCGCCTCCTCTGCCGGTTTCGGCCCGTCGCCCCTGCCAGTTTCGGCCCGCCTCCTCTGCCAGTTTCGGCCCGCCTCCGCTGCCCTGCATTTGCGAAATCCGGGGGCAGGTGCTAACTTTGCCGGAAAGATTGTCAACCATGAAAAGAGATTACTTTGAAGGGGCCGATGTGGCCGTGACCGTCTGCGCCAAGGACGGCACCATCCTGGATATGAACGAAAAATCGCGGCGGACTTTCCTGAAGCCCGGGCGGGAGGAGATTATCGGCCAGAATGTGCTGGACTGCCATCCCGAACCGGCGCGGACCCTGCTGGCCGACATGCTGGCAAACCCCCGCACCAACGTGTACACCGTCGAAAAGGAGGGCGTCAAAAAGCTCATCTTCCAGTGCCCTTGGTATGACGACGGGGAGTACGCTGGTTTCATGGAACTGTCGATGGTGCTTCCGGAAGAGATTCCGCATCGTGTCCGGAGGCCGAAGGGGGAATAGGCGTCATCGGCCCTTCCCTGGCGCTCTGACCGCCTCCCGGGTTTCATCCCTGTCCATGCCCAGGACCCTGGCCAACTGATTGACGGTGGTCCTCCGGGTCCGCCAGAGGTAGGGGATGAGCCTCAGTTTCTTCTCTTTGGGGAGCCTGCCGATATCCTCGTTGAACCATCGGCCGGCGGTATCGGCCACCACTTTGTAGAATTCGCTGTCCGGAAGCCGTTCGCGGGGAGCGTTCACCAGCGTTTCTTCCATTTCGGCGGGATTGACGGAGCCGATGGCCCTGAGCCAGAAGGCCGAATCGTGGTTGAACGCCTGCTCCAGGTACTCGGTGTCGCAGAAAGATTCGGGGAGCAGGCATCCTTCATCGTCCAGCAGCCAGGGAACATTTTTCAGCTTGTCACCGGTGTGCAGGATGTCCTCCCGTTCCCGTTTGGTGAGCAGGGATACGCGACGACCCCCCGGCCTGGCCGATTTTTCGGCGAACATGGCCCGGAAGCCGGACCACTTATAATCCTGGACCGGACTGCCGTTGTCGATGGCATTGCGGGGAATATAGGCCAGGGCATTCCTGACGTGCCGGTCATTGTCCAGGGGAATGGCCTTGGAATCCACTTTCTGCAGCAGGGCTTCTTCTCCGTATTTTCGCCGGACCCACATGGCGTACATCCTTTTCAGTTCTTCTCCGAAGGCATCGGCTTCCATCTGATTCCTGGCCAGCACTCCTTCGTGGCTATGGTTGGATACTACGGCATAAATCACGATAATGACATTTTTCCGTCTTCCGCAAATGGCAATGTATTTGACCATTGCGTCATAGTCTTCGTGATTCCGGCAAAGGATATTGTTCTGCAGGCCTTCCAGGCTCACGTGAAAGGGTTGGACACGTGCCTGCATTCCGTTGGGTAAGGTTCTGATAACGATTCTGTCCATGGTATGTGATGGTTTAATGATGGGTTAAATGATTAGCGGTTGAGCGAGCGGAAAGATAGGAGCGGGAAGTTGGGCTTGGGTAGTTACGGGCTTACGGGCGGGAAGTTGGGTTCCGGGCAGTTCCGGGCAGTTCCGGGCGGGAAGTTGGGTTCCGGAAGTGTGGGAAGGTCCTGGGCGGAATGGGGAAGGTGGTTGGGACATTTGGGGAAGGTCCTGGGGCTGTTTGGGGAAGGTCTCTTTTTATGGCCGGGACCTTCCCCATGGAATCGGCCACAGAAATAGCTGAAATGGCATTTCGGTGGGGAAGGTCCCCCTTGAAAAATGAGACCTTCCCCATTTGGGGCAGCCACCTTCCCCAACCCTCCTGACCACCTTCCCCGCTCGCCTGGACCATCCCCATGATGGCTTCTGCGCACAGTCGTTGCCCAAGCCCGTGATGGCTTCTGCGCATAGTCGTTGCCCATCCCCGTGGTTCCGTCTTCGAATAGTGGTGCCCAAAGCCGGTGATTCCGCCTACGCATAGTCCGGTGCCACAGCGCAGCGGCGAAAGAGGTCCGTGGTGATGAAGCCGTCGGCCTCTAACTGCCCGGCGCACTCCAGGACAGTGACGATGGGCAGATGGAGCACGGCGCAGAGGTCTTCGAGGATGATGCCGCGGTTTTCCCGGACCGTCAGGCCGATGGCCACCGCCGCCGACCCATTCCCAAAAGCTCTTTCGAGTGCCAGTCGGAAAGGGTCACGGGGTGAGGCCCTGCCGTCCCCCTCCGAGGCCGTTCCGCCTCCCGCCGTCCGGTTCCCCGCCATTCGGTTCCCCGCCGTGCCCTCCGAGGCCCTGCCGTCCCCCTCCGAGGCCGTTCCGCTCCCCGCCGTTCCTCCTCCCGCCGTCCGGTTCCCCGCCGGGGTCAGCCAGGAGCCGCCGGCGCCACGGGCGGGGGCGCCCAGGCCCAGCAGGGCCACCAGCTCTTCCGGAGACGTTATGAGCTGCGCCATCTGACTGGCTATCAGTGAATTGCATCCGGCACTGCGCACGTCGTCGATGCGGCCGGGGAGGGCATACACGTCTCGGCCGTAGTCCACCGCATATTTGGCAGTCATCAAGGAACCGCCCTTGGATTTGGACTCCACTACGATGACGGCCTGCGCCAGTCCGGCAATGATCCGATTGCGTCGGAGGAAATTCAGCGCAACCGGAGAAGTGCCTGTGGGATAGTCGGTTATCAATCCGCATCCGGGCGTCCGGACCATCTCCATGGCCAGATCGGTGTGCTGCCAGGGGTACACTTTGTCAATCCCCGTCGCCATCACGCCGAGGGTCGTGAGCCCGCACGAGAGGGCTTCCCGGTGGGCGATACCATCGGCCCCGAAGGCCAGGCCGCTGACGATGCAGGGAGGCGTATGTGCCTGCGCCAGTGCCCGGACCAGTTTCCGGCACCATTCCTTGCCGTAGGGGCTCAGGTCCCGCGTGCCCACAATGGCAATACAGGGGCGCAGGCCGAAGATTTCGGCCGGGGAGGAGCTGCCGTTCAGGTAGATGCCCAGGGGCGGGTCTGAGCATTCCCGCAGGGCCGACGGATAGTCCTCGTCCGTGAGGCCGATAAACCGGAACCCGCCGGCCTGGATGCGTTCCAGCTCCTGGGCCGCCCAGTCCAGCTCTGCCGGCACCAACCGGGCCATCAGTTCCGGATGCCCGGACACAAAAAGGGGCGTTTGTGTGCCCGGGCGAGCTTTTTCGGTGGTTCCGGACACGGAAAGGGGCGTTTGTGTGCCCGCCGATCGGAGTTGGCGGGCGGAATCGCCGGAGAAGAGTGCTGCGGCGCTGCCGGCCTGTTCCAACAGGTCCAGTGCCAGGCGGGGATGGTAGCCGAAGATTCTGTTCAGGGCACAGAGGGCCACGTTTTCGTCTGAGTAGGTCATATGCTTAGTATTTGAGAGTTTTCCGTACCGGAAGCGAAGCAACCGCCACCAAAGGGGAACGTCTTGCCACCAGGAAGCAACCGTCACCAAGGAGCAACCGTCACCAAGAAGCAACCGTCACCAAGGAGCAATCGCCTCCAGGGAGGAACGTCCCGCTAAGATAGGACCCGAAAACGAGAAACAACACAAGCTGTTGATAACTTGTGTTGTTTCTTATGATTTTTTATGTGTTTTAAAGGATTTTGGCCGCGCCCATGCAGCCGGGCACCCTGGCAAAACCCCACGCGAGCAACCGGGCACCCCGGAAAACCCTACACGATGAGCAGGGCGTCCCCGTACGGGCCGAAGCGGTAACCCTCTTTCAGGGCCTCTTCGTAGGCGGCCATCACGCCCTTGTAGCCCCCGAAGGCGGCTACGCTCATGAGCATGGTGCTCTGGGGCAGGTGGAAGTTGGAGACGATGGCATCCGGGACGGCGTACTGGTACGGCGGGAAGATGAATTTGTTGGTCCAGCCGTCGAAAGGATTGACCTCGTGCGTGGTGGTGACATAGGTTTCCAGGCCGCGCATGACGGTGGCGCCGATGGCCACCACCTTCTTGCCGCTGCGTTTGGCCTTGTTGATGGCCTGGGCAGCCTCTTCAGGGATAATCAGGCGCTCGGAGTCCATCCGGTGCTTGGAGAGGTCTTCCACGTCTACGGTGCGGAAATGGCCGATGCCCATGTGCACGGTGATGAAGGTCTTCTCGATGTCCTTGAGGATCATGCGGTTGAACAGTTCCCGGCTGAAGTGCAGGCCGGCGGCGGGGGCGCTCACGGCGCCTTCGTGCGCGGCGAAGATGGTCTGGTAGTTCTCCACGTCTTCCGGGGTGGTCTTCTCCTTCACCCATTCCGGTACGTAAGGTTCTCCGAGGGAGAACAGGGCTTCCTTGAAGTCCTCGTACGGGCCGTCGAAGAGGAAACGCAGGGTGCGTCCGCGGGAAGTGGTGTTGTCAATGACTTCCGCCACCAGGGATTCATCCTCTCCGAAGTAGAGTTTGTTGCCGATACGGATCTTGCGGGCCGGGTCTACGATGACGTCCCAGAGCCGCTGCTCGCGGTTGAGTTCCCTCAGGAGCAGGACCATGATGTCGGCCCCGGTCTTTTCCTTCTTGCCATACAGGCGGGCAGGGAAAACTTTGGTATCGTTGAGGACAAAGATGTCGCCTTTGCCGAAATAGTCGATGATGTCCTTGAAAAGACGGTGCTCCATTTCTCCGCTGTCCTTGTGCAGGACCAGCAGACGGGCCTCGTCGCGCCAGCGGGTAGGTTCCTTGGCAATACGGTCTGCGGGGAGATCGAAATTGAATTGCGAAAGTTTCATTGCTCGTTAATGTCGATACTTAATATATACGGCACTTCCTGCAAAATAGTTTCATCAAACTTACATTGTTAATTTGCAGGCAAATGCGTACCTTTGACAAAATTCGCAAAACCTATGAAACGCATCCTTTGCCTCCTTGTCACGGCCATCGCCCTGTCTTCCTGCGGCCTTATTGCCAAACTGGACCCGCAGCGTCTGCAACAGGGCGGCGCCTATCTGGGCCAGGCCCTTTCCCTTACGGACGACCAAGTCCGGGATTACGTGCACCAGTACGTGCTCCAGATGGACGCGGAAAGCCAGGTGCTTCCCGCCACCAACGCCTACACCAAGCGCCTGAACAAGCTGGTGGCCAATTTCAAGAGCGTAGACGGCCAGCCGCTCAATTTCAAGGTGTACAAGGAGGATGAAGTGAATGCTTTCGCCTGTGCCGACGGTTCCGTGCGGGTATACACCGGCATCATGGACGCCATGACAGACCAGGAACTGCTGGGGGTGATCGGCCATGAGATTGGCCACGTAGCCCTGCACCATACCCGCAAGCAGATGCAGGTGGGCATGCTCACCTCGGCCGCCCTCCAGGGCCTGGCTTCCACTTCGCAGAAGGTGGCGGTGCTCACGGACTCGCAGCTGGGCGCCCTTGGGGAGTATATCGTCAATGCCAAGTATTCCCGGGACCAGGAAAGCGAGGCCGACGATTACGGCTACAATTTCCTGGTACAGGGCAAGAAGAACCCCTGGGCCATGGTCATGGCCTTTGAAAAACTGCAGAAACTGGACGGCGGCCAGGGCAAGAGCAGCCCGGTCACCAACCTGTTCTCTTCCCACCCGGACACCGCCACGCGCATCGAGCGCATGTCCAAGCGCTGCACGGACGACGGCTATAAACGTCCGGCCAAATAAGGGAAGCTTTCCTCTGAAACCATAAACCTTTGACTATGTATGATCTTGCTATCATTGGCGGCGGCCCCGGCGGATACGTGGCAGCCGGCAAGGCCGGTGCGGCCGGTCTGTCCGTCGTCCTCTTTGAAAAACGGGAACTGGGCGGGGTATGCCTGAACGAGGGCTGCATCCCCACCAAAACCCTCCTGTATAGTGCCAAGGTACTGGATTACGCCCATCACGCAGACCGCTACGGAGTTAACGTGGAGGGCGCTTCCATCGACTTCGGCGCCATCTTCAAGCGCAAACAGAAGGTGGTGAAAAAACTGGTGGGCGGCATCAAGGTACAGATGCGGAACGCCCAGGTAGAGGTCATCAGCGGCCAGGCCTTCATCGAAGGCCGGGAGGCCGGTGCCGTGAAGCTCAGCTGCAACGGGCAGTCCTTCGAGGCCCGTAACCTGCTCATCTGCACGGGTTCCGAGGCAGCCGTTCCGCCCATCCCGGGCCTCCGGGAAGGCCTGGGCGGCGCCGTGGTGACCAACCGCGAAATCCTGGCGCTGGACCAGCAGCCGGAAAGCCTGGTGGTCATCGGCGGCGGGGTCATCGGGATGGAATTCGCCAGTTTTTTCCATTCCATCGGCACAAAAGTGACGGTGATCGAGATGCTTCCCAAGATCCTGGGGCCCATGGACGACGAAATCAGCGCCCTGCTCCAGGCCCAGTACGCCAAAAAGGGCGTGGAGTTCCACTTGAACTGCAAGGTGACGGCGGTGGAAGGAAACGACGTGGTGTATGAGGATCCGGAGGGCAATATCTGCCGCGCCACCGGCGAACGCATCCTGGTTTCCGTGGGCCGAAGGGCGTCGCTGGACGGCATCGGCCTGGAAAATGTGGGCGTAAAACTGGCCCTGAATCCCGCCGGAAGGCCCTATGGCATCCAGGTAGACCCGCAGATGCGCACCAGCGTTCCCGGCATCTATGCGGCCGGCGACGTCACCGGCTTCTCCATGCTGGCCCACACCGCTTCCCGCGAGGGCGAAGTGGCCGTGAACACCATCCTGGGCCGGGCCGATACCATGCGCTACGATGCCATCCCCGGCGTCGTGTATACTAATCCGGAAGTGGCGGGCGCGGGCCTTACGGAGGCCGAAGCCGCCAGGAAGGGCCTGGAGGTGGAAGTAAAGAAGCTTCCCATGGCCTATTCCGGCCGTTTCGTGGCAGAGAACGAGCGGGGGGAAGGCCTGTGCAAAATACTGCTGGACAAAGCCAGCGGAAAGGTGGTGGGCGTGCACATGCTGGGCAACCCCTGCTCGGAAATCATCTACGGCGCCTGCATGGCCATCGAAAAGGGATTCACGGCGGCGCAGCTGAAGGAAGTGGTGTTCCCGCACCCCACCGTCAGCGAAATCTTCCGGGAAACCTTATGAGAAAGACCTTTCTGACCAGCCTGCTGGTTCTGAGCCTGTCGGCCTGCGCCGGGGCTCAGCATCTGTCCTCGCAGCGCCCTGCCCCGGAGCAGCGGCTTTTCGTTTCGGAGGCGGTAGAGGCCACCATCGTCCGGGTACAGGGACTCCTGACGGATCCGTACCTGGCCTGGATGTTCGGGAACTGTTTCCCCAATACCCTGGATACCACCGTCCACTTCGACGAAGAAAACGGCCGGACCTTCGTGTACACCGGCGATATCCACGCCATGTGGCTGCGGGATTCCGGAGCCCAGGTGTGGCCTTACGTGCAGCTGGCGCCGCAGGACGAACATCTGCGCAAAATGATTGCCGGCGTTGTCAACTGCCAGCTGGGCCTGCTCTGCATAGACCCGTATGCCAACGCCTTCAACGACGGCCCTACCGGCGGCGGCTGGCAGACGGACGGCACGGACATGAACCCCAACCTGCACGAACGCAAATGGGAGATAGACTCGCCCTGCTATGTCATCCGCCTGGCCCACCATTACTGGAAAACCACCGGCGACAGTTCCGTGTTCGGGAAAACCTGGGTCACGGCCATGCGCAAGGTCCTTTCGGTGTTCCGGGAACAGCAGCGCAAAGACGGCCCCGGCTCCTATCGCTTCCTGCGGGTGACAGACCGTCAGCTGGATACCAAGGGCAACGGCGGTTACGGCCATCCCGTGCGGCCGGTGGGGCTTATCGCATCGGCCTTCCGCCCCTCGGACGACGCCACGCAGTTCGAATTCCTGGTTCCGTCCAACTTCTTTGCCGTGAGCAGTTTGCGCAAGGCGGCGGAAATCCTGGAAAACGTGAACCGGGAGCGCAGCCTGGCCCGCGAATGCCGGGAACTGGCCGCCGAAGTAGAGGCCGCGCTGAGGAAATATGCCGTGTATGAGCATCCGAAATACGGGCCCGTCTATGCCTACGAGGTGGATGGTTTCGGCAATTATTATCTGATGGACGATGCCAATGTGCCCAGTCTCCTGGCCATGGCTTATCTGGGCGACGTCCCGGCCGATGATCCCATCTACCGGAATACGCGCCGCTTTGTCTGGAGCCCGGACAACCCCTATTTCTTCCGGGGGAAGGCGGCCGAGGGAATCGGCGGCCCCCACATCGGCTCGGATATGATCTGGCCCATGAGCATCATGATGCGGGCTTTCACCTCCTCCGATGACGAAGAAATCCGCTGGTGCCTGCGCACGCTTCGGGATACGGATGCCGGCACCGGATTCATCCACGAGTCTTTCCACAAGGATAACCCCGCCGTTTTCACCCGCCCCTGGTTTGCCTGGCAGAATACCCTGTTCGGGGAACTGGTCCTGAAACTGATCGGGGACGGAGAACTGGAACTGCTGAACAATCTATGATATGAAAAAACATTCCCTCATTGTACTCTGCCTGAGTTTGACGGCTCTCGCTGCCTGTAAGCACATCCCCGCCTCCGAGCAGCGGGCCAAGGACCTGATTGCCCGGATGACCCTGGAAGAAAAGGCTTCCCTGATGACCTTTTCATCGGCCCCGGTAGAGGCCCTGGGCATTCCGGCCTATAACTGGTGGAACGAAGCCCTGCACGGGGTGGGACGCAACGGGAAAGCCACCGTTTTTCCGCAGCCCATCGGCATGGCCGCCTCCTTTGACGTGCCCCTGCTGGAGCAAGTGTTTACGGCCGTGAGCGACGAAGCCCGCATCAAGAACCGTCAGGCCCAGGAAGCGGGTCATGTGGGTCAATATCAGGGACTTACTTTCTGGACGCCCAACATCAACATTTTCCGGGACCCCCGCTGGGGCCGCGGCATGGAAACCTATGGGGAAGACCCTTACCTGACCGGAGAGCTGGGCATGGCGGTGGTGCGCGGGCTGCAGGGACCCTCCGACGCCCCGGTGCTAAAGACGCAGGCCTGTGCCAAGCACTTTGCCGTGCATTCGGGTCCGGAGAGCAGCCGGCACCGTTTCGACGCCCATGTGAGCGAACGGGACCTGAGGGAAACCTATCTGCCCGCGTTCAAGGACCTGGTGGTGAAGGCCGGTGTAGAGGAAGTGATGATTGCCTATAACCGCTTCCGCGGGGTTCCCTGCGGCGCCAACGATTACCTGATCAATACCATCCTGCGGGGCGAATGGGGCTATAAGGGCCTCATCGTCTCCGACTGCTGGGCCATCCGCGATTTCTATGCGCCGGACTGCCACGGCTACAGCGTGGACAAGGCGCATGCCGCCGCTGCCGCCCTGCACGCCGGAACGGACCTGAACTGCGGCAATTCCTATCCCGCCATTCCCGAAGCTGTCGCCAAGGGCCTGCTGGACGAGGCCGATGTAGACCGCTCCCTCACCCGCCTGCTTTCTGCCCGCATCCGGCTGGGAGAACTGGACGGCAACGTGGCCCCCTGGGCCTCGCTGAAAGACGGGGAAGTGGAAGGCCCGGAACACCTGGCCCTCTCCCGCAAGATGGCCCGGGAGTCCCTGGTACTGCTTCAGAACCGGGATCAGGTGCTGCCGCTGCAGGAAGGGGCCCGCATCGCCCTCATCGGCCCCAACGCCGACGACCGCCAGATGCAGTGGGGCAATTACAACCCGGTTCCGGAAAAGACCGTCACCCTCTTGGATGCCCTGAAAGCCCGCGTCCCCGGCCTGCTATACTTTGAAGCTTGCGGCATCGTGGCTCCGGGAGAGCCTGCTGCAGAGGTATTGAAAAAACTGGAAGACATTGATATCGTGGTATTTGCCGGCGGTATATCACCCCGCTTCGAGGGCGAGGAGATGAAAGTTCCTTTCCCGGGTTTCGACGGAGGAGACCGCACCGATATCCAGCTGCCCGCCCCGCAGCGGGAACTCCTGCAGGCTTTGCATCTGGCCGGCAAGAAGGTGGTGCTGGTGAACTTCTCCGGCAGCGCTATGGGCCTGGTTCCGGAGACGGAAAGCTGTGACGCCATCCTGCAGGCCTGGTATCCCGGCGAGGAAGGCGGCACCGCCCTGGCCGATGTCCTCTTCGGCGACGTAGCTCCGTCCGGCAAACTGCCCGTCACCTTCTACACGGGTATCGAACAGTTGCCGGATTTCGAGGACTACGCCATGAAGGGCCGTACCTACCGTTACTTTACGGGCCAACCGCTGTTCCCCTTCGGCTTCGGCCTCAGTTACACCCGCTTTGCCTATGGACAGGCGCAGGTGAAGGGTAAGCGGATCCGCATCCCTGTCACCAATACTGGCAACATGGATGCGGATGAAGTGGTACAGTTATATGTCCGCCGTCCCGCCGATACGGAAGGCCCGCTGAAGAGCCTCCGCGGATTCCGCCGCGTGCACATCCCGGCCGGAGAAACCGCCGTGGTGGAATTTGTGCTGGGCCCCGAGACCTTCCTGTCCTGGTCGGAACAGGCACAGGACATGGTGCCCGCAAAGGGCGCGTGGGAACTGCTGTATGGTGGAAGCTCCGACCAGCTGCAGACCCTGGCTTATCGCTATTAGGCGTTTTTATTGCATCAGCAGTACGCGGTGGGCAGGAAGCTCGGAAGCAGCTGCCTGGGCCGTCGCCGTGCAGCGGATGTCCCGGGAAGAGGCACCGAACAGGAAGGTGTAGGTGCCTTCGTCCACTACCCAGGCACTCTTGGACTCGTCGAAGGACGCCAGTTCGGAGGTGGGGAAGCTCAAGGTGAGCATCTGGCTTTCTCCGGGGGCCAGTCTGGCCGTCTTGCCATAGGCCTTGAGTTCCTTCACGGGCTTGTCCAAGGTGCCGGCAGGGGCGCTCACATACAGCTGGACGGCTTCCTTGCCGGCCACGGAACCGGTGTTCTTTACGCGGATGGTGGCGGTGACGGTTTTGCCGTCGTTGGCCACGGTGGGCTCGCTGTATTCGAAGCTGGTGTAGCTGAGGCCGAAGCCGAAGGGATAAGATACGGCCATGTTCTGTTTGTCAAACCAGCGGTAGCCTACGTAAATGCCTTCTTCATACTTGGTTACGTCTACATCTTTCTCGTTGGTGTTCTCGCGGCGGTTCATGAAGTACACCTCGTTGGTGGCGTCGATGGGGAAGTTCCGGGACGAGGCGGCGTCCATCAGGTTCACGGGGAAGGTCATGGGCAGTTTGCCGGAAGGGCTTTCCACACCGGTCAGGATATCGGTGACGGAGTTGCCGCCCTCCTGGCCGGCCTGCCAGGCCAACAGTACGGCATCCGGGATGTTCTTCCAGGAAGCGGTTTCGATGACACCGCCGATGTTCAGGACAACCACCACTTTCTTGCCGGCGGCATGGAAGGCTTTGGTCACACTCTCCAGCAGTTTCCTTTCGCCGGCGTTCAGGTGGAAGTCGGCGCTGGTGCGGTCGAAGAATTCACCGCTGTTGCGGCCGAAGGTGATGATGGCTACGTCATTGGCCCGGGCCGAAGCCGTGAGTTCGGCGGCGGTGGGCTGCAGTTCCGACGGACGAGGAACCGGGTAGAAGGCGGCCAGGGAATTGTCGCCCAGGGTGGCCTTGAAAGCGGCTTCTTCGTCGGCGATGTGCTTCAGGACAGCGTCTTTCTTGCTCTCATCCACCTGGAAGCCGGCGTTCTTGAGTCCGTCCAGCAGCGACACGGTGTAGGCGCGGTTCACATTGCCGGAACCGGTGCCGCCGGCGATGAAGTCATAGGAGGTGCAGCCGAAAACGGCCACGTTCTTCACGTCTTTCAGGGGCAGGACGCCTTTGTTCTCCAGGAGCACCATGCCTTCCAGGGCACTCTGGCGGGTGACCGTGGCGTGGGCCTTGAGGTCCGGCTTGTTGCTGTAGGCATAGCCTTTGGCCTTGGGGCTGCGGGCCACCAGTTCCAGGCAGCGTTTTACGCAAATGTCCAGCTGGGCCTCGGTGAGGGAACCGTCCTGGATGGCGTTCATAATCTGTTCGTACTGCAGGGCGGTGCCGGGCTGGAGCATGTCGTTGCCGGCGGCCATCTGTTCTGCGCCGTTGTCGCCGCCGAACCAGTCGGTCATCACGAGGCCCTTGAAGCCCCATTCGTCCCGGAGGACGGTGGTGATGAGGTCTTTGCTCTGGGAAGTATAGGTGCCATTGATCTTGTTGTAGGAGCTCATGATGGTCCAGGGATCGGCCTCTTTCACGGTGATTTCGAAGCCCTTGAGGTAGATTTCACGCTGGGCGCGGGGGCTGATGACGGCGTTGTTGCCGGTGCGGTTGGTCTCCTGGTTGTTGTAGGCGAAGTGCTTGACGGAGGTGCCCACATCGTTCTTCTGGACGCCCCTCACGTAGGCAGCGGCAGTTTTACCGGCCACCACGGGGTCTTCGGAGTAGTACTCGAAGTTGCGGCCGTTCAGCGGATGCCGGTGGATGTTGAGGGCGGGGGCCAGGTAGACGTCGGCCCCGTATTCGTGTACTTCCTCACCCATGGCGGTGCCCACGCTCTCTACCAGTTCCTGGTTCCAGGTGCTGGAAAGGAGGGTGCCGATAGGGAAGTGCGTGCAGTAGTAGGTGTTGGGGTCGTCCGGACGGGTGGGGTTGATGCGCAGCCCGGCAGGACCGTCGGCCAGGACGATGCTGGGAATGCCCAGGCGGGGGATGGGGTAGGTGGTGCCGGCGGCTCCCGGAACAATGTCCTGGGTGGCGCCCACGACGGCGGAGTTGCCGTCACTGCCGGCCATGCCCATGCCGATCACGAAGTGGGCCTTTTCTTCCAGCGTCATGGCCTTGAGCACCTGGTCGATGGAAGCCTTGCCCAGCTGCGGGTCTGCGTTGTTGCAGGCGATAAGGGACAGCAGGGCGGCGGGAATGAGGAGTAATCTTTTCATAAATATAATGTGGTTAAACAAATTCGCTCTTTGCTCAAGCAAGGCAAAGATAGGCAAAAACGTTCAGTTTTTACAGGCATTTAACATTTGTGCAATAATTTGAATGCACAGACAAACCGCGGGCCCCGGAAAAAGACTACATTTGCATAACTGCAACACATCTAATACCATTTATATGAAAAAAGTCCTTTTGACCTTGGCTGCCCTGGGCATGGCCGTCGCCGCTTTTGCCCAGCCCCGGCTCAACGAAAACAACATCGACGAAGTCCTGAGGTCCATGACCCTGCAGGAGAAAGCCACCCTGCTGGTGGGTGGCGCCCGTGCCGCCATCGTGAACGGTGTCACCTCCGGCGTATCGGCCAACGTGCCCGGCGCAGCCGGAAATACCCGTCCCATCGAGCGGCTGGGCATTCCCATGACGGTCCTGGCCGATGGTCCTGCAGGCCTGCGTATCCAGCCCACCCGCCAGGGAGATGCCAACACTTATTACTGCACCGGTTTCCCGGTGGGAACGCTGCTGGCCAGTTCCTGGGACCTGTCCCTGGTAGAAGACGTAACCCGGGCCATGGGCAACGAGGTGCTGGAATACGGCGTAGACGTACTCCTGGCCCCCGGTATGAACATTCACCGCAATCCGCTGTGCGGCCGTAACTTCGAGTATTTCTCCGAAGATCCGCTCCTGTCCGGCAAGATGGCCGCCGCCTATGTGCGCGGTATCCAGAGCAACGGAGTGGGCACATCCATCAAGCACTACGCCGCCAACAACCAGGAGACCAACCGCAACGAGGACAATGCCATCATCTCCCAGCGCGCTCTCCGCGAGATCTACCTCAAGAATTTTGAGATTGCCGTGAAGGAGTCCGATCCCTGGACGGTGATGAGCTCCTATAACAAACTCAACGGTGACTATACCCAGCAGAGCGAAGGCCTGCTTACCACCGTTCTCCGCGACGAATGGGGCTTCAAAGGCATCGTGATGACGGACTGGGGCAACAAGGCCGGTACTGTCAAGAGCGCCAAGGCCGGCAACGACCTCATGGAGCCCGGCAACCAGAACGAGATTGACCGCATCATCGCGGGCGTCCAGGACGGCACCATCAGCCAGGAAGAACTGGACCGCAACGTGCGCAATATGCTCACCTACATCGTCCGCACCCCCCGCTTCAAAGGCTACAAGTTCTCCAACAAACCGGACCTGAAGGCACATGCCGCCGTGGCCCGCAAGGCTGCCGGCGAGTCCATCGTCCTGCTGCGCAATGAAAAGGTCCTTCCGCTGAAAGGCAACGAAAAAGTGGCCCTCTACGGTATTTCCTCCATCGACTTCGTGGCCGGCGGCACCGGTTCCGGCGACGTGAACAAGGCCTATGTGGTGAACATGGTGGACGGTATGAAGAATGCCGGCTTCACCCTGGACCAGAGCCTGGTGGACTACTACACCGCCTACAAGGCCTACGACAAAGCCCAGCGCGGTCTCAACAACAGCGGCTTCTCCTGGTTCTTCAGCCGCAAGCTGGCCGAGGTAGCCATCCCTGCCGATGCCATTGCCAGCGAAGCCAAGGCCAACGACGTGGCCGTCGTGGTCCTGGGCCGCAATGCCGGTGAAGGCGCAGACCGCAAGATGATGGACGACTTCGAACTCACCGCCGTGGAGCGTGAACTCCTGCAGAACGTGAGCGCCAGCTATCATGCCGCCGGCAAGAAAGTGGTGGTGATCCTGAACGTGGGCGGCGTCATCGAGACCAACTCCTGGAAGAATCTGGTAGATGCCATCGTCCTGCCCTGGAGCCCGGGTCAGGAAGGTGCCAACGCCGTGGCCGATGTCCTCGTCGGCAAGGTGAACCCCTCCGGCAAACTGCCCATGACCTTCCCCGTGAATTTCATGGACCATCCGTCCAGCGCCAACTTCCCTTATAATTATAATGCTTCGTCTTCCCGCGGCTTCTCCTGGGGTCCCCGCCAGCCGCAGAAGGATGTGGACTACACCCGCTACGAAGAGGGCATCTGGGTGGGCTACCGTCATTTCGTCACCCGCGACGTAGCGGTTTCCTATCCCTTCGGCTTCGGCCTCAGCTACACCAGCTTCGCTTACACCAAACCCGTGGTAAAGGCTGTGGCCGACGGTTTCGAGGCTTCCGTCACCGTAACCAACACCGGCAAGGTGGCCGGTAAGGAAGTGGTGGAACTGTACGTGAGCGCCCCCGCCGGCGGCCTGGAGAAACCCGCCTGCGAGCTCAAGGCCTTCGGCAAGACCCGCGAACTCGCTCCCGGCGAAAGCCAGACCCTGACCCTGAAGGTGAGCGCCTACGAACTGGCTTCCTTCAATGAGGCAGCCAGCGCCTGGGAAGCCGCCGCCGGCAAATACGGCGTGCACTTCGGCGCCTCCGTGGCCGACATCCGTTGCACCGTTCCGTTTACGCTCAAAAAGGCGCAGAACTGGCCCGTGCACAATGTCCTGGCACCGGCCGAATAGGGTGTTTTCGGTAAATCCTTGATAACGAGCATATTATGCAAATTCCTCCCGGCAAAATGACCGGGAGGAATTTGTGTAATGTATTGATAATTAAGCGCTTAACAAAAACGCTTATTTTTTAAACCATGTCAGGCACTGGGCGCAGAGGGCCGAAATGGCAGCCCAGTCACCTGCAGCGATGACGTCTTTGGGGAAGAGTTTGGAGCCCATGCCCACGGCGGTGACGCCGCTCTTGGCCCAGGCCTTCAGATTCTCCTCCGTAGGCTCTACCGCGCCGGTGCACATGACCATGGCCCAGGGCAGGGGAGCCAGCACATTCTTCACGAAGGCGGGGCCGCCTACAGTGCCGGCGGGGAACACCTTGACCAGGTCGCAGCCGCGCTCCTGGGCGTGGACAATCTCCGTGACGGTTCCGCAGCCGGGGCTGTAAGGGATGCCGCGGCGGTTGGCCAGGGTGATGACCTCGTCTACGCAGCAGGGACTTACCAGGAAGTCGGCGCCCATCTGGATGTACAGGGCGGCCGTGGGGGCATCCAGGATGGTGCCGGCGCCCAGGGCCATTTCCGGGCATTCGGCCCGTACGAAAGCCATCACTTCCTTGAATACCTCGTTGGCGCCGTCGCCGCGGTTGGTGAATTCGAAGGCGCGGATGCCGCCGTCATAGCAGGCTTTCACCACCTTTTTGGTCAGTTCTACGTCCTTGTTGTAGAACACCGGAACGATACCGGTGGAACGGATGATACCGATGGTATCTATTTTATTGAATTTTGCCATAATGCTCCGATATATGCAATCTAACGGGAAACACGGCCGCTGCCGCCGCCTTTCATGAGACCTTCCACTTCGGCCACGGTGACACGGTTGTAGTCTCCGATGATGGTGTGCTTGAGGCAGGAAGCGGCCGCTGCGAATTCGATGGCTTCCTGGTCCGTGGGATAGGTGAGCAGGCCGTACAGGAGGCCGCCCATGAAGGAGTCTCCGCCGCCCACGCGGTCTACGATGTGGGTGATGTCGTAGCGGCGGCTCTGCCACAGGGTTTTGCCGTCGTACAGGACGCCGCCCCAGGTGTTGTGGTTGGCGTTGATGGAGCCACGGAGGGTGACGGCCACTTTCTTGCAGCGGGGGAAGCGGGCCATGAGCTGCTGACCCACGCTGATGAAGATGTTCTGGTCAATCTCGCCGCCGGTCTTTTCTGCGTCGAAGCCTTCGGGCTTGATGCCGAATTCTTTCTCGGCGTCTTCCTCGTTGCCCAGGATGAGGTCGCAGCCTTCTACCAGGGCGGGCATGACCTCGGAGGCCGATTTGCCGTATTTCCACAGTTTCTTGCGGTAGTTCAGGTCACAGGAGACCTTCACACCCATCTCGTTGGCCACTTTGATGGCTTCCAGGCAGGCGTCGGCCGCACCCTGGGACAGGGCGGGGGTGATACCGGTCCAGTGGAACCAGTCTGCGCCTTCCAATACCTTATGCCAGTCTACCATGCCGGGCTGAATCTCCGAGATGGCGCTGTGAGCACGGTCGTAAACCACTTTGGATCCGCGGGCCACGGCACCGGTTTCCAGGTAATAGATGCCCACGCGGTCTCCGCCGTACACGATGCTGTCCGTGTTCACGCCGAAGCCTTTGAGCTCTGCGGTGCACATGTCGGCAATGTCGTTCTTGGGAAGACGGGTGACAAAATGGGCGTCGATGCCATAGTTGGCCAGGGAAACGGCTACATTGGCTTCACCGCCGCCGAAGGTGGCGTCAAACTGGCGGGCCTGCGAAAAACGCAGATAGCCGGGGGTGGAAAGGCGAAGCATGACTTCGCCGAAGGTTACTACTTTTGCCATTGGTTATTGTTTAAAAGATGATTGCACGAGAATTCCTCCTGTTGGATTCTTTGGGAAGACTGTCTGATATGGAGCTCCATGGGGATGACCTGCGTGTCTGCGCGGTTCTCCAGGAAAGCCTTGGCAGCGGCCTGGCCCATCTCGAAGGGATGCTGCTCCAGGGTGCTCAGGGAAGGGGTCATGAGGGACGTGAAGCCTTCGTTGGAGGTGCACACGATGCCAAAATCTTCCGGAATGCGCACGCCGGCCTCCTTCAGGTAGTCCACGGCGCCCAGGGCCGAGAATGCCCCTGCGCTGAAAAGGGCGTCACAACCTGATGCAAGGGCTTTCTTGGCGGCTTCGTAGCCTTGGTCCCGCACCAGGGTATCGTAAAAGACCAGCGAGTTGTCATAGGGGAGTCCGGCGCTTTCCAGGGCCAGCCGGTAACCCGCCAGGCGCTCTACGAAAGCCAGTGAACTCATATAGCCCGCCAGCGTGCCGATGCGCTTGTACCCCTGCTGGATCAGGTGCTTGGTGGCAAAGTAGGCGCCGTCGCAGTTGGCACCCACCACCTTGGCGCCGGGAAGGTCCGGGTACACGCGGTCGAACTGGATGATGGGGATGTCCTTGCCGATGATTTCCTTGATGTCCCGGCTGTCCGTGCTGCCGATGGCATGGGAAATGAGGACGGCGGCCACCCGGTAGTTCCGGAGGGTCTTGAGGGCCTTGATTTCCGAATCCTTGCTTTCCATGGTCTGGCAGATGAGGACATTGTAACCGGCCTGGTTGAGGACGCTCTCTGCGCCGCCGATGATGTTGGAGAAGAATTCGCGGTGGATGCGCGGGACGATGATGCCCACGATATGGGACTGCCCTTTCCGGAGATTGGCTGCCACCACATTGCGTTCATAACCCATTTCCAAGGCCTTGCGTTCCACGGCGATACGGGTTTTTTCCTTTACGCGCGGGCTGCCCGCAAGGGCGCGCGATACAGTAGAAGGAGTGATGCCCAGCGCGCGGGCGATGTCGGTGATGGTGACCATAGCAACGCAAATATACAAACGTTTGTACAAAACTCCAAAAAACTTTGCAGGTTTTCTTGAAAAATGAAGGAAAACTGCAAGTTTTTCGAAAAAAATGCAAACGTTTGGATTATTTTGCTTACCTTTGCTGTTGCTAGCACTGAAACGAATGAACATACTTTTGCGCAATCGCCTGATTTTCATAGCGTTAACGCTATTCTTCGCGTTTTCCTGCCAGGAGGAAGACAAACGTTTGCAAAACCTATACAAGGATCTTCCCTTCGACATGCCCGTTGTGGCGGAACCCTCTATTCCCGCCTATACCGTAACCCTGTCGGATTTCGGTGCGGTGGGCGACGGCGTAACCCTCTGTACGGAAGCTTTTGAAAAGGCATTCCAGGCCCTGCAGAAGTACGGCGGCGGAAAGCTTGTGGTGCCGGACGGCATCTGGCTTACCGGGCCTATTGCCCTGCAGAGCCACACGGAACTGCACCTGAGCGACAACGCCGTCATCGTATTCTCGTCCGACCAGGACCTGTACCCCATCATCGACACCAATTTCGAGGGAATGGACGTGCGCCGCTGCCTTTCTCCCATCCATGCCGAGGGCGCTACTGACATTGCCATCACCGGCAAGGGCACCATCGACGGCGGGGGTCATCCCTGGAGGGAGCTCAAGCGCCGCAAGGTGGGGGACGATACCTGGAAACAGCTGGCCAAAGGCGGTGTGCTGGCCGATGACGGCAGCGTCTGGTACCCCGACGAGGGCTACAAGAAGGCCCGCCTGACCGCCGGCTCGCTCAATTTCCCGGACCCGGCCTTGGATGAGGCCGAAATCAAGACGTTCCTGCGTCCCGTGCTGGTCTCCCTCCGGGAGTGCGAAAACGTACTGCTGGAAGGGGTCACCTTCCAGGATTCGCCCGCATGGAACCTGCATCCGTTATGGTGCAAGAACGTGATTATCAGAGATGTCGTCGTGCGCAACCCGCACTATTCCACCAACGGCGACGGCATCGACATCGAGGCTTGTGAGAATGTCGTCGTGGTGGGCGCCAGCTTCGACGTGGGCGACGACGCCATCTGCATCAAGAGCGGAAAAGACGCTGACGGCCGCCGGCACGCCCGCAAATGCCGCAACCTCATCATCAAAGACTGCGTGGTGTATCACGGCCACGGCGGCTTTGTGGTGGGCTCCGAGATGAGCGGCGGCGTAGAGAACATCCTGGTGGAAGGCTGCCGGTTCCTGGGCACCGACGTGGGCCTGCGCTTCAAGAGCACCCGCGGCCGCGGCGGCCTGGTAAAGGACATCTGGTGCAAGGACATCTATATGAAAGACATCGTGGCCGAAGCCGTCACCTTCAACCTCTACTATGCCGGCGTCTCCGCTACGGAGAAAGCTCCGGAGAAAGGGGCCAAAGATGCCCCCAAGGGAGCATCGGCCTTCTTATCAGCGACCGCGGGGGCATCTTCGGCCCAGGAGTCTTCGGTCAACCTGCCGCCGGTGGACGAGACCACCCCTGAATTCAGAGACATCCATTTCGATCATATTGTGTGTTCCGGTGCCAAGCAGGCCATTTACATCAATGGCCTGCCTGAGCTTCCGGTAACCGGCCTGGACTTCCACAACAGCGTATTTACGGCCCGCAAGGGCGTGGAGGTGCACAATGCCGGCGAGGTGGTGTTCGACCATGTAACCGTTAACGGAGAAACCTTATGAAAAAGTTCGTTGTGGCGGCCGCCGCGGCTCTTCTGTGGTTGGGCCTGTCCTCTTTTACCACCGTCCACCTGATGGGGGACAGCACCATGGCCGAAAAGGACCTTCCCAAGGCCGGCGCCGAAAGGGGCTGGGGCATGATGTTCCAGAATTTCCTGGATCCCGCCCAGGTGCAGGTGATCAATTATGCCCAGAACGGGCGCAGCACCAAGAGTTTCATAGACCTGGGACTGTGGGACAAGGTGTACCAGGCCGTGAAGCCCGGCGACTATGTGTTCATCCAGTTCGGTCACAACGATGCCAAGGCCGACGACCCCGCGCGCTATGCCGCCCCCTGGGGCGCCTATCAGGACAACCTGCGCACGTTCATTGACGGGGTACGCGAAAAAGGCGGTACGCCCGTGCTGCTTACCCCCATCGCAAGAAGGTGGTTCAAGCAGGGGAAACTGGACCGCAATTGCCACACGGACTATCCTGCAGCCATGAAGGCCGTGGCGGCGGAAAAGAACGTTACCCTGCTGGATATGACCACCCCCACCCTGGACTGGATCGAGGGTCTGGGCGACGAGGCCTCCAAGGCCTATTTCATGATTTCCACCGGCAAGGACGACAACACCCATCTGGTGCCCGCCGGCGCCCGCAAGGTGACGGAAATGGTGTGCGGCCTGGTGAAGCAGCAGCTTCCGGAACTCGCGCAGCACCTGCAGTATTATCATATTGTGGTGTCGGCCGACGGCCACGGGGACTATATGACCGTACAGGAGGCCGTGAATGCCATTCCGGACTACAGCCACCAGGAAATTACCGACGTACTGGTGCGAAAAGGCGTTTACAAGGAGGGAATCAGCATCCCCCACACCAAGTTCCGCGTGCATTTCAAAGGGGAGTGCGCAGCGGAAACCATCTTTACCTTTGACAAGTATGCCAAGAAGATGTGGCCCGGCCGGGATTTCCCCATGGGCACTTCCGGCAGCGCTTCCATCTACATCCACGCCAGCTACATCACCTTCGAGGACATCACCTTCGAGAATACTTCCGGCGAAGGCAAGGAGATCGGCCAGGCCGTGGCCGTGTTCACGGACGGGGATTTCCTCTTTTTCAACCGCTGCCGCTTTATCGGCAACCAGGATACCCTCTATACTTACGGCCGCTATGGCAAGTTCGGGGGCATTAAGCGCAACTATTTCAAAGACTGCTACATAGAGGGTACTACGGACTTTATCTTCGGCACCAGCATCGCCTATTTCGAGGGCTGTACCATCCACAGCAAGAAAAACAGCTATGTGACGGCCGCCAGCACCCTGCAGGGGCAGAAGTACGGCTATGTCTTTGTGAACTGCAAGTTGACGGCCGACGAGGGAATCGACAAGTGCTACCTGGGCCGCCCCTGGGGCGCCTATGCCAAGACGGTGTTCATCGGCTGCGAACTGGGAAAGCACATCCTCCCCGAAGGCTGGCACGACTGGGAGAAGGAGGGTAAGCCCGATACCAAGAAGAATTCCTATTATGCCGAATACGGCAATACCGGTCCCGGAGCGCAGGGCCCCCGCGTAAAGTGGGCGCACCAGCTTAAGGCAAAAGACCTGAAGGAATACACTTTCCAGAAAGTGATGTTCCAAGAGCAGGATGGCATTGTCTGGGATCCCTATAACAATAAATGATGCGGAAATTATTCATACTTTGCGCGTTAGCCTTGACCGCCTGCACGGCCAAGGCCCCGCTGTCTTTACAGGTGGTGCGCAGCGAGATGGCCCGCTGCCCCGAGGCCAGCTACATAGACGGCCAGGAAGGCAAGCTCAAGTGGAACTACACCACCGGCCTGGAACTCAAGGCCCTGCTGGATGTCTGGCAGATGGCCGGTCAGGCCGGCCATGACACCCGTCATTCCCGGCTTGACCGGGAATCTGTCCTGAGCTACGTGGATGCCTGGTATGACGCCATCATCGACAGTACCGGCACCATTTACAAGTACAAGAAATCCAACTTCTCCCTGGACCATGTGTGCCCCGGCCGTACGCTGTTCCAACTGTACGACATCACCGGAAAAGAGAAGTACAAAACGGCCATGGATACGCTTTACAGCCAGCTGCTGGACCAGCCCCGCACCCCGGAAGGCGGTTTCTGGCACAAGGCCGTGTATCCGGAGCAGATGTGGCTGGACGGCCTGTACATGGGCCAGCCTTTCTATGCGGAATATACCCGCCGTTATGTGACGGACAGCCTGGAGCGCGCCCGCAATTATGCCGACATCGTGCTGCAGTTCCAGCTGGTGTACGAACACACCCTGGACCCGGAAACCGGCCTGCTGCGCCATGCCTGGGACTCCTCCCGCAGCATGTTCTGGTGCAACGCGGAGACCGGCCAGAGCGACCACGCCTGGGGCCGTGCCATGGGCTGGTATGCGATGGCCCTCGCCGACGTGATTGAAATCCTTCCCGTGAGCGAATACGCCGATGCCCTGATCCAGCTGCTGGGCACCGTCATCGATTCCATCCAGGTGTATGCCGACCAGCAGACGGGCATGTGGTTCCAAGTGCTGGACCGGCCCTACGCAGAAGGCAATTACCTGGAGGCCACCTGCAGCGCCATGTTCGTGTACGCCTGGCTCAAGGGCTGCCGGCTGGGCATCCTGGGCAACCAGGAAGGGGCCGTCCATGCCTATGAATCCTTGCTGAAGACCTTCGTCCGCACCGACAAGGACGGCCTGGTGAACCTGGACCAGTGCTGTGAAGTGGCCGGTCTGGGGGGCAAGGGCAACCGCAGGGGAGACTACGACTATTACATTCACGAACCCATACGCTCGAATGATCCCAAGGGTATGGGCCCGCTCATCTGGGCGGCTTTGGAATACGAAATGCTATGAAAACGAGACGCTTTTTCTTTTACCTGGGGATCGTCCTCGCAGCCCTGTCCTGCGGTGGAAACAAGGAAAACCCCGAGACCCCCGGCGGCAATGGCGGTAACGGCGGCGGCACGCCCGCCAGTTTGAGCGCCCCCACCGGTCTGGAGCTGCGCAAGTCCACCGAGACCTCCCTCACATTCCAGTGGACGGCCGTGCAGGGCGCCAAAGGCTATACATGGACCATTTCCAAAGGCACCCAGAGCGTGGACAGCGGCAATACCAGCAACCGCAACGTAGAGGTGAAAAACCTGGAAAAGGCCACCACCTATACCTTCTCCGTGAAGGCCGTGGCCGATGGTGTCACTTCCGGCGCGGCCACCTTGGAGGCCAAGACCGCAGGCACTACCGATAATCCCGGCACAGGCACCGACCCCGACCTGAGCAAATTCTACAGCCAGTTCGGTATTCCCGAGGTGGAAGAGGAGGACGGGCAGGCCCGCGCCTTCCCCGGCGCCGAGGGCGGCGGCATGTACACCACCGGCGGCCGCGGCGGCAAGGTGCTGCACGTGACTTCCCTGGAAGATACCAATACGGAAGGGACCCTCCGCTGGGCCGTGAACCAGACCGGCGCCCGCACCATCGTCTTCGACGTGGCCGGCACCATCGCCCTGAAGAGCCAGCTCCAGATCAAGAACGGAGACCTCACCATCGCGGGCCAGACGGCCCCCGGCGACGGCATCTGCATCAAGAATTACACCTTCCGCATTCACGCCAACAACGTGATTGTCCGTTTCATCCGCTGCCGGATGGGGGACGAGGCCAAGACGGAAGACGACGCCATGCAGGTGATGGACAAATACGGCGACTCCTTCCAGAACATCATCATCGACCACTGCTCGGTGAGCTGGAGCACAGATGAATGTGCCTCTTTCTACGGCATGAAAGACTTCACCTTCCAGTGGAACATCGTTTCCGAAAGCCTCCGGAACTCGGTCCACGACAAAGGCCCTCATGGTTATGGCGGTATCTGGGGCGGTACCAACGCCACCTACCACCACAACCTGCTGGCCCACCACGACAGCCGCAATCCGCGCATCGACCACGATTTTGTCTCCCACCAGAAGGGCCCCGTTTCCATTTTCAACAACGTGGTTTACAACTGGGAAGGCAATACCTGCTACGGCGGCGAAAGTTCCTCCAATAACGGCAGCGAATACCGCAAGTACAACTTCTTCAACAATTACTACAAACCCGGTCCCGTCACCCCTTCCAACCATCGCTGGCTCCTGCAGCCCACCACTTCCTGCAGCAATTGCGGCGGCACCATCCTGCCCGGCCATTTTTACTTGGACGGCAATATTCTGGAAGGCAGCAGTGAGGTCAATTCCAACAACTGGACGGCAGGGACATCCTCTCCTACAGGTGTTTATATCGATGCGTCCAAGGTGGCGGACATCCAGGCCGACAGCCCTTACGCCATGGACTGCTACCAGAGTGTCCATTCGGCATCGGCCTGCTTCGACCCGGTCCTGAGCTATGTGGGCGCCAGCTATTCCCGCGACCGGATCGATGCGCGCATCGCCGACGAAACCAAGAAGGGCACCTATAAGTACGAAGGCAGCAACACCAATCCCAAGAACAAGGAAGGGAAGAGCGTGGAGCGTTCCTACAAGGGTCTCATCGACACCCAGACCGACGTGGCCGATGAAACCTGGGTGAACGGCTGGCCGGTATACACCTTCGACGCCAACGACGACCGCCTGAAGGATGCCGACAGTGACGGGATGCCCAACTGGTTCGAAGAGCAGTTCGGCCTGAACAAGAGCAGCGCCGCCGACGCCCAGGGCAAGAACCTGGACCCGAAGGGCCGCTACACCAACCTGGAAATGTACCTGCACTATCTGGTGAAGGATATCGTGGCCGGCGGCAATGCCGGGGCCACCTACAAGAAATTGTAACAGACAACAATACCTAACTAAATTATTAACCAAAATCCAAATCCAATGAAAAGTTTTGCAAAGAAACTCCTTCTTTCGCTAGCACTTTGCTTGGGGATCGCCGCTACGGCGTTGGCACAGACTACCGTTAAGGGTATCGTGACCGACGAGACCGGCGAACCGCTGATTGGAGCCGGCGTCCTGGTGGAAGGCACCACCGTCGGAACCATCACCGGTATTGACGGTGACTATGTGCTCACCGTTCCCGAAGGTGCGACGAACCTGGTTTTCTCCTTCATCGGCCTGGCGGAACAGACCATCGCCATCGCCGGTCAGACGGAGATCAACGTGGTCCTGAAGGCCGACCAGACCTTCCTGGACGAGGTGGTAGTGGTAGGTTATGCGACGGTCAAGCGCCGCGACCTGCTGGGCTCCGTCTCCTCCGTGGGATCCGACAAACTGGCCGAGCAGCCTGTTACCTCCGTGTCGCAGGCTCTCTCCGGTAAGATGGCCGGCGTGTCCGTGGTCACCACCGAAGGCGACCCCGACGCCGACATCAAGATCCGCGTCCGTGGTGGCGGTTCCATTACCCAGGACAGCAGCCCGCTGTACATCGTGGACGGCTTCCCGGTGGAATCCATCAACGACATCTCCTCTTCGGAAATCGCTTCCATCGACGTGCTCAAGGACGCTTTCTCCACCGCCATCTACGGTTCCCGTGGTGCCAACGGCGTTGTGATCGTGACCACCAAGAGCGCCGAGAAAGGCCAGAAAGTGAGCGTGAAATTCAACGCCTACTACGGTCTCAAGACCATGGCCAACAAAAACGCCATCGTGGCCATGGATGCCGACAACTTCGTGCGTTTCCAGTACGAACTGGCCAGCATCCGCGGCAAGGTGAAGGACAACTACCTCCCTTACTTCGGCTCGTGGAGTGACATCGACCTTTACAGGGGCCTTCCCACCAACAACTGGGTGGATGCTGTCTTCGGCAATACCGGCTCTTCCATGAGCGCCGATGCTTCCATCTCCGGCAGCGGTGAAAACTTCAACTGGACCCTGGGCTACGCCCACATGGGCGACAACGCCATCATGGCCGGTTCCAACTACATCAGGGACAACCTGAGCTTCAAGGCCAACTTCAAGACTTCCACCACCACCAGCGTGGATGTGAACGTCCGTTATTCCAAGATCAACGTACGCGGCTCCGGTGCCAACGGCATCAACGACCAGGGCTCCACGGCCGGCAACGGCCGTCTCAAGCACGCCGTGGCCTATGCACCCATCCCCGTGGCCGCCATTACCACCGACTCCGACCTGGAGCAGGACTATGGCGACAACGCTCCGCCGCTCCGCTCCGTCGCAGACAATGATTCCAAGCGCATCCGCTCTACCTGGAATGCCAACGCAGCCTTCAACTGGACCATCATCGACAATCTGAAACTCAAGATTGAAGGCGGTCTGGAAGACTATCGGCAGGGCGACGACCGTTTCTACGGCCTCACCACTTACTATGTGGCCAACAACTCTACCGTGAAGAATACGCCTTCCACCCAGCACAAGGAGGCTTTCCGCACCCGTTATCGTAATACGAATACCCTCAATTACGACTTCGAGAAGCTCCTGAACAACGACGACCACTCCCTGACGGCCCTCCTGGGTGAGGAAATGACCATCACCAAGAGCAATACCATCACCGATATGGTGGATGGTTTCCCGCTCTTCTACGATGCCACCATGGCCTGGAACTTCATGGCTTCCGGTGTTCCGGCTTCCTCCAACAACCACATCAGCGCCGACGACAAACTCCTGTCCTTCTTCGGCCGTGTGAATTATGACTACAAGCACAAGTATTCCCTTGGTGTGACGCTCCGCGCCGACGGCTCCTCCAAGTTCGCCCGCGGTCACCGCTGGGGCTTCTTCCCCTCCGCCGCCGCATCCTGGACCATCTCCAACGAACCTTGGATGGACAACGCCCACAGCTGGCTGGACCAGCTCAAGCTCCGTTACAGCTTCGGTACCGCCGGTAACAACAACATCCCTTCGGGCCAGCTGCTCAAGGAATACGCTTCTTCTACCAGCTCCTGGATCTCCATGTCGCAGAACATCTTTACCGCCGGCAAGATCCTGAACAACCCCGACCTGACGTGGGAAACCACTTACACCCACAACATCGGCCTGGACTTCTCCCTGTTCCAGAGCCGCCTGAGCGGTAGTATCGAGGCCTACCAGAACGATACCAAGAACCTGCTCATCAACTTCCCCATCCCCGGTTCCGGTTACGACAGCCAGTATCAGAACATCGGCTCTACCCGCAACCGCGGTGTGGAACTCACCCTGAACGCCCCCATCGTTTCCAACAAGGACTTCTCCCTGAACATCGGTGGCAACATCGCCTACAACCAGAACCGTGTCACCAGCCTGGGCGGCCTGGAGAGCATCCGCGCACAGTCCTACTGGGCTTCCACCGAAATCGGTGACGACTACATTGTCCAGGTGGGCCAGCCGATGGGCAATATGTTCGGTTACAAGAGCGACGGCATGTATTCCGTGGACGACTTCACCTGGAACGGCACCAAGTGGGTGCTCAACGAGGGAGTGGCCGACGATTCCAGTATCATCGGCGGTGACTACCTGCGCCCCGGCGCTCCCAAGTACCTGGACCTGAACGGTGACGGCAAGGTGACTGTGGCCGACCGTACGGTCATCGGCAATGCCGCTCCCGATTTCACCGGCGGTTTCAACCTCTCCGGTTATTTCAAGGGCATCGACTTCAGCGCCAACTTCAACTTCATGATCGGCAACCAGGTGTACAACGCCAACAAGGTGGAATTCACCAGCTCGCGTAAGTACTACAACCGCAACCTCATCAACATGATGAACGTGGACAACCGCTGGACCAACGTAGACTGGACCACCGGCGAACTCATCACCGACCCCGACCAGCTGCGCGCTGCCAATGCCGGCAAGACCATGTGGAACCCGGCCGTCGGCAACGCCATCTTCAGCGACTGGGCCGTGGAGGATGGTTCCTTCCTGCGCCTGCAGAGCGTGACCATCGGCTACACCCTTCCCGAAAAACTCACGGAGAAGGTGAATCTGAGCAAGGTCCGCTTCTATGTGACCGGCACCAACCTGTTCTGCCTCACCAAGTACTCCGGCTATGATCCGGAAGTGGATACCCGCCGTGCCACCCCGCTTACGCCCGGTGTAGACTACTCCGCTTATCCGAAGAGCATCGGCTTCGTGGCCGGTATCAACCTGGCCTTCGGCAAGAAGAGCGCCAACAAGGTTTCCACGCCCGTTCCTTCCGTCCCCGAAATCCGCGAGGTCATCAAGGAAGTGGTGAAGGAAAAGGTGGTCGAAAAGGTGGTGGAGAAGAAGGTGGAAGTTCCCGCCAAGACCCTGAAGGGTGTTTACGAGGACAACCTGTTCTTCCTCATCGGCCAGTCTGAACTGCGTCCGGACGAGGCCTTCAAACTGGGTCAGATTGCCCAGATCCTGAAGGACAATCCCGATGCCAAGATTACCATCACCGGTTATGCCGACAGCGCTACCGGAAAGGCCGAGCGCAACAAGGAACTCTCCGCCGAGCGTGCCGCCAAGGTGGTGAGCCTGCTTAAGAGCGCCGGTATCAGCGCCAGCCGTATTACTTCTGCAGGAACCGGTTCCGATAAGGATTCCGCCAAGGGTCCCGAGGCCAACCGCGTTGCCGTTTGTATTGTTAAATAATTGTAGGACACTGAGATAATAAAGATTGTTATGAAAAAGATTTTATTCTATATTCTCGGCGTAACTGCGACACTGCTGATGGCCTCTTCCTGCGAGAAGTTCCTGGATTCCGAGTCCCCGTCCACTTTTGACGCGGCTACCGTCTATTCCAACTACTCCCTCACGGAAAACACCATCTTCTCCATCTCCCAGTCTTTCGGCGAAACCAACAACTATCGCGGCCGTTACCTTCCCTGGATTGGCCTGAACAGCGATATCGAGTGGTACAACACCTATAAGCCTACGGACGAGAAATACCAGATTGCCGGTTATACCCTGCTGCCCAACAACGGTCAGCTGAATCTGGATAACGGTCCCTTCGCCAAAATGTACGAAGCCATCGAGCGTGCCAACCTGTGCATCGAAGGCATCCGTTCCTATGGCAACGTGGCTGAAAACAAGGATATGGCTTACCTGCTGGGCGAGGTGCTCACCCTGCGTGCCATGATCTACTACGACCTGGTAAGGGCCTGGGGCGATGTTCCCGCCCGCTTCGAGCCCACTACCAGCACGACCATCTATGCCGCCAAAGCCAGCCGTGACGAGATCTTCAAGCAGCTGCTTGCCGACCTGGACGAGGCCATCCCTTACCTGCCTTATCCCGGCCAGAGCGCCGCTACTTCCCGTACGGACCGCGTGAACAAGATGTTCGCCCAGGGTCTGTATGCCCGCATCGCGCTCATGGCTTCCGGTTATGCCCTGCGTCCGGACGACGGAATGGTGGGCACCGGCGACCTGGGATCGGTCCGCCTGACCACCGACCCCGAACTCCAGAAGGACGTCCTTTATCCGAAGGCGCTCAAGCATCTGCAGGATGCCATCGAGTCCGGCAGCGCTTCCCTGGAAGACTTCGAACAGCTGTGGAAGAATCAGAGCAACCGCGACAACCTGGTGGCTGGTCCCGGTCATGAGCCTCTGTTCGTGATTCCGTTCTCCGACGGCCGCGGACGCTGGAACTACACGTTCGCCGTCCGTTCCGAAGGCTCCTCCTATGCCGGTGGCGCCACGGTCACCCGCGGCGGTGATGCCGGTCCTGTTCCCACCCTGTGGTTCAAGTATGACGCGAACGACGTCCGCCGCGACATCTCCTGCGTGAACTGGCGCTGGAATGCCAACGACGAACCCGAACTGGTGGGTATCCAGCGCTGGTACTTCGGCAAGTATCGCTGGGATTGGATGACCAAGGACGCTTACAAGGGCGGTAACGACGACGGTGTGAAGCCCGTTGTGCTGCGTTATGCCGATATTCTCCTGATGGCTGCCGAAATCGCCAACGAACAGGGCGACCTGAACGCTGCCAAGCAGTATCTGCTGCCCGTGCGCGAACGTGCCTTCAAGGGCCACGAAGACCAGGCCGAAGCTTACGTGGAAGCCATCGGCAGCAAGGATGACATGTTCAATGCTATCGTGGACGAGCGCGCCTTCGAGTTCGTGGGCGAGATGACCCGCAAGTTCGACCTCATCCGCTGGAACCTCCTGAAAACCAAGATGGACCAGGCCAAGGCCGATATGCGCAACCTGCGTGACAACCTCACCGATCCCAACGGAAAGGTGGTGAATATGCTGGGCGGCGACGTTTACTGGCAGCTGGACGGCAACAAACTCCTGATCTACGGATTCACCGGAGAAGCCGTGAAGCCCGCCGGTGCCTGGGAGAAGAAGGCCGAATACTTCAACAAGATCGTGGACAGCAAGGGTGCCGACACCGGCCTGTATGAGGCGCTGATCGACGGTATTTACGGCGACGATCCCGAGCAGCACATGTTCTGGCCCATCTTCAATACTACCATGACCAACAGTCAGGGTAATATCAAGAACGACTACGGTTACGAGAGCCTTTAAATCTGACGCATTATGAACTACAAGAATATTTTGAAAGTCTCTCTGGCTGCACTGGCAGGCCTTGCCATGCTGGCCGGCTGCGCCAAGAAAGAGTTCAGCGAGATTACGGAACTGAGCCTTTCCCGCTGCCTGGAGCCGCAGAATCTCGCTGCCAGGGTAGATGCCGCTACCGGCGACAACGTCACCTTCTCCTGGGACGTGAACAAGGACGCCGGTGCATACCTCCTCACCGTGTATACGGATGCGGAGAGGACCCAGGAAGAGAACAGCTGGGAGCTGGCTCCCGCCGATGTTCCCTTCACCACCCGTCTCACCGCCGACCAGAAGTACTGGTTCACCGTGAGCGCCTATAAAGTGGACGCCGAAGGTTTCAAGGTGGAAGGCACCGAGTCCAATTTAGCCATCTATGACAGCGAAGGCGGACTCAAGACCTACGCCGTGAAGGACAACCTGTTTGTGGAAGTCACCGGCCGTACTGCCACCTCCGTTACCCTCGCCTGGAGCAAGGAAGTGAGCGATTATACGGAAGTGACCGAGCTGAAGGCTGTTCCCGTAAAGGGCGGCAATTCCGTGAAGAAGGAACTGTCCGGCGCCGAGGCCAATGCCGCATCCGCCACCATCGACGGACTGGCAGCCTCTACCGAGTACCAGATCACCCTCTTTTACATGAGCGCTTCCCGCGGTACCGTGGACACCTGGACCCAGGCCGAAACCGGCACCAAGACGCTTCTGACCAACTCTGAAGAGCTGAAGGCCGCTGTGGTGGCCGGTGGCGACTACCTGCTGGCCTACAGCGATGAACCCTACTCCATGAGCACGGCCAAGCCCGTTGGCAGCCTGAGCCTGTCGGGTCAGGCGGGCCCGGACGGCAGCAAGCCCGTGGTTCAGGGCAAGGTGGAACTGACGGCCGACCTGGCCGAGCAGAACGCCAACCTGTACTTCGAGAACATCAAGTTCGACGGCGTGGGCGGTTCCCGTATCGTGGAGCACACCGGCGGTACTCCTACGGTGGGCACCATCAAGTTCGTGAACTGCGAAATCACCAACTTCCTGGCCGGCTTCTTCTATGGCAACAACGACGCCGTGGTGAAGATTCAGAACTTCACCTTCGACTCCTGCGACATGTATTGTATCCCGGGTTCCGGCGGTGATGCCTTCGATATCCGCAAAACCACGGAAATCGATGAGGTCGCCTTCCTCAACAATACCATGTACGATGGTATCCGTACCCTGTTCCGCATCGACGCCTCCGACGCCATCAAGATTGGGAAGATTACCTTCGAGAACAACACCGTAAAGAACATCGCCACCATTGACGATGGCAACAACCGCGGCGTCTTCGCCGTCCGTGTCCCGCATCAGATGAGCCTGAAGAACAACCTGTTCCTGTTCGAAGACGGCGGCAAGACCGACGGCACCGACAAGGCCCAGCTGATTCAGGACAATGCCAATACCGTGATGCCCGACCTCACCGCTTCCGGTAACTACAGCTACGCGCAGGGCGAGAACTTCTTCAAGAAGATCTCTGCCGGCGAGGCCGGCTTCAAGACCATGAACGTGGATCCCTGCTACAACTCCAAAGGCAACTTCTTCCAGCTGGCTGCACAGGATCTGATTGAAGGTCAGGTGGGCGCTTCCAAGTGGTGGATTCCCTATGTGGAGAAACCCGAAGACCTCACCCAGAACGTGATTACGGCCGCCCACACGTGGAATCTCCAGGACGCCAGCCTCTTCGCCGGCGACGTGAAGAACAGCCGCGTGCGTGACGAACTGATGCTCGTGGGAACCGAGACCACCCCGATGAATGCCGACGGTGGCATCAACTTCACTACCGCCTCCGTGCTCACCCGCAAGGGCGTTCCCTCCGAAGGTTATGCTGCCTTCAAGGTGGATGCTCCCGGTTCCGTGGACATGCTCCTGGACGATGCCGCCAAGACGGGCGCCAGCGTGGTCGTAGCCCTCTACGATGACAATGGCCTGGCCGTCCAGGGCGGTGCCGTCGCATCCGGTGCCAACCCCGAGGTGCAGAAGATCGTGGTTCCCGAGGTGAACGGCGAAGCTACCATCTACCTGTATTCCACCGGTGCCGTTTCCATCAAGAAACTGGCCTGGAGCCAGGATGTACTGGCCGGAAACCGCGTGCTGGCTACCCCGAAGCCCGTTGTAGAGCCCGTAACCGTGATGGAAGGCGAAGCCGCCGATGTCACCATTACCTGGGAAGCCATCGACAATGCCGACCATTATGAGGTGGTGTTCAACAAGCGCAAGCAGGATCCGCAGACCGAGCTCAGCTTCACGGTGCCCGCCGAGGACATCGCCGCCCTGAAGGCCGGTCTGTACAACTTCACCGTGCAGGCCTTCCCGCGTGAGGACGACATTTACTACGTGAAGTCCGAACTGGGCGGTGCTGCCTTTGCCATCCAGCCTAAGGGCGGGGAAGAGCAGGTGGAGGTAACCCTCACCTGGGACTTCTCCGATGCCGACTGGCAGGCCGCCTTTGCCGGCTACGGTGCAGTGAATGCAGATATCACCAACTGGGATCTTACCTTGAATGGCTTCACCATTCATTCCGGCAGCAAGAGCAAGTACAACACGACCTTCTTCCAGCTCGGTGGCAAATCCGGCGAAATGGACCGTTACTTCAAGTTCACGGCTCCCGAACAGGGAACCCTGAAGATTACGGTTTCCAACACCGGTAGCTCTGAAGCTATGGAAGCTATGGACCGCACCGTACAGGTGGCGGTAGGCGAAGACGTCCAGGCTCTGCCCGGCGGCTACTCCGCCAATACCCCTGGCGAACTGGAGTACAGCGTGGCTGCGGGTGACGTGATCATTACCGCACCCCAGAACGGTCTGCGCTTCTACAAGTTCGAATTCACCTACATGTCCGGCCCTGCCGCCAAGGTGGAATACGACTGGGACTTCTCTGCCAGCGACTGGCAGACGGCCCTGGGTGCCCTGGGTGCTGCGAATGCCGATATCACCAATATCGACCTCACCGTTGAAGGCCTGCTGTTCCACTCCGGCAGCAAGAGCAAGTACAACACCACGTTCATTCAGTTCGGCGGCAAGTCCGGCGAAATGGACCGTTACTTCAAGTTCACGGCTCCCGACCAGGGAACCCTGAAGATGAAGCTATGGACCGCACCGTACAGGTGGCGGTAGGCGAAGACGTCCAGGCTCTGCCCGGCGGCTACTCCGCCAATACCCCTGGCGAACTGGAGTACAGCATCCCGGCCGGCGAGGTCATCATCACCGCTCCGGTGAATGGCCTGCGCTTCTACAAGATTCACTACAACAACTAGTGAACCCCATTAAGAGAGCCGGGGGTGACACCCCGGCTCCCTTCCAGACAAATAATTAAAACACAATAGCACTATGACCTTTATCCATCCCGATTTCATGCTCCAGACGGAGACCGCCAAGAAACTGTACCATGAGCACGCGGAAAAGATGCCCATCATCGACTATCACTGCCACCTGGTGCCGCAGCAGATCGCAGAGAACATCCAGTTCCGCGATATTACCCAGCTGTGGCTGGTGGACGGCCACTACGGCGACCACTATAAGTGGCGTGCCATGCGGGCCAACGGCGTGTCCGAGGACTACCTGACCGGCGGCAAGTACAGCGCCTGGGAAACCTTCCAGAAATGGGCCGAGACGGTGCCCTATACCATGCGGAACCCCCTGTATCACTGGACGCACCTGGAACTGAGCCGTGTGTTCGGCATCGACAAGCTCCTGTGCCCCGCCACCGCGCGTGAAATCTTCGAGGAGTGCAACGCCAAGCTGGCCACGCCCGAATTCCGCGGCCAGGCCCTCATCCGCCGCTTCAACGTAGAGACCGTGTGCACCACCGACGACCCTGCCGACGACCTGCGCTATCACAAGCAGATTGCCGCCCATCCCTTCGGCACCAAGGTGATTCCCGCCTGGCGTCCGGACAAGGCCATGGCCATCGAAGACCCCAAGGCCTACAAGGCCTACCTCCAGCAGCTGGGCGAAGCCGCCGACATGGAGATTGACTCTTATGCCGACCTTTGCGAGGCCCTGAAAAAGCGTCACGACTACTTTGCCGCCAACGGCTGCAAACTCTCCGACCATGGTCTGGAGAACTTCTACAGCGCCGACTACAAGGAGATCGAGATTGAGCTCATCTTCAAGAAAGTGCTCATGGGCATCGCCCCCAACGCCAAGGAACTGGAGAAATTCCGCAGCGCTTTCCTGCACGACCAGGCCGTCATGGACGCCGAGGCCGGCTGGACGCAGCAGTTCCACATCGGCGCCATCCGCAACAACAACTCCAAGATGTTCGGTCTGGTGGGCCCCGACACCGGTTTCGATGCCATCCACGACCAGGAAATCGCTGCCGCCGGCCACAAGTTCTTCGACCGCCTGGCCAGCGAGGATGCCCTCACCAAGACCATCCTTTACTGCCTGAATCCGAAGGACAACGAGGTGATGATGACCATGCTGTACACCTTCAACGACGGCACCGTGCCCGGCAAGATGCAGTTCGGCAGCGGCTGGTGGTTCCTGGATCAGGAAGTAGGTATGCGCCGCCAGATGGATGCCCTCAGCGTCCTGGGCCTGTTCTCCCGCTTCGTGGGCATGCTCACGGACAGCCGCAGCTTCATCTCCTATCCCCGCCACGAGTACTTCCGCCGCATCCTCTGCGATGTGCTGGGCAAGGACGTGGAAGAGGGCAAACTGCCCGCCTCCGAGCTGGAAACCATCGGCAAGATGGTAGAGGATATCTCCTACAACAACGCCAAGAACTATTTTAACTTCTAGTATGAAGTACATCAAAATCAACCCGGCCGACAATGTGGCCGTTGCGCTGGAGGACCTCCGGAAAGGGGAGGTGGTGGAAGGCGTGACCCTCACGATGGACATTCCCCGCGGACACAAGATTGTCCTGAAGGACCTGAAGGCCAACGACAATGTCATCAAATACGGTTTTCCCATCGGCCACGTCACCCGTGACGCCGCTGCCGGCACCCTGGTGAACCACGAGTGCATCAAGACCAACCTGGAAGGCCTGCTGGAATACAAGTATGAGCCTCTCGATTACGTAAAGGCCGATAACGACCCTTCGCAGACTAAAACTTTTTCTACCCGCAAGGGGAGCGAAAAAGTTTTGTCTGCTCCGGAAGTAAGGACCTTTAAAGGATACCGCCGGGCAGACGGCCAGGTGGGCGTCCGCAACCAGATCTGGGTCATTCCCACGGTGGGTTGCGTGAACGGCATCTGCCAGCAGATCGTAGACCGTTTCAAGGCAGAGATGGCCGGTCAAGCCGGCCATGACGGGGATCGTCATGCCCGACCTGATCGGGCATCTTCCGTGGATGCCATCGTCACGTTCCCGCACAATTACGGCTGTTCGCAGCTGGGCGGAGACCATGAGAATACCCGCACGGTCCTGAAGGACATGGTGCACCACCCCAATGCCGGCGGCGTGCTGGTGGTGAGCCTGGGCTGTGAGAACAACCAGCTGGATGCTTTCCGTGAGCTGTGCGGCCCCGTGGACGAGCGCCGGGTAAAGATGTTCGTATGCCAGAAGGTGGATGATGAAGTGGCCTATGGCGTGGAGCGCCTGAAGGAAATCTATGCCGTGGCTTCCCAGGACGTGCGCGAGGAGGTGCCCGTGAGCGAGCTTCGCGTAGGCCTGAAGTGCGGCGGCTCCGACGGTCTGAGCGGCATTACGGCGAATCCGCTGCTGGGCGTATTCTCCGACTGGATTGTTGCCCAGGGCGGCACTACGGTGCTTACCGAGGTGCCGGAGATGTTCGGCGCGGAGACCATCCTCATGAACCGTTGCCAGGACGAAGCCACCTTCGGCAAGACCGTCTCCCTGATCAACGATTTCAAGGAATATTTCATGAAGCAGGGAATGCCGGTGTACGAGAATCCGTCGCCGGGTAACAAGGCGGGCGGCATCTCTACACTGGAGGAAAAGAGCCTGGGCTGCACGCAGAAGTGCGGCAAGAGCATCGTCCGGGGTGTGCTGAAGTACGGCGAGCGCCTGTCGGTCAAGGGATTGAACCTGCTGTCGGCCCCCGGCAACGACCTGGTGGCCTCCACGGCCCTGGGCGCCAGCGGCTGCCAGATTGTGCTGTTCACTACGGGCCGCGGCACGCCGTTCGGCAGCTTTGTGCCCACCATGAAAATCTCCACCAATACGCCGCTCTATGAGGCCAAGCCGTCCTGGATTGACTTCAACGCCGGCGTGCTGGCGCAGGACGAGATGATGGCCGATGTGGCCCCCCGCTTCATCGACTATGTGCTGGCCGTCGCCAGCGGAGAGCCCGTGAACAACGAAAAGCACGGCATCCGCGAGATTGCCATTTTCAAACAAGGAGTAACATTATAAAGAACAATAACATGGAAAGACTAAACCGCACGTCTGCACCGCAGGCAAAACAGTACACCGAGAAGGTGATTCAGTTTGGCGAAGGGAACTTCCTCCGCGCATTCATCGAGTGGATTATCTGGAAGACCAACCAGAAAACCGATTTCAACGGATCCGTGGTGGTGGTCCAGCCCATCGAAAAGGGTATGGTATCGTGGCTGAACGAACAGGACGGCCTGTATCACCTGAACCTGCAGGGCCTGCAGAACGGCCAGCCCGTGAACAGCCTGGACCTGATTGACGTCATCTCCCGCGGCCTGAATCCGTACGAGGACTTTGAGGCATACCTCAAGCTGGCCGAGCAGCCGGAAATCCGCTTTGTGATTTCCAATACCACCGAAGCCGGTATTGCCTTCGACCCGGCCTGCAAGCTGGACGACAAGCCCGCCAGCTCCTATCCCGGCAAGCTCACCCAGCTGCTGTACCACCGCTGGCAGTACTTCAAGGGAGACGCCTCCAAGGGCCTGATCATCTTCCCCTGCGAGCTCATCTTCGAAAACGGCAAGCACCTGAAAGAGTGCATCCGCCAGTACATCGACCTGTGGAAACTGGGCCCGGACTTCAGTGCCTGGTTCGAGGGCGCCTGCGGTGTCTACTCCACCCTGGTAGACCGCATCGTCCCCGGTTATCCGCGTGACACCGCCGCCGAGCTGTGCGAGAGGGCAGGTTACGACGACCACCTGCTGGACAAGGCCGAAATCTTCCACCTGTGGGTGATCGAGGCCCCGAAGGAAGTGGCGGCCGAATTCCCGGCCGACAAAGCCGGCCTGCATGTGCTGTTCGTTCCTTCCGAGGCTCCTTACCACGAGAGAAAAGTGACCCTTCTGAACGGTCCTCACACCGTGCTCAGCCCCGTGGGCTACCTGAGCGGCCTGAACACCGTGAAGGAATGCTGCGAAGATCCGGAAATCGGCGCTTTTGTGAAGAAAGTGATGTACGACGAACTGCTGCCCACCCTGAACCTGCCCGAGGAAGAACTCCTGCAGTTTGCCGGCGACGTGGTGGAACGTTTCCGCAACCCGTTCGTGAAGCACTTCGTCACGTCCATCATGCTCAACTCCTTCCCTAAATTCAAGACGCGCGACCTGCCCGGCCTCAAGACCTATCTGGAGCGCAAGGGCGAAATGCCGCAGGGCCTGGTCCTGGGCCTGGCCGGCATCTGCACCTACTACAAGGGCGGAAAACGCGGCGAGGACGAGATTGTGCCGCAGGACGACGAGAAGATCATCGGCCTGCTGAAAGACCTCTGGGCCACGGGCGACGTTCGCAAGGTGGCCGAGGGCGTCCTGGCCGATGACTTCATCTGGGGCGAGAACCTGAACAAGATTCCCGGTCTCACCGACCTCCTGGCCGCCGACCTGGCCCTGATCCAGGCCAAGGGTATGAGAGAAGCCGTTAAATCCATCCTGTAATGAGTACGCAGAAAAAACTAATGACCAACTGGCGGTGGTGGATCTGCAGCCTGCTGTTCATCGCCACCACGGTGAACTACCTGGACCGTCAGGTACTTTCCCTTACCTATAAGGAGTTCATCGCTCCGGAGTTCCATTGGACCGATGCCGACTATGGTACCATCACTTCGCTGTTTTCCATCTTCTACGCCATTGCCTGCCTGTTTGCGGGTAAGTTCGTGGACTGGATGGGCACCAAGAAGGGCTACCTGATTGCCATCGGCGTATGGAGCCTGGGTGCCGTGATGCACGCCGGCTGCGGCGTGGCCACTACCTGGTTCGTGGACGGAGTGGATTCCGTATCGGCCCTTCGTGCCGTGGAGGCAGGTTCCAACATTGCCCTCTCCATCTCTACGGTGTCGGTGTATCTGTTCCTGCTGTGCCGCGGTATCCTGGCCCTGGGTGAATCGGGCAACTTCCCGGCCGCCATCAAGACCACGGCCGAATACTTCCCCAAGAAGGACCGCGCCTTTGCCACGTCCATCTTCAACGCCGGTGCCTCCGTGGGCGCCCTGGCAGCTCCGCTCCTGATCCCGCCGCTGGCCAAGAACCTGGGCTGGGAATGGGCATTCATCATCATCGGCGGCCTGGGCTTCCTGTGGATGTTCCTGTGGCAGTTCATGTATGACAAGCCGGAAAAGAGCAAGCACGTGAACGAGGCCGAACTGGAGTATATCCATCAGGACGATGTGGCCGCGTTGCCGGAGGAGGGTAATGCCCCTTCGGTCGCTAATAAGAAGGCCGATGCTCCCTCGGGGGTGTCGACCTCCGCAGGGGTGTCGACCTCGTCAGGGGCATCACCCTCCGAGGAGAAGAGCATTCCGTTCTTCAGGTGCTTCGGCTTCAAGCAGACCTGGAGCTTCATCGTGGGCAAGTTCCTTACGGACGGCGTGTGGTGGTTCTTCCTGTTCTGGGCCCCGGCCTACTTCCAGGACCAGTTCAATGCGCCGGCATCGTCCCCGCTGGGACAGGGCCTCATCTTTACCCTGTATGCCATCGTGACGGTGATATCGCTCTTCGGCGGCTATCTGCCCAAGCTCTTTGTGGAAAAGAAGGGGATGCACCCCTATAACGGCCGTATGCTGGCCATGCTCATCTTCGCCTTCTTCCCGCTGGTGGCCCTGGCCGCCCAGCCGCTGGGTGCCTACAGTCCCTGGTGGCCGGCCGTCCTGATCGGCATTGCCGGTGCGGGACACCAGGCCTGGAGCGCCAATATCTTCAGCACCGTGGGCGACATGTTCCCCAAGAGTACCATCGCTTCCATCACGGGTATCGGCGCCATGGCGGGCGGTATCGGCTCCATGATTATCCAGAAGGTGGCCGGTAACTTGTTTACCTATGCCGAGGCGCAGGGCGCCGCCTTCCACTTCATGGGCTTCGAAGGCAAGCCGGCGGGCTACTTCATCATGTTCTGCTTCTGCGGTCTGGCTTACCTGACCGGTTGGATCATCATGAAGGCCCTGGTGCCCAAGTACAAACCCGTGGAGGTATAGTGGGCGTTTTCTCTAGAGTATTGTAATTGAATTGTTTACGTCTTTTCCTTCCGGCAAACTGACCGGGAGGAAAAGACATAATCGTTTGAAGATGAGACTGTTAGCAAAAACGATTTGTTTGGTAGCGGGCCTGGGAATCACGCTGCTTTCCTGCGGCCAGAAGGACAACCCTTCCCAGCCGGGCGGGGAAAGCGGCAAAACCTCCTCGCTGGAGGCGCCCTCCGGCCTCGCTCTCAAGAGCGCCGGCAAGACACAGCTGGTGATCCAGTGGCAGCCTGTCACGGGGGCCAAGGGATACAGCTGGAAGCTTACGGCCGCCGGACAGGCCGATCGCACGGACAACACTTCCCAGCGCAACGTCACCATCGCAGACCTCAGGCCCGGCACTTCTTACACCTTCCTGGTGCAGGCCGTGTCCGATGGCGGGGCCGTATCGGCCTGGAGTCAGCCGCTCGCGTGCGAGACCCTGCCGGACGGCTCCGGCGGTGGGGAGACGCCGCCCGATGCCAAGTCGGTGTGCGTGGACCAGCCGCTGGTGGTGGAACTGGGCCGTACGCCTGTCCTGGGCACTTCCGGCCTCATCCAGGTGTTCAAGGCCGACGGCACCCTGGTGGACAAGATTGACATGGCCGACCTGGCCAAGGTGAACATCCTGGAAGACGGCACCATGGTGCCCAAGGAGACCCTGAACCAGGAGACGCCGGTGCATACGTTCATGGACCTGCTGCACAGCACACGCTACAGGCCCGTCCACTATACGCCGCTGCGGATCGACGGCACCAGGCTGGAGATCAAGCTGCACAACGAGGCACTGGAGTTCGGCGGTTCCTATTACCTGACCATAGATGCCTCCGTGGCCGGAAAAGCCGTGGGCAAGGACGATTATCCCTTTGTGGTAAACGCCAAGCATACGGGCACTACCCTTCATGTGGCGGCCGACGGCAGCGCCGATTTCTGCACGGTGCAGGGTGCCCTGTCGTATGCCACCAAGCTGGGCAAGAACGACGCCGTTACCGTTGAGGTGGCCGCCGGTACATACCGGGAACTGCTGTACCTGAGGGACAAGAACAACCTGACTATCAAAGGCGCCGGCCGCGACAAGACGGTTATCGCCTATCCCAACAACGAGAGTTACGCTACCGGTTCCGGCGCGGCGGTGCAGTCCAAACCCGCCCTGGGCGCCAAGGCCGGTGCCATGGGCGGCCGCTGCCTGTTCCTGGCCGAGAGCACCGACAACCTGGTCATCGAGGACCTGACCATCGAAAACACCTTCTGGGCCGATGACCACAAAGGTCAGGCGGAGACCCTCTATTTCAACGGTGACAGTAAGAAGCTCACGATCGGCAGTTGCAACCTCATCTCCTGGCAGGATACGTTCCTTTGCAAAGGTGAGGTATGGGTGCACGACAGCCTCATTGCGGGCCACGTGGACTTCATCTGGGGCTATCCCAAGGCCTGTCTGTTCGAGAACTGCGAAATCCGGTCCCGGGCCGGCGGCTACATCGTGCAGGCCCGTGTGAACAACGCTGCGGACAAGGGCTTCGTGTTCCTGAACTGCAAGCTCACGGCGGAGGAGGGTGTCTCCAAAGGCTCTGTGTACCTGGCGCGTTCCGGCGGTGATACATCCGTATACGACAACGTCACCTATGTGAACTGCAAGATGTCCGATGTCATCGCCCCCGCAGGCTGGCATACCGGAAAAACGCCCACTCCCGCCACGCCTACGGCCGCTTCCGGCTGGAAGGAATACGGCACAACCGGCGTATCGACGGCATCCCGCAATTCCTACGGCAAGATCCTCACTGCCGCCGAGGCAGAACCCTTCAGTTCCAAAGCCGCAGTTTTAGGATGGTAACCATGATTCGCATTCGACACCTCCTGATCCTCCTTCTGGCGGTTGCAGGCTGCAGCCCAAAGGCTCAGATTGAGTACACCAATCCCATCCTGCATCTGGACTACAGCGATCCGGACGTGTGCCGGGTGGGGGACGACTACTACATGACGGCATCGTCCTTCAACTGTTTCCCGGGGCTGCCCATCCTGCATTCAAAGGATCTGGTTCACTGGGAGCAGATAGGAGCTGCCCTCCTGGATTATCCCTGCGATGGAACTGATGCCGATTTCCGCACAACCGTGCAGCACGGAAACGGCGTATGGGCGCCGGCCATCCGCTATCACGACGGCTGGTTCTACATCTACGTGGGAGACCCCGACAGGGGCATTTTCATGGTGCGTACCCAGGACCCTGCCGGGGCTTGGGAGAAACCCGTCTGGGTGGTGCGTCAGAAGGGATTCATAGACCCCTGCCCGCTGTGGGAAAAGGGCGGAAAGGCCTACCTTTCCCACGGCCTGGCCGGTTCCCGCGCGGGGCTTAAGAGTGTCCTTTTTGTAGCGCCGATGGCTCCTGACGGCACGCGCCTCACGGGCCCGTCAAGGATTGTCTATGACGGTCATAAGACCCAGCCCACCATCGAGGGCACCAAGTTCTACAGAAGGGGAGAGTACTACTATATCTTCTCCCCGGCTGGCGGTGTGGCTACCGGCTGGCAGACGGTCCTGCGGGCAAAAGACCCCTTCGGCCCGTATGAGGAAAAGATTGTGATGGCCTGGGCTCCGGGAACCATCAACGGCCCCCATCAGGGCGCGTGGGTGGAAAGTGCGGATGGCATGGACTGGTTCCTCCATTTCCAGGACAAGGGCGCGTACGGCCGCATCATCCACCTGCAGCCCATGCAGTGGCTCTCCGACGGCTGGCCGCTCATCGGCGAGGACCCGGACGGGGACGGCGTGGGCCAGCCGGTTCCCGGCGGCACCGTCAGGATGGCCGGCTCTGACGCGTCCGTCATGGCCGGCTCCGACGCGTCCGTCATGGCCGGCTCTGATGCGCCTGTCATGGCCGGCAGCGACCGGCCATCTCCCATGGGCCTTCCCTGGGCCTGGCAGTACCCGGCCCTTCCCGGACCGTACTGGCACATGGCGCTGCCGGAGGGTGGTGTGAGGCTGTACAGCGTTGAACAAAAATGGCCGTACAGAAGCCTATGGGACTGCCCCAACGTGCTGCAGCAGAAGTTCGCTGCAGAGTCATTCATGGTGGAAGCAAAGATGACGTTCTGCCCCAATCCGCAGTTGAAGGAAAAGGGCGAGACTGCCGGTTTCGTGGTCATGGGGAACGACTATGCCGGATTGCGCCTGACCGATACGGCCAGTGGCGCCGTGCTTAGTTATATCACCTGTCCGGGTGCGTCTAAAGGTGCCGCTGAGCAAGAGGTGGAACTGTGCACCCTGCCGTATACCTCTCATCCGCTGCCGCATGCGTACGAGTCCAAAAACGTCCCTCTGGTGGATTATCCGGACCGGCAGGAGACAACCCTTTACGTAAAGCTGGAAGTGGCCCCCAGGCCCGTTGAAGGCAATGTCCCGGATGCCGTATGCCATTTCTCCTATAGTATGGACGGAGAAGAGTGGACAACCGTTCCGGGCGAGTTCATCTCCCGGCCCGAACTGTGGATCGGCGCCAAGTGGGGATTCTTCTGCAACCGCTTCAGCCCAAAGAATGACGCTGGCTGGCTGGATGTCTATGTAAAATAGACCTGAAAGCCTGCCTCCCTGTTTGGAAGGGACTTATTGACATTTCTTTCCTGCCCCGGAAAATGAAGGCGGATTATGGCGCCTTGCTGGAAGAAAGGGTCTCACGGCTGTAATGACAGAAACATAACAATAACGCCAAATGAAGAATATTATCCTGACACTTATGACAGTTTTATTGGCAACGTCGGCCTTCGGGCAGAAGGTGGTGCACACGGACCGTTACGCCAAGGACAACGAAGCCCTGAAGGCGGCGCCCGTCGTGGGGCCCCGCGTGGTCCTGATGGGCGATTCCATCACGGATTTCTGGCCCAGCCGGAGTCCGGGGTTCTTCGAAGGGCATCCGAACCTCATCGGCCGGGGAATCAGCGGGGAAGTGACGGCCCAGATGCTCCTCCGTTTCTGGCCGGACGTGATAGACCTGCACCCGGAGACGGTGGTCATCCTGGCCGGGATCAACGACATCGCCCAGAACCTGGGAGACCTCTACGATGAAGGCAACACCTTCAACAATATCAAAAGCATGGCGGAACTGGCCCGGCATCACGGCATCCGCGTGGTGCTGTGCACGGTTCTGCCTTCCGTGCGCTGCCGCTGGCGTCCGGAAATCGAAGACGTACCGGAAAAAGTGGCGTCCCTGAACGCCCGCATCCTCGCGTATGCCCGGGTTAACGGCATCCCCTGCGCCGACTATTACACCGCCCTTGCCGGAGCCGACGGCCGCACTATCTGCGAAGAATACTCGGAAGATACGGTGCACCCCAATGCCGCCGGCTACGCCCGTATGGAGCGCGTCCTGCTGGGTGTCTTGGGCCGATAAGCACGCTTTGTAACAAAATCGGGACGGGTGGTTGGAATTTTATGCAAACGTTTGTATCTTTGTAGAAGATAAAAATATTAACACTAAAATAGTATTATGGCTAACATCTTTTCTCTCGAAGGCAAGAATGCCTGGATTACCGGTGCTTCGTATGGTATTGGTTTCAACATTGCCAAGGCTTTTGTGGCCGCCGGCATCAAGAACATCATTTTCAATGATATCAACGAGGCTGCCATGGAGCGCGGTCTGGCCAATTACAAAGAGGCCGGCATCACCAATGTACACGGTTATGTGTGCGATGTCACCAACGAGGTGGCCGTGAAGGAACTGGTGGCCAAAATCCATGCGGAAGTAGGCCAGATTGACATCCTGGTGAACAATGCCGGTATCATCAAGCGCATCCCCATGCACGAGATGGAGCGCAAGGAGTTCCAGCAGGTGATTGACGTAGACCTGGTGGCCCCGTTCATCGTTTCCAGCGCCGTCCTGCCCGAGATGATGGAGCGCCGCGAAGGCAAGATCATCAACATCTGCTCCATGATGAGCGAACTGGGCCGAGAGACCGTGAGCGCCTATGCGGCCGCCAAGGGTGGCCTGAAGATGCTCACCCGCAACATCTGCTCGGAGTACGGTGAATACAACATCCAGTGCAACGGTATCGGCCCCGGCTACATCGCTACGCCCCAGACCGCGCCGCTGCGGGAAATCCAGCCCGACGGCAGCCGTCATCCCTTCGACAGCTTCATCTGCGCCAAAACCCCTGCCGGCCGCTGGCTGGATCCCAGCGAACTGGGCGGTCCCGCCGTGTTCCTGGCCTCGCACGCCTCTGACGCCGTGAACGGCCACATCCTGTATGTGGACGGCGGTATCCTGGCCTACATCGGCAAGCAGCCCAAATAATGGAACAGGTTTTCAGCTACATCATCGGCCTGGGGGCTGCGGTGATGATGCCCATCCTCTTCTTTATCCTGGGGGTGTGCATCGGCATCAAACCCGGAAAGGCCCTGAAGAGCGGCCTGCTGGTGGGCGTGGGCTTCGTAGGCCTGAGCGTGGTTACGGCCCTGCTCACGTCGTCCCTGGGCGGCCCGCTGAAGCAGGTGACGGAAATTTACGGCCTGCAGCTGGGCATCTTCGACATGGGCTGGCCGGCGGCCGCCTCCGTGGCCTACAACACCACGGTGGGCGCCTTCATCATCCCCGTGTGCCTGGCCATCAACATCGTGCTGCTGCTGGTGAAGGCCACCAACACCATCAACATCGACCTGTGGAACTACTGGCATTACGCTTTCATCGGCGCGGTGGTCTATTTCGCCTGTGACAGCATCTGGTGGGGCTTTTTCGCCGCCGTGGTGTGTTTCATCATCACCCTGGTGATGGCGGACCTGACCACCCGGAAGTTCCAGAACTATTACAAGGATATGGACGGCATTTCCATCCCGCAGCCTTTTGTGCAGGGCTTCGTGCCCTTTGCCGAGGGTCTGAACTGGTGCATGGACCGCATTCCCGGCTTCAACAAGCTGGATATCGACGCCGAGGGCATGAAGAAGAAATTCGGCCTGCTGGGAGAACCCCTGTTCCTGGGTGTGATCGTGGGCATCGTGATCGGCTGCCTGAGCTATCCTTCCTGGAGCGAGATCGTGGCCCACATCCCGGCCATCCTGGGCCTGGGCATCAAGATGGGCGCCGTGATGGAGCTCATCCCGCGCATCACGGCCCTGTTCATCGAGGGCCTCAAGCCCATTGCCGAGGCCACCAAGGACCTGGTGTCCCGCAAGTTCAAGAATTCGGCCGGCATCAATATCGGCATGAGTCCCGCGCTGGTGATCGGGCATCCCACCACCCTGGTGGTGTCGCTGCTGCTCATCCCCGTGACGCTGCTGCTGGCCGTGGTGCTGCCCGGTAACCAGTTCCTGCCGCTGGCCTCGCTGGCCGGCATGTTCTACGTGTTCCCGGCCGTACTGCCCGTGACAAAGGGCAATGTGGTGAAGACCTTCGTGATCGGCCTGGTGGCCCTCACCGTGGGCCTGTACTTTGTGACCGACCTGGCCCCTTACTTCACCCAGGCCGCGCAGGACGTGTATGCCCGTACCGGAGATGCCGCCGTGGCCATCCCGGACGGCTTCCAGGGCGGCGCGCTGGACTTTGCCTCCAGCCTCTTCTCCTGGGTCATCTTCCACCTGGTGCACGAGCTCAAGTGGGTAGGCGCCGGCCTCCTGGTTGCAGGCACCACCGTCATGGCCATCTTTAACCGCAGAAGAATTATCAAAGCATCCTATGAAAAGAATAATAACCGCAGCACTGCTGCTTAGTACCCTTGCTATGAGTGCACAGACCAAGTACACCATCCAGACCGCCTGCCATCCGGAAGACGTGAAGCACTACGACACGGAAACCTTGCGGGCCCGTTTCATGATGCCGGATGTCATGGTGGCCGATGAAATCAACCTCACCTATTCCCTGTACGACCGCTTCATCTTCGGCGGCGCCGTGCCGGCTTCCAGGCCCCTGAAACTGGAGACCATCGACCCGCTCAAGGCGGAGTTCTTCCTGGAGCGCCGGGAACTGGGCGTGATCAACGTCGGGGGAGAGGGCATCGTGAGCGTGGACGGGAAGGAATACACCCTGAAGTTCAAGGAAGCCCTGTATGTGGGCCGGGGCTGCAAGGACGTGGTGTTCAAGAGCAAGGATGCCGCCCAGCCGGCTAAATTCTACCTGAACAGCGCGACGGCCCACAAAGCCTACAAGACCCAGCTCATTACCATCGACGGACGCAAAGGCTCCCTGAAAGCCAATTCCTTCGCTGCCGGCAAGATGGAAGACAGCAACGACCGCGTCATTAACCAGCTCATCGTGAACAACGTGCTGGAAGAAGGCCCGTGCCAGCTGCAGATGGGCCTCACGGAGCTCAAGCCGGGCAGCGTATGGAACACCATGCCGGCCCACACCCATGCCCGCCGCATCGAGGCATACTTCTATTTCAATGTGACGGAAGGCAACATGATCTGCCATTTCATGGGTGAACCCCAGCAGGAGCGCATCCTGTGGCTCTCCAACGAGCAGGCTGTCATGAGCCCCGAATGGAGCATCCACGCCGCCGCCGGCACCTCCAACTACATGTTCATCTGGGGCATGGCCGGAGAAAACCTGGACTACGGCGACATGGACAAGATCCCGTATACGGAAATGCGCTAAATCCGGGCTTCGCGGAAGACCTCCTGGATGGAGGGATACGTATTCTTGAGAAAAGGCGGCAGGGAGCTTTTGGCTACCCAGGCCGCTTTTGTTATGTCTTCTTCGCGCTGGGGGGTGAGGTTGGTGGGATCCGTGTACAGCATGTCGTACCACCAGGTGTGCTTGAGGTGCCAGAGGTCGTTCCGGTAGTACACGTGGTCCGTGATGCAGATCAGGCGCCTGAGCTCCAGCTGGTCTACTCCGGTTTCTTCCTGCACTTCCCGCATGGCACATACCTCGATGTCTTCACCGGGCTCCTGATGGCCTTTGGGCAGGTCCCAGAGGCCGTTCCGGGAAATGAGCAGGAAGTCTCCGCGCCGGTTGGAAACAAGCCCGCCGGCGGCATTCACTTCCCGGAATTCCTGGCAGATGCGCCGGTAGGTGCGCTCGATGTCCTCCGTGGGGATATAGATGCGGGAAAGGGTGTCCTGTACCTCGAACATCCGCACCAGGGCGTGGATGTCCAGTTTGTCGCCCACATGGAATTCTACGGAGTTGGGGTCTGCCAGGGCTTCTTCCAGCGGAGAACAAATAATGATGCAGCGTTTCTCGAAGTATATTTTATGCATGGTTTTTGCTATATTTGCACCATACAAAGATAAAAAAAGATGACCAATATAGAAAGCAAACACGGGATCGTTTCCCGTCAGCCCTACGAACTGTACATGTCTTTCACGGATTTGTCCAACTTCGCGAAGATACTTCCGGAGGACAAGAAAGACATGGTCACGGCCGATTACGACACCCTTACGGCCACCGTGCAGGGCTTTAACATCGGCGTAAAAGTGCATCAGAGAGTGCCCTACAGCCGCATTGAGCTGGTAGACTTCGGCGCTCCTTTCGCCTTCCACATCGTCCTGCATTTCGAGCCCGCCGCAGAAGACGCCTTCAAGACGGACTTCTGGATTACGGTAGAGGCAGACCTGAACCTGATGATGAAGATGATGCTCTCCGGCAAGGTGAAAGAAGCTCTGGACAAAGTGGTAGACGGCCTTGTAGATGCCTCCAACGGCAAAATGCCGGCGGGGGTAGACCTCTCCCAGTTCACCAAATGATCCGGCTCCCCGACGGATTCGACCAGCTGCTGGCCGCTTCGGTTTCCCCGGAGCGTGCGCAGCGCGTGCTCCAGGCGCTGGACCAGGAGCCTTCCGTGTCCATCCGCCTGAATCCGTCCAAACTGCGGGAATGCCCCTTCACGGACGCCACGCCGGTGCCCTGGAGCCCCTGGGGGTATCTCCTGAAAGAGCGTCCCGTCTTTACCCTGGACCCGCTCTTCCACGCCGGGTGCTATTATGTGCAGGATACATCGGCCATGTATGTGGGCCACGTCTTCCGCGAAGTGACGCGGGAACTGGGCCCCGGCGCGGCCGTCCTGGACCTTTGCGCCGCCCCCGGCGGGAAAACCACGGACCTGGCCACATCGCTCCGGGAGCGCTTCGGGGACCGTTTTTCCCTGCTTTCCAACGAAGTGATGCGGGCCCGCTACGCCACGCTGCGCAGCAACGTGGAAACCTGGGGAGACCCCTGCGTACAGACGATTTCCCGGGATCCGTCGGCTTTCGGAGACAGCCCTGTCTTCGATGTCATCCTCGCCGATGTCCCCTGTTCGGGGGAGGGCATGTTCCGGAAAGACGCCCAGGCCGTGCAGGAGTGGAGCCCGAAGACGGTGGAATTCTGCGCCCTCCGCAGCTTCCGCATCCTCTCCGATATCTGGCCCACCCTAAAGCCCGGCGGCATTCTCGTGTACTCCACCTGCACCTTCAACCATTTCGAAAACGACGACACCGTGGCCCGGATCGCTTCCGGGCTGGGGGCCGATGTACTCCCGCTCCCGGCCTTCCCCCCGGTGGTCAATACGCGCTACGGCCAGGTGCTACTGCCCGGCCTGGTGCCCGGCGAAGGCCAGTACGTGGCCGCCCTGCGGAAACACGGCGATGCGTCTGGAGCATGCTGCGGAGAAAGTTGCGTTTCCCGGAGCATCGGCCCTCTTTTTAGCTCCGGGAAACGCACTTTCTCCGATGCTCCCGCTGTCCCTTCCGCCGCCCCACTGGTGAATGTGGACCGGCACACAGCCCTGCATTACCTGCACGGAGACGCCATCGTGCTGGGGGCCGATGCTCCGCTGGGGCCGGTTACCATTGGCTTTGAAGGCCATGCGCTGGGCCCCGCCAAAAACCTGGGCAAACGCTGTAACAACCTTTATCCCAAGAACAAACGAATCCGAATGGACATCCGATGAAACGTATATTTGTATTGCTGATTGCCCTGGCCCTGCTGCCTTTGGCGGCCCTCGCCCAGGAATCCCAGGCCGACTTCCTTCGCCGCTACAACAACCTGGCAGAACGCGTGGGGCCCTCCGGTGTGGGCATCGAAACCCTCCTGAACAAGTGGGAGGCCGCTTACCCGGAGGACCCGCAGCAGATGCTGGCCCGTTTCTCCTTCTGTTTCTCCCGCTGCCGCACTTCCCGTGTGGTGGAACTGGACCGGGACCGCTACCTGGGCCAGCCGCCGCTCCTTCCCATGACAGACTCCCTGGGAAAAAAGCACAACTACTTCGAGGTGTACGAGTACGACGATGACCTTTTTGCAGAAGCCAATGCGGCCATCGGCAAGGCCATATCGGCCAAACCCTGGCGCCTGGACTACCGTTTCGCGCGCATCGACGCCCTCATCGCCTACGAAAAGGAGAAGCCGGAGATGGCCCTGCAGGAACTGTGCGCCCTGGCCGACAAAAACTATAAGGAGAAGCCCGTCTGGGAGTTCGAAGGCCTGGACGGCGTAACGCAGGAGCAGTTCAAAGCCTTTATGCAAGACTACTGCGCGGCCATTTTCCGCATCGGCAGCGACGCCTCGGCCCTGGCCTTCAAAACCCTGTCGGAGCACATGCTCACCTACTGCAAGGAAGACCCTCTCTTCCTGGACAACTTGGGCAGCTACCACCTGATCCGGAAGGAGAACAAGAAGGCCCTGCAGTATTATGACAAGGTCCTGAAAAAACATCCCGGCGACATGACGGCCCTCAGGAACTGCCTCCTGCTGGCCCGTACCACCAAAGACAGGAAGCTGGAGAAGAAGTATCTCCAGCTCATGGCCAGGAACGGCGAAACCGAGCAGGACCGCGCCAGCGCCCAGGCCCGCCTGGATGCGTACCGCTAGCGGGCCGGATGCTCTTTCCGGTACAGTTCCCAGGAATTGAACAGATTCTGCCAGATGGCATAGAGACCACCGGCCACGGACGTGACCGGGGTCATGTAATTGTAGCCCAGCCAGATCAGGAAGCCGGTATTTTTCTGGCCCAGGGCCTGACCGGCGGTGAGGCTGGGGATGCGCTCCTTTTCCATCCTGCGGCCGGCGAAGAACTGGACGGCGCAGCAAAGGACCGACACGGCCACGATGCCGGCGATGGACCAGGCGCCCAGGCCGCTCAGCAGGAGTGCGCGGGTAGACAGCACCATGGCCAGCGTGAGGCCCACGCCCCACACGTAGAAGGAGTTGGACGCCCAGCGCATGAGCCTCCGCTGCAGGCGGTGCGTGGTGTAGCGGATGGCCCAGGCTGCCAGGCCGGGCAGGATGAGCACCGGGAACACTTTGAGGGCGATGTGCCCCACATAGGCCCAGAAGGCCATGTGGGCCGACGGATTCACCAGCGGGATGACCAGCGGAATGAGGAAGGTCCCCGCCACATTGATCATGACCAGATAGGAAACCGTGGCGGCGAGGTCTCCGCCCAGCCGGTCTGTAATGACGCCCGCAGCGGATGCTGTGGGACAGATCATACACAGCATGGTGCATTCCAGCAGCGTGCGGGGCGTGCCCGGGGACAGGAAGTAGATGATGGCGGCCAGCACGGAAAAGGAACCGGCCTGGATGGCCAGCGCCTTCCAATGCCAGGCGCACAGCTTGATGTCGTGCGGGGAAATCTTGACGAACTGGAAGAACAGGAGCGTGGCGATGACCAGCCGCTGGCCTTCGGAGGCCAGCGGGTGCAGCCAGCGCCCGTAGCTGTGCAGGGCGGGGGTGAAGTGGTAAAGCAGGTACAGGCTGATGCCCAGGACGATGGCCATGGGCAGCATCCAGTCCTTGACGAAGCGGAGGACCTTATTCATTGTGTTTGGGAACCCAGCCGCCCACCAGTTTGTCTATGACAGGGTCTGTGAAGCGCATGCAGATGCCCGTGAGGAAGGCCAGGATCAAGGTGCCTTCGCGGATGACCACCGTGCTGCCGTTGCCGGTGAGCAGGCCGAAGGCTATCCAGGCAAACAGGGCCGTCAGTGCCACCAGGGCCACGTCGAAGACCACTTTCACCGTGCTGAAAGGCTGTTTGGTCACCTTGGACAGGACGGCGGTGGTAAAGTCGCCGGCCAGGATCCAGCCTTCTCCCACCACCTCCAGTTTGATGCCGATGGCCGTGAGCACCACGGCGGCCAGGCTCAGGAGCACCTGTACCCAGTAAGTGGTGGCGGGCGAAGCGATGGCGTCGAAGAGCCAGATGGAAGCGTCGCACATGTAGCCGAACACAAAGGCGGCGGGAATCTGCATGAGATAGCGCAGCTTGAAGTCCTTCCGGAGGATGAGCATTTGCAGCAGGATGAACACCAGGTGCATCATCCAGGTGAACGTGCCCACGGAAATGGCCGTCCACTGAAGGTTGAGGATGGTCGGGGGGCAGGACGGTGGGGCAATGCCCAGATTGGATTTGATGGAGATTCCCACGCCCAGGGCGACCAGAATCAGGCCCAGGGTAGAAATCCCATATCGGATGGCGATATCTTTGACTTTCATAAAATCGGGTTTGTAAGCACAAATATCCGCAATATTGTGTAATTTTGCAAATTGTGAAGATCAACCAACTCAAAAATACCTTATGAAAAAATCTCTGTTAATTATGATGTCAATGCTGGCTATGGCGGCCTGCGGTCCCAAAAACACCGCTCCTGCCCTGGACCTGACGGACCTGGACACCTCCACCAGTCCCAAAGAAGATTTCTATCAGTATGCCACCGGTGGCTGGCAGGTCAAGAATCCGCTGCGTCCGGAATTCTCCCGCTATGGCAGCTTCGATGCCATCCGGGAACGCACCCAGGAAAACCTGAACGCCCTGTTCGAGAGCATGGCCACCATGAACGCCAAGCCCGGCACCGTAGACCAGAAAATATCGGACCTGTACAAGATGGCCCTGGACTCCACCACCCGCAACAACCTGGGTGCCCAGCCCATCCAGCCGTACATCCAGGAAATCCTCTCCGTGGAAAACCACGACCAGCTGGCCCAGCTGCTGGGTAAGATGGCCCTGGTGGGAGAAGGCGGCTTCTTTGGCTTCGGCGTAGAGGCAGACCTGGCCAACAGCGACAACCAGGTGCTTTACCTGGGCCAGGGCGGCCTGGGCATGGGAGACCGTGACTACTATCTCAAGCCCGAAAACGCGGAGCTGAAGGCCGGCTATGTGGCTTTCCTGAAAAAGGCCCTTACGCTGGCGGGCATCGAGAATGCCGATGAGATCGTGGCTAAGGATATGGTCATCGAGGACAATCTGGCCGGCATTTTCTGGACCCGCGAGCAAAACCGCAACATGCAGGCCATCTACAATCCCATGTCCAGCGCCCAGATTTGCGAGCGCTATCCCGGCATCCGCTTCGACCAGATTCTCGCGGCCGCAGGCGTAGCGCCCCAGGACATGGTCATCGTGCAGCAGCCCAGCTACTTCCAGGCCCTTTCCGAGGCCCTGGACAACACCACCATCGACTACCTGAAAGCCTACATCCTGTGCAACTTCGTGAGCAGCCAGTGCGGTGCCCTGGACGACGAAATGTATACCGCCAGCTGGGAGTTCTTCTCCCATCAGATGGCCGGCGCCCAGGAACAGCAGCCCCGCTGGAAGCGCGCCATGAGCGTTCCCAACGGCATCCTCGGTGAAGCTGTCGGCGAAATGTATGTGAAGCGCTTCTTCCCGGAAAGCTCCAAGCAGAAGATGGTGGCCCTGGTGGAGAACCTGCGGACCGCCCTGGGCGAGCACATCGACCAGCTGGAATGGATGAGCGACGAAACCAAGGCCAAGGCCCGCGAAAAGCTGGCCGCCTTCACCGTGAAGATCGGCTATCCTGACAAGTGGAAGGACTACAGCACCCTGGACATCGACCCGTCCAAGACTTATTACGAGAACCTGCGCAGCGCCAGCGCCTGGTATGTGCAGGACAACCTCCAGAAACTGGGAAAACCCACGGACAAGACCGAATGGGGCATGACGCCCCAGACCGTGAACGCCTACTACAACCCCACTACCAACGAGATTTGCTTCCCGGCCGCTATCCTTCAGAAGCCTTTCTTCGATCCCAACGCAGACGACCCGGTGAACTACGGCGGTATTGGCGTAGTGATCGGCCACGAAATGAGCCACGGCTTTGACGACCAGGGCTCCATGTTCGATGCCAAGGGCAATATGGTGAACTGGTGGACCCCCGAGGACAAGGCCAAGTTCGACGCCCTGGGAGACAAACTGGTGGCCCAGTTCGACGAAATTGAGATCCTGCCCGGCGTCAAGGCCAACGGCCGCTATACCCTGGGTGAGAACATCGGCGACCACGGCGGCCTTTCCATCGCCTTCACGGCCATGGAGAATGCCACCAAGGGTAAAGCCGATCCCATGATCGACGGCTTCACCCGCGCCCAGCGCTTCTACCTGAGCTACGGCGCCATCTGGGCCCAGAACATCACGGACCAGGAGAAAGCCCGCCTTACCAACATGGATGTGCATTCGCTGGCCCAGAACCGCGTGAACGTGTCGGTGAAGAACTTCCAGACCTTCTTCGATGCCTTCGACATCCACGAAGGAGATCCCATGTTCCGTCCGGAAGAAGAGCGCGTGCACATTTGGTAGCCGGCAGCTTCATATCCGGAAAACTGAAATTCCAAGGAAACGTGGCGGCTATCGCGATAGCCGTCAGTTTCTTTGTCATCATCGTAGCCGTAGCCGTCAGCGCCGGATTCCGTCATGCCATACGGGACGGCGTGGCGGCTATGACTGGTGATGTCCGCATCAGCCCGTATGTGTCTTCGGACGGGGATCCGGTCCCCATTCCCCGTCATCTGCCTTCGGAAGAGGCCCTGCTGGCCCTTCCGGGCGTGCAGGAAGTGACCCCGGTGGTCCTGCGGGCAGGTATCGTCAAAAACGGGGACATCGTGCACGGGGTGGTGGTGAAGGGCATCTCCCGGGCCGACAGCACGGCCCTGTCCGTGTCCATTCCCCAGCGCCTGGCGCAGATTACCGGCCTGGGCGTCGGGGACAAACTCACCGTGTACTTCGTGGGAGAAAAGGTGCGTGTGCGGCGATTCAACATCACGGCGCTTCACCGTGACCTGCTGGAGCTGGACGACAATCTGATGGTGTACGCCTCGCTGGAGGACCTGCAGCGCCTGAACGGCTGGTCCCCGGAGGAGGTGTCCTGCCTGGATGTCAAGCTCTCCGAGGGCTATAAGCCGGAGGAAAGCGCCGGGCGGATCGGCCATCTGCTCCTGAACAGCGGCCATGAGATTGAGGAAGGCCTGTATGTGGCCTCCTGCGAGAAAACCTATCCGCAGGTCTTCGACTGGCTTAAGCTGCTGGATATGAATGTGCTGGTCATCCTGATCCTGATGACGGTGGTGGCCGGCTTCAATATGGTGAGCGGGCTGCTGATCATGCTGCTCAGGAACATTCCGGCCATCGGCACCCTGAAGACGCTGGGCATGACCGACCGCGCTATCGGCGGCATCTTTGTGCGGGTGGGCGCCCGGGCGGTACTGAGGGGCATGCTCATCGGCAATGCCCTGGCCCTCGTTTTCTGCCTCCTGCAGGGCACGCTTCACCTGATTCCGCTGGACCCGGCCAATTACTTCGTATCCTGGGTGCCCGTGAATGTGAATCCGTGGTGGATCCTGGGGGCCGATGCCGCCGCATTCCTGGGCATCCTGGCCCTGCTGTGGCTGCCCACCCGGGTCATTTCTTCCATCGATCCGGCTGCCACGGTAAAGGCGGAATAATCAGCGATACAGCTCGATATAGTTGAAGTACGTGTCCAGGACCTTGTTCACGTAGGCCACGGTGTGATGGCCTTCGGGGAGTTCCTGGGCCACGTTGTCCCAGCGCGTGGCATCCCGGCCGCGGGCCTGGGTCTGCTCTATCAGGCGGCCGATTTTGCCTTCGCCCAGGTTATAGGCCGCCAGGGCGAACTTTTTGGTTTCCAGGGGCGTGGCCGCTTCGAACAGTCCTTCCAGGTAGTGCAGGTAGCGCGTGCCGATGGCCAGGTTCCGTGCCGGATTCAGCAGCTCTTCTTCCTCGTAGCGCTGGCTGATGATCTGCATGAGGCCCCTGGCTCCTTTGGCCGACTGGGCCTCGTTGTGGAAACGGGATTCGTGGTATACCATGGCCGCCAGCATGCGCCAGTCCCAGCCGATGTTTTCGGCGGCGGTTTTCATGAGGTGGTCGTAGGGGCTGATGGCTTCCTCACTGCCCAGTTCCAGCTCCGGTGCCCAGATGCAGGCGTGCACGGGCGCCCAGGTGGCGGGATAATCGGCCTCCGGGGCCGGTGAAGGGCCGCTGATCTGGGTGAGCATGAGTCCCAGGGCTACAGCCAGGAGGCAGTATAGAGGCTTGTATTTCATCGGGTGGCACGGGTCATGCCAGACCGGCCGGCGCTTCCGGATCCCATGGAAGCGCCTCCCATGGAGGAACGGCCGCGGCCGCCGGTGGAACCTCCGGCGCCTCCGAAGCCTCCGCCGCTGGCACGGGAGCTCATGGTCTTGGCGGCGCCCATGCGCGGGTAGAAGGGCCAGGAGATACCGAACTTGATGGCCGGTGCGGTCTGGATATAATGGTGTGCGGTAAAGAAGTCGTGGGTTTCCTTGGGCCAGCCCCTGCCGGCATTCTCGTACTTGATAAAGATGCAGCACTTCTTCCACTGCATGTTCACGAAGACGTCGAAAATGGGGGTGTTGCCGTACAGCTCCTTGTTCTGCAAGGTAAATACGCCGGCCACCGGATTATAGTTGGGCGCGTACCAGAGGGTATTATACCGCAGGTTGGCGCCTATTTGCATCTGCAGGATCTTCGGGTCTTTGATATTGAACTGCAGGTAGTAGCGGAGGTTCAGGGCCAGGGTGGGGAGGGGGAGTACATCCTGGCGGGAAGACATTTGGAACAGGGCCGAATTCTCCAGATGCACGGGCCCCAGCACGGCGTGGTGCGAGAGAGCGGCCATGAGCACATTGATGGCGCCGGCTTCCTGCCGGGCGATGCCCAGGGTGTCGTAGAACACTTTCCCCGCCAGCAGGGAATAGCCGGCCTGTGCCTTTAGCCGCCATTTGGGAATGTCCAGCGTGGCCTCTATCTTGGTGGTGGAGGTTTTCCCGAAGTTGTTGTCCCATTGGAAGTGGTTGGAGAAGAAATGCTGCTGATAGAAATCCGGCTCCTTGAGGGACGTTTCGAAGTGTCCCTTCAGGGTGATGGGGCTCGTGGGCTGCCGGCGGAACGGATACACGCTGAACGCGGCGTTGGCCTGGATGGAGAAGTCGTTGCGTTCGTAACCGGCAAAGTTGTACAGGCCGGTGGCGTCCCACTTCAGGTACTTGTTCAGGCTGCCTTCGGCCCCGGCATACACGTAGAAGGAATTCCAGTTCTGGTTGCCGGAGCGGTACAGTACCTCGTTGGGCGACTGCAGGTAGAAGGTCTGGAAACGGTTGCCCACGCCGCCTTCGATCTTGGACACCAGGGCGTCTTCCTTCCAGGGCTGCAGCCGCACGAAAATGCGGTTTTCCAGCCGGGCGTTCCGCAGCGAGTCCGTGCTCTTGTTGGGATTGATGTAGAAGAGGTCGTTGTAGAAGGCCGACAGCGGGGCCGACGTGTTGTCTACGTATTTCTTGGTGTAGGTTGTGTACTCCGAGGACGTGCCGATAAAGCCGGTGGTGATGTCCGTATTCAGGCTGTCCGAGGGCGTCCAGGAGCTGTCTTTCCGGTGTTTGAGGCGCTCCAGGAATTCGAAGGGGATGCGGTAGCTTTGGTCGTAGAAGAAAGTGAGTTTCTTGTAGCGGTTGCTGGCCGCAGCCATGTTGACCTCGATTTCCCGCACGTCCACCACGGTGTCCCGTACCCACATGTTGTCCTGGACACCGCCGCTTTCCTGGCGCGTGACCAGGTTGATGATGGCGCCGCCGTGGGCCAGGTATTTTTTGCCCAGGTAGTTGCCGGCCACCACGTAGTTGCGGTTGTTGGTTTCCTCGTTGCGCAGGATGCCCGCGCCGCCGTAGCGCTTCATCTCCAGGGCGATGTTCAGCGAGGGAAGGATGTTCTGGGTGGTGAACACACGGTAAGAATCCGAACTTAAGCTGCTGGTTTCCAGAAGGTTGCCATAGTATTCCAGCTCCGTGTACGGCATTTTGGTGTTAAACTGCGCCAGATTGTCCGGGGTGTAGGACCAGCTCTCCATGGGCTCATAGAAGTTGGCCGATGTCTCTTCCTGGCGGCGGAAGTAGTTGTACTGCTGTACGGCCGACCCGGGCACGCCCAGCCAGTTGGCCCCTACGTCCTTGCGCATGAACGGATAGTCGTAGAAGTGGTAGTTGGCGGTGGTGTCCCAATCAAAGGTCTCTATGCTGTTGTACAGGCGGTTGTGGCGCCAGGTGACCATGCGCTTAAAATACAGGGAATCCGGCAGGAAGGCGGTTTCCAGGACGCGGGGCGTATTCTGGCGGATGCTGTCCTTGATGTGCTGCAGGCTGTCTTTCCGCTTCAGGATGGAGTCCTGCCGGTGCTGGATCAGGGGCAGTTTTTCGTGCTCGTAAATCCAGCGCTTGCGTTCGGCCTTGGTCATGGAAGCCCATTTTCGCTCCCAGGCGGCCTTGGCGGCGGCCGTGGAATCGGCCAGGAACAGGGAGTCGATGCGGGGCCACAGCAGGGAGTCGCCCTCTGCCTTCAGGGAGTCTACCACCAGTTTGTGGGTATAGCTGTCTTTGGTGGCTACATACCACTGGTACAGGAAAGGATCCGTGAGCCGGAGACTGTCGGGCACCTTCATGGTGTCGCGGGCAAAAACGGTGGGAACGGTGTCCTCCGCTGCCCCGAACAGGTCGAAGTCCTCTTCTTCGGCCAGGGAATCGGCCGCACTCCGCAGGTTGTCCGGTACACTCCGGAGACTGTCTGTTGCGTTCCGCAGGCTGTCGGTCGCCACGGACTGGCTGTCCGGCAAATGGACCAGCGTATCCCGGACGGCGGCGGGGAACCAGGCATGCAGACGCGCAGCGCGGTTCACTTCCACGCCTACGGTCTGCGCCGCCACAGCTCCTGCAATGGCGATGGGCACCAGGATTTCCGTCCAGAACTTTGCCATAGTCTGCAAATATACAAATAATATTTGTACCTATGTATCCTTCCGGAAGCCCAATTACGTTGGGAATGGCGCAGGTGTGAAAGTACGGCTGGTTCGTAACTCGCTCATAATGACGTGTTTGCTGATTCTTATCGGCGCAAATTGCCCCGATAAAAATCAGTAATGTGCTAATAATCACGAATATGCGGATTATAAAGTCTGCGGGCGTTTTGGCCTTGCGGAGTGAGAAGAAATGACTAATGCCGAATACATTATGAAGATATTTACGGCAATATTGCTTACTCTCTGCTGCATAATCTGTTCCTGCAGCAAGCAGGGTAAAGCCCTGTTCAAGGGTTCATACTCGTTCAAGACGGGAGGGTCCGTTGACTTGAACATGGAGACGGCCTGGGAAGAACTCCAGGTGAAGGAGGAGGCGCTCCGGTTGGCCGATGAGACGCTTCGCTCCACCCGGTCGAAGTTCGATGCCGGGATGGCCACGGCTTCCGAGCTAATGCAGGTCTCCCTCCAGCGGGTGCAGGCGGCAGAAAGCCTCAACGGGCAGCAGATCAAGTACAGGAACGCCGTCCGCGCCTACCTTTCCCGCTTCCCGGAAGAATAAGCCGGGCTAAAGATTTGCGAAGGTCGGGGGGATTGGTTAAATTTGTATGATTGATGAAAACCACCGCGAATCAATACTTGATACATAATTTAAACACTATGAAAAAGATTATTTTTGCGTTTGCAGCCGTTGCGCTGCTCTTTGCCTGCAAGGCGGAAAACAAGGACGAGGCCAAGCCGAAAGTCCCCGAAGGGGCGGTGGACCTTGGCATTGTCATGACCCGGGAGGACGGCACTACCTACAATCTGTACTGGGCCAAATCCAATCTCTGTGAAAACGGTCTGTGTGCGAACTCCGATGATTTCGGCGACTACTTTGCCTGGGGCGAGACCGAGGACAAGACGGATTACTCCTGGTCGACATATAAGTTCGGCACAAGCGAGTCCGGCCCATTCTCTAAGTACAACGGCACCGACAAGAAGACGGCATTGGATCCGGAAGACGATGTGGCCCACGTAAAGCTCGGCGGCAAATGGCGCATGCCGACACAGAAAGAGTGGGCTGCGCTCCGAGAGCAGTGTAAGTTCGGCGTTTATCATGGTGAGGTTACAGGTTTTCTTATCACAGGCCCCAACGGCAACACCATCCTGCTTCCATTCCCCGGTTTCCGGGATGGCCCTCAACTGGAGGGTGTTAAAGTCGTCGGTCATTACTGGTCTTCTTCTTTTTCTCCTGACTATCCGGAATGCTCCACGAGCTTCTTCTTCAGTGACAATGCGAGCAACGGGCAAAGTACTATCGACCGATACTACGGTTTTTCTGTGCGCCCCGTTTCAGAATAAAGTCGTGCAAGGCGATCATCCAAAAGCCCGCGGACTGCCGGTCTGCGGGCTTTTTGCTTTTGCGATCGGCATTAAACCATTAAAATTGGGGCGAAGTCCCCGAATCTACGGCTGCATTTTGCCGTGATTGGCAGAGGGCGGAGGGGGTGGTTCGCTTTATATATATCCCTGATTTTGGATGTTATGAGGGAGTATATTATATTGTGACGAGTTGCTGTCAAAGGGTGCGTATTATTTGGTGGCGTGCTCGTGAAGAGCAAAGATTTCTATCGGGTTCATGCTGCTCTGGAGGAGTTGAAGATGCGTGTGATGTTTCAAGAGACCGCCCAGATTGGGCACAGATCGGGGCTTGGATGGCGCAGGTCGGGGCATGAATGGCGCAAGTCCTTGTCTACTTGGCGCAGGTTAGGGCATGAATGGCGCAAGTCCTTGTCTATTTGGCGCAGGTCTAATTCTAATGCCGATGCCTGCGCCGCGAATCCGCGTTCTACGCTCCCTGGTGGCGCAGGCGTAGCCCCTAAAATTCAGCCTGCGCCATTCAGGCCCTAGCCTGCGCCATTCAGGCCCTAGCCTGCGCCATTCAGGCCCTAGCCTGCGCCATCCGAGCTCCGACCTGCGCCATTCAGTATGGCGGCAAAGGAGGCGTGGCGCATAACGTTCTGTGTATCAGGCGTTTGCTGGTTTTTATCGGCGCAAATAGCCCCGATAAAAATCAGTAAAGTTCTGAAAATCAGGCATAAAAGATCCACCATCATTACTAACCCCTCAGGCAGGAACTTAAGACTTCATGTCGCGCAGGTCTTTTCTTGTCGATGCGAGATATGCATTTTTCCGATTTCCCAAATAATAGATTTGCGAAGGTCGCGGGGATTGGTTAAATTTGTAGAATCTAAAACAAACTGTATCAAAAATGCCTGATTTCAAATACGCTCCCATGTTCCAATTGGGGCCCGACACAACGGAGTACTACAAGATTCCCGGTTCTGAAAAACTGGTAAAAACTTCAAAATTCGGGGAGAAAACCATCCTGGAGGTATCTCCGGAGGCTCTTACCCTGGTAGCCCAGCAGTCTTTTCACGACTGTCAGTTCATGCTGCGCCGCGCGCACAATGAGCAGGTGGCGGCCATCCTTCGGGACCCGGAGGCCTCTGACAACGACAAGTATGTGGCGCTGCAGTTCCTGCGCAATGCGGAAACTTCCGTCAAGGGCGTGCTCCCGTTCTGCCAGGACACCGGAACGGCCATCATCCACGGAGAGAAGGGACAGCATGTGTGGACGGACTTCGAGGACGAGGAAGCCCTGAGCCGGGGCGTGTTCAACACCTATACCCAGGAGAATCTCCGCTACAGCCAGAACGCCCCGCTGGACATGTACAACGAGGTCAACACCAAGTGCAACCTGCCTGCCCAGATTGACATCGAGGCCACCCAGGGCAGCGAATACCGCTTTATCATGGTGGCAAAGGGCGGCGGCAGCGCCAACAAGACCTACTTCTATCCCATGACCAAGGCCACCATCCAGAACGAAGGCACCCTTGTTCCGTTCCTGGTAGAGAAAATGCGTTCGCTGGGGACGGCCGCCTGTCCGCCTTACCACATCGCCTTCGTGATTGGCGGCACATCGGCCGAAAAGAACCTCCTTACCGTAAAGTTAGCCAGCATCAAGTTCTACGATGCCCTGCCCACCACCGGCGACGAGACCGGCCGCGCCTTCCGCGACATCGACCTGGAAGAAAAGCTGCTGAAGGAGGCACAGAAGATTGGCCTGGGCGCCCAGTTCGGCGGTAAATACCTGGCCCACGACATCCGCGTGGTGCGTCTTCCCAGACACGGCGCCAGTTGCCCCATCGGCATGGGCGTGAGCTGCAGCGCAGACCGCAACATCAAGTCCAAGATCAATGCCGATGGCGTCTGGATCGAGAGAATGGATACCAACCCTTCGGAACTCATTCCGGAAGAACTCCGCAGGCCCGGCGAAGGCCCCAAGGGCATTGAGATAGACCTGGACAAGGGCATCGACGCCGTGCGCGCAGAGCTGACCCAATATGAAGTGGGCACCCGCGTGAACCTCAAGGGCACCATCATCGTGGCGCGCGACATCGCCCATGCCAAGCTCAAGGCCCGCCTGGATGCCGGCGAGGGGATGCCTGCCTATTTCAAGGACCATCCCATCCTGTATGCCGGCCCGGCCAAAACGCCCGCGGGCTACCCCTGCGGCTCCATGGGCCCCACTACGGCCAACCGCATGGACCCGTACGTGGATGAATTCCAGGATCACGGCGCATCTCTGGTGATGATCGCCAAGGGCAACCGTTCCAAGGTGGTTACCGACGCCTGCCAGAAGCACGGCGGCTTCTACCTGGGTACCATCGGCGGTGTGGCTGCCGTGCTTTCCCAGAGCAGCATCCGCAGCATCGAGTGCGTGGAATACCCGGAACTGGGCATGGAGGCCATTTGGAAGATTACCGTCGAAGATTTCCCGGCCTTCATCCTGGTGGACGACAAAGGCAACGACTTCTTCAAGAAGATCGGGCTATAGGCCTGGCGCGTAAGTCGCTGTGTATTAGGTTGTTGCTGATTTTTATCGGGGCAATTTGCGCCGATAAAAATCGGCAACTTATTGAATGTCAGCACGTTGCGTACCAGCGCCGCCTGCCAGAGTGTGCCTCAAACCAAAATATTTTGAAAATTCTACTACTTTGTATTGCAAAGTACCAAAAATAATTTATATCTTTGCAGTGAAAAATACTTTGCAATATGAAAAAGGTAGTCAATGTTTCTCTGGCAGGACGCAGTTTTACCCTGGAGGAAGACGCTTACAAGCGCCTGAAAGCATACTTGGACCATTATCGTTCCCGGCTCACGGTATCCGACGTGCAGAAGGGGGAGGTGATGGAAGAAATAGAGGAACGCATCGCGGAACTCTTCGGCCAGCAACTGGGCGGGGCCGATAAGGTGGTAACCCTGCCGCTGGTAGAACAGGTGGCCCAGGCCCTGGGCATGCCGGATGGAACGTCGGAGGGCGGCAGCGCCAATCCCAATCCGGACTATTTCAAGACAGGCCGGAAACTGTACCGGGACCCGGACGAGATGAAAATCGCCGGCGTCTGTTCCGGTCTTTCCCTCTACCTGGACCTGGACGTGACCCTGATCCGTGTGCTCATGCTCGTTGCTCTCGTCTTCGGCGGTACTGGATTCTGGGTGTACATCATCCTGTGGATCGCCATTCCCATGGCCGACACATCGGCCAAGAAATGCGAACTGCGCGGCCTGTCTCCCACGGCCGAAAATATGTCCCGATTCACCTCTTACGAGCAGTAGGCTATGGATACCACGAATGAAAACGTACGCGCGCAAATGCGGAAAGGGGTGCTGGAATACTGCATCCTGAGCATCCTGAGCCGGAAGGAGGCCTATGCTTCCAGTATCCTGGAAGAGCTCAAGGCCGCCAATATGCTGGTGGTGGAAGGCACGGTGTATCCCCTCCTGATCCGCCAGAAAAACCAGGGCCTGCTCTCTTATCGCTGGGAAGAATCCACCCAGGGCCCGCCCCGGAAGTATTATGTGATTACGGAAAAGGGCCGCGCCCAACTGGCCGAGATGGACGCCGCCTGGCAGGAAATGGTAACCAGTATAGAGACTTTGAGAAAATAGCGTATGAAAGAGACAGAGCAATTTAGCGTGGGCGGATACGCCTTTGTGTTGGAAAAGGACGCTGCTGCGGCCCTGCAGGAGTATATTTCCCGGCTGGAAGCCCATTATTTGCCGCAGGAAGGCGGCAAGGAAATCATGGACGGCATAGAGGAAAGGGTGGCCGAACTCCTTTTGGAGAAGAGCGGCCGGGGCGGCGTGGTATCCCTGCTGCATGTGCGGGAAGTCATTGACATCGTGGGCCGGCCGGAGCGTCTGGAGGCCGATGACCCCCAGTGCGATTCCCAGCCTAAAAAGCTGTACCGAGACCTGGAAAACAAGCGCCTGGGCGGCGTGTGCAGCGGTTTGTCGGCCTATTTTGGCTGGGATGTGGCCTGGCCCCGGCTGGCCTTCGTGCTGCTGACGCTGCTTTCCTGTATCGGCGACTGGGACTGGATCCCGTCCGTCCCGCTCATCTACTGCATCCTGTGGGTGGCCATGCCCGCCGCCCGTTCGGCGCAGGAACGCTGGGCCATGAAAGGCGACGGTGGTACGGCCGACGACATCCGCCGCAACGTGCAGGCCGGCATCCGCGAGATGGGGCAGGCGGCCCGGGAAGTGGGCAGTTCGTCGGCCGTGAAGGGCGCCGGAAAGGTTTTCCTGCTGGTGATTGGCATTGCCCTGCTGGTTGTAGGCACTTCCGGACTGGCTTCCGTGTCGGCCTTCGGCCTGGGCGGCGCCCACTTGGTAGGCATTCCCTATATGAGCTGGCTGGAGCAGCTGTCCACGCAGGCGCCTGCCCTCTATGCGCTGCTGTCGCAGCCCTGGGCCATCGCGCTGCTGGTGGCGGCCGTGGTATTGCCTTTTATCGGCATCCTGTACGGGGGCATTCAGCTCATCTTCGGCTTTAAATCGCCCTCCTGGCGGCCCGGTCTGGTGATTTTCGTGCTGTGGCTCATGGTGGTGGTGGCCTTGGGCGTCCTGGTTGCCCTGGGCGCCATCCAGGGAGATATGATTCCCTATATAGATCTGGATTTGGACCTGGACGATATTGTCGATATTTAGTTTTTTCCTTACATTTGGAAAAAATCTCTTGCCATGGCCATTAAAATCAACCTTCAGGAAACCGAAACCGAACTGTTCTGCTGCTCCAAATGGTGGGGAGACCCGGATCTTCCCGCCGATATGGAATACCCCACGGTCCCAGTGGTGGAAGAAGACGGCGAAACTTATGACTATCCGCTCACATTCGTGTGCCAGATAGACTGCGAAGACATAGCACCGTACGACCCGGAAGGCAAGCTGCCGCACCAGGGCATGTTTTACATATTCGCCGGCCTGGACGAGTACCTGGACATGGGCAGCCCCTGGCACAACGGCCTGGGTGTATGGGACCGCAAACAGGTGGTGGTCAAGTATACCAAGGCCATCAACTTCGAGACCTTCCGGAGCGCCATCCTGGTAGACGACGAGGACCAGCCGCTTACCCAGCCGGCCCTGAAAATGACCTTCGAGGCCTGCCCGGACAATGCCGACAGCACCAAGCTGCTGGGCTTCCCCTTCTTCGAGGAAGTGCTGCAGGAAATGGAAGGCTACGAGAATTTCCTGCAGATAGACTCGGACACCGCCGGCCTCCGTTTCTACGACGAAGGCATGTTGAACCTCCTGTACAAGACGTCCGACATGCAAGCCGGCAAGTGGAAACTGGTGAAGGCCTATATGGCCTCCTGCTAAAAAAAAGAGCCCCGCGTGGGGCTCTTTTTTATTTCAGCAGGGCGTGGGAGGCGGTCATGGCCTTGGGATCCAGGGCTTCGTCCAGTTTTTCCTGGGTCATGAGGCCGTGCACCAGTACCAGGTCGTACACGCTGCGGCCAGTCTCCAGGGCTTCCTTGGCCACCTTGGTAGAGGCTTTGTAGCCGATATAGGGGTTCAGGGCCGTGACAATGCCGATGGAATTCTTCACCATCTCATAGCAGTGGTCTGCATTGACGGTGATGCCGTCGATGCACTTGGTGCGCAGGGTGTTCATGGCGTTGATGAGCCAGGTCTGGCTTTCCAGGATGCACTGGGCGATGACGGGTTCCATCACGTTCAGCTGCAGCTGGCCGGCCTCGGCCGCAAAGCACACGGCGGTGTCGTTGCCGATGACCTTGAAGCACACCTGGTTGGTGACCTCGGGGATGACGGGGTTCACCTTGCCGGGCATGATGGAGGAGCCGGGCGCCATGGCCGGGAGGTTGATTTCGTGCAGGCCGCAGCGGGGACCGGAAGCCATCAGGCGCAGGTCGTTGCAGGTCTTGGAGAGCTTCACGGCCAGACGCTTCAGGGCGGCGGAATAGCTTACATAGGCACCGGTGTCGGGCGTAGCTTCCACCAGGTCAGGGGCTTTCTCGAAGCTGTCGCCGGTGAATTCGCTCAGGCGTCGGGTGCACAGTTCGGCAAAGCCGGGGACGGCATTCAGGCCCGTGCCGATGGCGGTGCCGCCCATGTTGATCTCTTTCAGGAGCACGGCGTTGCGCTCCAGGTTGGCAATTTCTTCTTCCAGGTTATTGGCGAAGGCATTGAATTCCTGGCCGGAAGTCATGGGGACGGCGTCCTGCAGCTGGGTGCGGCCCATCTTGATGATATCCTTGAATTCTTCTCCCTTGGCACGGAAAGCGCCGATGAGCTCCTTCAGGGCGGCCTCCAGGTGGCGGTTCATCCGGAAGAAGGTATAGCGGAAGGCGGTGGGATAGGCGTCGTTGGTGCTCTGGGCGCAGTTCACGTGGTCGTTGGGGGAGCAGTACTGGTATTCTCCCTTCTTGTGGCCCATGAGTTCCAGGGCACGGTTGGCGATGACTTCGTTGGCGTTCATGTTCACCGAGGTGCCGGCGCCGCCCTGCATCATATCCACCGGGAACTGGTCGCGGAATTTCCCGTCCACAATCTCCTGGCACGCAGCGATGATGGCATCGCCAATTTCCTTGGGCATCACGCCCAGCTCCGTATTGGCGGCTGCGGCGGCCATCTTCACGTACGCCATGGAGATGATGTACTCCGGATAGTCGTACATGTGCGTGGTGGAAATCTTGTAATTGTTGATGGCCCGCTGCGTCTGTACGCCGTAGTAGGCGTCGATGGGAACCTGAAGTTCGCCGATGAGGTCACTCTCGACCCTGAATTTTTGTTCTGACATAATGGAATATTTAATATGCTTTTATTCTGTACATGAATCCCAGTTCCAGCCGGTGGAAGGTGCCGTTGTTGGCGGCAGCGCCGGAAGCCCGGGTAAAGTTGTGGTTGCGGCCGATGTACGCCAGGAAGAAGCGGAGGTTCTGCTGATCCCAGGGATAGAATTCCAGGCAGCCTACCCAGCCGATGGACCGGCGGTAATTGCGGAGCATGGGGTTGCCGCTTACCGTGGCAATCTCGTACATGCCTTTGCCCATGAGGTTCCACCGGGGCGCAAACTGCCAGTCGGCCTTGCCGATGATGGAATGGTACTGTACGCCGCTCTGGATGCCCAGGTCCCGGTATACGATGCCCAGGCGGTCCAGCTGGTCGAATTCGCCCATATAGTCTACATAGACCTGGAATTTCCTGAGCGAGAGCTTCTGACCCAGGGTGGCCATAAAGGAATACTGTCCCTTGGCCTCTGTCTGGGCACCGCCGGCCCAGCGCAGCTGCAGGATGCCGCCCCCAAAGCTGGCGTTCCAGTTCAGGATATAGGTGAGGGGATGGGCCGACAGCTCGTAGCCCCGGAACTGGGGCTGCGTGGTATGGCTGTTGGTGACCATGATGGCCAGTTTCTGGGAAGGGACCGGATGCCAGGAGACCATGGCCCCCGTCATGAAGATGTCCATATTGTCCACCAGGTCTGAATACTGGTAGATGAACATGGGATTTTCGTCGTACTCGAATCCGCCCCAGATCTGGCACATCTTGCCCAGGTTGATTTGCCAGTGGTCGTTGAACTTCCAGCCCAGCATCATGATGTCCGTGGCTTTGGAGAAATTGTCGGCCTGTCCGTCCGACCACCAGGCACGGTTCAGGCGGTGGCGCAGGCGGTAGCTCAGATGGTCTCCGAAGCAGCCCTTGATTTCCAGGCGCAAATCCCGGGCCCGGAAGAGGGAACTCTGCGGGTTGAAGTTTTCCACGAAAGCACCGGCAAAGTTCAGATACAGGTTGAATCCGTCATTTTTCTTTTGCTGGTTGCTAACCAGTTCATAGACAGAACGGTAGTTTCCGTCGGGGCCGCCGTCGCGCGTGTTGCCGCCCTGGGCGAATCCGGAAATGGCTGCCAGAAGGGCTGCCAGGCTAAGTAAGGCTTTTTGCATGTAAGGGTTTTAGTGTCTTACAAAGTTACGGAATATATTTGGATATTCCCACCTGTGGGGTCTATTTCCGGACGGTGATGTGGAAACAATTCTGCTTGCGCTCGTATTTGATGTAGCACAGGTTGCCCTGGTCGTGAATGTCCTTGAGTACCTGGCTCAGGGTGGCGCGCAGATACTCCGGAGGCACGTCCTCGTAGGAACGGCCGCGCAGCTCCGGAATTTTCACGTAGCGCCAGTAGGAAAGGTCGAAGGTGGTTCCGTAGCGGTGTGTAGAGTTCTCCGAGGCGTTCAGGTTGCGGCGGCGGAGCTTCTCTACATCGGCCTCTGTCCGGAGCACGGAAGTGATAACCAGTTTGTTGGGATTGAGTCCCTTGGCCGAGAGCGAGTCCTGGAAATTCTTGCCGATGAGATCCAGCAGCGCCTTGGCCTCCGGAATCAGGTAGGGGATGGAGTGGGTGAGGGAATCTACCACGTAAGTGTCCGTGTCTTCCAGCCGCACCAGCTTGTTTTTGAGTTTTTCCGCCGCCTCCCGGTCTGCCACGGGCGGCACGCCGATGGCCTGGGCCATCCGGAGCTGCACTTCGTTCATGTCGTTGAACTCCCGCGCAAACTTGACGTCATAGATGCGTTTGGGATGGTTCTGGATGGGCCCCAGCGCCAGCCAGGCCTTTTCTTCCTTCTTGATTCTGTGCTTTTTGACGGCGCTCCGGATGCCCACGATGGACAGCAGTGCGGCCAGCAGGGCCGCGGCAAGGGTCAGTTTGTTCTTTAAACTCATGTCACAAACTTACACAAAACATTGGTTTTATCCAAATGGAGCAACCTGTTACGCACTTTTGTGCGTTTTCCGCGTAACACGTTGCATTGGCGTGCAACCTATAACGCACTTTTGTGCGTTTTCCGCGTAACACGTTGCATTGCAGGACCACCTGTTACGCACTTTTGTGCGTTTTTCGCGTAACACGTTGCATTGCGGGGGCGTATAGCACGGGTGCCATCTTATTTGCCGGACAATACGCCGGGGAATAAACCACTGCCTCTGCGGCAGAACCGCTCCTTATAACGAATTCCGGACAATGGCGTCCTGGGTCCGGGGCATGGTCCAGACGGGGACGGCGCGATCGGCCCCGTCCGAAAGGCCCATCCACCAGAGGGCGGCCCAGCCTTTGTCCCGTACTTTCCGGGCAAAGTAGGAGGCGAACTGCACGTTGGCGTCGCTGTCTTCTCCGGTGCCGCCGCCCCACTCGCCGATGATGACGGGTACGCCCAGGCGCCCTGCCAGGTGGGTGTCCAAATCGTTGAACATCTTGTCTATATCGGCCTTCTGCTGGGCGAATTTACCGGCATCCCAGTAACTGTGCACCTGGACGGCGATGTGGTCCGGCGCTTCGGGGAGGGCCATCTGTTTCAGGGGGTCGTTCAGGTGGCTGCTCCAGGAACCGCCGCCGTTGCAGGCACCGTAAGTGTTCACGATGAGGTTCCTTTCCGCGTTGTTGCCGCCGGTGGCCCGCACCGTCTCGGTGAAACATCTTGCGTAATCGTTGATGGCTTTGTAAGAGGCCTGGGCCGATGCTTCGTCATAGTTGCCCGGAGCGGCGAAAGAGGCGAAGCACCAGGAACCGTACTGGTCCAGCATCTCGTTGTAGGACTCGAAGAGCAGCTGGGGGCCGTAGTCTTTGAACGTGCTGGCAATCTGCTGCCAGAGGGCCTGGTAGCGGGTTTTGGCGGTATTGAACCCGGCTTCGCTGGCTACGAGCCAGGCCGTGCTGGCGTCGCCGGTGTCGTGGTGCACGTTCAGGATGCAGTACATGCCCTCGTCCAGGACATAGTCTACCACTTCCTTTACGCGGGCCATCCAGGCCGGGTCTACCTCCGTTCCCGTCCAGGTGGATTTGTCCCATACCGGATGCTGTTCACCGTCCACATTTACGATGCTGACATTCAGCGTTCCCATGTGCGGATACCAGGTGACGGGTACCCGGATGGCACCGAATCCGGCCTCTTTGAACATGTGCATCAGCGCCCGGGTGGCCTGCGGCTGGCCCCAGGCCTTTTCATAATCGGCGGGTTTGCGGGAACTCCAGGCCTCTATCCACATGTGTTCGGCATTCCCGCTGTTGCTGTCCAGCGTATTGCCCAGGTTCCAGCCCGCCCCCATGTGCAGGACGGCATCGGCGGCCGATTCGAAGGGCTCTTCCTCGGGCTCCGGTTCGGGTTCAGGCTCCGGCTGGGGAGTCGTCTTTTGCGGTTCCTGCGGTGTCGGCGTGTACATGGGCTGGCAGCCTGCCGCCATTAAAATGATGGCGGTCAAGGACAGAAGGAACTGGGAAATCCGGTTCAATTACTGGATGGGATTATCGGGATTGTCGGGGTGGATGGGCAGCTGGAATACAAAACGGGATCCCTTGCCGGTATGGGTGGTGTCCAGAAAGACCTTGGCGCCCAGGCGGCCGGCAATGTCGCGGCAGATGCTCAGTCCCAGGCCGGTTCCTTGGACATAGTCGTTGAGCTTGGTGAAGCGCTCGAAGATCTTTTCGGCGTCTTCGGGGGCGATGCCCGTGCCGGTGTCCGTTATGGCATAGGTCACGTAGCCGGGATGCTCCTGGAGCGAGCTGGAAACCACGATGGAGCCTTCCGAGGTGTGCTTGCAGGCATTGGTGATGAGGTTGATCAGGATCTGCTGCACGCGACGGGGGTCTGTGGTGAAGCTGAAGGGTTTGGAATCCTCCGGCTCATAGGTGAGCGAAACGCCGGGCTGCAGCCGGTGTTCCGAACTGGAGATGGCCGCCTGGGCCATGTAGTCTTTTTCTCCGGTTTCGTAGGAGATGGTGTAGTTTCCGCTGTCCATGGCCGATGCGTTGAGGATGTCGTCCAGCAGCATGGTGAGCATCTTGGTGTTGTTTACGATGTGGGCGGCGAATTCATCCTTCTCTTCCGGGCTGAGGGCACCGTCCGGCAGGGACAGCAACTGGGAGAAGCCCACGATGGCGTTCAGGGGCGTACGTACCTCGTGGCTCATGTTCTGCACAAAGCGGGTTTTGGCGGCATCGGCCAGGCGCACGCGCTCATTGGCCTCTATCAGTTTGCTGTTGTGCTTGCGCAGGGTGTAGATGTGGATGATGAGAAAGGCGATGACGGCCACCAGGATGGCGGAGAGCAGCACGAAGATCAGGCGGGTGATGCGGGAAATCCGTTGGGATTCGGTTTCCAGCTGGCCCTGCAGGGCGTTGTTGCCCAGCCGGGCGTCCAGCTCCGTGAGCTTGGCGCGGTTGGCATCGGCCATCTGGTTCTCGAATTTCCCCACCAGCAGGCGCTCGATTTCGAACCCCTGCTCCTCGTAGCCGTATTTTTCGGCCACGTTGGCTATGTATTTGATTTCCCTGACGCGGGCTGTGGACAGGCTGTTGATGGTGCTTACGTCAAAGCGGCCTTCCAGGATGGCGTCCAGGGTTTGGAACACCAGGGAGGCGGTGGGGCTGATGATGGAGAGCTGCTTGTCGGCCAGGCAATAGTCGCGGTGGAACGCATAGGCTTCTGCATCCTGCTCGTATGCCTTGATTTTGGCCAGGTAATAGGCGCAGCGAAGGCTGTCCAGGTGGGAATCGGCGGCTTTGACGGCTTTGTCGATGTTAATCTTCACCGAGTCTGCTCCAATCAAATAGGTGTCCGAAAGGTCGCAGTACAGGCGGGTGACGCTCTGGCTCCTGACCATGGAGTCTTGGGACTGCTCATACACCCGGATGGCGTTCTGGATATGGGGCTTGGCGTTCAGGTAGTCTCCCTGGTCTACGTACAGGGCCACCATATAGCGCTGGCTCATCCACAGGCCGTAGTAGTCCTTCTTTTCCAAAGCCATGTTCTGCAGGTCCTGCATAAGCTCCATGGCCCGCATGGACTTGTTGTGGCTGTAGAAGTAGTTCTGGGCCAGTTCGAAGGCATAATAATAGTACTGCGGGTACCCCAGTTTGTCTGCTATCGTCATCAGGTCTTCCTGCAGTTTGGTTATTTCTGCGTCCTGTTCGTCGGTGGTTACCGTGCCGCCGGGAATCCTTTGGATGGCGTTTTTGAGGCGCCCCAGGTAATACAGCGTCTGGGACTTGGTGTCGCCGTACGTGAGGGCGCTGCGAAGGAACTGTTCGTTGGCCTGCGTGAAGCCGTCTTTCCCCAGCTTGTTTTCTGCCTGCAGGTACAGGCTGTAGCATTCGTCATTTATCTCCAGCGGATTGTTCTGTGCGCCGGCCGTCCCCAGGGTGGCCAGCAGCAGAAGAATCAGTGTGATAAATTTTGCCTTCATAACCAACAAAGTTAGAAAGAAAATGTTGTATTAACAAATAAAATAATCCAGGAAGAATTACTATCTTAGTACCGGCAAATGCAATCGGATATGAAAAACTTGCTGGGATCTCTTTTCGCCCTCTTTCTGCTCGTGGGCCTGGCGCTGCCGGGACTGTGTCAGACATCGGCTTTGAAACCCGTCCGGGACAGTATCCTGTATGACGGACAGTACCGGGTACACTACATGTACGTACCTGCTCAATTGCGGGAGGAACGGCCGCTGGTCATTATGTTGCATGGCTATGGCGGCAAGGCCAAAGGGTATCGGCCGGAAATGCTGGAAGTAGCTGAGCGGGAAGGCTTTGCACTCTGTATTCCGCAGGGCTTGAAGGCGCCGGAGGGCAAGACGGGATGGTATGTGGGCTATCCTGCGCAGAAGGGCATGCGGCAGGACGATGACCAGTTCGTCTGTTTTCTGTCCCGTTACCTGTGCCGGCAGTACGGGCTGGGAACGGCCTTCCTCACCGGCATGTCCAACGGGGGAGAGATGTGCTATCTAATCGGCCGACGCTATCCCGGCGAGTTCCGCGCCATCGCTTCCGTCGCCGGGCTCACCATGCGCTGGGTGGCCGATTCAGTAGCCTTCCGCGGCCCGGTGCCCTTCATGGAGGTGCACGGTACCGCAGACCGCACTTCCCGCTGGGAAGGAGACCCGGAAGGGGAAGGCGGCTGGGGCGCTTATCTGCCTGTCCCGGAAGCTGTTGATGCCTGGGTGAAAGAGAATGGCTGTGAGGCCGACGCCACCGTGACGCCACTGCCCCTCAAGGGGGAGAATACCCGCCAGGTGCTGCTGCACCGCTGGGACGGCGGCCTGCCCGCCTGGAAAGGCGGCCCGGCCTGCCAGGTGCTGCTGTACGAAGTCCGCGAAGGGCGCCACTCCTGGGCCCTCTCCGACATGGACACCTGCTCGCTCATCTGGGCGTTCTTCGAAAGGTATTTGCCGCGTTGACAGAATAAGACGATTTGTCACTCCGGGGGGGACAAAGTGGCACGGAATGCGCCATTTTGTCCATTTCGGGGGCTGTGGTCCCGGCTTTGCAATTCTTTCAGTGACTCCGCGAAGGAGCCCCGGGAATAGGGATACGCCCAAAACCGGAACGATTAAAGTTTTTGACTTATGTTACCGATGATTAGAAGGACAAGTGATAGCTGGCTGCCGGACATTTTCAATGACTTTTTCGACAACAGCTGGATGGAAAGGCCCACTTACACGGCCCCTGCCATCAACGTAATGGAGACCGAGAAGGAGTACGAAGTGGAACTGGCCGCCCCTGGTTTAGACAAGGAGGACTTCAAGGTCCATGTAGATGAGGACAATGCCCTGCATATCGAGATGGAGAAGAAATCCGAGAACCGGGAAGGCAAGAAGCACGGCCGTTATCTCCGCCGCGAGTTCTCCTACGAAAAGTTCCAGCAGACGCTTCTGCTGCCGGACGATGTGGATGCCGAGAAAATCGAGGCCAAGGTGGAGAAGGGCGTCCTGCATGTGAACCTTCCCAAGAAGGAGAAAATCCAGAAAGCCGAATCCGTAAAACAGATCGCCATCCAATAAGCGCGGTTGGCATTATTTTACCGGGCGTTGCCGCAAAGGCAGCGCCCGGTTTTTTTGACAGGCAGGCCCTAATCCTGGAAATCGTACAGGTTGATGCCGGTCTCCGGGTCCTGCCGCCGTCCGACGAACTGATTCGGGAAAGCCTCTACATACAGTTCGCAGGCGCCGTTGATGCGGGCCGTGAGCAGATGTCCGCCGATGCAGCTGTAGTCGCTGCGGCTGGCCGTAATGTGCAGGTGCAGGTACGGCTGGCCGTCTTTCTGTGAGATGTTTCCCGTGAGGTTGGTGATTTCCATCTGCTCCCGGAAGGTCTTGTCTACATACTTCAGGGTATTCGGGTCCAGGTAGCGGAACGTGGCTTCCGAAACGGCCCCGAGCCCGCTCACCATGCCGGCGAGGATGCCCTTTTCCCGGCAGAAAGCCTGCAGGGCCTCGGCTACTTCCACATGGTTGTCCAGACTCAGGACAAACCTGTTTTCTTTAACTTCTTTGTACTGGTACATACGGGATGGTTCTTGTTACGCGAAGATAGTGATTTTCTCTGTAAAATGAAGTATCTTTGTACCATGAAAACACGCATTCTCTCTATTCTGTCTGTCCTGCTTGGCCTTGTGGCCGCCGTTTCCTGCGGCAGCCCCGCCAAAAGCAGTAAACCGGCCTCCACGGAGCAGGCCGATGCCCAATCTGTCGTCTATTTCACCAGGGATATCTCTCCGGAAGGCCTGTTGAAAGTATATGAAGCCCTGGGTGTGGAGCCCCAGGGCCGCGTGGCCGTAAAGATCTCTACCGGAGAGTCGGCCCGGTCCAACAACCTGTCTCCCGAACTCATCGCCCCGCTGGTGAAAAAAGTGAACGGGACGCTGGTAGAATGCAATACCGCTTACGGCGGAAGCCGTTCCAACACGGCCTCCCACCGTGCCGAGATTGCCCAGCGCGGCTACGACAAGATAGCCCCGGTGGATATCATGGACGAGGAAGGGGAAATCCAGATTCCCGTCAAGGACAACAAGTGGATCCAGTACGACATCGTGGGCTCCCATATCCGGAATTACGACTGGATGATTAACCTGGCCCATTTCAAAGGGCATGCGATGGGGGGCTTCGGCGGCGTCCTCAAAAACGCTTCCATCGGCGTGGCTTCTTCCAACGGCAAGGTGAACATCCATTCGGCCGGCAAACACCAGCAGGCATCGGAGAGCGGAGACCTCCATGCACCGGCGGGCTGGTTCCTGTCCCCGGACAAGAATACGCCTTTCATCGAGTCGATGGCGGCTGCCGCCCAGGCCGTGCACGACTACTTCGGCGGGAAGGTGCTCTACATCGACGTCATGAACAACCTTTCCATCGACTGTGACTGCGACGGCAACCCGCACGCACCCACCATCCAGGATATCGGCATCGCCGCCTCCCTGGATCCGGTGGCCCTGGACAAATTCTGCCTGGACAGAATCTTCAATCTGGAAACTGACGGGCAGAATGACACCAAAGCCCTCATCGAGCGCATCAACCAGCGCCACGGCATCCGCATTGTCTACCAGGCCCAGGAAAACGGCCTGGGTTCTACGGCCTACCGCGTGGTGGAACTGTAATCATCCCCGGACTCCACCCGCGTCTTTGTGGACAAGGCCTGGGAGAATGCCGTCCCTCCGGTCTAGGCCCCGATTTCCATCATGGTCAGGATGGCGACACCGATGGCAATCAAGGCCCAGTGCCACCATTTCATCTTGGCCCTGCGCTGTTTCTGGGCTTCCCGGTTGGCCCGGAAATTATCCATGGAGATGAATTTTTTCTTGTGCTGCTGTTTTTCGGCTGGCTGCTGAACTGGCTGCTGAACTGGCTGCTGCGCAGGCGTGATTACGCGTGTCCCGCAGTTGGGGCAGAAGAGGGCTTCGTCGGGAATCTGAGTCCCGCAGTGGGAACAATACTTCATAATGATACTTTGCTACAAAACTACAAACTTTGAGCGATACATCCAAACCGTGCCGCAAAAAAGTGCGGGCAATGGGACAATTATCGAACCAATTTTGAAGACCTGAGGGCTGTGTATTTGTTGGGATTGCAGGTTAATCATTAATCTGACAAAATAGCCATCAGCTCGGTGTTGAACCAGATATACTCCTTGCCGATTCGCTCTTTTGTGAGAAGACCGAGGCCTTCCAACTGACTAAGGTACTTCTTGGCTGTATTTACGCTC